>NZ_JBWJPA010000005.1:0-292709 GCF_056393075.1 Stenotrophomonas sp. Steno-Z10-HUANG
ATAGTCGAAGCCGAAGCTGTCCAGGACCAGCCGGGTCCAACCGGACACCATGGAGCCGCCGTAGTGGTCCCACAGCGCGATCCGCGGCGCCTTCACCGGCACGCCGCCAGTGACGCGCCGGTCGGCGGCAAGCGCCCGCACGCCGGTCCCGCACAGGGCGGCGGCCAGCGCGTCGGGCGCGGCCGCCGGCACGAAGAAGGCGCCATCGCGGTCCTGCAGGCGCCGCACCGGCACGCCCGCCTTCAGCAGGCGATTGACCGCGATCACGCTGTTGTTGGCACGCGCATCGAGCAGGTAGCCATTGGCCGAGCCCGGCACCGGCACATCGGCCGGCACCTGCAGCTGCCCGGCCGGCAGCGCCTCGAAGGGGCCGTCGAAGCCCTCCAGCACGCGGTCGAAGGCCACGCCCATCTGGAAGGCCAGCGTCCAGCCGGCCGAGTCGTAGGGCGCGATCGGCGGGCCGCCCTCGTACTCGAAGTCATGTGGATGGTCCTGCGGCTCGAACATGTCCAGCACGTGTGGCCGGAAGGCCTGGTCGGCCCGGACCACGAACGAGCCGGCCGGGTACCGGCGGCCGGCCACCGCGAACGGCCGGCTGGCGCGCGACACCTCCACACCCGCCAGCTGCAGCGCATTGACGAAGGCCGTCGCGGTCGGGAAGTCCGCCTGGTCGGCCGGAATGATGTAGCCGCGCGGATCCCGCTGGTCCGGACTGCGCAGCAGCGCGTCGACCTGGGCGGCATCAAGCTCCGTGGCAGGCTTTCCGTCCTTGCCGGCCGCGACGCGGGCGGCGGCCAGCGCACTCGGGCGCGGGGTCCAGGTGTCGCGGCTGCCGCGCTCGATGGCGTTGCGGCCCATGCGGTAGATGTTCCACAGCAGCTGTTCGCGATTGCGCGAGGCATAGTCCAGCAACGCCCAGTTGGCGGTCAGGCTGTAGTCGATGGACTGGCGGAAATGCCAGGTCTGCGCCGGCACCGGTGCCGGCAGGTTGCTGTCCGGCAGCTGCCGCTCGGGCAGGAACGGGATCTGCATCGGCGTCGGGTTGCCGGTGATCTCGGTCAGCACGCCGAGCATGTTGTGGAAGTACGGCATGGTGCGCAGGCCGCCATTCCACCAGGTGGAATACACGCTGCCACCCTTGGACACCGCGCCGGGCTTGCCCTCCTGCAGGTAACGCAGGTTCATCGCCGAGCCCAGCGCTTCCAGCCCGACCGGGATCATCGCGTCGATGTTGTAGTTGTACGGGTCGCGGTACGGCGGGATCACGATGACCGTGCCCTTGGGCGAGGTCTGGTGGTGGTTGTAGACGATCTGCGGGTACCAGCGCGTGTACATGGCCAGGTTGAGGTTGCGCGTTTCCTGCAGCGCGGCCATGTAGAAGTCGCGGTTGTTGTCGTGCCCGGCGTACTTCTGGTACAGGCGCGGCGGCTTGTCGAGCACGCGCTTGGCCGGCACCGGCTCGCGCATGTACCAGTCCGAGTACAGCTCCTGTCCGTCCGGGTTGGCGTGGACCAGCAGGATGATGGTGTCGTCGAGGATCCGGCGGGTCTCGGCATCGTCGCGGCTGGCCAGCTGCCACACGGTCTCGATCAGCTGGTGCGCACCGACCGTTTCGTTGGCATGCAGGCCGCCGTCGATCCACACCACCGCCTTGCCCTGCTCCGCCAGCCCGCGCGCGACCGCGGCGTCGTCGCGTGCCCGCGCCAGTCGCTCGGAGATGGCGCGGTACTCGTCGAGGCGCGCCAGGTTGGCCGGCGCCGAAGCGATCAGCATCAGCTGCGGGCGCCCTTCCGACGTCCTGCCCAGCTCCACCAGCCGGAAGCGGTCCGACGTGGCCGCGACCTTGCGGAAATAGGCTTCGGTCTGGGTGTAGTTGGCGAGCATGTAGTCATCGCCGATGGTGAAGCCGAAGTGCTCCTTCGGTGCCGGCACCGCCGCCTGCGCCACCGCCGCGAACGCCGCCAGCGCCACTGCAAGCGCCCGGCGCCGCCCCTGTCCCACTGCTCGCAACATCCGTCTTCTCCTCGCGTTTGTCCTGCCGGCGGCCGACACCGCCACATGCGGCACCTTAGGGGCATCCATCGCCGGATTCACGTAGCGAAGGTCATGCCGGCCGTACCGGATTGCGGCGCGCCGTGCGCACCCCATGGATACAAGAGCGGGGAAGCGGGCGTTTTCCGCCATCGGCGACCGCAGGGCGCGGCACCCGGCGTGAGCGCCGCCCGCGCCCAGGCGCCACGCCCGCATCCGCCGCTTCGGACATGGGCCGGGCAGCCGTCCAGCCGGGCGCAGCCGCCTGCGCCTGCCGGCAACGCCGTGCGCACGCCCCGGCAAGATCGCCGGCATCCGGCCGCGGCAACGAAAAAGGGCGGCCCGGAGGCCGCCCTTGTCCGACGCTCCCCGCGAACGGGAAAAGCGCGATTACTTGGTGATCTTGGCGACGACGCCGGCACCGACGGTGCGGCCGCCTTCGCGGATGGCGAAGCGCAGGCCTTCGTCCATCGCCACCGGGTTGATCAGCGTGACCGACATCTTCACGTTGTCGCCCGGCATCACCATCTCGACGCCCTCCGGCAGCTGCACGGCGCCGGTGATGTCGGTGGTACGGAAGTAGAACTGCGGACGGTAGCCCTTGAAGAACGGGGTGTGACGGCCACCTTCGTCCTTGGACAGCACGTACACCTCGGCTTCGAACTCGGTGTGCGGGGTGATCGAACCCGGCTTGGCCAGCACCTGGCCGCGCTCCACGTCGTCACGCTTGGTGCCGCGCAGCAGCAGGCCCGCGTTGTCGCCCGCCTGGCCCTGGTCCAGCAGCTTGCGGAACATTTCCACGCCGGTGACGGTGGTCTTCTGGGTCGGACGGATGCCGACGATTTCGATTTCGTCACCCACCTTGATGATGCCGCGCTCGATACGGCCGGTCACCACGGTGCCACGGCCCGAGATCGAGAACACGTCTTCCACCGGCATCAGGAACGGCTTGTCGATGTCGCGCTCCGGGGTCGGGATCCAGCTGTCCAGGGCATCGACCAGCTTCAGGATCGCCGGCACGCCGATGTCGCTCTGGTCGCCTTCCAGCGCCAGACGGGCCGAACCGTGCACGATCGGGGTGTCATCGCCCGGGAAGTCGTACTTGCTCAGCAGCTCGCGCACTTCCATCTCGACCAGCTCGAGCAGCTCGGCGTCGTCCACCATGTCGGCCTTGTTCAGGAACACGACGATGTACGGCACGCCGACCTGGCGCGACAGCAGGATGTGCTCGCGGGTCTGCGGCATCGGGCCGTCGGCGGCCGAGCACACCAGGATCGCGCCGTCCATCTGCGCCGCACCGGTGATCATGTTCTTCACGTAGTCGGCGTGGCCCGGGCAGTCCACGTGGGCGTAGTGGCGGGTCGCGGATTCATACTCGACGTGCGCGGTCGAGATCGTGATGCCACGCGCCTTCTCTTCCGGCGCGGCGTCGATCGAGGAGTAGTCCTTGAACTCGCCACCGAAACGCTCGGCACCGATCTTGGTCAGCGCGGCGGTCAGCGTGGTCTTGCCATGGTCGACGTGGCCGATGGTGCCGACGTTGACGTGCGGCTTGGTACGCTCGAACTTACCCTTGGACATTTTGATATTCCTTGATTAGCTGAAAGTTGTGTGGAGAACCTGAGCCCCGCGGGCTCAGGCCTTCTTGATGACGGTTTCGGCGATGTTGTTCGGCGCCGGCTCGTAGTGGTCGAACTCCATCGAGAACGTGGCGCGACCCTGGGTCATCGAACGCAGCTGGGTGGCGTAACCGAACATTTCGCCCAGCGGGATCATCGCATTGATGACAACGCCCGAAACGCTGGTGTCCGAACCCTGCAGCACGCCGCGGCGACGGCTCACGTCGCCCATCACGTCGCCCTGGTAGTCCTCCGGGGTCACGATCTCGACCTTCATGATCGGCTCCAGCAGCACCGGCTTGGCCTTGGCGAAGCCCTGCTTGAACGCCATCGAGGCGGCCAGCTTGAACGCCATTTCCGAGGAGTCGACGTCGTGGTACGAACCGAACACCAGCTTGACCTTCACGTCCACCACCGGGAAGCCGGCCAGCGGGCCGCTGGTGATGGTCTCGCGCAGGCCCTTTTCAACCGACGGGATGAATTCCTTCGGAATCACGCCACCGGTGATCTCGTTCAGGAACAGGAAGTCGTCCTTGATGTCGGCGCCGTGCTTCTCGCGGTCGGCGGCGGTGATCGGGGACATCTCGATCACGACGTGACCGTACTGGCCCTTACCACCGGACTGCTTGGCGTGCTTGTAATCCGACTTCACGTCCGCGGCCTGGATGGTTTCGCGGTACGCGACCTGCGGCTTGCCGACGTTGGCCTCGACGTTGAACTCGCGCTTCAGGCGGTCGACGATGATGTCCAGGTGCAGCTCGCCCATGCCCGAGATGATCGTCTGGCCCGACTCTTCGTCGGTCTTGACGCGGAACGACGGGTCTTCCTGCGCCAGACGGCCCAGGGCCATGCCCATCTTTTCCTGGTCGGACTTGGTCTTCGGCTCGACCGCCATGGAGATCACCGGCTCCGGGAACGCCATGCGCTCCAGGACGATCGGGGCGTCGATGGCGCACAGGGTGTCACCGGTGGTGACGTCCTTCAGGCCCACCGCCGCGGCGATGTCGCCGGCCAGCACTTCCTTGATCTCTTCGCGGTTGTTGGAGTGCATCTGCAGCACGCGGCCGATGCGCTCCTTCTTGTTGCGCACCGAGTTCAGCACCTGGTCGCCGGCGTTCAGCACGCCCGAGTAGACGCGGAAGAAGGTCAGCGAACCCACGAACGGGTCGGTCATGATCTTGAACGCCAGCGCCGAGAACGGGGCCTTGTCGCTGGATTCGCGCGACATTTCCTTGCTCTCGTCGTCGATGTCGGTGCCCTTGACCGCCGGCACGTCGACCGGCGACGGCAGCAGCTTGATGACGCCGTCGAGCATGGCCTGCACGCCCTTGTTCTTGAACGCCGAGCCGCAGAACATCGGCACGATCTCGGTCGCCAGCGTACGGATACGCAGGGCGTTGTAGATCTCGTCCTCGGTCAGCTCCTCGCCGCCCAGGTACTTCTCCATCAGCTCTTCGCTGGCTTCGGCGGCCGACTCGACCATGAACGCGCGCGCTTCCTCGGCCTGGGCCTGCAGCTCGGCCGGGATGTCGCGGTACTCGAAGCTCATGCCCTGGGACTTCTCGTCCCACGCGATGGCCTTCATCTTCACCAGGTCGACCACGCCCTGGAAGTTGTCCTCGGCACCCACCGGGATCTGCATCGGCACCGGCACGGCGCCCAGGCGGGCCTTCAGCTGGTCACGGACCTTGAAGAAGTTGGCGCCGGTGCGGTCCATCTTGTTGACGAACGCGATGCGCGGCACGTGGTACTTGTTGGCCTGGCGCCACACCGTCTCGGACTGCGGCTGCACGCCACCGACGGCGCACAGCACGAACACCGCGCCGTCGAGCACGCGCAGCGAACGCTCGACTTCGATGGTGAAGTCGACGTGCCCGGGGGTATCGATGATGTTGAAGCGGTGCTCCGGCATGGACTTGTCCATGCCCTTCCAGAACGCGGTGGTGGCAGCGGACTGGATCGTGATGCCACGCTCCTGCTCCTGCTCCATCCAGTCCATGGTGGCGGCGCCATCGTGCACCTCACCCAGCTTGTGGCTCTTGCCGGTGTAGAACAGGATGCGCTCGGACGTGGTGGTCTTGCCGGCATCGATGTGGGCCATGATGCCGAAGTTGCGGTAACGCTCGATGGGAGTGGTGCGGGCCACGGGGAGCCTCTCAGATTTTTCGGATTTCGGAATGGCCGAACGCCGCCTTTCGGCGGCCTTCGGGTTGACGCGGCGATTCTGTCACCGCGAGGTGACACCCAGATGGTGTCACCGGCCTGTGTTCACAAGGCCTTCAAACTCACCAGCGGTAGTGCGCGAACGCCTTGTTCGCTTCCGCCATGCGGTGGGTTTCTTCACGCTTCTTGATGGCGCCGCCACGGTTTTCCGAGGCGTCCAGCAGCTCGGCGGCCAGCTTGCGCGGCATCGAGTTCTCGCCGCGCTTGCGGGCCGACTCGATCAGCCAGCGCATGGCCAGCGCCATCTTGCGCGAGGCGCGCACTTCGACCGGCACCTGGTAGGTGGCGCCGCCGACGCGGCGCGACTTCACTTCGACGGCCGGAGCCACGTTGTCCAGCGCCTTCTGCACCAGCTCGATGGCATTCGGATTCTTTTCGCCGATCACGTCCATGGCGCCGTACACGATCTTCTCGGCGACCGACTTCTTGCCGCTCTGCATGACCATGTTGATGAAGCGGGCGATGGTTTCGCTTCCGTGCTTCGGATCGGGCAGGACGGAACGCTGCGGAGTATTACCCTTACGCGACATAGTGCTCTCTCCTTAGGCCTTCGGACGCTTGGCGCCGTACTTGGAACGGGCCTGGCGACGCTTGGCGACGCCGGCGGCGTCGAGCGAGCCGCGAACGGTGTGGTAACGCACACCCGGCAGGTCCTTGACGCGACCGCCGCGGATCAGGACCACGGAGTGCTCCTGCAGGTTGTGGCCTTCACCACCGATGTAGGAAATGACCTCTTCCTGGTTGGTCAGGCGGACCTTGGCAACCTTGCGCAGAGCCGAGTTCGGCTTCTTCGGGGTGGTGGTGTAGACACGGGTGCAGACGCCACGGCGCTGCGGGCACTTGTCGAGCGCCGGCGAGGCACTCTTGTAGGTGGTCGCTTGCCGCGGCTTGCGGACCAGCTGGTTGATCGTCGCCATCAGTAGGTTCTTCTGATTGGGGCCGCAAAAACGGCCAGATGCGGAAAATGGAAAGCAGGCCCGAAATTCAGGCCTGCCGAGACAGACGATTGTAGCAACCCGTCCAGAACGCAGTCAAACGCGTCCCTTCCAGGCCAGCCCTGATCCCGGGCCGTTACAGGGGGGCCTCCATGTACCCCGTTCAGGTTGAACCACCGGCCCGGGCGGACCGGCGGTTCTTCAAAGCGCCCGGCCAATGGCCGGACCTACCTCACTCCTCGCCGCCTGCAGCCTGTTCAGCTTCAGCCGACGCAACCTCCGACTCGACCGCCACTGCCGTACCGGCCAGGGTCTCGATCTCCGACTCGGTCAGGCCGGAGGCGCCGCGACGGCGCTTGGTGTGGTACGCAAGACCGGTACCCGCCGGAATCAGGCGGCCGACGATCACGTTTTCCTTCAGGCCGCGCAGGTTGTCCGCGGTGCCGCGCACGGCCGCCTCGGTCAGCACGCGGGTGGTCTCCTGGAACGACGCCGCCGAGATGAACGACTCGGTCGCCAGCGAGGCCTTGGTGATGCCCAGCAGCACTGGCTCGAAGCGGGCCGGCAGCTCGTTGCGGGTCACCAGCTTGGCATTTTCCTCGATCACGCGCTGGCGCTCGGCCTGCTCGCCATTGAGGAACTTGCTGCCGCCCTGGTCGACGATCTCGACCTTGCGCAGCATCTGGCGCGAGATCACTTCGATGTGCTTGTCGTTGATCTTCACGCCCTGCAGGCGGTAAACGTCCTGGATTTCCTTGACCAGGTAGCGCGCCAGCTCCTCCACGCCCTTCAGGCGCAGGATGTCCTGCGGGCTCGGCTCGCCGTCCACGATGGTTTCACCGCGGCTGACGTGCTCGCCTTCGAACACGATGATCTGGCGGTACTTCGGAATCAGCTCCTCGTGCTCGGAACCATCGGTGTCCTTGATGATCAGGCGCTGCTTGCCCTTGGTGTCCTTGCCGAAGCTGATGATGCCCGAACGCTCGGCCAGGATCGCCGGATCCTTCGGCTTGCGCGCCTCGAACAGGTCGGCCACGCGCGGCAGGCCACCGGTGATGTCGCGGGTCTTGGACGCTTCCTGCGGGATCTTGGCGACCACGTCGCCCACGCCCACCGGGGCGCCGTCCTGCAGGTTGACGATCGAGCGCGGCGGCAGCAGGTACTGCGCCGGCAGGTCGGTGCCCGGGATGGTCAGGTCGTTGCCCTTGGCATCGACGATGCGCACCAGCGGACGCAGGTCCTTGGCCTGCGAGCCACGGCGCTTGGGATCGGTGATCTCGCGCGAGGCCAGGCCGGTCAGCTCGTCGGTCTTCTCGATGACGGTGACGCCGTCGATGAAGTCGATGAAGCGGATGAAGCCGGCCACTTCCGACACGATCGGGTGGTTGTGCGGATCCCAGTTGGCCACGGTCTGGCCGGCCTTGATCTCGGCACCGTCCTTGACCGTGATGGTGGCACCGTACGGCAGCTTGTAGCGCTCGCGCTCGCGGCCGTGGGCGTCGAGCACCGACACTTCGCCCGAACGCGACACCGCCACCAGCGAACCGTTGGCGTGGTCGACGTGCTTGAGGTTGTTGAACTTCACCGAACCGGTGGTCTTGACGGTGATGTTGTCCACCGCCGCCGCACGCGATGCCGCGCCACCGATGTGGAACGTACGCATGGTCAGCTGGGTACCCGGCTCACCGATCGACTGCGCGGCGATGACGCCGACCGCTTCGCCGATGTTGACCAGGTGGCCACGGGCCAGGTCGCGGCCGTAGCAGCGCGAGCACACGCCGAACGAGCTTTCGCAGGTGATGGTCGAGCGCACCTTGATCGACTGCACGCCGGCGTCCTCGAGCTTCTGCACCCAGGCTTCGTCGAGCAGCGTGTTGCGGGTGACGATCGGATCCTCGTCGTTGCCCGGCAGGAACACGTCCTCGGCCACGACGCGGCCCAGCACGCGGTCCTTCAGCGGCTCGACCACGTCGCCGCCTTCCACGATCGGGGTCATGGTCAGGCCATCGACGGTGCCGCAGTCGACTTCGGTGATCACCACGTCCTGCGCCACGTCGACCAGGCGGCGGGTCAGGTAACCGGAGTTCGCGGTCTTCAGCGCGGTATCGGCCAGACCCTTACGGGCACCGTGGGTGGAGTTGAAGTACTCCTGCACGTTCAGGCCTTCGCGGAAGTTCGCCTTGATGGGCGTCTCGATGATCGAGCCATCCGGACGGGCCATCAGGCCACGCATGCCGGCCAGCTGGCGGATCTGCGCCTGGCTACCACGGGCGCCGGAGTCGGCCATGATGTACAGCGAGTTCATCGACTTCTGGTCGACCAGCTTGCCCTCGGCGTCCTCGACCTTTTCGGTACCGATGGTTTCCATCATCGCCTTGGCGATGCGCTCGTTGGTACGCGACCAGATGTCGACCACCTTGTTGTAGCGCTCGCCGGCGGTGACCAGGCCCGACTGGTACTGCTCCTGGATTTCCAGCACTTCCTGCTCGGCTTCGCCCAGGATGCCCTTCTTCTCGTCCGGGATCAGCATGTCGTCGATGCCGATCGACACGCCGGCGCGGGTCGCGTAGGCGTAGCCGGTGTACATCAGCTTGTCGGCGAACACCACGGTGTCCTTCAGGCCGAGCAGACGGTAGCTCTGGTTGATCAGGCGCGAGATGTTCTTCTTGGTCATCTCGGTGTTGCACAGCTCGAACGGCAGGCCCTCGGGCATGATCTCGCTCAGCAGCGCACGGCCGACGGTCGTGTCCTGGATCGAGGTCCTGCTGACCTTGTTGCCCTGTTCGTCGCGCTCGACCTGGGTGATGCGCACCTTGACCTTGGCGTGCAGCTCGACCACGCGGTTGTCGTAGGCGCGCTTCACTTCGTTGGTGTTGGCGAACACCATGCCCTCGCCCTTCTTGTTGATCAGGGCGCGGCTGAGGTAGTACAGGCCCAACACCACGTCCTGCGACGGCACGATGATCGGCTCGCCGTTGGCCGGCGACAGGATGTTGTTGGTGGACATCATCAGCGCACGCGCTTCCAGCTGGGCTTCCAGCGAAAGCGGCACGTGCACGGCCATCTGGTCACCGTCGAAGTCGGCGTTGAACGCGGTGCAGACCAGCGGGTGCAGCTGGATCGCCTTGCCTTCGATCAGCAGCGGCTCGAACGCCTGGATGCCGAGGCGGTGCAGGGTCGGCGCGCGGTTCAGCAGCACCGGATGCTCGCGGATGACTTCTTCCAGGATGTCCCAGACCTCGCCTTCCTCGCGCTCGACCAGCTTCTTGGCGGCCTTGATGGTGGTGGCCAGGCCGCGACGCTGCAGCTTGGCGAACACGAACGGCTTGAACAGCTCCAGCGCCATCTTCTTCGGCAGGCCGCACTGGTGCAGCTTCAGGTACGGACCGACGGTGATCACCGAACGGCCGGAGTAGTCCACGCGCTTGCCGAGCAGGTTCTGGCGGAAGCGACCCTGCTTGCCCTTGATCATGTCGGCCAGCGACTTGAGCGGGCGCTTGTTGGTGCCGGTGATGGCACGGCCGCGGCGGCCGTTGTCCAGCAGCGCGTCAACCGATTCCTGCAGCATGCGCTTTTCGTTGCGCACGATGATGTCCGGCGCGTTGAGCTCCAGCAGGCGGCGCAGGCGGTTGTTGCGGTTGATGACGCGGCGGTACAGGTCGTTCAGGTCGGAGGTCGCGAAGCGGCCACCGTCCAGCGGCACCAGCGGGCGCAGGTCCGGCGGCAGCACCGGCAGCACGGTCATGACCATCCATTCCGGACGGTTGCCCGATTCCAGGAAGGCCTCGACCAGCTTGATGCGCTTGGTCAGGCGCTTGAGCTTGGTTTCCGAACCGGTGGAGGCGATCTCCTCCTTCAGCTTCACCATCTCGGCCTGCAGGTCGATGGTGCGCAGCAGCTCGTACACGGCCTCGGCGCCCATGGCGGCGTCGAAGTCGTCACCGTGCTCCTGGCGCGCCTGCAGGTACTGCTCTTCAGTCAGCAGCTGGCGGCGCTCCAGGGCGGTCAGGCCCGGCTCGGTCACCACGTACGCTTCGAAGTACAGCACGCGCTCGATGTCGCGCAGGGTCATGTCCAGCATCAGGCCGATGCGCGACGGCAGCGACTTGAGGAACCAGATGTGCGCGACCGGCGAAGCCAGGTCGATGTGGCCCATGCGCTCGCGGCGCACCTTGGCCAGGGTCACTTCGGTGCCGCACTTCTCGCACACGACGCCGCGGTGCTTCATGCGCTTGTACTTGCCGCACAGGCACTCGTAGTCCTTCACCGGGCCGAAGATGGCGGCGCAGAACAGGCCGTCGCGTTCCGGCTTGAAGGTGCGGTAATTGATGGTTTCCGGCTTCTTCACCTCGCCGAAGGACCAGGAGCGGATCAGGTCCGGCGAAGCCAGGCCGATCTTGATCGCGTCGAAGTCCAGCGTCTGGCGCTGCTGGTTGAAGAGATTGAGCAGGTCTTTCATGGTGTTCTCCGAAAGGAGGAATGCTGTGTCGATGGGCTGTCAGGGCGCTGCCGGCGGCGCCGCCGCATCACTGCGGCGGCGCCTGCTCGATCAGTTGTCTTCCAGTTCCATGTTGATGGCCAGGGAGCGGATTTCCTTCACCAGCACGTTGAAGGACTCCGGCATGCCCGCGACCATCTCGTGCTCGCCGTCGACGATGTTCTTGTACATCTGGTTGCGGCCCTGCACGTCGTCGGACTTCACCGTCAGCATTTCCTGCAGGGTGTAGGCCGCGCCGTAGGCTTCCAGCGCCCAGACTTCCATCTCACCGAAGCGCTGGCCGCCGAACTGCGCCTTGCCGCCCAGCGGCTGCTGGGTGACGAGCGAGTACGGACCGGTCGAACGGGCGTGCATCTTGTCGTCGACCAGGTGGTTCAGCTTCAGGTAGTGCATGTAGCCGACGGTGGTCTTGCGGTCGAACGCCTCGCCGGTGCGGCCGTCGTACAGCTGCATCTGCGTCTTGCTGGCGTTGAAGCCCAGCTGCTCGGTGTCCTTGTCGCCATCCGGGTATGCCAGGTTCAGCATCTCGCGGATCTCGTCCTCGTGCGCGCCGTCGAACACCGGGGTCGCCATCGGCACGCCGTCGGTCAGGTTCCTGGCCAGCGCCACCAGCTCCTCGTCGCTGAACTGCGACAGGTCGACGCGATCACCGGACAGCTTGCTGTCGTGGTTGTAGATCTTGCCGAGGAACTCGCGCAGCTCGCTCACCGCGCGCTGCTGCTCCAGCATCTTCTGGATGCGCTTGCCCAGGCCCTTGGCGGCCCAGCCCAGGTGCACTTCGAGGATCTGGCCGATGTTCATGCGCGACGGCACGCCCAGCGGGTTCAGGCAGATGTCCACCGAGGTACCGTCGGCCATGTACGGCATGTCCTCGACCGGCACCACGTTGGAGACCACACCCTTGTTGCCGTGGCGGCCTGCCATCTTGTCGCCCGGCTGGATGCGGCGCTTCACCGCCAGGAACACCTTGACCATCTTCAGCACGCCCGGGGCCAGATCGTCGCCCTGGGTGATCTTGCCGCGCTTGTCGGCGAAGCGGCGCTCGAACTCCTTCTCGTGCGCCTGGATCTGCTTCTGGGCGCGCTCGATGGCTTCCGAAGCGTCCTCGTCCTTCATGCGCAGGGTGAACCAGTCGGCCTTCTTCAGGCCGTCCAGGAAGGCGTCGGTGATGGTGTCGCCCTTCTTCAGGCCGGCACCGCCATTGGCCACCTTGCCCACGATCTGCGAACGCAGGCGCGCGTAGATCGCCGCTTCCAGGATGCGGAACTGGTCGTCGAAGTCCTTCTTGACGCGCTTGATCTCGTTCTCTTCGATCTGGCGCGCGCGCTTGTCCTTCTCGATGCCGTCGCGGGTGAAGACCTGCACGTCGATGACGGTGCCGTCCATGCCCGGCGGCACGCGCAGCGAGCTGTCCTTAACGTCGGACGCCTTCTCGCCGAAGATCGCGCGCAGCAGCTTCTCTTCCGGGGTCAGCTGGCTCTCGCCCTTCGGCGTGACCTTGCCCACCAGGATGTCGCCGGCGCGGACTTCCGCACCGATGTACACCACGCCGCTCTCGTCCAGGCGGTTCAGCGCCTGCTCGGAGACGTTCGGGATGTCGGCCGAGATTTCCTCCGGCCCCAGCTTGGTGTCGCGCGCGACGCAGGTCAGCTCCTCGATGTGGATCGTGGTGTAGCGATCCTCTTCCACCACGCGCTCGGAGAGCAGGATGGAGTCTTCGAAGTTGTAGCCGTTCCACGGCATGAACGCGATCAGCATGTTCTGGCCCAGGGCCAGTTCGCCGATGTCGGTCGACGGACCGTCGGCCAGCACGTCGCCGCGGGCGATGACGTCACCCACCTTCACCAGCGGACGCTGGTTGATGCAGGTGTTCTGGTTGGAGCGGGTGTACTTGATCAGGTTGTAGATATCGACGCCGGCGTCGGTGGCGTCGGTGATCTCGTTCTCGTTGACCTTGACCACGATGCGGCCGGCGTCGATCTGCACGATCTCGCCACCGCGACGGGCATTCACGGTCACGCCCGAGTCACGCGCCACGGCGCGCTCGATGCCGGTGCCGACCAGCGGCTTCTGCGCACGCAGGGTCGGAACGGCCTGGCGCTGCATGTTCGCGCCCATCAGTGCGCGGTTGGCGTCATCGTGCTCCAGGAACGGCACCAGCGCCGCGGCGACCGACACGGTCTGCATCGGCGAGACGTCCATGAAATGCACTTCCGCCGGCGGCTTCAGCAGCGACTCGCCCTGGTAACGGCACGGCACGAACTGCTCGGTGAGCATGTTCTTGGCATCGGTCAGGGCGTTGGCCTGGGCGATGACGTACTCGTTCTCCTCGATCGCCGACAGGTACTCGACGTCGTCGGTGACCTTGCCGTCCACGACCTTGCGGTACGGGGTCTCGAGGAAGCCGTACTGGTTGGTGCGGGCGAACACCGCCAGCGAGTTGATCAGGCCGATGTTCGGGCCTTCCGGGGTTTCGATGGTGCAGACGCGGCCGTAATGGGTCGGGTGCACGTCGCGCACTTCGAAGCCGGCGCGCTCGCGGGTCAGGCCGCCCGGGCCCAGTGCCGAGACGCGGCGCTTGTGGGTCACTTCCGACAGCGGGTTGTTCTGGTCCATGAACTGCGACAGCTGCGAGGAACCGAAGAATTCCTTGATGGCCGCGGCGACCGGCTTGGCGTTGATCAGCTCCTGCGGGGTCAGGCCTTCGGACTCGGCCATCGACAGGCGCTCCTTGACCGCGCGTTCGACGCGGACCAGGCCCACGCGGAACACGTTCTCGGCCATTTCGCCGACCGAACGCACGCGGCGGTTGCCCAGGTGGTCGATGTCGTCCACCACGCCACGGCCGTTGCGGATCTCGGTCAGGACCTTGATCACGTCGAGGATGTCCGAGCCGTCGCCGTGCGCGGAAACCAGGCGCTTGGACTCTTCGTCGTTGCGCTCGCCGAAGTACTTGCTGTCGTACAGCACGGCTTCGCCGGTGACTTCCTTGCGGCCGACGCGGCGGTTGAACTTCATGCGGCCGACCGTGGACAGGTCGTAGCGCTCGAAGGTGAAGAACAGGTTGTGGAACAGGTTCTGCGCGGCGTCCTTGGTCGGCGGCTCGCCCGGGCGCATCATGCGGTAGATCTCGACCAGGGCCTCGAGCTGGGTCTTGGTCGGGTCGATGCGCAGGGTGTTGGACAGGTACGGACCGCGGTCCAGGTCGTTCACCCACAGGGTGCCGACCGCGTCCACGCCGGCCTTGCGGAAGTTCTGCAGCTGCTCTTCGGTGATCTCGTCGTTGGCCTGGGCCAGCAGCTCGCCGGTGTTGGCGTCGACCACGTCGTGCGACAGGATGCGGCCGACCAGGTAGTCGTCCGGCACGGCCAGCGCGGCGATGCCCGAGGCCTGCAGCTGCTTGACGTGGCGCGCGGTGATGCGCTTGCCGGCTTCCACGATGACCTTGTCGCCATCGGCCAGGTCGAAGCCCAGGGTTTCACCGCGCAGGCGCTCGGCCACCAGCTCCAGCTGCACACCCTCGCCTTCCGGCAGGATGTGGAAGGTGTTGATGTCGAAGAACTCGTTGAGCATTTCTTCGTTGTTGTAGCCGAGCGCGCGCAGCAGGATCGACACCGGCAGCTTGCGGCGGCGGTCGATGCGGGTGAACAGCGCGTCCTTCGGGTCGAACTCGAAGTCCAGCCAGGAACCGCGGTAGGGAATGATGCGGGCGCTGTACAGCAGCTTGCCCGAGCTGTGGGTCTTGCCGCGGTCGTGGTCGAAGAACACGCCCGGCGAACGGTGCAGCTGCGACACGATGACGCGCTCGGTACCGTTGACGATGAAGGTGCCGTTGTCGGTCATCAGCGGGATTTCGCCGAGGTAGACCTCCTGCTCCTTCACGTACTTGATCGCCTTGGTGGACGATTCCTTGTCGTAGATGACCAGGCGCACGGTCACGCGCAGCGGCGCGCCGTAGCTCATGCCGCGCTGGCGGCACTCGCGCTCGTCGAACACCGGCTCGCCCAGCTTGTAGCCCACGTACTCCAGGGCGGCATTGCCGCTGTAGCTGGAGATCGGGAACACCGACTTCAGCGCGGCGTGCAGGCCGTGGTCGGAGCGCTTGGCCGGGTCAACGTTCTCCTGCAGGAACTCGCGGTACGAGTCGACCTGGATGGCGAGCAGGAACGGCACCTCGAGGATCGAGCGCTGCTTGCCGAAATCCTTGCGGATGCGCTTTTTTTCGGTGTACGAATAGGACGTCATGGGATCTTCCACCTTGTTGTGCGGGCCGTGCGTCCACGACCCGGAAGGGAACTTTTAAATTGTCAGTTGGAAGTCGCTGGTATTGCCGGCACCAGCACGCCTTCTCCCGCTACTTCCAACTGCCAACTCGTCTGCCTGCCGCCCTGCCCGCCGCGCGATGCGCGGGCCGGCCGGGGTTGGAACGCAGCCCGTGTTGGGCTTTTCACCGCACCGGGCATGCCCGGCTCTACAACGACCAAAGGCCGGGGGCTTTAGGCCCCCAGCCCTGGCTGCATCGCCGTGATTCGATGGCGACGCAAGGGAACTGCTTACTTCAGCTCGACGGTGGCGCCGGCGGCTTCCAGTTCCTTCTTGAACTTCTCGGCGTCTTCCTTCGAAGCGCCTTCCTTCACGACGCCACCGGCCTCGGCCAGATCCTTCGCTTCCTTCAGGCCCAGGCCGGTGATGGCGCGCACGGCCTTGATCACTTCGACCTTCTTGGCGCCGGCATCCTTCAGGATGACGTTGAACTCGGTCTGCTCTTCCACGGCAGCGGCCGGGCCGGCAGCGGCGACGGCCATGACCGGGGCAGCGGCGGAAACGCCGAACTTGTCTTCGATGGCCTTGACCAGCTCCATCACTTCCATCAGGGACTTCTCGGCGATGGCGTCGACGATCTGTTCGTTGGTAAGGGACATTTTGATTACCTTTGGAAAATATTCTGGGTTGAGGTTCTATTCAGAACCACGGAAACGTCGAACTCAGGCGGTTTCAGCGGCCGGCTCGGCAGCTTCGACAGCCGCACCACCGTTCTGCTTCTCACCAACAGCCTTGACGGCGCGCGCGAACATGGTGACCGGCTCGGTCAGGACGCGGGCCAGCATGGCCAGGGCCTGATCACGGGTCGGCAGCGATGCCAGCACATCGACGTGGCTCGGCGGGTAGACTTCGCCACCCACGGCCACGATCTTCGCCTGCAGCTTGTCGTTGCCCTTGGCGGCATCCTTGATCAGGCGACCGGCGGCGCCGGGCTCCTCGAGCGAAAACGCATACAGCAGCGGACCGACCATCTGGTCCTTAGCGACTGCGAAATCGGTGCCTTCGACGGCGCGCGCGGCCAGCGTGTTCTTGACAACCTTCAAGAAAACGCCGGTTTCGCGGGCCTGCTTGCGCATCGCGGTCATCTGGGCGACCGTGGTGCCAGCGTATTCGGCTGCGATCAAGGAGTGGGCCTTGGCGGCGACGTCTGCCAGTTCGGCGACTACTTCTTGCTTCTGGGACAGATTGAGAGCCATTGCACTCCTCCAATTGAACTCCGCTTACGGCTCCTGCCGTGTGCGGTCCTGTGCGGCATCCATCCTAGACGCCGGGAGCATCGGGGTGACGCTCCGGTGGTGGCCATTCCAGACCTGGAGTGTGCCGGCCCGGGGAATCCCAGACCTGCGTGAACCAGAAAAACTCCAGAAGGGCGGCACCATCTACGCAGGGTGATTCCGGGGAATCGATTAAGCGATCCCGCTATGCCGGCGGCGACTCCTTGCCAGATCGAGCGTCCGTGCCCGTCGCCGGTATGCGCTGACCGCGCCTGCGGTCTTTGACGGCTACCGGGCCGGAAAAACCGGCTCGGCGCCTTCAAAATGACGGACACGGCACAGGGTGCCGCATCCGCTTGAAACAATTACTTCAGGGTCAGCGACGACTGGTCGACGGTGACGCCCGGGCCCATCGTCGAGCTGACCGAAACCTTCTGCAGGTAGGTGCCCTTCGAGGTGGCCGGCTTGGCCTTGATCAGGTCCAGCAGCAGCGCCTGCAGGTTCGACTGCAGCGCGGCGTTGTCGAAGCTGGCCTTGCCGATGGTGCAGTGGATGATGCCGGCCTTGTCGGTGCGGTAACGGACCTGGCCCGACTTGGCGTTCTTCACGGCTTCGCCCGGGTTCGGGGAAACGGTGCCGACCTTCGGGTTCGGCATCAGGCCGCGCGGGCCCAGCACGGTGCCCAGCTTGCCGACGACGCGCATGGCGTCCGGGGTCGCGATGACCACGTCGTAGTTCAGGTCGCCGGCCTGCATCTTCTCGGCCAGGTCGTCCATGCCGACGGCTTCGGCGCCCGCGGCCAGGGCTTCGTCAGCCTTGGCGCCGGCCGGGGCGAACACCGCCACGCGCACCGACTTGCCGGTACCGGCCGGCAGCACGGTCGAACCGCGCACCTGCTGGTCGGACTTCTTCGCGTCCACGCCCAGGCGCACGGCGACGTCGATCGACTCGACGAACTTGGCCTTGGTGGCGGTCTTCAGGATGTTGATCGCGTCCTCGAAGGCGTAGCTCTTGCCCGGGACGACGGCGGCCTTGATGGCCTTCTCACGCTTGGTCTGTGCCATCTGATTAACCCTCCACCACCAGGCCCATGGAACGGGCCGAGCCCGCGATCGTACGCACGGCGGCGTCCAGGTCGGCAGCCGTCAGGTCCGGCTCCTTCGCCTTGCAGATTTCTTCAAGCTGCTTGCGGGTGACCTTGCCCACCTTGTCGGTGTTCGGGCGCTTGGAGCCGGAGGTGATGCCCGCCGCCTTCTTGAGCAGCACGGTGGCCGGGGTGCTCTTGGTGATGAAGGTGAAGGTACGGTCCGAGTAGGCCGTGATGATCACCGGCACCGGGATACCCGGCTCCAGCTTCTGCGTGGCGGCATTGAACGCCTTGCAGAACTCCATGATGTTCAGGCCGCGCTGACCCAGCGCAGGACCGACCGGCGGCGAGGGGTTGGCCTGACCGGCCTTCACCTGCAGCTTGATGTAACCGACAACTTTCTTTGCCATTTGAGTGCTCTCCGGGTGCTAGCGCCTTGCGACAACAGGCTCCCCATCGGACCGGGAATCACGCGTCCCGGCATCGCGCTTTGAAATCTTGGAATCGCGGCAAAGGCCACCTCGCGGCGGCCTTTGGTCTCAGCTCCCTTTCAGGGAGCCGGCAATTCTAGCAGTTTTTACGCCGCCAACCTGAACAGGCTGGCGGCAAGGTTCAGACCGCCTTTTCGACCTGGCCGAACTCGAGCTCGACCGGGGTGGCGCGACCAAAGATCAGCACCGACACGCGCAGGCGGCTCTTCTCGTAGTTGACTTCCTCGACCACGCCATTGAAGTCGTTGAACGGGCCGTCGATGACACGGACCATCTGGCCCGGTTCGAACAGCACCTTCGGGCGCGGCTTCTCGACGCCTTCCTGGACGCGATCCAGGATGGCAGCGGCTTCGTCGTCACGGATCGGCAGCGGGCGGTCGGCGGTGCCGCCAATGAAGCCCAGCACCTTCGGGGTTTCCTTGACCAGGTGCCAGCTTTCGTTGTCGATGCGCGGAATGCCGGCTTCCTCGTGGGTCTCGATCTGGACCAGCACGTAACCCGGGAAGAACTTGCGCTCGGAACGGCGCTTCTGGCCGGAGCGCATTTCCACCACTTCCTCGGTCGGAACCAGGACGTCGCCGAAACGCTCCTCCATGCCCTCGCGGGCGATGCGGTCACGCAGGGCCTGGGCAACCGACTTCTCGAAGCCCGAATAGGCGTGGACGACGTACCAACGTTTCACTGTTATCTCCTCAACGCCCCAGGAACCACTGGGTCAGCTTCTGGATCACGAAGTCGAAGCCACCCAGCAGCAGGCTCAGCACGATCACGACCACGATCACCACCCAGGTCATGCGGATGGCTTCCTGGCGGGTCGGCCATACGACCTTGCGCAGCTCGAACCGGGACTCGGAAAGGAACTCGCGGACCTGGTGGCCCTTGGCGGTGAGCATGAACAACGCGCCGCCGGCGACCAGGCCGACGACCACGGCCAGCGCACGCAACTGACCCGACCAGGCACCGAGCTGCACCGCGCGCGCCGGAGTGGAGAACCAGAACCAGACGAACAAGCCCGCCAGCACCAGCAGGGCGGCGCCAACGTACTTGACCATATCGCCACCGGAGGCGGCGCTCTTGGAATGCTCGATCTTGCTGTTCATCCGACTCTTGCTGCGGGCGCGACCAAGGTCACTGGATAGGTGGCAAGTGGCACGCCAGGAGGGACTCGAACCCCCAACCTGCGGTTTTGGAGACCGCTGCTCTGCCAATTGAGCTACTGGCGTATGACTTGGCTTGTTTCACGTCCCTTAGACGGCGAAGGCGGACCGAGGTTCCCGGCCCGCCATTCGCGTACCAGCGGCAGACTCAACTACCGCCGGGTACTGCAGGCTTACTTGGTGATCTTGGCGACGACGCCGGCACCGACGGTGCGGCCGCCTTCGCGGATGGCGAAGCGCAGGCCTTCGTCCATCGCCACCGGGTTGATCAGCGTGACCGACATCTTCACGTTGTCGCCCGGCATCACCATCTCGACGCCCTCCGGCAGCTGCACGGCGCCGGTGATGTCGGTGGTACGGAAGTAGAACTGCGGACGGTAGCCCTTGAAGAACGGGGTGTGACGGCCACCTTCGTCCTTGGACAGCACGTACACCTCGGCTTCGAACTCGGTGTGCGGGGTGATCGAACCCGGCTTGGCCAGCACCTGGCCGCGCTCCACGTCGTCACGCTTGGTGCCGCGCAGCAGCAGGCCCGCGTTGTCGCCCGCCTGGCCCTGGTCCAGCAGCTTGCGGAACATTTCCACGCCGGTGACGGTGGTCTTCTGGGTCGGACGGATGCCGACGATTTCGATTTCGTCACCCACCTTGATGATGCCGCGCTCGATACGGCCGGTCACCACGGTGCCACGGCCCGAGATCGAGAACACGTCTTCCACCGGCATCAGGAACGGCTTGTCGATGTCGCGCTCCGGGGTCGGGATCCAGCTGTCCAGGGCATCGACCAGCTTCAGGATCGCCGGCACGCCGATGTCGCTCTGGTCGCCTTCCAGCGCCAGACGGGCCGAACCGTGCACGATCGGGGTGTCATCGCCCGGGAAGTCGTACTTGCTCAGCAGCTCGCGCACTTCCATCTCGACCAGCTCGAGCAGCTCGGCGTCGTCCACCATGTCGGCCTTGTTCAGGAACACGACGATGTACGGCACGCCGACCTGGCGCGACAGCAGGATGTGCTCGCGGGTCTGCGGCATCGGGCCGTCGGCGGCCGAGCACACCAGGATCGCGCCGTCCATCTGCGCCGCACCGGTGATCATGTTCTTCACGTAGTCGGCGTGGCCCGGGCAGTCCACGTGGGCGTAGTGGCGGGTCGCGGATTCATACTCGACGTGCGCGGTCGAGATCGTGATGCCACGCGCCTTCTCTTCCGGCGCGGCGTCGATCGAGGAGTAGTCCTTGAACTCGCCACCGAAACGCTCGGCACCGATCTTGGTCAGCGCGGCGGTCAGCGTGGTCTTGCCATGGTCGACGTGGCCGATGGTGCCGACGTTGACGTGCGGCTTGGTACGCTCGAACTTACCCTTGGACATGGCTGCTTCTTCTCGGTAACTGGTTGGTTATGGCGCTTTGAGCAAGATGGTGCTCACGAAAGGAATCGAACCTTCGACCTCCTCCTTACCAAGGAGGTGCTCTACCGACTGAGCTACGTGAGCGAGTTTTGTATTATGACATGTTTTCAATTTCGTTCAATGGAGCGGGAGACGGGAATCGAACCCGCACCATCAGCTTGGAAGGCTGAGGTTCTACCATTGAACTACTCCCGCACCGGGAAAACAGCCACAACATGAAACTGGTGGAGGGAGGTGGATTCGAACCACCGAAGGCGTAAGCCAGCAGATTTACAGTCTGCCCCCGTTGGCCGCTTGGGTATCCCTCCGCTCCACCCCTTTTCTGATGACCTTGGCCTAACCGGTCAGGGGTGGGAGAGCCCGCTATTCTGGTGATGGCCCGCGATGCTGTCAACAGAAATTTTCACATTCCGCGAAAATTTCCATCACCGGCAGCGCGACCCGCTCACTCGCCCGGCATCTTCAGCTTCTCGTCGGCGAAAATCGCCACGTGCGGCACGCCGTCGGCACCGATCCAGCCGCGGTACATGCCCTCGGTGTTGAACGGCGTGGCCGCCTTGCCGTCGGCCGACAGCACGATCGCGCCACCATCGCCGCCCATCGCCGGCAGGCGCCTGACGATGACCTCGTCGCCGGCCTGGGCCGGGGTTTCGCCGAGGTACTTCATGCGCGAGCAGATCTCGTGGGCCGCGGCCAGGCGGATGTAGAACTCGCCCCAGCCGGTACCCGACACCGCGCAGCTGTCGCTGGCATAGGTGCCGGCGCCGATGATCGGGGAGTCGCCCACGCGCCCGTAGCGCTTGTTGGTCATGCCGCCGGTGGAGGTGCCCGCGGCCAGCTTGCCCTGCGCGTCGAGCGCGACCGCGCCGACGGTACCGAAATGCTTGGCCGTCTCCAGGTCGGCGTGCGCCTGCCCGGCGGCCTCTTCCTTCAACGCGCGCTGCAGCTGCTGCCAGCGCTTCTCGGTGCGGAAGTAGGACGGATCCACCTGCTCGATCTTCTGCTCGGCGGCGAACATCTCCGCGCCCTGCCCGATCATCATGACGTGCGGCGAATGCTCCATCACCGCGCGCGCCAGCAGGATCGGGTTCTTGACGGTGTGCACGCCCGCCACCGCGCCCGCGCGCAGGGTGGCGCCGTCCATCAGCGAGGCATCGAGCTCGTTCTTGCCGTCATGGGTGAAGACCGCGCCACGACCGGCATTGAAGGTCGGGTCGTTCTCCAGCACGGTGATCGCGGCGGTGACCGCGTCCATCGCCGGCTTGCCGGCCGCCAGCGCCTCGTGCCCCTTGCGCAGCGCCGCCTCCAGCGCGGCGCGCGCCGCGCGCACTTCCTCCGGGTTGAGGTCCTGGCGCTCCACGCCGGCGCCACCGTGGATCACCAGCAGGGGGGAGGCCGGCGCGGCCACCGCCGACACGGAAGACAACGACGCCAGGCCCAGCAACACCGCGGAAGTCAGCTTCATGTTTCTTCACTCAGGAAAGGTGCCCGATTCTAGGCACGCCTTCATGGGTCTGAACAGACGCTGTCGCCACGGATCCTGCCATTCACGCCCCCCCACTGAAACGCGGGAAGGGGCCGAAGCCCCTTCCACGTCCATCCGGGCTGCACGCGCAGGCATCAGTCCGGCTGCAGCTCCAGTTCGCCATCGACCACGTTGGCGACGGCGGTGAAGGCCGGGTTGTCGACGGTGAACCCGTCCAGGTGCAGGCGGCTGCCGGCGCCCACCCCGGTCACCGGGATGGAGCTGAATTCCAGCGATTCGCCGCTGCTCAGGCGGTCGGCGGTGCGGTGCGGCATCACCAGCCAGGCATAGCCGTCGTCGAGCGAGTAGACGCGGCCGCGGCCATCGGCCTCGACGCACAGCGCGGTGTCCTCATCCACGCCGATGCCGACGATATCGTCCTGCCCCTTCTCCTGGGCGGCGCGGGCGACGAACACGATCAGCCGGCCCAGGCGCTCGCGCTTGGCGAAATGGGTGTCGGTGACCACGTTGGAAAGATAGGGCATGGTCAGGAAGTCCTGGTCCATGGTGACCTTGCTGCCCATCGGGTCGCTCAGCGCGGTGGGCGAGTTGACGCTGCCGCCGTCCAGCGCGCCATAGCTGTACCCCCCGAGAATCGCCAGCCCGGCGCTGGTGCCACCGATCGGCTTGCCCGCGGCGACGTGCTCGTTGAGGGCCTGGTTCAGCTCGGTCCCCTTCCAGAAGCGGATGTAGCGGGACTGGTCGCCGCCGGCGATGAAGATGGCGTCGGCGCCGCGCACCACCCGCAGCACCGCCGGGTCGTCGGCGGCCTTGCGGCTGTCGAATACCAGGGTCTGCACCGAGGTGACCCCGCCGATGTCGTAGTACAGCTCGTTCTGCAGGTTGTCGTCGCCGGAGGCGCGCAGGATCACCACGCGGCCGTTGCCGGCGCGCTCGACCCACCAGTGGAAGGCTTCGGGAACCCAGTCGCCGCCGCCCATCAGCATCATCGCTGCCTGGGTCTGGCCGGGCCGCTCGGCGTCCAGGTCGCCCACTTCGTAATAGCGGTAGCCCGGATCCGACAGCCCCCTGCTCCCCGCGGCAACCGCGCCGCCGGCCATGCCGAGCGCCACCAGCACCAGGGCCAACCGCCCGCATCGGGACACCATCCGCCTCATACCGCCCTCCAGACCATCATGTAATCGCTTCCATACCGTAATGCCAGACTTTCCGGCAGTGGTCAAGCGTGTAAAAAAGGTGTTAGATGATCACGCCCCATTCACGTTTGCCGGGGCTCCCGGCGCTTGCGCGGGCCGGCCAGACACTTTCCGGAACACTTTCAGCAGAGACCTGATTCATGCGCAAACACGCAATGGTGTGTTCGATCCAGTTGGCCCTGCTTGGCATGGCCGCCTCCGCAACGGCCTTGGCCCAGAGCACCGACAACGATCAAACCAAGCAACTGGATACCGTGCAGGTCACCGGTTCGCGCATCCCGCGCGCGCAGGTGGAAGGCCCCGCCCCGGTCACCGTGGTGACCGCCGAGCAGATCCAGTCGGCCGGGTTCACCTCCGTCCCCGACGTCCTGCGTTCGCTCAGCCAGAACAGCGGCACCGTGCAGGGCCAGCAGAACACCACCGGCGCACAGTCGACGCCCGGCGCGCAGGCGGTCGACCTGCGCGGCCTCGGCCCCAACCACACCCTGGTGCTGATCAACGGCCGCCGCATCGCCGATTTCCCGCTGCCGCTCAACGGCAGGAGCAACTTCACCGACATCGGCAACATCCCGCTGGGCATGATCGACCGCATCGAGGTGCTGACCGGCAGCGCATCGGCGGTCTACGGCTCGGACGCGATGGCCGGCGTGATCAACTTCATCCTGAAGAAGTCCACCGACGGCACCACCATCGATTACCGCTATGGCGACACCAGCCGCGGCGGTGGCGAATCGCATGACCTGACCCTCACCACCGGCTTCGAGCAGGGCAATTTCAGCGGCATCGTCGGCATGGAGCTGCTCAACAAGCGCCCGCTGTGGGGTACCCAGCGCAACGTGCAGGATTCCACCCTGGACGCGCCGACCGAGCGCCGCCGCCTGCCGCGCCTGATCGCCCAGATCACCAACTGGGAAGACGACGTCAACATCGCGCCCGCCGATGGCTGCAAGGCGCTGTCGGGGCTGAACGACGGCACCACCCACCTGGCCGAGGACCGCTTCGGCGAGCCCTACTGCGGCAGTGAGCGCGCCATCGCGTACCGCACGATCCAGAACGAGCGCAAGGGCATCAACGCCTACGGTTCGTTCGAATACCGCTTCAACGACGAGCTGTCGTGGTTCGCCGACCTGCAGGCCGGCCACCAGACGGTGCGCCTGCTGACCGGCACCAACGGCAACGACGTCGTCAGCGACGTCATGGGCTGGGAGTTCCACGACCCGGCGTCGACCAACAACTACCGCAACAAGGTGTTCTACAACGCCGCCACCGACAGCCGCGAGATCTGGTCGCGGCAGTTCTCGCCGGAAGAGATCGGCGGGCTGCGCAACCGCATGAACACCACCACCCAGAAGACGCTGGCGGTGACCACCGGCCTCAAGGGCATCTTCGCCGAGGCGTGGAACTGGGAAGCGGCCTGGAACCATTCGCAGTACAAGGCCGACGTGGAGATGCCGCGGATCAAGGCCGACGCCGCCAACCGTTTCTTCCTGGGCGAGCGACTGGGCTACACCGACAGCGGCTACGCGATCTACAACCCGGACCCGACGCGCCTGTTCACCCCGCTGACGCCGGCCGAGTTCGCCTCCATCGCGGCCATGTCCACGTTCCGCCCGGTGGCCAAGAACGACAACGTCAGCTTCACCGCCGACAACACCGCGCTGTTCTCGCTGCCGGCCGGCGACGTGGGCTTTGCCGGTGCGATCGAGTATGGCCGCCAGTCCTACCGCATCAACCCCGATCCGCTGGCCCTGACCGAGGACGCCTACACCGGTCCGCGCTACGGCGACGGCAGCGGCAGCCGCAACCACTGGAGTGCCGCGGGCGAACTGCGCATCCCGATGCTGTCCACCCTGCAGGCCAGCCTGGCCGGACGCTACGACCGCTACAGCTACGGCGGCAAGCACCCGGGCAAGTTCACCTACAGCGCGGGCCTGGAATGGCGCCCGCTCGACACCCTGCTGGTGCGCAGCTCCTATGGCACCGGCTTCCGCGCGCCGGACATGCACTACCTGTTCGCCGGCGACGACTACTACCGCACCCGCTACGCCACCGACTACTACCAGTGCCGCAGCGAGGAGCCGGGCTTCAGCGACGGTGACTGCTACGACGATGGCAGCTGGGACGTGAGCACCTTCGACGTCTACAAGGGCAACATCGAGCTGGGCGTGGAGACCAGCAAGTCGTTCTCGGCCGGCTTCGTCTGGTCACCGCTGGACGGCCTCGACCTGGCGGTGGACTACTACCAGATCAAGGTCATGAACCAGGTCCAGGTGCAGGACCGCGAGCGGCTGCGCATCACCGAGGCCAACTGCCGCCTCGGCAAGACCGACGCCGGCGTGGCCGTGGACATCAATTCGCCGACCTGCCAGGACGCGCTTGCCCGGGTGATCCGCGATGCCGATGGCGACATCAGCAGCGTGCGCTTCGCGCCGATCAACATCGCCAAGGAGGAAACCTCCGGCATCGACGTCGCCGCCAGCTACCGGCTGCAGACCCGGACCGGCGATTTCCGCGTCAACGGCAACTACACCTGGGTCAAGGACCACACATTCCAGCGCTACCCGGGCGACGCGTCCGAGGACATGCTGCACTACGAGACCTTCAGCCCCGCGCTGCCGCGGGCCAAGGCGAACGTGGGCGTGAACTGGGACAAGGGCGCGTGGGGCGCCAGCCTGTTCGGCAACTATCTGGGCCGCGTCCCGAACTACGACGACGACGCCTGGACCCAGGCCACCTGGCGCTTCAACGCCGGCGCGCGCTACGACATCAGCGATCATCTGCGGGTGTCGCTGTCGGTCAACAACCTGTTCGACAAGATGCCGCCGAAGGACCCGACCTGGGCCAACTACCCGTACTACGACACCGCCTGGTTCGACAGCACGGGCCGCAGCTACTTCGTGCAGGTCACCTGGAAGCTGGGCGGCAAGCCGCTGTAATACGCCCGCTCCTCGCAACAACGACAAGGCCCGCATCGCGGGCCTTGTCGTTTTCCGCGCCTGGGCACCCCGCCCCGTCGATGCCACCCGGGCCCTGCCGGGTTCTCCACAGCGCATGTGCAGAAGGCAGGGAAAAGCCTGTGGACAACCCTGACGCGCGCCGATGCTGCAAGGGCGGCGCGCACTCTGGCGCATTTTTGTCCAGGGCGGCGGGCGCCGTGGCGACATCCGGCGCGGGCCACATATGCGAAGGCCCCGCATTGCGGGGCCTTCGTGTTCCGGGCGGTGCGCCGCGGATCAGACGTTGAAGCGGAAGTGCAGCACGTCGCCTTCCTTGACGATGTAGTCCTTGCCTTCCAGGCGCAGCCGGCCGGCTTCCTTGGCGCCCTGCTCGCCCTTGAGGGTGATGAAGTCGTCGTAGCCGATGGTCTCGGCGCGGATGAAGCCACGCTCGAAATCGGTATGGATCACGCCGGCGGCCTGCGGCGCGGTGGAGCCGGCGCGCAGCTGCCAGGCGCGGACTTCCTTCACGCCGGCGGTGAAATAGGTCTGCAGGCCCAGCAGTTTGTAACCGGCGCGGATCACCCGGTTCAGGCCCGGCTCTTCCAGGCCGAGGTCCTTGAGGAACTCGTCGCGGTCGGCGTCGTCCAGCTGCGCCAGTTCTTCCTCGATCGCCGCGCATACCGGCACCACCTCGGCGCCCTCGGCCTCGGCACGGGCGCGCACCGCGTCCAGGTGCGGGTTGTTCTCGAACCCGTCCTCGGCGACGTTGGCGATGTACATCAGCGGCTTGAGCGTGATCAGGAACATGTCGCGGACCAACGCCTTCTCCTCGGCATCGAGCCCGGCCGAGCGCGCCGAGCGGCCCTGGTCGAGCGCCGCGGCCAGCTTCTCCAGCACCGGCTTGCGCGCCAGCGCCTCCTTGTCGTTGGCCTTGGCCGCGCGGTTGGCGCGGTCCAGCGCCTTCAGCACCGATTCCAGGTCGGCCAGCGCCAGCTCGGTATCGATGGTTTCGATATCGGCGATCGGGTCGACCTTGTTGGCGACGTGGATGACGTTGCCGTCCTCGAAGCAGCGCACCACGTGGGCGATGGCGTCGGTCTCGCGGATGTGGGCCAGGAACTTGTTGCCCAGGCCCTCACCCTTGGATGCGCCGGCGACCAGCCCGGCGATGTCCACGAACTCCATGGTGGTGGGGATCACCCGCTCCGGCTTGACGATGGCCGCCAGCGCCTCGAGCCGCGGATCCGGCACCGGCACGATGCCGGTGTTTGGCTCGATCGTGCAGAACGGGAAATTGGCCGCGGCGATGCCCGCCTTGGTCAGCGCATTGAACAGGGTCGACTTGCCGACGTTGGGCAGGCCGACGATGCCGCATTTGATACCCATGCAACAAACTCCAGGATTCGGGATTCCGGCCTGCGCTCTCCACGGACGCCTGGGTCCGCGAAAGCGCAGGCCGCAATCACGGCTTGCCCGTGTGCAGGCGCTTCATGGCCTCGTTGAAGTCGCCGGCGACCGCCAGCGGCAGCACGTCGATGGCGTCGTCGATGGCGCGCGCGATCAGCACTTCGTCGTCCTTCGACGGACGGCCCAGCACCCACGGCACCACGCGGTCCTTGTGGCCCGGGTGGCCGATGCCGACGCGCAGGCGGTGGAACCGGCCATGCCCGAGCAGGCGGATGGTGTCGCGCAGGCCGTTCTGGCCACCGTGGCCGCCATCGAACTTCAGGCGCGCCGTGCCCGGCGGCAGGTCCAGCTCGTCGTGCGCGAGCAGGGTCTGTTCCGGTTCGATCTTCCAGAACCGCTGCGCGGCCGTCACCGACTTGCCGGACAGGTTCATGAAGGTGGCGGGCTTGAGCAGCCATACCGGCTGGCCGCCGATGTCGACCCTGGCCACTTCGCCGAACAGCTTGGCGTCGAGCGCCCAGCGCGCGCCCGCCCGTTCGGCCAGGGCCTCAACGAAATGAAACCCGGCGTTGTGCCGGGTCCGGGCGTGTTCGGTTCCGGGATTGCCCAGACCGACGATCAAGCGCAAGCCAGTCATGCGTCCACCGTTGGCTGCGTCCGCCCGTTGCGGGCGGACGCAGCCGGCCGATTACTCGGCGGCTTCCTCGGCAGCGCTCGGCGCCTTGGCGATGACCACGGCGTCGTCGTGGTCCTTGCCCAGCTTCAGCGCCGGGATTTCCACGCCCGCCGGCAGCTTCAGCTGCGACAGGTAGATGATGTCGCCGGCGGTCAGGTTCGCCAGGTCGACTTCGATCGACTGCGGCAGGTCCTTCGGCAGGCAGGCGATGTGCACTTCCTTCAGCTCGTGGGTGACCAGCACGTCGGCGGTCTTGCCGGCCGGGGAGATCTCCTCGTTGATGAAGTGCAGCGGCACGGTGGCGTTGAGCACTTCATTCTCGTTCACGCGCTGGAAGTCCAGGTGCATGACCAGCTGCTTGTACGGGTGGCGCTGCATGTCGCGCAGCAGCACCTTGTAGATGCTGCCATCGAGGTTCAGGTCGATGATCGAGGAGTAGAACCACTCGTTCTGCTGGGCCAGCCAGATTTCGTTGTGGTTGAACTCGACCATCGCCGGCTCGCGGTCACCGCCATAGACGATGCCCGGCACCAGGCCGGCGTGACGCAGGCGGCGGCTCGCACCCTTGCCCTGCACGTCGCGACGGGCGACTTTGATTTCGTGGGACTTTGCCATTGTTGACTACTCTTGGTTGTTGCACCGCATGCGGTGCGTGATGAAGGCATCCCCGCGACCAGGGATGCCGCTGCCGGTCCCGGCACGGCGCCGGGAACCGGGATGCTTCAATCCACGTACATCGAGCTGACCGATTCGCCGAAGGCGATGCGGCGCATCGTCTCGGCCAGCATCTCGGCCACGCTGATCTGGCGGATCTTGGTGCAGACACGGGCCACGTCGGACAACGGGATGGTGTCGGTCACCACCAGCTCGTCGAGCTGGGAGTTGTTCAGGTTGTCCACCGCCGGGCCCGAGAGCACGGCGTGGGTGCAGTACGCGGCGACCTTGACCGCGCCGCGCGCCTTCAGCGCGGCGGCGGCGGCGCACAGCGTGCCGGCGGTGTCGACGATGTCGTCGACCATCACGCAGGTCTTGCCTTCGACGTCGCCGATGATGTTCATCACCGTGGCGACGTTGGCGCGCGGCCGGCGCTTGTCGATGATCGCCAGGTCGGCGTCGTCCAGGCGCTTGGCCACCGCGCGGGCGCGCACCACGCCGCCGACGTCCGGGCTGACCACGATCAGGTTGTCGGTGCCGTAGGCGCGCCAGATGTCGGCCAGCAGCAGCGGCGAGGCGTACACGTTGTCCACGGGCATGTCGAAGAAGCCCTGGATCTGGTCGGCGTGCAGGTCGACCGTGAGAATCTGGTCGGTATGCACGGCCGAGAACATCTTGGCGGCGACCTTGGCGGTGATCGGCACGCGCGAGGAGCGCATGCGGCGATCCTGGCGGGCGTAGCCGAAGTACGGCACCACCGCGGTGACGGAGGCGGCGCTCGCGCGCTTGAGCGCGTCGATGATCACCAGCAGCTCCATCAGGTTCTCGGCGCTCGGCGCGCAGGTCGGCTGCACCACGAACACGTCCTGCTTGCGCACGTTCTCCTGGATCTCGACCTGCACTTCGCCGTCGGAGAACTTGGAGACCAGCGCCTTGCCCGGCTGCACGCCCAGCTCCTTGCAGATGCTCTGCGCAAGGGGTTTGTTGGCATTGCCGGAAAAAACCAGCAGGTTCTGGGCGTCTTGCATGTGGGCTTTCTCGGGCGGCGGCGAAAGAGCGGGAGCGGGGGAACATCCTGTGGCGGCAGCGTCCGGCATCCGCGGCCAGCGCTTTGCTTCCCCGCACGGCAACGTGCGGGCTGCCACGGGAAAACCCGGGCAGTGGCAGGGGCGGTAGGATTCGAACCTACGAATGCCAGGATCAAAACCTGGTGCCTTGGGCCTCTTGGCGACGCCCCTGCATCAATCCTTCACTGCTATCGCTTCCAGTGCATCGAGCAGTGGCGAGCGCGCTGCGCCCGCAACCACCCATGCCCGCAGCCGCTCCGGCAACTCCGCCCGGGCGTGCTCGGCGGCAGCGCGCGTGGCGAACTCGACGAAACAACCGCTTCCCGACCCCGTGAGCCGTGCCCGGCCGACGCGCGAAAGCGCCTGGAACACCGCATCGACGGCGGGCTCCCGGCATCGCAGCACCGGCTCGAACGCATTCCCGAGGTCGGTCCCGGAAGCGAAGTCCGCTATTTTCGCGGGCGCGGCATCCCGCGTCAAATCCGGTGAACGGAACAGGTCGGCGGTGGGCACATGCACGCCCGGGTCGACCAGCAGGTACCAGGCCGGGGGCAGGTCCAGCGGCCGCAGCCGCTCGCCGACGCCTTCGGCCCAGGCGTTGCGCCCACGCACGAACACCGGCACGTCCGCACCCAGGCGCAGCCCCAGCGCCGCCAGCGCCTCCTCGTCCAGGCCGGTGCCCCACAACGCGTTGAGTACGACCAGCACGGTCGCCGCGTCGGACGAGCCACCGCCGAAGCCACCACCGGCCGGAATGCGCTTTTCGACGCGGATATCGACACCTTGGGCGCAGTTGGCGACCTCTTTCAGCGCAATCGCGGCACGCACCACCAGGTCGTCGGCCTCGGCCACGCCGGGAGCGGAGTCTCCCTCGCGGCGGACCTGGCCGTCGCCGCGCAGGCGCAGGCCGATGCGATCGCCCCAGTCCAGCAGGCGGAACACGGTCTGCAGTTCGTGATAGCCGTCCGGCCGGCGGCCGGTGATCCGCAGGAACAGGTTCAGCTTGGCCGGCGCCGGCCAGTACGACCAGCCGGCCGCGTCGACAACCGTGTTCATTGCCCGCCCATGCTCCATTCATCCACGATCAGCCGCACCTTGGCGTCGCCATTGACCGCCTCGATGCGGCGGGGCAGCGCCGGCCGCCCGGCGTCCTGCGGGTACCAGTCGAGATAATCGATCCGCCAGCCGCCCTGCTCCAGGACCCGCGGCAATCCCGCGGCGTCGTAGCCCAGGTAGGTGGGTGTCGCGGCGTCGGCGGCGCGCATGCCGCGCACCCAGGCCGCCAGCTGCGCCACCGGGATGTCCCAGCCGGTGGCCTGCCGCAGCAGCTCGCCGGCATCGGCACCACTGCGCGGACCGCCCTCCAGCCCGTCCAGCCGCACCACCTGCCCGGCACCGCCGCTCAGCTGCCAGCTCTGGCGCGTCACCGGCGCGGCCAGGCTCACCTGGTAGGCGTCGCCGCGCTGCTGCCAGTCGATGCGGCCGTTGCCGCCGTTGCGGCCCTTGCTGATCGCGACCCGGCCCTGGAACGACCACGCCGGGACGGTATCGAGCACGGCCAGCCGCGCCGTTTCCACGGCCGGCTCGATGGTCGAATGCACCGGCGTGGACGGCGCCGGCTGCCGCGTCGCCAGCGACCCGCAGCCGGCCAGCGCGCCGGCCAGCAACGGCACCGCCATCCAGCGCCACATCATTGCCGTCATACGCCAAGCGCCTCGACCGCGCGCTGCAGCGCGCGGTTGTCCGGATCCAGCCTGCGCGCCTCGTCGAAGAAGCGCCGCGCCTCGTCCTTCTGCCCGAGCACCCACAGCACCTCGCCGACGTGCGCGGCGATCTCCGGGTCCTTGTTCAGGCTCCATGCCCGGCGCAGCTGCACCAGCGCCTCCTCCCTGCGCCCCAGCCGGTACAGGACCCAGCCATAGCTGTCGACGATGGCCGCGTTGTCCGGCTCGGCCACGCGCGCGCGGTCGATCAGCTCCAGCGCCTCCTGGTAGCGCCCGGTGCGGTCGGCCAGGGTGTAGCCCAGCGCATTGAGCGCGGCCACGTTCTCCGGCTCGGCGACCAGGATCTTGCGCAGGTCGGCCTCGGCGCGCGGGATGTCGTCGCGCCGCTCCCAGGCCAGTGCCCGGGCATACAGCAGCGCGCTGTCGTCCGGGTAGGCGGCAAGGCCGCGGGTGAGGATGCCGACCTCGGCGTCGTTGCGTTCGTCGCGCTGCTGCAGCTCGGCTTCGAGCAGGTAGGCATCGCGGCGCACGTCGTCGTCCACCGAGGCATCGGCCTGGATGGCATGGACCTCGTCGGCCGCCTGCGCCTTCTCGCCCAGCTCGTGCAGCGCATTGACCGCACGCAGCCGCGCCTCGCTGCGCTGCGGGCCGCCAGGCACGCCGTGGTACCAGTCCACGGCTTCGCGATAGCGCTTGAGGTACTCGGCGATCCGGCCCAGCAGCAGGCGCTGGTCCGGATCCGGCTTGGCGGCCCTGGCGGCGATGTCCTGGTACAGCGCCAGCAGCCCGGCATCGTCCTTCTGCTTGGCCAGCAGCGAGGCGCGCATGCCCCAGGTCTGCACGTCCTGGGTGCCGGCGGAGAGCACCCGTTCGGCCGCGCCAGGCTCGCCGAAGGCGTCGTAGGCGAAGGCCAGCGCGTTGCGCAGCTCGTCGTCGCCGGCGGCCTTGGGCTCGACGCCCTTCAACAGCGCCAGCGCCTCGTCCTTCCTGCCGGCCTGGTTGAGCTGGGACGCATGCAGCAGGGCCACCCGCGGTTCGTCGGGGAAGCGCCTGACCACCTCGCCGACCATGCGCCGCGCCAGCTCCGGGCGGTCCATCCGCAGCGCCAGGCGGCCGAACTCCTGCCAGGCCTCGAGATCGTCGGGAATGGCGTTGGCGTCGACCAGCTGGTCCAGCACCGTCGCCGGCGCCGCCGGGTCGCGACCGCCCGTGGCCAGCGCCAATACCGCATACCGCCATGCCCGCGGTTCGCGCGAACGCAGCACCGCCAGCAGTTCCTTGCGCGCCAGCCGGGTGTCGCCCTGGCGCAGCGCCAGCGACGCCCGGGTACCGCGTACCGCCAACGCGCCGGGGGCGCGCTGCGCCCACAGCGCCAGCGCTTCGGCGGCGCCAGCCTCGTCGTCGGCGAGCATGGCGATGCGGGTGGCGCGTTCGGCCAGGCCGACGTCGCCGGCGTGCTCACGCGCGGCCTGCAGGTACCAGCGCGCGGCGTCGGCAAGCTTGCCCGCCTGCAGGGAGAACTCCCCCGCCAGCACCGGGGTCAGCGACGCGGCCTGGGCGCGGTCCGCCGGTGGCGGGGCCGCCAGCAGGGGCGCCGACGACAGGAGCAGCAGCGCAACGCTGCCTATACGGGTGAGCCGGGTTGGTCTGGAAATGGGCATCTGCGGCAATCGGGCCGTAAAATGGCGGCCATCAACAGCCAGCAGCTTATCGCAAGCAACTGAACAGAATGACCCTGTGGGTGCTCGGACTGAACCATCAGACCGCGCCGGTGGAGCTGCGCGAACGCGCGGCCTTCGGCGGCGATGCGCTGGCGCGCGCGATGGCGTCGCTGCGGCAATCGCCGCAACTGGCCGAGGCGGTGCTGCTGTCCACCTGCAACCGCACCGAACTGTATGCCGTGGCCGATGACGGCCGGCACCTGTCGCACTGGCTGGAAAGCCATGCCGGCGACCTGCAGGGGTATCTGTACGAGCACCGCGACGACGCCGCCGTGCGCCACCTGTTCCGCGTCGCCACCGGGCTGGATTCGATGGTGCTGGGCGAGCCGCAGATCCTGGGCCAGGTGAAGGACGCCTGGGCGCTGGCACGCGACAACGGCGCCATCGGCCAGCACCTGGACCGGCTGTTCCAGCAGACGTTCTCGGTGGCCAAGCGCGCCCGCACCGACACCCGGGTCGGCGCCAACCCCATTTCAGTGGCGTCGACCGCGGTGCGGCTGGCGCAGGATTCGTTCGCCCGGCTGGAGGACTCGGTGGTGCTGCTGGTCGGTGCCGGCGAGACCATCGAGCTGGCCGCCAAGCACCTGGGCGAAGCGCGGGTGAAGCGGCTGCTGATCGCCAACCGTACCCTCGCCCACGCGCAGGAGCTGGCCAGCCGCCATGGCGGCGTGGCGCTGCCGCTGACCGAACTGGAACGCCACCTGGCCGAGGCCGATGTGGTGTTTTCGGCCACCGCCGCGCGCGAACCGGTGATCCTGCAGCGGCAGGTCGCCGCCGCGCTGCGCGCGCGCAGGCACAAGCCGATGCTGTTGTTCGACCTGGCGGTGCCGCGCGACATCGAACCCGGCGTGGGCGAGCTGGCCGACGCCTACCTGTACACGGTCGACGACATGGAGCGCGCCGTGGAGGAGAACCGCCGCAGCCGCCGCGAGGCCGCGGCCGAGGCGGAGGCGATCATCGACCTGCAGGTCTCCCGCTACATGGAGAACCTGCGCGCCACCCACCTGCAGGCGCCGCTCAAGCAGCTGCGCGCGTTCGGCGAGGCCACCCGCGCCGAACTGCTGGACAAGGCGCGGCAGCAGCTGGCCCACGGCAAGTCCGCCGACGAGGTGCTCGAGCAGCTCGCGCACGGGCTGACCAACCGCCTGCTGCACCCCCCTACCGCCGCGCTGCGGCAGGCCGCGCTGGAAGGCGACGCCGACCTGACCCGTGCCGCCGAGCGCCTGTTCCCGGCCGTGCCCGGGTATCGACACCCCATTGCGAGGACCGATGACGCCGACCCTGCGCCGTAAGCTGCTGGCCCTGGCCGAGCGCCGTGAAGAACTGGAACGCCTGCTTGCCGACCCGGACGTGGTCGCCGACAACACGCGCTTCCGCGATCTCTCGCGCGAATTCGCCCAGCTCGAGCCGGTGGCCAGTGCGCTGGCCGCCGAAAGCCGCGCCCGCGCCGACCTGGCCTCGGCCGAGGCGATGCGCGCCGACCCCGAACTGCGCGAGCTGGCCGAAGAGGAGATCGCCGCGGCGCAGGCGCGCCTGCAGGCGCTGGACGAGGAACTGGCGCTGCTGCTGGTGCCGCGCGACCCGCGCGACGAAGGCAACCTGTTCCTGGAAGTGCGCGCCGGCACCGGCGGCGACGAGGCGGCGATCTTCGCCGGCGACCTGTTCCGCATGTACGCCCGCTATGCCGAACGCCAGGGCTGGAAGGTCGAGATCGAATCGGACAACCCCGGCGAACATGGCGGCTACAAGGAGATCGTGGCCCGCGTGGTCGGCCGCGGCGCGTACTCGAAGCTGAAGTTCGAATCCGGCACCCACCGCGTGCAGCGCGTGCCGGCCACCGAGTCGCAGGGGCGCATCCACACCTCCGCGGCCACCGTGGCGATCATTCCCGAGGCCGACGACGTCGAGGACATCGCCATCAATCCGGCCGACCTGAAAGTGGACACCTTCCGCTCGTCCGGCGCCGGCGGCCAGCACGTCAACAAGACCGAATCGGCGATCCGCATCACCCATGTGCCGACCGGGGTGGTGGTCGAATGCCAGACCGAGCGCAGCCAGCACGCCAACCGCGACAAGGCGATGAAGCGGCTCAAGGCGCAGCTGCTGGACGCCGAGCGCAGCCGGCAGGCGGCCGCGCAGGCCGAATCGCGGCGCCTGCAGGTCGGCAGCGGCGACCGCAGCCAGCGCATCCGCACCTACAACTTCCCGCAGGGCCGGATCACCGACCACCGGGTCGAGGGCCTGACCCTGTACGACCTGCCCAACGTGATCGAAGGCGACCTGGACGCGCTGGTCGGCCGCCTGCTGCACGAGCACCAGGTGGACGAACTGGCGCGCCTGTCCGAAGGCACCTGAGGCCCGCGCGTCGTCACTGTCGGCGGTCCCGCGGCAGATGCACGACCACGCCCGCACAATCGGCACATCGCAGCAGAGGGTTCCGCCACCGCATGAATGTCCCGCACGACGAACGCCAGCACCTGCGCAGCGCGGTACAGCGCCAGCCGGCCGACTTCATCGCCTGGGTGATGCTGGCCGACGCCGAGCTGGGCGCCGGCGACGTGGCCGCCGGCGAACGCGCCGCGCAGCGCGCGCTGCAGTTGCGCCATGACCACCCCGAAGCATTGGCCCGGCTGGGACGCGCGCGCTGGATGCAGGGCCGCCACGAGGAGGCGGCCAACCTGCTGCGCCACGCCTCGCGACAGGTTCCCGGGCACCCCGGCATCGCGCTGTGGCTGGGCCATGCGCTGGAGGACGCCGGCCAGCCCGAGGCCGCCGCCGATGCCTATCGCCGCGCCCATGCACTGCTCCCGGACGAGCCCTATGTGGCCGCGCAGCGCCTGAACTGGCAACGGCGGCTGTGCGACTGGCGCGGACTGGAGGCGCTGTCGCAGCAGGTGCGCGGCGCGGTGGCGCAGGGCAACCCGGCGGTGGAGCCGTTCGCCTTCCTCAGCGAGGACGCCAGCGCCGCCGAGCAGCTGGCCTGTGCCCGCCAGCGCGCACAGGTGATCGCCGCGTCCACCCCGCGGCTGCCACCGGCGCAGTTGCGCACCGACGGCCCGCTGCGGGTGGGCTTCCTTTCCAATGGCTTCGGCGCGCACCCCACCGGGCTGCTGACCGTGGCGCTGTTCGAGCAGCTGCGCGCCGACGCCGGGCTGCAGGTGCACCTGTTCGCGCTCAACGGCGACGACGGCAGCCGCATCCGCCAGCGCCTGCTGGCGGCGGCCCACACGCTGCACGCGGTCGATGGCATGCCGCACGCGGCCATCGCCGCGCGTATCCGCGAGGCCGGCATCGACGTGCTGTTCGACCTGCGCGGCTGGGGTGGCGGCGGCACCCCGGAAGTGCTGGCGATGCGGCCGGCGCCGCTGCAGGTCAACTGGCTGGCCTACCCCGGCACCTCGGGCGCGCCGTGGATCGATTACGTGCTGGCCGACGCGTTCGTGTTGCCGCCGGCACTGGAACCGGCGTTCAGCGAAAAGGTGCTGCGGCTGCCGCGCGCGTTCCAGCCCTCGGACAACACCCGCGTGGTCGAGGCGCCACCGCCGCGCGGCGACTGCGGCCTGCCCGGACGCGACGGCAACGGCGGCGGCGTCGTGTTCTGCTGCTTCAACAACAGTTACAAGCTCAACCCGCGCAGCGTCGCGCGCCTGCTGGAGGTGCTGCGCGGGGTGCCCGGCAGCGTGCTGTGGCTGCTGTCGGGGCCGGGACTGGCCGACCAGCGCCTGCGCGTGGTCGCGCAGCGGCAGGGCATCGATCCGTCGCGCCTGGTGTTCATGCCCAAGCTGCCGCACCCGCACTACCTGGCACGCTACCGGCATGCCGACCTGTTCCTCGACACCCATCCCTACAACGCCCACACCACCGCCTCCGACGCGCTGTGGGCCGGTTGCCCGGTGTTGACCACGCCCGGCCACACCTTCGCCGCGCGCGTGGCCGGCAGCCTCAACCACCACCTCGGGCTGGACGAGATGAACGCCGCCGACGATGCGGCCTTCGTCGCCACTGCGGTCCGGCTGGGCAACGACCCGGCCGCGCTGGCCGGCCTGCGCCAACGCCTGGCCGCGGCCCGCGGCGAGGCCGGCCTGTTCGACATGGCCGGCTTCGCGCGTGATTTCGCCGCGCTGTTGAAGGATCTGCGACAACGCCCGTAGGTGCGGGGCTTGCCCCGCACGGGGCATGGCCGCGAGAGCCCGTGCAGGGCAAGCCCTGCACCTACGGGGGATCCAGCGCAGGCAATGCGCCGTGCGGGCCCCTCACCCACGCGCGGAGGTTCAGCGCAGGCGTTTCACCCGGCGCCGGTAATCACCGACGTTGTCGCCGTCGATGCGGCGCTGCTGGGTGCCCTTCACCTCGCCGACCTTGCGCTCCGAGCCGCTCACCGGCTTGGCCACGATCTCGGTCTCGTGCTCGAAGCCATGCGATTTGTCGGTATTGCGGTAGTACCGGTACAGGGCCCAGTACAACGCGGTCGCGCCGGCCGGGCCTGCGGCCAGCAACCAGAGTCCACTGTCGTCGCTCATGAGGCAGCCACCAGGAATGCGATTGCGAGGGCTTCGATGATCGTGCCGGCGGTGAGCGCGGCCAGCAGCAGTTTCCACTGCTGCACGGGCACGCTGCCCATGGTCTCGCCGGTGCGGCCGTTGACCGCGATGTAGTGCAGCATGCCGCCGTTGCTGCCGGGCTGGTGGTAGGAGTACAGCCACACCGGCAGGTACATCGATACCCAGCGGGTGCCGTGGACCTCCAGCTGCTCCTGCTCCCAGCGCACGCCGCGGTCGTAGCGCGCTACCGAGCGGTGTACCTGCGCACGCGCGATCGACAGCAGCTGGTCCTCCAGCCGCGGGCGCAGCTTCTCCACGTCCAGGTCGCGCTTTTCCGAGGTGTAGCCGGCCAGGTAGGAGGCATTCCACTTCAGCGCGTTCTTGGTGTCGAACGGCAGGATGGCGTTGATGATGTTGTTGGTATTGATGCGCGTGTCCAGGTTGCCGCGCCCGGCCGACGATTCCAGCGGCAGGTCGTCGACGGTGAAGTCCACCTGCCGCTCCACCTGGTAGACGTCGGCGTCGTAATAGGTCTGCCGGTTCTTCTCGGTGCCGCGGGTGTACTCGCGGGTCTTGATCTCGCCCCTGCCGGCCACCGCCGCGCTGACATTGCCGTCAACGATCATGTACGGCAGGTAGACGCCGACCACGTTCTCCGGGGTGAACTGGTCCTTGAACGCCTTGAGCGCGAACAGGCGGCGCTTGTCCACGAACTGGCGGATGCGCGCGACCGCGTCGTCCTTCTTTATGTGGAACGGCAGCACCGCGTCGGGTACCGCGCCGTTGGCGATCTGTTCGTTGACGCCGAACACGTGCCGGCACCAGTGGCAGCGCGCGGTCATGCTGCTCTGGGTGTTGACGGTGACCTCGGCGCCGCAGCCGCTGCATTTGAAGGTCATCAATACCGCGGCATCGGCGTCGATGTCGCGCGCACCGGAGGCGATGACGGTACCGCGCAGCTGGTCGATGGCCTCGCCCAGCCCGAACGCCTCTTCCACCCGCGCGCCATGCCACTCGTGGCGGCAGTACAGGCACACCAGCACGTCGCTGCCGGCCCGCGGGCGGATGTCGGTGGCACCGCATTTGGGGCAGCGGTTGAGGCCGTCCTTCAGCTCGGTGGCGGAGGTATCGATGGCCAGCGGATCGGGCGCCTCGACCTCGTCGCGGATGGCCTGGGGCAGATCGGCGGTCTCCAGCGGGAAACCGCCGGGCGGCGGCGGCACGTCACGCGGCGAGCCGGGCCCGTCCAGCGTCGCCGCCGGCAAGGGCGGCGGCGCGGCGGCGGACCCGGGCAGCGGCGGTGGGCCGTTACGGGGATCGGACATGGGCGTCGTGGGTCCTGCCGGTTACAGGCCCAGCGCCTTGGCTTTCAGCGCGTCGTAGTCGGCCTGGGTGATCAGCCCCAGGTCCAGCATTTCCTTGGCCTTCTTCAGCCTGGCCACCGGATCGTCGGCCGCCGGCGCAACCGGCTGCTGCATGCCGCCGACGCCGAACATGCCCGAGGCCATGCCGACGCCGACCAGGCCCGCCGCACCGCCGTTCTCGCCGGCCGCCTGGATGCCCTGGGCGACACTGGCCTGCAGGTTGGAATTGCCGCGCGCGCCGGACAGCGCGTCGGCGCGCTGCACGGTCTTGAGCAGCTCGCGGGTGTTGGCGTCGTACTCGATCGAGACGATGGCGGTCTTGACGATGGCCAGGCCGCGGTCGGACTGCCAGTGGTAAGCCTGCTCGACCGCCGCTGACAGGCTCTGCGCGAAGCCGATCGAGTCCTGCTGCAGTTTGGTGATGCGGTTGCCCTTGGCCGGATCGTTCGTGTACAGGCTGAACGCCGGCGCGAGCGAGCCGACCACTTCGTTGAACAGCTGGCTGGCGGCGGCGTTGTCCAGGTCGGTGAAATCGAACACCTGGCCGGGGCGCAGGTAACTGGCCGGCACGAAGTTCTTCACGAACAGGATCGGGTCGACGATCTTCAGCGTGTACGAGCCGCGCGTGACCGCGCCGACCTGGGTGTTGAGGAAGCCGTCATCCCAGTAGATCTCGGACTGGGTGCCGAAGCGGTTGTCCGGCAGTTCCTTGAGCGAGACGAAGAACGCCGCCTGCTGCGCACCCGGCTGGCCGCCGAACTTGAAGCGCTCCCAGCTCTGCTTGATGAAGGTGCTGACCAGGCCGTCGCCGGCGAAGATCGACTGCGAGTTCGGGTCGTCCGAACGCCACTCGTAACCGCCCGGCTCGGCGACGAAGCCGGTGATGGCGCCGTCCTGGAACAGCAGCAGGCCGTAGCCCTCGGGCACGACGATCTTCGAGCCGTTGCTGATGATGTTGGACGAGGCGCCGGTGTTGGAACCACGGCCGGCATTGGTCCCGCGCGGCACCGCGGCGAACAGCGCCGCCGTCGCCGGCAGGCCGTCCGGCACCGTGAAAAAGTCCTTCCACTGGTCGGCCAGCACGCCGCCGATCGCACCCTTTGCTGCCTGGACAAGCCCCATCGCACCGCTCCTAATCCATTGCCGGGCACCACGCCCGGCGCTGCGGCAAAACTACATGAAAACCGATGCGCGGGGAAAAGCCGGTCGCCGGCCGGGAAGGCACCGGGCGCTCCGCCGCGGGCCCGGCAACCCGTCGCTGCCGCGAGGACCGCACGACTGGTTCAACGTGCCCCGGCTGCGCTAGGCTCGCGCTTCGGGACAGGGAGACCGCCGTGGACAAGCTCAAGCGCAAGCAGTACGAGCAGTTGCTGGAGCCCATGCAACTGGAACTGACCGCGATGGCGCGCTGGGTGCAGCACTCGGGCCAGCGCCTGCTGGTGCTGTTCGAGGGCCGCGACACCGCCGGCAAGGGCGGCGCCATCCAGGACATCGCGCGCCACCTGAACCCGCGCCAGTGCCGCGTCGTCGCCCTGCCCAAGCCGACCGACCGCGAGCGCACGCAGTGGTACTTCCAGCGCCATGTGGCGCATCTGCCGGCGGCTGGCGAGATCGTGCTGATGGACCGCAGCTGGTACAACCGCGCCGGCGTGGAAAAGGTCATGGGCTATTGCACCGACGCCCAGTACCAGGCGTTCCTCACCCAGGCACCGGTGTTCGAGCGGCTGCTGGTGGATGACGGCATCCTGCTGTTCAAGTACTGGCTGTGCGTGGACCAGGCGCAGCAGGAAAAGCGCTTCGCCGAGCGTCGCGAGAACCCGCTCAAGGGCTGGAAGCTGTCGCCGGTGGACCTCCGCTCGCGGGTGGAGTACGACGCCTACACCCATGCCCGCGAAGCCATGCTCGAGGCGACCCACACCCACCATGCGCCGTGGACGCTGGTGGATTTCAACGACCAGAAGCGCGGCCGCCTGACCCTGATCCGCGACCTGCTCGACCGCCTGCCGGAAACACGCCTGGACGAGGCGCTGATAGACCTGCCGCCGCTGCCGGACGAGCCGAAGAAGGAAAAGTACGGCATGGTGAAGCCGCTGCCGCCCTACCCCGCGACGTAGATGCGGGGCTTGCCCCGTATTGGGGCGTGGCGGGAAAGCGTGTGCCGGGCGAGCCCGGCACCTACATGGCCCGTAGCCGCCTTGGGTGGATGCGGGGCTTGCTCCGTATTGGGGCGTGGCGGGAAAGCCTGTGCCGGGCGAGCCCGGCACCTACATGGTCCGCAGCCGCTTTCCGTAGATGCGGGGCTTGCCCCGCATGGGGGTCACGCCGGGCATGCGCCGCGCGGCAGGCGGCGGGGTTTCAGCCCACCTTGCCGCCGGCCTCGACGATGGCCTGCTCGATCTTGCCGGCATCGACCGGGCCCAGGAACTGGTGGGCGACCTTGCCATCGGGCGCGATCAGGTAGGTCATCGGCAGACCGCGCGGCGTGGCGAAGTCCTGCGGCGGGTCGTACGGGTCGAGGATGACGATCGGGTAGGCCACCGGGTGCTTTTCCAGGAAGGCGCGCATGTCGCCCGGTTCGATGTCCTCGTAGGCCAGGCCGACCACCTCGACGTTGCCGCGCATGGCGTGCAGCGCCGACAGTTCCGGCATTTCCTGCAGGCACGGCGCGCACCAGGTCGCCCAGAAATTGACCACCACCCATTTCCCGCGATGGCCGGCCAGGTCGTAGTCCTCGCCGGCCACGGTCCTGGCCTGCAGCCGCGGCAGTGCCGCGGTCTGGGCCACCACGCCTGGGTTGGCGCTGGCGGCAGGCGCTTCGGCCGGCTTCGACGCAGGTGCGGCCGCGGGCTGGCTCTGGGCCCCGGCCCCGGCGGGCGCGCCGGCGTCGGGCGCGCTGCAGCCGGCCAATGCCAGCGCCAGCAGCGCGAAGGGAAGCAATCGGGTCATCGTTCGTCTCCGGTAATGGCATAGATGTCGCCGACGCGGCGCTTGAGCAGCTCGCGCAGCGGCACGCGCAGTTCGTCCAGCGCGCGGCAGGCCGCCTGGCCCAGCGCGTCCTCGCGGAACGGCAGGTATTCCTCGGCGATCGGAATGCGCAGCTGCGAGCTCTCGTACAGCTCGCGCAGGGTGATGCCGTCCAGGTCGCGCGCCAGCAGCCACTGCCCGCGTTCGTCGCGCCGCAGCAGGTTGATCGCCTCCATCTGGCACAGCAGTTCCTGCAGCAGCGAATCGGTGAGCATCGGCTCCAGCGCCAGCAGTTCCTCTTCGTCCAGCCCACGCCCCTGTATGCGCGCCTCGCGGAAGCGCCCGAGCAGGCGCAGCAGGCCGTACAGCTCGCAGCCCTGCGGCAGGCGCAGGGCGACCGGCTGGTAGCGGAACGCCGCGATCGACGACGCCAGCGAGGCGCCCAGCAGCACCGACACCCAGCCCAGGTAGATCCACAGCAGCAGGATCGGCACGAACGCCACCGTGCCGTACAGCTTCTGGTAGGACTGGAAGCTGCCCAGGTACAGGCCCATGCCCCACTTCACCAGTTCCAGCATCACCACCGCCAGCAGGGCGCCGGGGATGGCATGGCGCCACTTCACGGTGTGGTGCGGGACCACCCGGTAGACCAGCATCACGCAGGCGAACTCGATCAGCACCGGCGCCAGGCGCAGCGCCAGGTCGGCCAGCCAGCGGCCCTCGACGGTGCCGAACAGCGGCAGCGCGAACACCTTGGCCGACACCGCCAGCGAGGCCGCCGCGAGCATCGCGCCCAGTGTCAGCACGGTCCAGTACACCAGGAAGCGGGTCAACCGCGGCCGCGCCGAGGCCACCCGCCAGATGCGGTTGAAGATCTGCTCGATGCTGTTGAGGGTGATCAGCAGCGACGCCACTAGCGCGATGAAGCCGGCCGCGGTGAGCTGGCCGACACTGGCCGAGAACTGCCGCAGGTAGCCTTCCGCCGCGCGCGCGGCCGAGGGCACGAAATTGGAGAACACGTAATCGCTGAGCGCCTCGCTCCAGCGGTCGAACATGGGGAACGCCGACAGCACCCCGAACACCACGATCGCCAGCGGCACCAACGCGAACACGGTGGTGTAGGCCAGCGCGCCGGCCGCCTCGAACAGGCGGTCGTCGAGGAAACGGTGCCACAGGAAACGGGCGAAACTGGCCCGGCGCCCGCTGTCACGGACCCGTTCCATCCATAGATTGAGCGAATCCAGGGGTTCCATTCGGCAAGGGTACCCGATGCAAAGCGCGGCCCGCATCGCCGATACTGCCGCCTCCCGTGTGATGAGTGGATGGTGCGATGGCGGAAATCCTGGTGCTGTACTACAGCCGCGGCGGCTCGGTGGCGCGGCTGGCGCGGCAGATCGCCCGCGGCATCGGCGAGGTGCCGGGCATGGGCGCGCGCCTGCGCACGGTGCCGCCGGTCGCCGCCGTCACCCAGACCAGCGCGCCGCCGGTGCCGGAAGACGGCGCCCCGTATGTCGAGATCGCCGACCTGGCCGAATGCGCGGGCATCGTGCTCGGCAGCCCGACCCGCTTCGGCAACATGGCCGCGCCGGTCAAGCACTTCCTCGACGGCCTCGGCGCGGAGTGGGTCAACGGCACCCTGTCCGGCAAGCCGGCGGCGGTGTTCACCTCCACCGCGTCGATGCACGGCGGGCAGGAATCGACCCTGCTGTCGATGCAGCTGCCGCTGCTGCACCACGGCTGCCTGATCGTCGGCATTCCGTTCACCGAACCGGCGCTGAGCCACACCACCAGCGGCGGCACGCCTTACGGCGCCAGCCATGTGGCCGGCGCCCAGGACGACCCGCAGCCGAGCGACGACGAAGCCCACCTGGCGCGCGTGCTCGGCCGGCGCGTGGCCGACATCGCGCGGAGGCTGGCGCGATGAGCACGGTGACACGACGGCACCCGACCCTGCTGCTGGCGCTGATCGCGCTGGCCGCGCTCTACACCTGGTGGTTCCTGGACGACAAGCACTGGCTGGCGACGCAACTGGTGTTCACCGGGCCGCCGCTGCTGCTGGCCATCGCCCTGCGCCTTGGCTGGCGGCTGGCGCCGTTCTGGTCCGGCGTGTTCGCGCTGGGCTGGTTCAGCCATGGCGTGATGAGCGCCTGGAGCCACCCGGAGACCGCGCCGCTGGCGTGGCTGGAAATCGCGCTGTCGCTGCTGGTGATCACACTGGCCAGCCTGCCGGGCCTGCGCGCGCGCTTCGCCAGGAAGCGCCCGTAAAGGCGGGGCCCGCCCCGCACGGGGACTGCCGGCAAAAACCCCATGCGGGCGAACCCCGTCCGCGGCGCGGCTTATCATTCGCACCATCACCGTTTGGATTCACCGCCATGATGGAAGACCTCCTGATCGTCACCACCGGTGGCACGATCGACAAGATCTATTTCGACGACAAGTCCGACTACCAGATCGGCGATCCGCAGATCGGCATGATCCTGCGCGAACTGGGCGTGACCTTCCGCTTCAACGTCATCCCGATCCTGCGCAAGGATTCGCTGCACATCACCGACGCCGACCGCGAACTGATCCGCGCCACCATCGCCGCCCAGCCCACCCGCCACGTGCTGGTCACCCACGGCACCGATTCGATGGTGGCCACCGGCAAGGTGCTCAAGACCATCCCCGGCAAGACCATCGTGATGACCGGCGCGCTCAGCCCGGCGCGCTTCCGCGGCTCGGACGCCGAGTTCAACATCGGCTGTGCGATCGGCGCGGTGCAGTCGCTGCCCGAAGGCGTCTACATCGCCATGAACGGCCGCGTGTGGAACCCGGACAAGGTGCGCAAGAACGTCGAGGCCAACCGTTTCGAGTCGCTCTGAGTGGCCCGCGGTACCCGCGCCACCGCCGCGCTGGACAAGGCCGGGGTCGCCCACGGACTGCATGCCTACGATTACGCCGCCGAGGTGGACAGCAAGGGCATGGCCGCCGCGCAGGCGCTGGGCATCGCGCCGGAACTGGTGTTCAAGACGCTGATGGCGTGGGTGGACAGGCAGCCGGTGGTCGCGGTGATCCCGTGCGACCGGCGGTTGTCGCTGAAGAAGCTTGCCGCCGCCTGTGGCGGCAAGCACGCGCAGATGATGGAAGTGGCCGAGGCCGAGCGCCGCAGCGGCTACAAGGTCGGCGGCATCAGCCCGTTCGCGCAGCAGCGCCCGGCCGTCGTGCTGTTCGCCGGCGCCGCGCTGCAGCACGCCCGCATCTGGATCAACGCCGGCCAGCGCGGACTGCTGCTGGACATCACCCCGGACGACGCGCAGCGCGTGCTGCAGGCACGCTACGCCGACCTGTGCGAAGAATGACCGCGCGGCTGCCGCGGGCGCGGCACCCGCGGCGGCCCGCCTGAACCCGCAACCGCACACACGACGGCGCCCACCCCCGCGACACCTGCCGGACGCGCGCGGGCAACGGCACCGCCACGCCAGGCAGCCGGCGCGGCAGGAACGGTGGCCACTTAATATGAAAAGCCCCGCTTGCGCGGGGCTTTCCGTCTGCGGCCTGGCCCGGGGACTCAGCCGTCCAGGCGCACCAGCCAGCCGTGGCGGTCGGGCAGGCGGCCGTACTGGATGTCGGTCAGCTCCTTGCGCAGCGACATGGTCACCTCGCCGGCCGGCGCGTCCAGGTTGCCGACGATGAAGCCCTCGCCCTTGAGCTGGCCGATCGGGGTGATGACCGCGGCGGTGCCGCAGGCGAACACCTCGGTGATGTCACCCGACGCCACGCCCTGCTTCCACTCGTCGATGGACACCTTGCGCTCTTCCACGGTCATGCCGCGGTCGCGCGCCAGCTGCAGGATGGATTCGCGGGTGATGCCTTCCAGGATCGAGCCCGACAGCGCCGGGGTGACAAGCCTGTTTTCCTTGCCGTAGACCAGGAACACGTTCATGCCACCCAGCTCTTCCAGGAACTTGCCCTCGACCGGGTCGAGGAACAGCACCTGCGAGCAGCCCTGCGCCTGCGCCTGCTGCTGCGGCAGCAGCGACGCGGCGTAGTTGCCGCCGCACTTGGCCGCGCCGGTGCCGCCCTTGGCCGCACGCGCATAGTCGCTGGACAGCCAGATCGCCACCGGCGCCACGCCCTTGGCGAAGTACGGGCCGGCCGGGCTGGCGATCACGTAGTAGCTGGCCTTGTGCGCGCCGCGCACGCCGAGGAACGCCTCGTCGCCGATCATGAACGGGCGGAAGTACAGGCTGGCCTCGTCGGCGCCGGACACCCAGTCCTTGTCCACCGCGATCATCTGCTTCAGCGACTCGACGAAAATTTCCACCGGCAGCTCGGGCAGCGCCAGGCGCGCGGCCGACCGCTGCAGGCGGCGGCCGTTGGCCTCGGGACGGAACGTCCACACCGACCCGTCGGCATGGCGGTAGGCCTTGATGCCCTCGAAGATCTCCTGCCCGTAGTGCAGCACCGCCGCGGCCGGATCCAGCGCGATCGGACCGTACGGCATCACCGCCGCGTCATGCCAGCCGGTGTCCTTGTCCCAGCGCACGGCCACCATGTGGTCGGTGAAGTGCAGGCCGAAACCCGGCTTCTCCAGGATCTTGGCGCGCTCGGCGGCGCTGCGCGGGTGGTCCGAACGGGTGACGTGGAAGCTCAGAGACTGGGACACCGGATGTTTCCTTCCAGATTGCGGGTTTTGAAGCCGGCCCGCACCCGGGCCAGCGCGTAGGACACCTTACAGCATGCCCGTTTCGAGCCGTGCCGCCTCGGACATCATGTGCTTGCCCCACGGCGGGTCGAACACCAGCTCGACGTCGGCGGCGGCCACGGTCGGGATCATCTCCAGCTTGCTGCGCACGTCGTCGACCAGGATCTCGCCCATGCCGCAGCCGGGCGCGGTCAGGGTCATGCGCACGTCCACTTCGCGCCGGCCAGCGTCCAGGTGTTTGATGTCGACCTCGTAGATGAGCCCGAGATCGACGATGTTGAACGGGATTTCCGGGTCGAAACAGGTCCGCAGCTGCTCCCATACCAGCTTTTCCACGTCCTCGTCGCCGGCGCCCTCGGGCAGTTCCAGCCCCGGCGGCGGCTCCTTGCCGATGGCATCACCGTCCTTGCCGGCGATGCGGAACAGGTTGCCTTCGACGAACACGGTGTAGCTGCCCCCCAGCGCCTGGGTGATGTAGCCGTAGCTGCCGGCCGGCAGGGTCACGCTGTCGCCCTGGGGCACCATGACGGCCGGGCAATCGCGTTCGAAATGGACGGGTTCGCTGCTGCGGGAGTACATGTGGATCGATATGGGGACGCGGACGCTACCCGCAAGACGGCCATTTTAGCCGACTGGGCGCGCCGGCCGCTGAAGGGCTATGCTGCGTGACCTTTTCGGGAATGCCCATGCCACCTGCCCCACGCCCGCCCGGCCGCCCCCAGCATTGGCTCTGGCCCCTGCTGTTGCTGCTGGGCAGCGCCACCCTGGCCATCGCCTGGCTGATGGTCGCACTGGCCACCGGCTCGCAGGCCGGCTGGATGGCGGTCGCCGCGGCCGCAGAAGCCGCCTGGATGCTGCGTCTGGGCATGCTGGCCGCCGGCAGGACCCGGATCGCGCTGGCGATGCTGGCCACGCTGTTGATCGCGCTGGCCGCCAACTGGGGCATCGCCGCGGCCTATATCGGCGGCCCGATGGGCTTGGCGCCCTGGGAATCGGCGCTGCGCCTGGGCCCGCACCTGGCCTGGACCCTGATCGGACTGGCCAACGGCACCACCGAGATCCTGTGGCTGCTGGCCGGGCTGGCGGTGGCATGGTGGCTGGCGCGCTGAATTGAACTGCCCGGTGCCGCGCAGGTGCCGGGCAGGATTCATGCGGGGCAAGCCCCGCATCTACAGAAACGCGGGGTTTGCCGGATCGCGCCGTAGGTGCCGGGCTTGCCCGGCACGGGGCTTCACCGGCAAGGCTTCATGCGGGGGAAGCCCCGCCTCTACGGGACCCCACCACGCCGGATCGGCGGCCAGCGGCGGGCATTACCTCAATGCCCGCCGTCCAGCGCCTTGAGCTCAGTGACCAGCGCGCCCGCCACCTCGGCGCCATCGCCGTACAGCATGCGCGTGTTGTCGGCATAGAACAGCGCGTTCTCGATGCCGGCGAAGCCGGTGCCCTTGCCGCGCTTGATGACGATGGTGTTGCGGCTGCTGACCACGTCCAGGATCGGCATGCCGTAGATCGGGCTGGACGGGTCGGTCTTCGCCACCGGGTTGACCACGTCGTTGGCGCCGATCACCAGCGATACATCGGTGCTGGCGAACTCGGGATTGATGTCGTCCATGTCCGCGATCAGGTCGTAGGGCACGCCGGCCTCGGCCAGCAGCACGTTCATGTGCCCGGGCATGCGCCCGGCGACCGGGTGGATGGCGAACTTCACCTTGACCCCGCGTTCGATCAGCCGCTGCGCCAGCTCCCATATCTTGTGCTGGGCCTGGGCCACCGCCATGCCGTAGCCGGGCACGATCACCACCCGCTCGGCGAAGGCCATCATCGCCGCCACGTCGGCGGCCTCGATCGGCTTCTGGCTGCCGCTGATTTCCGCCGCGCCCTGCCCGCCACCGCCGAAGTTGGAGAACAGCACGCCGCTGATCGACCGGTTCATCGCCTTGGCCATCAGCCGCGTCAGCAGGATGCCGGCCGCGCCGACCATCATGCCGGCGATGATCAGCGCCTCGTTGCCCAGCACGTAGCCTTCGAAGGACACCGCCAGCCCGGTGAAGGCGTTGTACAGCGAGATCACCACCGGCATGTCGGCGCCGCCGATGGGCAGGGTCATCAGCACGCCCAGCGCCAGCGCCGCCACGAAGAAGGCGATGATCGCCAGCGGCTGCAGGCTCAGCGCCGCCCACACCCCCAGCGCCACCATCGCCACGGCCACCAGCAGGTTGAACGCCTGCTGCCCGGGGAAGGTGACGCGCTTGTCCAGGCGGCCGTCGAGCTTGGCCCAGGCGATGACCGAACCGGACAGCGACACCGCGCCGATGGCCGCGCCGACCACCGCCAGGGCCAGCACCGTGGCCGACGGCTGCCGTGCCGCGAGCGCGGCGATGGCTTCCGCGCTCCAGTGGCTGGTGTCGCGGCCGGCGACGTCGGCGAAACGCAGCAGTTCCACCGCGCCGATGGCCGCGGCCGAGCCGCCGCCCATGCCGTTGTACAGCGCCACCATCTGCGGCATGTCGGTGATGGCGACCTTCCTGGCCGACACCCAGGCCAGCGCGGTGCCCAGCACCAGCGCCACCAGGATCAGCGCGATGTTGTGCAGCCCCGGCAGGAAGAACGTGGCGACGGTGGCCAGCAGCATGCCAACGCCCGCCCAGTGGATGCCGCTGCGCGCGGTCCTGGGCGAGGCCATGCGCTGCAGCCCCAGCAGGAACAAGGTGGCGGCCACCAGGTAACTCGCCTTGACCAGCAACGCCATGCTCATGCCGCTTCCTCCTGAACCCGGGTTTCCACAATGCCGGCGTGACGATCGCGGCGGTGATGCTCGCGCATCTCGATCGCGGTCTTCAGCAGCCCGATCATGCCCAGCCCGAACGCCACCAGCCCCAGCGACAGCTGCGACAACGCCGCAGTGTCCGCCAGCGCCGCGCCCACCAGCCCCAGCACGATCGGCAGCAGCGCCTCGGCGGTCAGCAGCCAGAGCATCCAGCCGCCCTTGCGCGGGTCCTCCCAGACCCGGCGCGAGAGCCGGTTCTGGGTCCGGGTCGGGTCCTGCAGCGAAGACAGGCCGATGCCGACGCCGGCATACAGCAGGGCGTTGTTGAAGGCATCAAGCAGGCCATCCAGGCCCCTGAACAGGGGCAGCGCGGCATGGCCGAGCGCGACCAGCAGCGCCGGATACTGCAGGTAGCTGAGCCACTGGAACAGCTGCCGCGCCTCGATCCGCCGCGCCGGCGCCGGGGCTACCCGTGCGCTCACTTGCCCGGCCCTTGCGGCGCCCTGGAGCTCTTGAACATCTCCAGCATGCGCTCGGTGACGACGTAGCCGCCGGCGGCGTTGCCCGCGCCCAGGGCGACGGCGATGAAGCCGATGGCCTTCTCCAGCGTGGTATCGGCATGGCCCAGCACCACCATCGCCCCGATCAGCACGATGCCGTGGATGAAGTTGGAACCGGACATCAGCGGGGTGTGCAGGATCACCGGCACCCGCGAGATGATCACGTGGCCGGCGATGGCCGCCAGCATGAAGATGTACAACGCCACGAACCCGTCGTTCATTGCTGCCCTCTCCGAGGCCGGAACTGCCCGTCCCGCATCATAACCATGCGATGAACGCCGGCGCGACCGTTGCCGTCAACCGATCCGCCCGCCGCGCGTTATCGATGCTAGGACCATCCGGAACGCTACCCTGTGCTGGTGACCCCGCCGCCGCTGACGCCCGTTGCCGCCCCCGCCTCGCTGGACGCCTTCCTTGCCGGCGTCGGGCCGCGTGCGTTCCGCTTCGCCGAGGCCGGCCTGCGCCAGCGCGACGATGCGCTGGACGCGGTGCAGGACGCGATGGAACGGATGCTCGGCTACCGCGACCACCCGGCCGAGGAATGGACGCCGCTGTTCTGGAGCATCCTGCGCCGGCGCATCATCGACCTGCAGCGCCGGCGCGGCTTCCGGCTGAAGTTCTGGGCACCGGCGCAGGACGAGGACGGCCCGATCGACTGGGCCGACGACCGCCCGGGGCCGGCGCAGGAACATGAGCAGCGCGAGGATTACGCGCGGCTGGTGCAGGCATTGCGGCAATTGCCGGCACGCCAGCGCGAGGCGTTCGGCCTGCGCGTGCTGCAGGAGCTGGACGTGGCGACCACCGCCCGGATCATGGGCTGCTCGGAAGGTTCGGTGAAAACCCATCTGTCGCGCGCGCGCGACGCATTGCAGAAACAACTGGAGGCCACGCGGTGAACCGCCTGCCCACATCCCGCAACGACGACTTCGACCGCTCGCTGCGGCAGCTGCAACAGCATGCCGAAGGCGCGGTCTCCGCCGCTACGCTGGCACGCCTGCGCCAGGCGCGCCGGCACGCCACCTCCGGCGCCGACACCGGCGCCGACACCGGTGCCTCGCCGTGGCGTCGCCGCGGCTGGTGGCTGGCCACCGCCTGCTCGGCGGTACTGGCGGTAACCGTGGCGGTGCAGTTCAACCGCACCGCGCCGGTACTGCCGCCCAGCGTGGCGGCCGACCCCGCCACCGACCTGTCCGATGATGCCCTGCTGTTCGACGAAAGCCCGGAGCTCTACCTGTGGCTCGGTTCGGACGCGGTGGCGATGGAGTGATGATCATGAACATCCGCCTTTGCCTGCTGCCACTGTTGCTGGCCGTCGCCGCGCCGGCATTCTCCCAGCCGTCGCAGCCGTCGCTGCCCGAGTGGGACCAGCTCACCCCGGCCCAGCGCGAAACCCTGATCGCGCCGATGCGCGACCGCTGGAACGCCTCGCCCGAGCACCGCCAGCGCATGTACGAGCATGCCCGCGGCTGGCAGCAGATGAGCCCCGAGCAGCGCTCGCAGGCGCGCCGCGGCATGCACCGCTTCCAGAACATGTCGCCGCAGCAGCAGCTCGAGGCCCGCGCCCTGTTCGCGAAGATGCGCACCATGGACAAGGCCCAGCGCCAGGAACTGCGCGAGCAGTGGCACCGGATGACGCCGGAGCAGCGCCAGCAGTGGCTGGAGGCAAATCCGCCACCGCCGCGCGACAGGTAGCCGCCCCGTCCCCTCGCCTGGTGACGGGCGGCTGCCGCGCGGCCCGCGGCGTGGAAGATAGGATGCGGCCGTTGGCCATGCCGGGCTCACGCGCCCATCAACACCGAAAGCGGGCCCCGCACCCTTTACGGCAGCGATCGTTGCGGACGCCGCGGCCGGTGCGGAGCGTCAGCGTCCGACGGGCGGCATCTGCGCTTGGATGGCCGCCAACCATTGCCGGCGGCCGAACAGGACGAAACGGTAGTCGCGCTCATCGGTCGCCACCGCCAGCGAGTTGGGGGCCAGCGGCAGCACGCCGAGAAGACGGGTCCAGCAGGGCCGCGCGCCCCGGATCCGGGCCAACGGGATTTCCGTATCCCCGTCCTGTACGTTGAATCCATGCGAGCGGAACAGCAGCCGCCGGTCGGTCAGGAACAGGCGGCCGCCGACCGCCTCCATGCCGCGCTGGAGATTGGCCGCGCCCTCGCGCAGCAGCGTCTCGCCGGCGGCCAGTCCGATCCCGGGCATCGGTTCAGACCGGGGGAATTTCGCCGGCGGCCGGGCGCTCCGGCCACACCGTCTTCGCCAGCAGTTCGTCATTCCAGTCGAAGGCCAGCGCGCCATCCTTGAGGAACAGCGAGACGAAATTGAGCACGTTGCGCGCATACATCTCGCTGGCGTGGATGGCGCCCATGCTGGCCAGGTCGAGCGGGCCGGCCACGGTCACCCCGCCCACCTCGACCGTCTCGCCCGGTCGCGTCGCCTCGCAGTTGCCGCCGGTTTCGGCGGCCAGGTCGACGATCACGCTGCCCGGGCGCATGCCCGCGACCATCGCCGCGGTGACGATCTTCGGTGCCGGGCGGCCGGGCACGGCGGCGGTGCAGATCACCACGTCCACGCCCTTGAGGTGCTCGGCCAGGCGCCGCTGCTGCTCGGCGCGCTCGGCATCGGTGAGCGGGCGCGCATAGCCGCCCTCGCCGGCGGCGCTGACCCCCAGGTCCAGGAACCTGCCACCCAGCGACTCGATCTGCTCGCGGGTTTCCGGGCGCACGTCGAAGCCCTCCACCTGCGCGCCCAGGCGCCGGGCGGTGGCGATCGCCTGCAGGCCGGCCACGCCGGCGCCGACCACCAGTACCTTCGACGGGCGGATGGTGCCGGCAGCGGTGGTCAGCATCGGGAAGAAGCGCGGCGCCAGCTGCGCGGCGATCAGGGTGGCCTTGTAGCCGGCCATGCCGGCCTGCGAGCTGAGCACGTCCATGGCCTGCGCGCGGGTGGTGCGCGGCAGCCGTTCCAGCGGGAACGCCAGCAGCTGCCGCGCCTGCAGCGCGGCGGCACGCGCGGCATCGGCCTGCGGCTGCAGGGTGCCGACCAGCACGGCACCGGGCTTGAACTGCCCGATCAGCTGCGGCGACGGCGCCTGCACGCACAGCACCAGGTCGGCGGCGTCCACGGCCTCGTCGATCTGCGCGCCGGCGTCGCGGTAGGCCTGGTCGGTGAACCCGGCGGCCAGCCCGGCACCGGCCTGCACCTGCACCTTGGCCCCGGCCGCCAGCAGCTTCTTCACCGTTTCCGGCGTGGCCGCCACGCGCCGCTCGCCCGCCGCGGCTTCCTTCAACACCCGTACCTCAACGGCCATGCCCGTCCCCGATGCGCAGTGGAATACGCCGGGGATCGTAGCAAAGCGGGTCGGGCCTCAGTGCACCGTGGGGGTCTGCGGGTCGAGCCGGTCGATCACGCCCTGCATGGCGCTGTCGAACGCGCCGTCGTCCACGTGCGGACGCAGGCGGCCGAGCCGCTCCATCACCACCAGCTCTTCCGGCGAGGCCACGCAGAAGCGGATGCCGCGGCGGTTGACGAACAGCAGGCGCGAGGAGATCGGGCTGACCCAGGACAGCTTGCCGGCCTGCACCTTGCCGTCCTTGTCGATGAAATCCAGCCAGGTGCCGATATCCATGGCGCGGTAGCGGGCGGCATCGGCGTGGTCCACGCTCTCCGGGCGCGCCTCGGCGCCCAGGTCCAGCGCCGCCGATTCCTGCGCCGGCGGCGTCGGCAGGCTGACCTGCGGCAGCTCGGGCAGTGCCCGTTCCAGCTCCGGGCGGGCCTCGGCGATGGCCTGCAGCGTGTCGTGCAGCGCGTCGATCGCGCCGACGCTGCCTTCGCCATGCAGGCCGACGCTGGCGAACACCTTGCGCAGCCCCGGCTGGAGGGACTGCAGCCATGGCTTGCCGACCACATGCCGGCGCGCCTCGGCCACTTCCTCCAGCAGCACGTCGGCCAGCCCCAGCGCCTCGGCCACCGACTCGCCGTCGTCGCCTTCGCGCAGCAGGCTCATGGTCAGGTGGTGGTTCCAGGGCTGGCGCAGGAAGCCTTCGATCGCCGCCGGCAGCGGCGCGCCCTGCAGCCGCCGCTCCAGTTCGGCCAGGGCACGGCTGCGGGCCAGCTCCAGCTTCTCCTGGCCGCGCTGGGTTTCGGTCGCGCGGCGCTCGGCGATCTCGATGCGGCGCCGGTGCTGGGCGAGGAACTCGCGGAACTCCTCTTCCAGGGTCAGGAAGATCGCCAGGTTCTCGTTGAACTCGGCGATCAGCCGGTCGATGATCTCCTCGACCTTGCCCATCAGCGCGCGCTCGGCCTGGCTTTCGCCGGCGTTGCCCTCGCAGGCCTCGGCCAGCGAGTTGAGCAGGCGCCGCGCCGGGTGGGTCTTCTGCACGAACATGCGCCGGTCCAGCAGCGCGACCTTGACGAACGGCACCACCAGGCGGCCGATCAGTTCGCGCGAGCGGCCTTCCAGCTCGCGCTCGTCAAGCATCACGTCGAACAGCATGCCGACCAGGTCGATGGCGTCCTCGTCCTGCGGGTCCAGCCGCGCCTGCCCGGGATCGACGCCGAGCCGGGTGGCGCCTGAAATCACTTCGTTCTTGAGCCGCTGCGCCAGCGATTCGCTCTGGTCGCCCACCGCCGCGCGCAGCGTCGCCGTGGGCGTGGCCTGCAGCAGCGACAGCACCGACATCATTTCGTGCTGGCTGAGCGGGCGCTGCTGGCCGACCGCCACCTGCGCGGCGGCGGTGGCGTCCTCGCGCACATGCCGGGTCTGCGCCAGCAGCTCGTGCAGCGCTTCCAGGATCATGTTCTGCCCGCTCGCCGACGGGGTGCCGTCATAGCCCCCCGGGTGGCCGGCCTGCAGTTCGCTGCGGTGCCGCGCCCAGCGCTCGGTGAAGCGGCGCGCCCAGGCCGGCGCGTGCTGGGGATCGGAGAGGTCTTCGTCGTCGCCCTGCGCCATGCCGGGATCGGCATCGGCCGGGCGCGGCGGCCGCGCGGCGGGTGCCGGGCGCGGCGGCGGCTGCGAAATGCCCGGCATCACCCCGGCCTGCGCCAGGCGTTCGTCGACATCGCGGTAGATGCGCCCCACCTGCACGGCGAATTCCCGCTCGCACAGTTTGATCAGCACCAGCCGCACTTCGGCGGCCAGGTCGCACACGCCGAACGCCTCGTGCACCGCCACGCCGATATGTTCGGGGCCGATCGGATTGAGATCGATGTCCAGCCCGTCCACGCCGCTGATCCAGGCCAGGCGGCGGTCCAGCCGCGCCAGCACCGGCTTCCATTCGCGCAGCACCACCGCGGCGAAATTGCGCACCGCCAGCCGTGATTCCAGGTCGTGTTCGGAGACCAGGCTCAGCCCGCCATCGCCCTGCCCGGCCTGCGCCAGCGCGGCCTCGGCCGACAGCGGCGCGGCGGCCTCCAGCGCGCTCCACGCCTGGCGCAGGTGCGCGCTGAAACGCGCGGTGATGTCGTCGCGGCGCCGGCGCAGCTCGCGCATGCCGTCGAGGAACACCAGTTGCGACGCGCCCGCGGTCTCGGCGCGGTCGAACAGGGCATCGTCGAACCCGGCCAATACCCGGGCAAACGTGGCCGAAAGCGGGGGCAGCGCGGCTTCGCGCGCCAGCGCCAGCAGGTCCGGGTTATGGCCGGGGCGCTCTGGAGGATGCGGCTGGGACATCATGCGCAGTGGCTCCGCACCTTCGCAGGCGCTGCTCCTGTAAGGATCGTATGGAAGAAAGCGGACAGCCCCCCGGTCTCCGCCCACGCATGGTAGGGGGAGAAGCTGAACAGGGCCAGTGATGCAGTCCGCACTTTGTACCTCGCCACCGGCAACCCGGCATGTCGCGCCATGCTAAGCGTACCGCGGTGAATTGGCGAGAAATCCGCCAGGCGGGGGCTTCGACGGAGTGCTCAGATTCGCCCGCCCCCGCCGGACGGCCCCGCGCACCCCGGTGTCTATAATCCATGGCCGTCTTTCCCACGAATGCCCCATGTCCGATTCCTGCTTCCTGCAAGCGCTGGACCAGCGCCGCTCGGTCCCGTCCCTGCAACTGGCCGAACCGGGTCCGGACGACGCCACCGTGCTGGCCATGCTGGCGGCCGCGACGCGCGTGCCCGACCACGGCAAACTGGTGCCGTTCCGCGTGCTCCGCGTGCGGGGCGAGGCCCGCCACGCGCTGGGCGAGTACCTGGCCCGGCGCAGCCGCGAGCGCACCCCGGATGCCGCGCCGGCGGTGATCGAGAAGGACCGCCAGCGCTTTTCGCATGCGCCGCTGGTGCTGACGGTGGTCGCGCGCCTGCAGGACAACCCCAAGGTGCCCGCGCAGGAGCAGCTGCTGACCGCCGGCTGCGTCTGCTTCGCCCTGCTGCAGGCCGCGCAGGGCTTCGGCTTCGGCGCGCAGTGGCTGACCGCCTGGATGGCCTATGACGAAGGCGTGGCACGCCACCTGGGGCTGGCCGCGAACGAACGCATCGTCGGCTTCATCCATATCGGCACGCCGAAGCTGCAGGTGCCCGAGCGCGCGCGACCGGATCCGGCCAGCCTGCTGCGGGACTGGCAGCCGTGAGCGATGCCGGGGCCCCGCGGCCGCTGTACCTGGTCGACGCCAGCCTGTACGTGTTCCGCGCCTGGCACTCCATGCCCGACAGCTTCCAGGACGCGCAGGGCTGGCCCAGCAACGCCGTGCATGGCTTCGCCCGCTTCCTGCTGGAGCTGCTCGAACGCGAGCGCCCGGCGCACATCGCCATTGCCTTCGACGAGGCGCTGGACAGCTGCTTCCGGCACCGCCTGTATCCGGCCTACAAGGCCAACCGCGAGCCGGCGCCGGAGGCGCTGCGCCGCCAGTTCGCGCACTGCAAGGCGCTGTGCGCGGCGCTGGGGCTGGAAGTGCTGGCCGACCGCGACTACGAGGCCGACGACCTGATCGGCAGCGCGCTGCACGCGGGCCGTGGCCAAGCGCTGCGCGGGGTGATCGTCTCGGCCGACAAGGACCTGTCGCAGCTGCTGCTGGATCACGACGAGCAGTGGGACTACGCGCGCAACCAGCGCTGGGGCGCGGGCGGGGTCAAGGCGCGCCACGGCGTGCATGCGCACCAGATCGCCGACTACCTGGCGCTGTGCGGCGACGCGGTGGACAACATCCCCGGCATCAGCGGCGTCGGCGCCAAGTCGGCGGCGGTGCTGCTGGCCCACTTCGGCAGCCTCGACGCGCTGCTGGAGCGGATCGACGAGATCCCGTTCCTGCGCCTGCGCGGCGCCGCGCAGATGGCCGTGCGGCTGCGCCAGCAGCGCGAACTGGCGCTGCTGTTCCGGCAACTGACCACCATCGCCGTGGATGCGCCGCTGGCCCCGGCCACGCCCGGGTTCACCCGCATGCCGGCCGACGCCGACATGCTCGACGGCCTGTGCGGATCGCTGCGCTTCGGCCCGTTGACCCGGCGCCGGCTGCGGGCCGCCGCCGGCCTGGAAACCGCCTTCCCCACCGCCCCCGAACCCGCATGAGCCAGAACACCGCAGCCCCCCGCGTCGTCTACGAAGGCCGCTACCAGCGCATGGTGGTGCGCGGCACCTGGGAATACAGCGAACGCACCCACGCCGGCGGCCTGGCCGCGATCATCATCGCCGTCACCCCCGACGACGAGGTGCTGTTCGTCGAGCAGTTCCGGGTACCGCTGCAGGCGCGCACGATCGAAATGCCGGCCGGGCTGGTCGGCGACATCACCGCCGGCGAATCGATCGAGGCCTCGGCGGTGCGCGAACTGGAAGAGGAAACCGGCTGGACCGCCGACCATGCCGAAGTGCTGATGATCGGCCCGACCTCCTCCGGCGCCAGCAGCGAGAAGATCGCCTTCGTGCGCGCCACCGGCCTGCGCCGGGTGGGCGACGGCGGTGGCGACGACAGCGAGGACATCACCGTGCACAGCGTCCCGCGCGCGCGCGCCGCGGCATGGCTGGTGGAGAAAATGGGCCAGGGCTACGAGCTGGACGCCAAGCTCTGGGCCGGGCTGTGGATGATCGAACACCACCTGGATGGCCGCCCGCGATGAGCCGGCTCGACGCCCCCGCCGACATCCTCGCCCCGCCGCTGCTGGGCCCGCAGGACCCGCCGCCGTTCACCGTGCACAACCCGTACGGCCGTTCGCCGTTCCTGCTGCTGGCCGACCACGCCGGGCAACGGGTTCCCGCCGCGCTCGGCGACCTGGGCGTGGCGCCGGCCGAACGGGACCGGCACATCGGCTGGGACATCGGCATCGCCGGCACCACCCGGGCACTGGCGCGGCAGCTGGACGCCTTCGCCATCGAGCAGACCTATTCGCGGCTGGTGATCGACTGCAACCGGCCGCTGGCCTCGCCGACGCTGATCCCCGAAACCAGCGATGGCACCGCCATCCCGGGCAACGCTGGATTGAGCCGGTCGCAACGGCAGCAACGCATCGGCGCCATCCACGCGCCGTATCACGCCCGCATCACCACCGAACTGGACCACCGCCGCGATGCCGGCATGCCGACGCTGCTGGTGATGATGCACAGCTTCACCCCGGTGATGAACGGCGCCGCCCGCCCATGGCATGCCGGCGTGCTCTACCACCGCGACGCGCGGTTCGCGCAGGCGCTGCTGCAGGCGCTGCGCGAGGAAGGCGACCTGGTGGTCGGCGACAACCAGCCGTACGCGGTCAGCAGTACCAGCGACTACGCGGTGCCGGTGCACGGCGAGGGCCGCGGACTGGTGCACGTGGAGCTGGAAATCCGCCAGGACCTGATCGCCGATGCCGCCGGCCAGCAGGCCTGGGCGGCGCGGCTGCAGCGCATCTTTCACGCCCTGCAGCCGACGCTGCTGGCGCACGCCGCCACCGGCTGACGCGGCGCGGTGCCGGCACGCGGCCGGCACCGCCGCCAGGTTCAGGCGAAGCTGTCGGTGGCGCGTACCAGCGCGTCGACGTTCTCGGCCTCGAACGCCGAATGCCCCGAGGCCGGGGTGATGTGCAGCTGCGCTTTCGGCCAGGCCTTGTGCAGGTCCCAGGCGTTGGCCAGCGGGCACACCACGTCATAGCGGCCGTGCACGATCACGCCCGGGATGTCGGCGATGCGGTGCGCATCGCGCAGCAGCTGGTCCTCGACCTCGAAGAAGCCGCCGTTGACGAAGTAGTGGTTCTCGATGCGGGCAAAGGCCAGCGCGAACCGCGGGTCTTCGTGGCTGTTGATGAAATCGTCGTCCACGTGCAGGAAGCTGGTGGCCCCCTCCCACACGCTCCAGGCCTTGGCCGCGGCCAACCGGGTCGCCTCGTCGTCACTGGTCAGGCGCCGGTGGAACGCCGAGATCAGGTCGTGCCGCTCCACCGCCGGGATCGCGTTGACGTAGTGGTCCCAGGCGTCGGGGAACAGGCGGCTGGCACCTTCCTGGTAGAACCACTCCAGTTCCCAGCGGCGCAGCATGAAGATGCCGCGCAGGACCAGCTCGGTCACGCGCTGCGGATGGGCCTGCGCATAGGCCAGCGCCAGGGTCGAGCCCCAGCTGCCGCCGAATACCTGCCAGCGGTCGACACCCAGGTGCACGCGCAGCTTCTCGATGTCGGCCACCAGGTCCCAGGTGGTGTTGTCCACCAGGTCGGCGTGCGGGGTGGAGCGGCCGGCGCCACGCTGGTCGAACAGGATGATCCGGTACTTCGCCGGGTCGTGGAACTGGCGCATCTTGGCGGTGCAGCCGCCGCCCGGGCCGCCATGCAGCATCACCACCGGCTTGCCGTCGGGGTTGCCGCACTGTTCGTAGTACAGCGTGTGGCGCTCGTCGACCTTGAGCGTACCGGTGTCGTAGGGCGTGATGGCGGGGTAAAGCGTGCGCATGCGCGGACTCACTGGCTGGGAGAACGCCCGATTGTAGAGCGCGGCGACCGGGGCCGGGTCGCGCCCGGGGCGCGGCCCGCTACGCGGCGCAGACCCGGTTGCGGCCCTCGCGCTTGGCCCGATAGAGCTGGCGGTCGGCCGCCGCCAGCAGCGTGCGCGGCGATTCCTGCCCGGGACGGCACTCGGCCACGCCGATGCTGGCGGTGACCACCAGGCCCGGGTCCACCTCGTCCATGCGCGCGCGGGCCAGGGCCAGACGCAGTGCCTGCAGCCGCTGCAGCGCCTGCTCCAGGGTGAGGCCGCGCAGCACCGCCAGGAATTCCTCGCCACCATGCCGCGACACGAACTGTTCGCCGTCCAGGTGCTGGCGCAGCAGCTCAGCCACTTCGCGCAGCACCCGGTCGCCGCCGTGGTGGCCATGGCGGTCGTTGATCTGCTTGAAATGGTCGATGTCGATCAGTGCCACGCACAGCGGCTCGCCGCGGTCGCCGGCGCGCTCGAGCGCCTGGCGCAGGTGGAACTCGGCCGCACGCCGGTTGGGCAGGCCGGTCAGCACGTCGTGGGTGGCCTGGTGCTCCAGCCGCTGCAGCAGGCGGTCGCGTTCGATCCCGGCCAGCTCCAGCGCGCGGTTCTTGTCGCTCAGTTCCTCGGTGCGCGCGGCGATCACCCGGCTGAGCCGGCGCTGGCTGCGCCGGTAGCTGGCGGTGCGCAGCCAGAACCCCAGCACCACGGCAGCGAGCAGCGCCAGGCCGAGCAGCACCCGCGAGGACGTGCGCTTCCACAGCGGCGGCACCACCTCCAGCGCCATCTGCGCGGTGCCCACCTCGGACTGCCGTGCCCAGTCCCGCGGCAACGCCATGGCCTGCACCTCCAGCCGGTAGCGGCCGGGCGGCAGGTTGGTGTACACGGCCTCGGTATCGCTGCCCGCCTCCACCCACCCGGCATCGAAGCCCCGCAGGCGGTAGCGGTAGCGCATCTTGTCCGGCGCGCGGAAATTGAGCGCGGTATAGGCCACCGCCACCCGGCGCGCGCCCGGCTCCAGCCGCAGCTGCGCCGCCGGGGCCCGGGCGACGCCGTCCACCGATACCGACTCGAATACCACCGGCGACGCCCTGCCGTCGTAGCGGCCCGCGATCCGCGGGTCGATCAGGCCCAGCCCGGCCGAGGTCGGGAACGCCAGCGCGCCGTTGTGGACACGCCAGCCGGCGGGCATGGAGGCGCCGTTGCCCTGGCTGCCGGGCATGCCGTCGCTGTGGTCCAGCACGTGCACGGCCAGCTGCCTGCGGGTGCCGGCGTCGATCTGGTCCAGTTCGGCGCGGGCGACGCGGAACACGCCGATATTGCTGGGCAACCACAGGTTGCCGGCCTGGTCGTCGATGATCCGGAACAGCTTGTCGCGCGGCAGTCCGTGGCGATGATCGTAGACCCGGAAGCTGCCGTTGCGCATGCGCAGCAGGCCGCGGTCGCTGGCGATCCACAGGTCGCCATCCGGGTCACGCAGGAAATCGAACACATACTGCGCGGGGATGTCGCCCTCGGCGCTCCAGGTGCGCAGCACGTCGTCGGGCCCCAGCGCGGCCATGCCGCCGGTGGTGCCGATCCACAGCGTGCCGTCCGGGTCGCGGTACAGCGCCTGCACCGTGGCCCCGGGCTGGTCCCTGCTGTCCAGGCGCAGTTGCAGGCGTCCATCGCGGTAATGGCTCAGGCCGTGGGTACCGCCGATCCACAGGCCGCCGTCAGGGTCGGCCAGCAGCGCGCGCACGATCGGCTCGCGCTGCCCGCCGACGCGGATCCGCTGCTTCACCCTGCCCTGCGCATCCAGCCCGAACACCCCCTGGTCGTAGGTCCCCGCCCACAGCGTGTCGTCACGCCAGGCCAGCGCCAGCACCGACGGGTCGCGGCCGTTTCCGGCGGCCAACCGCACCGGGTGCATGCGCCGCTGGTACCAGCGGTCCAGACCCTCGGCGTGGCCGATCCACAGCGCGCGGTCCCCGCTCTGCAGCACCACGCGCACGTAATCGCTGCGCAGGCCATCGGCGCGGGTGAAGCCGACCGCCGCCACTTCCGCCACGCGATGCAGGCCATGGGTGCTGCCACTCCATACCAGGCCCTCGCGGTCGGCGAGCAGCGCCGCGCTGACCGGGCCGGGGGTGGGCAGCCGCTCGTCGCCGTCGCCGGCATGCCGCAGCAGCTCGCCGCTGCTGCTGGACAGGCTCATCCAGATCGCCCCGAGCCGGTCGCGCAGAACCGCGTCCACCCGCCGGCCGGGCTGCAGGTGGGTGACCTTGCCGGCGCCATCGCGCCAGTACACGCCATTGTCGGTGGCCAGCAGCCAACCGCCGGCGCCGTCGCCGGCAATGCCACGCACGGCATGGGTACCCGCCCAGTCCGCCCAGGGCATGGCGCGCCCGTCCTGCAGCCGATAGGCGCCGGCATCGGTGGCGACCAGCACCGCGCCGTCACCGCCATCGACCAGTGCATTGACCCGCACGCCGGGCAGGCCGGCTGCGGCGCCGGCGGCATGGATCCGGCCATGGGTGTCCATCCGCAGCAGGCGGTTGGCCGAGGCGATCCACAGGTCGCCGCCGGCGTCGCGCAGCAGCGCGGTCACCGGCAGGCGGCGCGCGCCGGGCTCGCCCAGGTGCTGCCAGCGCCCGCGGTGGTAGCGGAACACGCCATCGGCGGCGGTCCCGAACAGCACCCCGCCATCGGCCTCGGCAAGGATGCAGAACACGCCCGACAGCTCCGCGCCCGGGGTGTTCTGGCGGTCGAACACGGTGAAGTGGCGCCCGTTGAAGCGGACCACGCCCTCCCAGGTTCCGGCCCAGATGAAACCGTCGCGGTCCTGCGCCAGCGCATGCACCAGGTTGTGCGGCAGTCCGTCGGCCATGGTCCAGTCGCTGACCATGTAATGGCGGCCGTCCGCCGCCCGCGCCGCCGGCAGCCATGCCAGGCAGGCAAGTACCAGGACCGCGTACCAGCACCAGGACGGCGGCCATGCGCTGCGCTCGCGGGAACCGGTGCCCCGGGCGATGTCGATACTACGGGCCAACGGAACCGCCCCCCTTCGCGGTCTGGCGCGGCCGGCCACCCAGGCCCGCCGCGCCAGACCAATCTACCACCGCCGGGGCGCGGCCATCCGCCGGCAGCGCCGGCGGCTGACCGGTTCAGCTTGCCGCTTCGTCCGGCCGCACCCGGAACCAGGCCGCGTACAGCGCCGGCAGGAACACCAGGGTCAGTACCGTGCCGACGATCAGCCCGCCCATGATCGAGATCGCCATGGAGCCGTAGAAGGCGCTGCGCGACAGCGGGATCATCGCCAGCACCGCGGCCAGCGCGGTCAGCACGATCGGCCGGAAGCGGCGCACGGTGGCATCGATGATGGCGTGCCAGCGGTCATGCCCGGCGTCGATGTCCTGCTGGATCTGGTCCACCAGGATCACCGAGTTGCGCATGATCATGCCCGCCAGGGCGATGGTGCCCAGCAGCGCGACGAAGCCGAACGGCACCCGGAAGATCAGCAGGAACAGGGTCGCGCCGATGATGCCCAGCGGTGCGGTGACCAGCACCATCGCCGCACGCGAGAAGCTGCGCAGCTGCAGCATCAGCAGGGTCACCACCACGATCAGGAACAGCGGCATGCCGGCCTTGATCGAGTTCTGCCCGCGCGCCGAATCCTCCACCGTGCCGCCGACTTCCAGCAGGTAGCCGTCAGGCAGGGCGGCGCGGATGCCGTCCAGGGTCGGCAGGATCTGCCCGGTGACCTCCGGCGGCAGCAGGCCGTCGGCGATGTCGGCACGCACGGTGACCGTGGGCAGGCGGTTGCGGTGCCAGATGATGCCGTCCTCGAACACGTACTCGAGCCGGGCCACCTGCGCCAGAGGTACCGCGGTGCCGCTGGGCGTGGGAATGGCCAGGCTGGCGAGCATGTCCAGCCGCGCGCGCTCGTCGTCCGGGCCGCGCAGCAGCATGCCGATCTGGCGGTTGCCCTCGCGGTACGTGCTCACCTGCATGCCCGACAGCGAGCTGCTCAGGAAGTGCGCGATCTGCGCGCTGCTCACCCCCAGCGCGCGCGCGCGCTCCTGGTCCACCACCAGCCGCACCACCTTGCTCGGCTCGGACCAGTTGAGGTTGACGTTGGCCACGTGCGGGTTCTGCCGCACCTTGGCGGCGACCTCGCGGGCGATGGCCTGCACCCGGTCGATGTGCTCGCCGGACACGCGGAACTGCACCGGGTAGCCCACCGGCGGCCCGTTCTCCAGCCGGGTCACGCGCAGCTGCACGTCGGTGAAGCGCGGCACCACCTCCTTCAGCAGCCAGTCGCGCACCGCTTCGCGGGCGTGGATGTCCTGCGCCAGCACCACGAACTGGGCGAAATTGGTCGCCGGCAGCTGCTGGTCCAGCGGCAGGTAGAAACGCGGCGAACCGCTGCCCACGTAACCGACGTAGTTGGCGATGTCCTGGCGCTGCTTGAGCAGCGCCTCCAGCTTGTGCGCCTGCGCCTGGGTGGCGGCCAGCGACGCGCCTTCGGCCAGCTCGATGTCCACCATCAGCTCCGGCCGGGTCGAGTCCGGGAAGAACTGCTGCGGCACGAAGCGGAACATGGCCAGCGAGAACACGAACAGGCCGATGGTGGCGAAGATCACCAGCCAGCGGCGGCGCAGGCAGGCATCGAGGAAACGCCGGAAGCGCTGGTAGAACGCGCTCTTGTAGGGGTCGTGGTCGTGTTCCAGCTGCCGCGGCCGGATCAGGTTGGCCAGTGCCGGGTTGCGGTCGGCCCAGCGCAGCCGCAGCGCATGCCAGCGGCCGGCCAGGCTGCCCGGCCGTGGCGGCTGCGGGTTGTGCAGGTCCGGCAGCATCTTGTCGCCCAGGTACGGGATGAACAGCACCGCGGCGATCCACGACACCACCAGGGCGATGGTCACCACCTGGAACAGCGAGCGGGTGTACTCGCCGGTGCTGGAGGCGGCGGTGGCGATGGGCAGGAAGCCGGCGGCGGTGATCAGCGTGCCGGTCAGCATCGGGAACGCGGTCGACTCCCAGGCGAAGCTGGCCGCGCGCAGGCGGTCGTAGCCCTGTTCCATCTTGGTGGCCATCATCTCCACCGCGATGATCGCATCGTCCACCAGCAGGCCCAGCGCCAGCACCAGCGCGCCCAGCGAGATCTTGTGCAGGCCGATGTCGAACTGGTGCATGACGAAGAAGGTCATCGCCAGCACCAGCGGGATCGACACCGCCACCACCAGCCCGGTGCGCCAGCCCAGCGAGAAGAAGCTCACCAGCAGCACGATCACCACCGCCTCGGTCAGCACCTTGACGAACTCGCCCACCGAATCCTCGACCGCGTGCGGCTGGTCGGAGACCTTGCGCAGCTCCATGCCCGCCGGCAGCGTCTTCTGCAGCCGCGCGAACGCGTCGTCCAGGGTCTTGCCGAGCTTGAGGATGTCGCCGCCGTCCTTCATCGCCACCGCGATGCCGATGGCGTCCTCGCCCATGAAGCGCATCTTCGGCGAGGCCGGGTCGGCGAAGCCGCGCTTGACCTGGGCGATGTCGCCCAGGCGCACGGTGCGGTCGCCGGCGCGGATCGGGAACGCGGCGATGTCCTCGACCGACTGGAACTGGCCGGTGACGCGCAGCTGCACGCGGTCGCTGCCGGTCTCGAACCAGCTGGCCGGGGTCACCGCGTTCTGGTCGGCCAGCGCCTGCTGTACCTGCTGCAGCGACACGCCCAGCGTGGCCAGCTTGGTGTTGGACAGTTCGATCCACACCTTTTCGTCCTGCAGGCCGAGCAGGTCGACCTTGCCGACGTCGGCCACGCGCTGCAGCTCCAGCTGGATGCGGTCGGCGTAGTCGCGCATCAGCGCGTAGTCGAAGCCCTTGCCGGTCAGTGCGTAGATATTGCCGAAGGTGTCGCCGAACTCATCGTTGAAGAACGGCCCGACCACCTCGGCCGGCAGCTGCGAACGGATGTCGCCGACCTTCTTGCGCACCTGGTAGAACAGTTCCGGCACATCCTTGGAGCGCATCGAATCGCGCGCCATGAAGATCACCTGCGATTCGCCCGGCCGCGAGTACGACTGGATGAACTCGAACTGCCCGGTGTTCATCAGCGCCTTCTCGATCGGCTCGGTCACCTGCCGCGAGACCTGCTCGGCGGTGGCGCCCGGCCACGCGGTCTGCACCACCATGGCCTTGAACGTGAACGGCGGATCCTCGGACTGGCCGAGGTGCTTGTAGGACCAGGCGCCGATGACCGCCAGCGCGATCATCATGAACAGCACCAGCGCGCGGTTGCCCAGGGCCCACTCGGAAAGATTGAAGCGGCGCACGCCTCAGTCCTCCCGCTTGGCGGACGCGGGCGCGGCGAGTACCGGCTTGTTGGCCCGGTCCACCGCGGTCACCGGCTGGCCCTCGCGCAGCAGGTGGCCGCCCGCGGCGACCACCCAGTCTTCGCGCTTCAGGCCCGCCAGCACCGGCACGCGCTCCGCGCCGTAGGCGCCCAGCGTCACCGGCCGCAGCTGCAGCGTGCCCTTGGCCGGGTCCACCACCCACACACCGGCCTGCTGCTGCGTCTTGCCCGGCTGCACCGCGGCCAGCGGCACGCTCAACGCGCCGCCCTTGGCGTGGGCCACGTAGACGCGCGCGCTCTGCCCCAGTTCCACCGCATCCAGCGCTTCGGCCGCCAGGCTCACGCGCGTGGCATAGGTGCGCGCCTGGGCATCGGCGGCCGGGGCGATCTCGCGGATGGTGCCGGGCCAGCGCTTGCCGGGACGGTTCCACAGTTCCACTTCCACCGCCTGGCCCACCGCGAAATCGCGGATCCCGCTCTCCGGCAGGGCGATGGCGATCTCGCGGGCGCCGTCGGCGGCCAGCGTATAAATGGCCTGGCCGGCGGCGACCACCTGCCCGGCCTCGGCCTGGCGGCTGGCGATCACGCCATCGGCGGGGGCGCGCAGCTGCGCGTAGGCCGCCTGGTTGCGGGCCACGTCCAGGTTGGAACGGGCCGCATCGGCCTGGCCCTGCGCCGCCTTCAGCGCGGCGGTCTGCGCATCCAGCGCCGAGCGGCTGACCAGCTGCTGCGCGGCCAGCGCGGCATAGCGCTTGTGCTCGTCGCGCGCGCGCACCAGATCGGCCTCGGCGGCGGCGTACTGCGCCTGCGCCGCCCGCGCCTGCAGCGCGTAGTCGGCCACGTCCAGTTCGGCCAGCAGCTGGCCCTCGCGCACCCGCTGGCCAGCATCGACCTCGCGCCGCAGCAGGTTGCCGCCCACCCGGAACGACAGCACGGTTTCCTCGCGCGCCCGCACTTCGCCGGGGTACGCGCTGATGGCCTGGCCGCCGTCCTGGGGGTGGACGACCAGAACCGGTACGGCAGGTGCGGGAGCAGGTTCGGATTTACCGCAGGCAGCCAGCACGGCCACCAGCAGGGAACCGCCAATCCATCGGGCAATGTTCATGGGTGAGGATCGCAGGTGAGGAAGGGGATGAGGGGGGAAGGTTGGCGGTTCAGCGTCATTACTGAACGAGCCGGTATAGTATAAATATCGAACCAGCTGGTATAGTATTGTCGAATGTCCGCGCATCATCCTTCCCCACCCACCGGCAAGCCGACTCCGCGCGGCGCCGGTCCCGGCCGCCCCAAGGACCTGGGCAAGCGTGCCGCGATCCTGGAAACGGCCAAGGAAATGTTCATCGAACTGGGTTTCAACGGCGTGAGCATGGACGGCATCGCCGCCGGCGCCGGCGTTTCCAAACTCACCGTCTACAGCCATTTCGGCGACAAGGAGACGCTGTTTTTCGAGGCGATCCAGGCCAAGTGCGTGGAAATGATGCCCGACGACCTGTTCGTGACCGACAGCGAAGGCCCGCTGCGCGAACAGCTGCGCGGCATCGGCCACGCCTTCTTCGCCCTGATCAGCAGTGACGAGGCCATCGCCACCCAGCGCATGATGATGACCCCGGAAACCGACGACCGGATCCGCGAGATGTTCTGGCAGGCCGGCCCCAAGCGCACCGAAAGCGCGCTGGCCGAGTTCCTGGAGGCCCGCGCGGCCCGTGGCGAGCTGGCGATCGACGACCCGCGCCTGGCCGCGCGCCAGTTCTTCTGCCTGATCAAGGGCGAGCTGCACGCGCACATGATGTGCGGGCTGTGCGCGGCCCCGGAGCAGCCCGACGCCGAGGCCCACATCGCCACCACGGTCGACTTCTTCATCCGCGCCTATGCGCCCCGCCCTTAACCTGAACGAACCGGAGGTCGTGGTGACTTCCGGCACTGCGGACCTGCCGCGGGCACGGCGATGCTTGCCCCGCACTGCCCGCGCCAACCGGTAAAATGGCCGGCCCACTGCGCCGGATTGACGAGACACCATGACGATCGATTACTCCCACGCCCGCGAACTGATGGTCGAACAGCAGGTACGTCCCTGGGACGTGCTGGACCTGCGCGTGCTGGACGTCCTGGCGCGGCTGCCGCGCGAGGCCTTCGTGGCCGAATCGCACAAGGCGCTGGCCTATGCCGACATCGAGCTGCCGCTGGGCCATGGCCAGAAGATGATGAAGCCGGTGGTCGAAGGCCGCATGCTGCAGGCGCTGGACCTGCAGCCGGGCGACGAGGTGCTGGAGATCGGCACCGGCAGCGGCTTCATCAGCGCCTGCCTGGGCGAACTGGCCCGCGAAGTGCTGAGCCTGGAGATCCAGCCGGAACTGGCCGAGCGCGCGCGCGCCAGCCTGGACGCGGCCAAGCTCGGCTCCAACGTGCGCATCGAAGTCGCCGATGCGCTGCACTGGCAGACCCAGCGCCACTTCGACGCCATCTGCATCACCGGCGCGGTGGACACCGTGCCGGCGCACATCCTCAAGTGGCTGCGCCCCGGCGGCCGCCTGTTCGTGATCCAGGGCCGCTCGCCGGTGATGGAAGCGGTGCTGGTGAAGGCCGACGGCAGCGTGCAGTCCCTGTTCGAAACCGACATCGATTATCTGCAGGGCGCCGCCCCGGCCCCGCAGTTCCAACTCTGATCCGCTACATCCAAGGAAGCCGCAATGATCCGCCGATCCCTCGCCCTTGCGCTGGCTGTCGCCCTCTCGCCGCTGGCGGCCAACGCCGCCGACCTGCTGCAGGTCTACGAAATGGCCCGCAACGGCGATCCGCAGCTGGCCTCCGCAGAGTCCAGCCGGCTGTACACCAAGGAAGGCCAGGTGCAGGCCCGCGCGGCCCTGCTGCCCTCGCTGGGCGGCTCGGCATCGCTGAACCGCACCCGCACCTCGCTGGACGGGGTCAGCGGCTCGACCACCGCCACCTCGCGCAAGTACGGCATCAGCGGTGAGCAGACCCTGTTCAACTGGACCCAGTTCGCCAACCTGCGCGCGCAGCGCGAAATCAGCAAGGCCGCCGACTTCGACCTGGAATCGGCGAACGACGACCTGATCGTGCGCACCGCCACCACCTACTTCAACGTGCTGGTGGCGATCGAATCGCTCAGCGCCGCGCAGACCAACGAGGCGGCCGCCAAGAAGCAGTTCGACTATGCCGACAAGCGCCTGGAAGTCGGCCTGGCCCCGATCACCGACGTGCACGAAGCGCGCGCCCAGTACGACCAGGCGCGCGCCAATACCATTCTCGCCCGCAACACCCTGGCCGATGCCTACCAGGCGCTGAGCGAACTGACCGGGCAGCCGGTGCAGGGCCTGCGCAGCCTGCCGGAGGACTTCCGCCCGGCGCTGCCGGCCAACCGTGGCGACGTCGACAAGCTGGTGGCCGATGCGATCGCGCAGAACCCGGCGCTGAAGGCGCAGGAGCTGAAGGTCAACGCCGCCGTGGCCAGCGTCTCGGCCGCCCGCGGCGGGCACTACCCGACCCTGTCGCTGGGCGGCACCTGGGGCAAGAGCGCCAGTTGGGGCGACAGCGTCGGCGGTTCCTCGTTCGGCCCGGACGCGACCACCAACTCGATCGGCCTGACCCTGAACGTGCCGATCTTCTCCGGTGGCGCCACCCAGTCCTACGTGCGCCAGGCCCTGGCCCAGCGCGACATCGCCCAGGATGGCTACGAGCAGCAGAAGCGCGCGCTGGACCGCAACACCCGCAATGCCTACCAGGCCGTGGTGGCCGGCATCAGCGAGGTCGAGGCACGGCGCCTGGCCGTGGTGTCGGCGCAGAGCGCGTACGACGCCTCGCAGGTGGGGCTGGAAGTCGGTACCCGCACCGTGCTGGACGTGGTGCAGAACCAGCGCACCCTGTTCCAGGCCAAGCTGGACTATGCGCAGGCCCGCTACACCTTCCTGCTCAGCCGGCTGCAGCTCAGCCAGGCCATCGGCGCGCTGGACGTGGCCGAGGTGCAGGACATCAACCGCCTGCTGACCCAGGATGCCGAGGCGCAGCTGGCGCCGGGCAGCATGCAGTAAGCCCCGCCGCTGCACTGGCATGGATGCGCGAAAGGCGGGCTCCGGCCCGCCTTTCGCGTTCCTGCAGGGGCCACCGCCCGTAGCGGTGCCCGGGGTTCTGCCGGCGCCCTACTCCGGTGCCGGCAGCCGCGGCCCGATCAGTTCCAGGGTCCGCTCCAGCGCGCCGCGGCCATTGGCCACCAGCGCCGCGCCGGCCTGCACCATCTGCTGGCGCGCCGCCGCGTCGCCCAGCAGGCGCAGCAGTTCGTCGCCGAGCTGGGCGGCATCGTCGCGGATGCTCAGCGCCCCGGCTTCGCTCATGCGCCGCGAGATCTCCGCGAAGTTGTGCAGGTGCGGGCCGGTGATCACCGCCGTGCCCATCGCCGCCGGCTCCAGCAGATTGTGCCCGCCGATCGCCTGCAGGCTGCCCCCGACGAAAGCCACCTGCGCGCAGGCGAAGAACGGCATCAGTTCGCCCAGCGTGTTGAGCACGAACACCTGGGTATCGGCCGCGGGCCACTGCTCGACGCTGCGCGTGGCCACGCGCCAGCCCTGGCCGCGCGCCAACGCCTCGACCCTGGCGAACCGCTCCGGATGCCGTGGCGCCCACAACAGCAGCGCATCGGGATAGCGCTCCAGCACCCGCGCGTGCAGGTCCATGACCGGCTGCTCCTCGCCCTCGTGGGTACTGGCGGCGATCCAGGTCACGCGTCCTGCCGGCACATGCGCGTGGAACGCGGCCAGCAGCGGCGCCGGATCCGGCGGATGGATGTCGAACTTCAGGTTGCCCAGCGCGCAGACCTGCTCCTGGCGGGCACCGAGCACGACGAAACGGCGCGCGTCCTCGCGCGACTGCGCGGCCACGCAGGTCACCGTGCGCAGCGCGCGCCCGACCAGCGGCCGCAGCAGCCGGTAGCCCTTCAACGAGCGTGCCGACAGCCGCGCGTTGAGGATGTAGACCGGGATCCGGCGATCGCGGCAGCCGAACAGCAGGTTCGGCCACAGCTCGGTTTCCAGGATCAGCGCCAGGCTCGGGCGGAAATGATCGAGGAACCGGCCGGCGCTGCCGGGCACGTCATAGGGCAGGTAGACGTGGTCCACCGCGTCGCCCCACAACGCGCGTACCCGCTGCGAGCCGGTCGGGGTGATGGTGGTGATGACCCAGCGGATGTCCGGGCGCTGCCGGCGCAGCGCGTCCACCACCGGCGCGGCGGCGTTGACCTCGCCCACCGAGACCGCGTGCAGCCAGACACAGGGCCGGCGGCCGCTCTGCGGATACGACGCATAGCGTTCGTCCCAGCGCTTGAAGTACTCGCGCACGCGGAAGCCACGCCATACCAGGTGGTAGACGGTGATGGGCAGCAGCAGGTACAGCAAGGCCGAGTACAGGCCCCGCAGCAACAGTTCGACGGGATCCTTGCGCATGCGGCGAGGATACCTAGGAGCGGGGAATTAGTGGATGGAAACGCGTGGAAACCAGCCTGCGCCGCTGTTGCTTTCACCGGTTCCGGGTTCCCATCCACGGGTTCCTCATTAGAATCCCCCCATGTCCGACACCCCCACCTCCGCCACCCGCCCGTCACTGTGGCAGCCGCGCCATTGGCCGACGTTCGCCTGGCTGGCGCTGGCCATGCTGGGCGCACGCCTGCCCTGGCTGCTGCAGCGGGCGATCGGCCGCGGCATCGGCTGGCTGGCGCTGCACCTGGCCGGTACCCGCCGGCATGCCGCCGAAGTGAACATCCGGTTGTGCTTTCCCGAGCAGGACGACGCCTGGCGCCGGCAACTGCTGCGCGACAGCTTCGACGCGCTGGGCGTGGGCATCTTCGAATTCGCCCGCGCCTGGTGGGGCAGCATCGACGCGATCCGCCCGCGGGTGCGGATCGAGGGCCTGGAGCACCTGCAGGCGCTGCGGGCGCAGGGCCGCGGTGTGTTGCTGGTGTCGGGGCATTTCATGACCCTGGAAATGTGCGGGCGCCTGCTGTGCGACCACGTGCCGCTGGCCGGCATGTACCGGCGCTACCGCGACCCGGTGATGGAATGGGCGGTCAAGCATGGGCGCCTTCGCTACGCCAGCGCGATGTTCGCCAACGAGGACATCCGTGCCACCGTGCGCCACCTCAAGAAAGGCGGCCTGCTGTGGTACGCGCCCGACCAGGACATGCGCGGCAAGGAGTCGGTGTTCGTGCCGTTCTTCGGGGTGCCGGCCTCCACCATCACCGCGACCCACCAGTTCGCGCGCATGACCGGCTGTGCCGTGGTGCCCTTCTTCCACCGCCGCGAAGGCGGGCACTACGTGCTGAAGATCGCGCCGCCGCTGGCGGACTTCCCGACCGGCGACGCGGTCGCCGACACGGCGCGCGTCAACGCCGCCATCGAGCAGATGGTGCGCGAAGCGCCGGCCCAGTACCTGTGGATCCACCGCCGCTTCAAGCGCCAGCCGGAAGGACGCAGCCGCTTCTACCAGCGCGACTGATCGCCGCCTACGGCCGCCGGCGGCGGGTACGCGAGCAGCGCGCCTACGAACAACGCGGCCAGCAGCAGGGTCGCGCCCCCCCAGAACGCCGAGTAGAACGCCAGGTGGGTGTTGAACGGGAACACGGTCACCGCCAGCGCCAGCGTCGCCGGACGCGCACGGGCCCGCGCCTCCTCGCCGGCGTAGCGCCACGCGCGCCACGCCATTGCCGCACCGGCCAGCCACAGCAACAGGCCCAGCACGCCGGTTTCGGCCAGTATCTCGAGCACCAGCTGGTGCGCATGCAGCGCCGGGCCCGCCCCCCAGGCAGCGTATTGCCCGTGCGCCGGATCGCACTGCGGGAACGCGTTGCGGAACTCGCGCGCGCCCACCCCGTTGAGCGGATGGGCGCGCACCATGCACAGCGCCGCGGACCAGATCTGGCCGCGCCCGGACAACGCCGCATCCATTCCGGCGGCATCGCCGGTCAAGGCCAGGGTGGTGCGGGCCACGCGCTCGCGCACCTGGGTGGACAGCCCCGCCAGCAGTGCCGCGCCAAGCACCCCGGACAGCAGCACCAGGGCCATGCCCTTCCTGCCCAGCAGCCGCCAGCCGGAGAACAGCAGCACCAGCGCATAGGTGATCCAGGACGCGCGCGAACCGGCGAGCACGATCACCACCCCGGTCGGCACCGCCACCAGCAGCCAGCCCCAGCGCCCCCAGCGCGCGGCCGCGGCGAACAGCGCGAACGGCGTCAGGCTGGCGAGCACCTGCCCGAACTTGAGGTTGCACGGCCCGAACACGCCGCTGAGCCGGTCCGCCTGCGCCGCTTCCGCCGCGCTGCACAGGCCATGCCCGCTGGCCAGCCATTTCACCTGGTCCATCGACCAGAACAGCGGACTGCTGCCGACCAGCGCCTGCACCAGCGCATCGCCCACCCATAGCGCGACGACCACGCCCAATCCGGTGAACGTGACCCGGCGCCGGGCGTCGGTCGCCACGGCGATGGCCACCAGCCACATGAAAGGCAGGTACCGCAGCCCGGCCGCCACCCGGCCCCAGGCACGGCCGGGATCGTCGGCATCCACCGCCGAGACCAGCTGCGGCAGCCAGTAGGCCAGGAACAGCGTGCATGTCAGCGCCCAGGCCGGAACGCTGAGCAGGGTGCGGCCGTCACCGGTGAAGCGACGCCACAGCAGGGTTCCCACGGTGACCAGCGCGCCCAGCGACAGCAGCGCTTCGGCGATGCCCGGCGCCGGCCACGCCGCAACGCAGGCGATCACCCAGGCCGGGGCCCACCGCATCGGCAACGTCGCGGACGGCACGGAGGATTCAGCCGATGAGTTCGCCATAGACGTCCAGCGTCGCGCGCTGCATGGCCCGCAGGGTGTAGGGGAGGCGCCGCGGCAGCGACGGCGGATGCCGCAGCAGCTCCAGCGCGCGCGCCGCCAGTGCCGTGGCGTCACCCGGCGGCACCGCCCCGCTGGGCTGTAGTTCGGCGAGCAGTTCGCCGACCCCGCCGTGGTCCCAGCCCAGCACCGGGCGGCCCACCGCCAGCGCTTCGAGCACGGTGCGGCCGAATGCCTCGGGCTTGTCCGACAGCTGCAACACCAGGTCGCTGGCCGCATAGGCCTGCGCGATCCGGGGGGTCGGCTCGGTGATGGCGACCGCGTCGGCGATGCCCAGCGCCGCGGCCTGCTGCTCGAGTTCGCGCACGTACGCCTCGCGCCCCGGCTCGCGCGCGCCGGGCATCCACAACCGTGCCGCCAGCCCCTGCCGCCGCAGTGCGGCCAGCAGGTGCAGTGCGTGCGCATGCCCCTTGAGGCGGGTGCCACGGCCCGGCAACAGCAACAGCGGCCCGTCACCGGCCAGCGACGGGTACAGCGCATCCACCGCCTGCCGCGGGCGCCGGTCGGACGCCGCCACCTGCGGGAACTGCGCCGGGTCCACGCCGCGCGGGATCACCCGCAGGCGCTGCGGGTCGGTCGCCGGGTAATGCGCCAGCAGGTAGTCGCCCACGGTGTTGGACACGCAGATCACTCGCTCGCCAGTGGCCATGATGGCGCTGTAGCGGCCCGGCGAGTTGAGCCCGTGCATGGTCGTGACCCAGTGCGGGCGCCGTTCCCGCGGCAGACCGCGCAGCGCATGCCAGCCCAGCCATGCCGGCAGACGCGAGCGCGCGTGCACGATATCGGCACCGGTTTCGGCGAACAGCCGCCGCAGCGCCACCACGTGGCGCAGGGTCAGCAACGACTTGCGGCCGATGTCCAGCGCCAGGTGTTCGGCGCCGCTGTCCAGCAGCGGCGGCACCAGGCGGCCACCGGCCGAGACCACGATGGCGCGGTGCCCTGCCGCCACCAGCGCCTGGGCGACCTCTAGGGTCGAGCGCTCGACGCCGCCGGAGTGCAGCGCCGGCAGCAGCTGCACCACGGTCAGGCGGCGCATGCGGGCGTTCAGTCGACCAGCACGAATACCGCGCCGCAGTACGGGCAGGCGGCTTCGCCGTTGGGCTCGTTCTCGATCGGCAGGTAAACCCGCGGATGCGAGTTCCACAGCGCCATTTCCGGCGTCGGGCAGCTCAACGGCAGGTCGGCACGGTGCACGTTGTAGCGCTTCTCGGCGTTGGCGGGCGCGGCGGCGGTATGGCTCATGGCGTCATTCACACAGGAAAACCGGGACCGGCCAATTCTAGCAGCGCAGGCAAGGCATGGACCTCGCCGGACATGACCAGGTGCCCTGCCCGGCGCCACTGTTTTCGACTGCCGGCCCCGCGCGCCCGTCCGGGGTGATCCGGCAGCCGTCGCGACGGCGGGGAGTCGCCGTGGCCCGCACCGTCGCTCTCACCGCGCTGTCGCCGCGCCGCGGCGCACGGGCCCCGGCCGCGTGCCGCGGCATTGGCCACCGCCCGGGAGTGGACCCTGACCGCGGTGCGGGTGTGGTCCGCCTGGTGCCGTCGACGGACGCCCGGTTCAGGCCAGGATGCCGAGCAATCCCCCGACACCGATGCCGACGACGGCACCGACGAACAGACCGGCCAGGAACTGCATCCGCAACGAATCGGAGACGCCGCGCCTGGCATCGTGCTCCGGAATCTTCTTGAACATGCCCCTTCTCCCGATATGAAAGAACGCGGAGGGGCGCGCCGGACGCGCACGAAGCGGGGCCGCGCCCGCCTGCAACCTCCCTGTTCCCTCCGCATGGCGTTCCACGCCGGCCGGGAGGACGCGCCCATTGTCACGGCTCCCGAAGGCACTCCGGCCTCACGTGGATTTCACCCGAGATGTCCGTTTCCCGTAACTGTCAGAATTGACAGGTCCGGCGCGTTCCCCCGGCGTCCACGGCGGCCGCCCCGCCAGTTCGATCCAGCAGGCGAAGGTCGGGTGGCCTTCGATCATCTGCGGCGGCGCGGCACGGTGGACATGAAAGCCGGTCCGCCGCAGCAACCGCTCCATCGCCAGCGGCGAAACGGTGATCAGCCGCTTGCCGCCGCGGCGTTCCACGTAGTCGGCCGCCAGCTGCAGGATGTCCACCGCCAATGCCGACGGGCGCTGGGGGCAGACGCCGGTACGCGCGCCACGCAGGTCCATCACCGCGAAGCGCGACAGCTCCCACACGTCGTCCGAGCAGGGCGGCGGCTGGCCGTTCATCAGCTGCGGGAACATCTCCCCCAGCAGATACGGACCGGTGGTCGGCAGCAGGCGCGCGTAACCGACGATGTCGAGCTGGTCGTCGCGGACGATCACGTGCACGGTCTCGGGCCGGTCGAAGCGGTCGCGCTCGATACCCGGCGGCGTATCCAGCTGCCAGCCCAGGGTTTCAACGAAGACCCGGTGGCGGTAGCGGCCCAGTGCCTGCGTGAGCAGTGGCGGCAGATCGCCCGCGCTGGCGAGGATGAATTCCATGACCCGCACCCCGGTTGCTGAAGGACGGGGACGAGTCTTGCAATGCAGCAATGGCGTGATAACTGTCAGGATTGACAGGTCGCCAAGGGGGCCAGGCGCGGCCGCGCGGGCGTGCGATACAGCGCATCGGGAGCGTCTGCCGCGCGGTGCGTCAGCGGAATCCGATGGCGTCGAGCACCACCGGCTTCCATTCCAGCGCATCGACCAGTTGCTTCAGGCAGCGCGCGGTATGCTGCGCGCCGATGTCCCGCCCCTGCTCATCGACCAGCATCACGTTGCTGCGCGGCGCGTCCCGGCAGGCGGCGGACAGCGGCCGGGCCAGTGTGTCGATGTGCCAGTCCCAGCCGATCGAGACGGCCGGCACCGAGGTGGTGGCCCATTCGGTGTAGCCGCTGATGTCGGTATGGACCGCGCCCGCGCCGGTACTGTCCGCTTCCGGGTCCAGCCCCGATACCAGGTGAACGAGCCGGATCTGGCCCAGGGCCCGCCGCGATAGGCGGATGTAACCGTCGTCGTCCGTCACTATGATGCGGCCTATGGCAGTGCAGGCGGCGGTACGCCGCGCCGGGCAGTGGGATCCGCCAATCTAGAGGCAGGTCGCGGGCACGGGAAACTGTCAGTGCTGACAGTGGCCACCGGCCGGGATCACGATTTCATCGAGGGCGGAAATGGAGGCGTGGCGGGAAGACCAACTCAATGCGCTGCTGGCACCCGGGGGGCAGGACGACCTGTTCGGCACCATCGCCGGAATGGTGCGCGCGCTGGGCTTCGAGCACTGTGCCTATGGGATGCGCGCGCCACTACCGCTGGCGCAGCCGGAAATCGTGATGCTCAACGATTACCCGGAAGCCTGGCAGAAGCGCTACCAGGACAACGACTACCTGTCGGTCGACCCCACGGTCCGCCGGGGCGCCACCTCGCTGGATCCGTTCGCCTGGGCCAATGGCGAGGATCCGTTCGATCCGGCCGCCGGCTTCTGGGAGGACGCACGCCTGCACGACATCACCTGCGGGGTGTCGCTGCCGGCCCTGGCCGCCAACAGCGTGCGCGGCATGTTGACCGTGACCCGCGGCGGCGATGGCCTGGATGCGCAGGAACTGCAGGCGCGGTGGCCGCAGCTGCTGTGGCTGGGCCAGGTGGCCCACCACGGCCTGGCGCGGGAAATGCTGGCGCGCTGGCGCGCGACCTCGCGCGAGGCGATGAGCGAGCGCGAGATCGAGATCCTGCGCTGGGTCGCCGAGGGCCACACCAACCGCCAGATCGCCGCCCGCTTCAACATCACCGAGCGCACGGTCAACTTCCATCTCAACAACGCCATGACCAAGCTCGACGTCGGCAACCGCACCGCCGCGGCGGTACGCGCGGTGGTACTGGGCATCATCGCCTGACCCGGCGCCGGCGCTGCCGGCAGCCGCACCCGGTGCCACGGATGCGACAAGGCCGGCATGCGCCGGCCTTGTCGTGGATACCGGGGCGACGCCGCTCAGGTGCCGCGTTCGGCTTCCATCTGCTTGCGGATCTGCGCATCGACCGCGGCGATGGCGGTCATGTTCAGCACGCGGCGCGAACTGGCGCTGCTGGTGAGGATGTGGACCGGCTTGGAGATGCCCATCAGGATCGGGCCGATCGCCACGCCGTCGGTGAACACCCGCACCAGGTTGTAGGCGATGTTGGCCGCCTCCAGGTTGGGCAACACGAACAGGTTGGCGCGGCCCTTGAGCGTGCTGTTGGGCAGCAGCTTCTCGCGCAGCGCCTCGTCCCACGCGGTGTCGCCCTGCATCTCGCCGTCCACGTTCAACCGCGGGTTGCGCTTGAGCAGCTGCTCGCGCACCTGGCGCATCTTCAGCGCGTCCTTGGAATCATGGCTGCCGAAGTTGGAGTGCGACAGCAGCGCCACCTTCGGCTCGATGCCGAACAGCTTCATGCGGTAGGCCGCCTGCAGCGTGGATTCGACGATCTGCTCCACGCTGGGGTCTTCCTGCACGTGGGTATCGACGAAGAAGAACACGCCCTGCGAGTTGATCACCCCGGTCATCGCCGAGGTCGAACTGACCCGCGGCTCCAGCGGGATCACGCTGCGCACGTAGCCGAGCTTCTTGTGGAAGCGGCCGACCACGCCGCTGAGCATGGCGTCGGCCTCGCCGCGCGCCACCATCACCGCGGCGATCAGGGTCGGGCGCGAGCGCAGCAGGTTCTTGGCCGCGGCCACGGTGACGCCGCGGCGGCCGGTGAGGCCGTGGTAGTACTGCCAGTACTCGTTGAAGCGCGGATCATCGTTGATGTTGGTGATCTCGAAATCCACGCCCGGCTTCATGCGCAGGCCCAGCCGCTCGATGCGCGATTCGATCACGTCCGGGCGGCCGATCAGGATCGGGAAGGCCACGCCCTCGTCGATCACGTTCTGCACCGCGCGCAGCACCACTTCCTCCTCGCCCTCGGCATAGACCACGCGCTGCTTGTCGGCGCGCGCCTGGTCGTAGACCGGCTTCATGAACAGGCTGGTGCGATAGACGAACTGCGCCAGCTTCTGCCGGTAGGCGGCCATGTCGGCGATCGGCCGCGTGGCCACGCCCGAATCCATCGCCGCCTGCGCCACCGCCGAGGACAGTTCCACCAGCAGGCGGCGGTCGAACGGGCGCGGGATCAGGTAGTCGCGGCCGAAGCTGGGGGTGTCGCCGCCGTAGGCTGCGCCGAGGTCGGACGCCTCCTTGCGCGCCAGCGCGGCGATGGCACGCACGCAGGCGACCTTCATTTCCTCGTTGATACCGGTGGCGCCGACGTCGAGCGCGCCGCGGAACAGGTACGGGAAGCACAGCGCGTTGTTGACCTGGTTCGGGTAGTCCGAACGGCCGGTGCCGATGATGGCGTCCGGGCGCGCCGCACGCGCCACCTCCGGCATGATCTCCGGGGTCGGGTTGGCCAGCGCGAAGATCACCGGGTCCGGCGCCATGGTCTTGACCATCTCGGCGGTGAGGATGCCCGGGGCCGACAGGCCCAAGAAGATGTCCGCGCCCTCGACGATCTCGGCCAGGGTGCGCTTGTCGGTGTCGCGCGCATAGCGCGCCTTCTCCGGGTCCAGCCCTTCGCGCCCGGCGTAGATCACGCCGTCGCGGTCGAAGGCCAGCACGTTTTCCGGCTTGACGCCCAGCTCCACCAGCATGTTCACGCAGGAAATGCCGGCCGCGCCCATGCCGGTGGTGGCGACCTTGACCTCGCCGATCTTCTTGCCGGTGATGTCCAGCGCGTTGAGGATGGCCGCGCCGACGATGATCGCGGTGCCGTGCTGGTCGTCATGGAACACCGGGATGTTCATGCGCTCGCGCAGCTTGCGCTCGACCACGAAGCACTCCGGCGCCTTGATGTCCTCCAGGTTGATGCCACCGAAGGTCGGTTCCAGCGAGGCGATGATGTCGACCAGCTTGTCCGGGTCGTTCTCGTCGACCTCGATGTCGAACACGTCGATGCCGGCGAACTTCTGGAACAGCACGCCCTTGCCTTCCATCACCGGCTTGCCGGCCAGCGGGCCGATGTTGCCGAGGCCCAGCACGGCGGTGCCGTTGGAGATCACCGCGACCAGGTTGCCGCGCGCGGTCAGCTCGCTGGCGGCGGCCGGGTCGGCGACGATCGCTTCGCAGGCATAGGCCACGCCCGGCGAGTACGCCAGCGACAGGTCGCGCTGGGTGAGCATCGGCTTGGTGGCGGCGACCCGGATCTTCCCCGGCGGCGACATGCGGTGGTAGTCGAGGGCGGCCTGCTTGAAATCTTCTTTGGACATCGACGGGACTTGCTGTGGCTGAATGCCCGATTCTAGCGACTCGGCGACGACATGAACCGTTTCATCGGGGACTGCATTCAGGACCCGGCGCCCGATTTGGGATGCTGCTTCGCAACATTTCACGAAAATATTTTTCATTGCGCCGGTTATCTGCTACATAGAACGCTCTCCAGCGGGGAACATGGGGACATCATCAAAGTGATCCGGAATGGATAAAAAACAATTTCAGGACATGCCGGCCATGCTCCGGGGCAAGGGCCTGGGTGGCAACGGAGGCATGCTGCCGGCCACCACGGCCGGGCAACAGGGGTGGTCCATCCTGCACGAGCAGGTGAGCCTGCCCGCCGCGGTCCTGCTGCGTTCGGCGCTGCGGCACAACCTGGAATGGATGCGTCGCTTCGTTGCCGCCTACGGCGTGCAGCTGGCGCCGCACGGCAAGACCACGATGAGCCCGGAACTGTTCCGGCTGCAGCTCGACGCCGGCGCCTGGGGCATCACCGTGGCCACCGCACCGCAGGCACGCGAGGCCTGGCACGCCGGCGCACGCCGCATCCTGATCGCCAACCAGCTGGTCGGCCCGGCCAACATGGCGCTCATCGCCGGCCTGCTGGAAACCGGCGACACCGAGGTGTTCTGCCTGGTCGATTCGGCCGCCAACGCCGACGCATTGGGGCGCTGGTTCGACGCCCGCGGGCTGCGCCTGGACGTGCTGCTGGAAATCGGCATTGCCGGCGGCCGCACCGGTGTGCGCGACGAGGTGCAGGCGCAGGCGGTGGCCGCGGCCGTCGCACGCTGGCCGCGGGCGCTGCGGCTGGCCGGCGTGGAGGTCTACGAAGGCGTGGCCGGCGACGAGGCCGGCGTGCGCGCGGTCCTGCGCCGCAGCGTGGAGACCTTCCAGCGCCTGCGCGACGGCCGTGCCTTCGGCCGCGTGCCGGCGCTGCTGACCGGCGCCGGTTCGGCGTGGTTCGACGTGGTCGCCGAGGAGTTCGCAACGCTGTCCGCCGACGCCGCGGCCGAGATCGTGCTGCGCCCGGGCTGTTACCTCACCCATGACGTCGGCGCCTACCGCCAGGCCGCCGCCCGCATCCAGGCCAGCAACCCGGTCGCGCGACGGATGGGCACGAGCCTGCGCCCGGCGCTGCGGCTGTGGGCCTACGTGCAGTCGCGGCCGGAGCCGGACAAGGCCATCGTCGGGCTGGGCAAGCGCGATGCCGCGTTCGATGCAGGCTTCCCGGTGCCGGCGCTGCATTACCGGCCCGGCGATGCCATGCCCGGCGACGCGGCCGCGCACTGGCAGGTGACGGCGATGATGGACCAGCACGCGTTCCTGCAGGTACGGCCCGACGACGACCTGCGCGTGGGCGACATGCTGTGCTTCGACATCTCCCACCCCTGCCTGACCTTCGACAAGTGGCGCCACCTGTTGGTGGTCGACGACGACCACGTGGTGGTCGATGCCGTCACCACGCAGTTCTGAGCCGGCGCCGGACCGACACGCATGAGCCATGGACACCTGCTGCTGATCTACGCCGTGCTGGCGATCGTCGCGCTGATCGTGCTGATCGCCCGTTACCGGCTCAATCCCTTCATCAGCGTCACCCTGGTCTCGATCGGGCTGGCACTGCTGGCCGGCATGCCGGCGCCGGAAATCCTGCCCGCCTACGAACAGGGCGTTGGCAAGACCCTGGGCCACATCGCGCTGATCGTGGCGCTGGGCACCATGCTCGGCAAGATGATGGCCGAATCCGGCGGCGCCGAGCGCATCGCGCGCACGCTGATCGCGCGCTTCGGGCCCGGCAACGTGCACTGGGCGATGATGCTGATCGCCTTCTGCATCGGCCTGCCGATCTTCTTCGAGGTCGGCTTCGTGCTGCTGATCCCGATCGCGCTCAACGTGGCCCGCCGCACTGGCGTGCCGCTGCTGCTGGTCGGCCTGCCGATGGTGGCCGGGCTGTCGGTGGTGCATGGGCTGGTGCCGCCGCATCCGGCAGCGATGCTGGCCGTGCACGCCTATGGCGCGGACGTGGGCCGCACCGTGTTCTATGCGCTGCTGGTCGGGCTGCCGACCGCGGCGCTGGCCGGGCCGGTGTTCGCCAGGGTGGTGGCGCCGCGGGTGGCGCTGCCGGCGCACAACCCGATGGAGGCCGCGCTGCTGGACGAGGGCCACGGCCGCATTCCCGACGACCAGCTGCCCGGCTTCGGCATCACCCTCGCCACCGTGCTGCTGCCGGTGGTGCTGATGCTGCTGGGCGGCTGGGCCGACCAGATCGCCACGCCGGGCTCGGCGCTCAACCACGGCCTGCGCTTCATCGGCCACTCGGTGGTGGCGCTGCTGCTGGCCACGCTGCTGAGCTTCGTCACCCTGGGACGGATGCGCGGCTTCAACCGCGAGCAGATCCTCAGGTTCTCGCAGGAGTGCCTGGCGCCGACTGCCGCCATCACCCTGCTGGTCGGCGCCGGCGGCGGCCTCAACGGCATCCTGGTGCATACCGGCGTGGCCAGCCAGATCATCGACCTGTCGCGCCAGTTCCAGCTGTCGCCGCTGCTGATGGGCTGGACCATGGCCGCGCTGATGCGCATCGCCACCGGTTCGGCGACGGTGGCGATGACCACCGCCTCGGGCATCGTCGCCCCGATCGCCGCCGCGCTGGGCTACCCGCACCCGGAACTGCTGGTGCTGGCCACCGGCGCCGGCTCGGTGGTGCTGTCGCACGTCAACGACGGCGGCTTCTGGCTGGTCAAGGAATACTTCAACATGTCCGTGGCCCAGACCTTCAAGACCTGGACCGTGCTGGAAACCCTCATCTCCGTCACCGCGCTGGCGCTGGTGGCGGCCCTTGCCGCCGTGCTCTGAACCGAAGAACCCACCATGTTCGACATCGTCTACGAACTGCGCCAACGGCTGCACGAATTCAGCCCGGTCGAGGTCCGCATCGCCAACACCATCCTCGCCGACGTCGATGCCGCCGCCCAGTACGGCGTGACCGAGCTGGCCGAACGCGCCGAGGTCAGCGCCGCGGCGATCTCGCGCTTCGCCAAGACCCTGGGCTGCGAACACGTGCGCGAGCTGCGCGCGCGGCTGGCGTCGGCCAGCGCGGTCGGCAAGCGCTTCCTCGAACAGCAGAACGCGCCGCCGGTATCGGCGCTGTTCGCGCAGATCTGCGACGACATCCAGGCCAGCCTGCGCCACAACCTGGCCAACCTGCAGGAAGAGGTGGTGCAGCAACTGGCCGATGCCATCTGCCAGGCACGGCGCATCCACGTGTTCGGCATCGGCGGCTGTTCCACCGTGTTCTCCCAGGAACTGCAGAACCGGCTGATGCGCTTCGGCCTGCCGATCACCGCCTGCAGCGACGCGGTGGTGATGAAGATGACCGCCGCCATCCTCGGCCCGCAGGACCTGGTGCTGGCGTTGTCGGTCAGCGGCATCACCCCGGAAGTGATCTCGGCGGTGGAGATCGCCCGCACCTACGGCGCGCGGGTCGGCGCCATTACCCGCGCCGGCACTGCGTTGGCGGAACGCAGCGACTGGCTGCTGCCGATCAGCATCGAGGAAACCGATTTCGTGTTCAAACCCTCCGCTTCGCGCTACGCGATGATGCTGGCCATCGACGTGCTCGCCACCACCACCGCGCTCAACGGCGCCAGCGAGAACCACGAGCACCTTCGCCGCATCAAGCTGGCGCTGGACCGCTACCGGGGCGGCGACTCGCGCCTGCCACTGGGCGACTGATCGATGCACGACGTACTGATCCGCAACGCGCTGGTGCTTGATGGCAGCGACTGCCCCGGCGGCCATGCCGACGTCGCGGTACGCGATGGCCACATCGTCGCGGTCGGCACCGTGGACGGCGGTGCCCGCCAGGTGATCGACGCCGGCGGCCGCGCGCTGGCGCCGGGCTTCATCGACGTGCACACCCACGACGACCTGGAAGTGCTGCGCAACCCGGGCATGGCCAGCAAGCTGTCGCAGGGCGTGACCACGGTGGTGGTCGGCAACTGCGGCATCAGCGCCAGCCCGGTGCGCATCCGCGGCGAGGTGCCGGACCCGATGAACCTGCTCGGCGAGGCCGCCGATTTCCGCTTCGCCGATTTCGCCAGCTACCGCCAGGCGGTGGAAGCGGCGTGCCCGGCGGTGAACGTGGCCGCGCTGGTCGGCCATACCGCGTTGCGCCAGAACCACATGGAGCGGCTGGACCGCGCCGCCACCGCCGTGGAGATCGCGGCGATGCGCGCGCAGCTGCGCGCCAGCCTGGCGCAGGGCGCGCTGGGCCTGAGCAGCGGGCTGGCATATGGCTCGGCGTTCCACGCGCCGTCCAGCGAGGTGACCGAACTGGCGCGCGAACTGCCGTCCGGCGGGGTGTACGCCACCCACCTGCGCGACGAGTTCGGCGGCATCCTCGGCGCGCTCGACGAGGCGTTCGATGCGGCGCGTGCGCCACGGGCGGCGGTGCGCGTGTCGCACCTGAAATGCGCCGGCGTGGACAACTGGGGCCGCAGCCGCGAAGTACTGCACCGCCTGGACGCCGCGTCCGCCGACCAGGACGTGGCCTGCGACTGCTACCCGTACGCCGCCAGCGCATCCACCCTCGACCTGAAACAGGTCACCGACGCCTACGACATCCTGATCACCTGGTCCGCGCCGGAACCGGCGCAGGGCGGGCGCCTGCTGGCCGCCATCGCCGCCGACTGGGGGGTGACGCTGGCCGAGGCCGCGGTGCGCCTGCAACCGGCCGGCGCGGTCTACCACTGCATGGACGAGGCAGATGTGCGCCGCATCCTGGCGCATCCGCTGACCATGATCGGCTCGGACGGCCTGCCGCGCGATCCACGCCCGCATCCGCGCCTGTGGGGCACCTTTCCGCGCGTGCTCGGCCACTACGCGCGCGACCAGGCGCTGTTCCCGCTGCATACCGCCGTGCACAAGATGACCGGCCTGCCCGCCGCGCGCTTCGCGCTGGGCGCGCGTGGCCGCATCCACGCCGGCGGCTGCGCCGACCTGGTGCTGTTCGACCCGGCGCGCGTGCGCGACACCGCCAGCTTCCACGATCCGGTGCGCGCGGCCGAAGGTATCGACGCGGTATGGGTCAACGGCAAGCTCGCTTATGACGGCAACGAAGTAATCGCGCGTCCGGGCCAGTTCATCGCGCCGAATTGAGGCCCTTCCCCCGATGGGAGCGGGGTCGGGGTGACGGCGCCGGGCTGCACCGGGCTGCGCCGGAACCCGCCGCCGCGCCTGCGTGGCACCGTCTCCCAGGGCGGGACGGGGACAACATTTCCCTTCAACACAAAGGAATCCCATGAGCGACATCAAGCGTTACGGCGCCGAAGGCGGCATCGGCCAGGGCCGGCAGCACATGCCGTTTTCGCGCGCGGTCGAGGCCGACGGCTGGCTGTACGTGTCCGGCCAGGTCCCGATGCGCGATGGCGAACTGGTCGGCGGCACCGTGACCGAGCAGGCGCATGTGGCCATCGGCAACGTGATGGCGATCCTGGCCGAGGCCGGTTACGGGCCGGAGCACGTGGTGCGCTGTGGCGTCTGGCTGGACGACGCCCGCGATTTCTACGCCTTCAACAGCGTGTTCAAGCACTACTTCGGCGAGCACCCGCCGGCGCGGGCCTGCGTGGAGAACCGCATGGTCGTGGACTGCAAGGTGGAAGTGGACTGCATCGCCTGGAAGCGCCCGCCGCGCTGAGCCCGGGCCCGCCCGGCGCGGCCGCGGCAGCGCCGGGCCATCGCCACCGCGGCAGCCGCGCATAACGCGCGGCTATGCCGCCGCGCGCGTTTGCGACTGGCGCCGGGAGCGGCTCCGCGGCTATTGTGCAGGCAGCCGCCCCGCGCCACGTTTCGTGCTGCGGCGCAGCAGACCGGCCCGCTCGTCATGGAGATCCCCATGCCTGCCTGCTTGCGTCCCTGCCGGCCGCAGCCCTTCCCATCCGCCGCGACTGGCGGAAAAGCCGCCTCCGGGCATCGAACCGTCTGCCATCCGTCATGCGCACGGGCCGGCCCCGCCGGACTGCCCGTGGCTCCGTCCCCTCCCCCGTGCCACGGAGCCCGCCCCCACGCGGCAGTCCTTCCACGGCGGCGCCGGCCCTGCGCCGGACACCGCCCCAGCTCCCTGCACTGGCAGGGCACGAGGTACTGATTCGATGATCCAACTTGATGCCGTACAGACGATCGCCTTCGGCGGCCTGACCCTGTTCGCCGGCTACGCGCTGTGCCGCGCGATCCCAGTGCTGCGCCGCTACAACCTGCCCGAACCGGTCGTCGGCGGCCTGCTGGTGGCGTTGCTGGTGTGGGCCGCGCATGCGCGTGACACCACCCTGTTCGAACTGGACACCAGCCTGAAGGTGCCGCTGATGGTGGCGTTCTTCACCACCCTGGGCATCAACGCCAGCCTGCGCCTGCTGCGGGTCAGCGGGCGCCAGGTGATGATCTTCCTGGTGCTGGCCAGCCTGTTCGCGGTACTGCAGAACCTGGTCGGCATCGGCGTGGCCTGGATGTTCGACCTGCACCCGATGTTCGGCGTGCTCGCCGGCTCGGCCACGCTCACCGGCGGCCCGGCCACCGGCATGGCGTTCGCGCCGCTGTTCGAGGAAGCCGGGCTGCAGGGCGCCGAGACCCTGGCCATCACCGCGGCGATGGCCGGCATCATCTGCGGTGGCGTGATCGGTGGGCCGACCATCACCGTGCTGATGCGCCGGTTCGGCATCAGCGGCCCGGCCGGCAACGGCGCCAGGGCCGATGGCGGCGCCGTGGACGATGAAAGCGTGCACGTGCATTTCCCCAACGAATCGGCGCGCGAGTTCGACGCGCTCAAGAGCATCGTGGTGCTGCTGATGGCGATGTGGCTGGGGGCGTGGGTCAGCCAGGGCTTCGCCGGCCTGGGCCTGACCCTGCCGTCCTACATCGGCGCGATGCTGGTGGGCGCGGTGATCCGCAACATCGACGACTACACCGGGCTGATCCGGCTGTCGGTGCCGACCACCGACCTGATCGGCAACATCTGCCTGGCGCTGTTCCTGGCGGTGGCGCTGATGGACCTGAAGCTGTGGGAACTGGCCGGCATGGGCCTGCCGCTGGTGGTCAACCTGGCCATCCAGGTGGCGCTGGTGGCGCTGTTCGCGATTCCGATCTTCTACGTGATGGGCCGCGACTACGACGCGGCGGTGATGGGCGGCGGCTTCATCGGCTTCATGCTCGGCACCACCGCCAACGCCATGGCGGTGATGCGCCGCCTGGTGCAGCGCTACGGGGTGGCGCCGCGCGCGTTCCTGGTGGCGCCGCTGGTGGGCGCGTTCTTCATCGACTTCGTCAACGCACTGATCATCACCGGCTTCCTCAACTTCTGGCCGCACTAGCCCGGCGCCGAGTTCCCGGCGTTCCGCGCCCCCGTCCCGCGCCGTCAGGGCCGGGGATGCCGTAGATGCGGGGCTTGCCCCGCATGCACACCCGCATGAACACCCGCATGGGCATTGGCGCGCCTCGTGCGGGGCAAGCCCCGCACCTACCGGGTGCCGGTCATTGCGCCGCCGCACCAGCGCCGGGCCGGCGCGGGTCGGCGGCACCCTGCACGCCGCTGTCCTCGTCGACCAGCAGGGTCTGCGTGCTGCCGATGGTCTCGTCGCTTTCGATGCGGTGGCCCAGCCCGCGCAGCAGGCGCAGCGTATCGGGACTGAAACCCGGTTCGATCTGCAGCATGCCGCTGCCCATGTCCTGGTGGATGCGCGGGCGGTGGGCGGCCTCGGCGATGTTCATGCCGAAATCGACCACGTCCACGATCGTCTGCATCACCGTGCCGGGGATGGTGTTGCCGCCCGGGCTGCCGGTGACCAGCCACGCCTTGCCGTCGCGCAGCACCAGGGTCGGCGACATGCTCGAGACCGGGCGGCGCCCGGGCTGCAGCGCGTTGGCGACCGCACGCCCCGGCTCCTTGCGCGCGGCCAGCTGCGCGCGCAGCGAGAAGTTGCCGATCAGGTTGCCGAGCAGGAAGCCGGTGCCTTCGGCCATCACCCCGGCGCCGAAGTCCGAGCCCAGGGTGAAGGTGTTGCTGACCGCGTTGCCGTCGGCGTCGACCACCGAGAAATGCGTGGTCTGCGGGCTTTCATGGGGCAGCGGATCACCCGCCGCCAGCGCGGTGGCATCAAGCACGCGGTCCGGCGAGAACTGCCGCCAGCGCACGTCGGCATAGGCCTTGGACACCAGCCCGGCTACCGGCGCGTTGACGAACGCCGGGTCGCCGGCATGGCGCGCGCGGTCGGCCCAGGCCAGCTTGATCGCCTCGGCCATGGCATGCAGCGCCGCGGCCGAGCCGGCGCCGTGCGCGGCCAGGTCCTCGTGTTCGAGCAGATTGAGCATCTCCAGCACGCTGGCACCGCCGCCGCTGGAAGGCGGCATGCTGACGACCTCGAGGCCGCGGTAAGTGGTGCGCAGCGGCGTGCGTTCGAGCGCGCGGTAGCGGGCCAGGTCATCCGCCGCGATCAGCCCGCCATGGCGCTGCATAGCCGCCACCAGCCGCTGCGCGATCGGCCCGCGGTAGAACGCGTCCTCGCCGTCGCGCGCGATCAGTCGCAGCGACCACGCCAGGTCGGCCTGGCGCAGGCGCTCGCCGGCGCGCAGCGCGCTGCCGTCGGGGTGCAGGAACACGCCGGCGCCGGCGGGACTGCGCGCCAGCCGCTCGCGTCCCCAATCCAGCGCGAACGCTTCGTCGCGGCTGAGCACCACGCCGTTGTCGGCCAGCTCGATCGCCGGCTGCAGCAGCCGCGCCCACGGCAGGCGCCCATGCCGGCGATGCGCCAGCGCCAGCCCGGCCACGGTGCCCGGCACCCCGGCCGCCTTCCAGCCGGCGGTTTCGCCCTCGATCCCGCCGTCGGCGCCGATGAAGCGCTCCAGCGTCGCTGCCGCCGGGGCCATCGAGCGGTAATCGATGGCGACGCTGCGGTTCTCGCCGGCCAGGTGCAGCAACATGTAGCCGTCGCCGCCGATGTTGCCGGCACGCGGCAACAGCACCGCCAGCGCGAATGCGGTGGCCACCGCCGCGTCCACCGCGTTGCCGCCGTCGCGCAGCACCTGTGCGCCGATGTCGCTGGCGCGCTGGTTCTGGCTGACCACCATGCCGCGGTCGCCGTGTTCGGGCTTCTGGATCGCCTGGTAGTTGAGCAGTTCGCGCGCGCCGGCCGGCGGCGCCAGCGCCAGCAGCGCGCCCAGCAGCAGCGCCAGGCAACGGCCAGGGAGGGATACGCGGGGTCGCAGGGTCATGCCAATCTCCGGTTTGCGGTTCGCGGGCGCATTGCCGGCCGTCCGCCCGCGGCAGTGCCGATGGCGGCGGTCGCACTGGCCCATTCCGGAGCATGGCCGGCAGCGGCGCGGCTGTCGCCCACCTTTGATGGCCGACGGTATAGCCCACGCGCATGGAAGCCCGCGGCAACCACCGCGTGGCTGATCGCCGGCCGCGGCATGCCATAGCTGCCGGTTAACGCCTGCACCGCGATTGTGATCCCCGCCGCGCCGGGCCCGACGGTAATCTGCCGGCCATGCAGACGCCCGCCCGCCACACGCCCTCCCCCATGGCCGGTGCGTCCGCCGTCGCACCGCGCCGGCGTCGCCTCGGCGCGCTCCTGCTGCTGTGCCTGGCGGTGGTCGGGTGCGGCACCGCGCCGGACCCACGCGCGCCGGCAACCCCTTCCCCTGCCGCACCGCCCTCGCCCGCCATCGTCGTGGCCGCGCACCCGCTGGCCGCGCGGGCCGGCGCCGCGGTGCTCGAACGCGGCGGCAGCGCGATGGACGCCGCCCTGGCCGTGCAGCTGATGCTGGGACTGGTGGAACCGCAGAGTTCGGGCATCGGCGGCGGCACGGTGCTGCTGGCCTATGACGCCGGCAGCGGCGAGGTCAGCGGCTACATCGGTCGCGAACAGGCGCCGGCCGCGGCCGGTGCCGGCTGGTTCGACGACGCCGACGGGCAACCGCTGGCGCGCAGCGACGCCATGCTCTCCGGCCGCGCCACCGGCGTGCCCGGCACGCTGGCCACGTTCGCGCTGGCGCTGCGCGAACACGGCCGGCTGCCCTGGGCGCGCCTGTTCGACGACACCATCGCCACCGCCGAGCAGGGCTTCACCATCACCGCGCGCCTGCAACGGCACATCGACGGCCGCTTCCCGCAGGCGGCGGCGGAGGACGTGCGGCGGCTGTTCGACGACGGCCACGGCGGACGCCTGCGCGCCGGCGACACCCTGCGCAACCCCGCCTACGCGGCGACGCTGCGCACGCTGGCCGCGGGCGGCGCGCAGGCGTTCTACCACGGCGCGCTGGCGCGGGCGATCGTCGCCCGCACGGCCGACGCGCCGCGTCCGGGGGCCATGACCCTGGATGACCTGGCCGGCTACCGCGCCGAGAAAGTGGCCGCGCTGTGCCGGCCGCTGCGTGGCTACCGGCTGTGCTCGCTGCCGCCGCCGGCCAGTGGCGTCGGCCTGCTGCAGTTGATGGCGCTGCTGGACGGCACCGATATCGACCGCCGCGATGCCGGCGACCCGCAGGCGTGGCTGCTGTTCGCCGAGGCCAGCCGGCTGATGTACGCCGACCGCGACCATTACGTCGGCGATCCGCGCTTCGTCGACGTGCCGGTCGACGGCCTGCTGGCGGCCGGCTACGTGGACGCACGCCGCGCCCTGATCGGCCCCCGGGCCGCGCCGCGGCCACCGCGGCCGGGGGTGCCGGCCGGCGCGCCGGCGATGGCCGGGGACGCCACCGACGAGCCCGGCGGCACCAGCCATTTCGTTGTCGTGGATCACGACGGCAACGCGGTCTCGGTGACCACCACCGTGGAATCGTTCTTCGGCTCCGGGCGCATGGTCGGCGGCTTCTTCCTCAACAACCAGCTCACCGATTTCGCCTGGGACCGCGTCGACGGACGCCCCGGCATGGCCAATGCCATCGCCGCCGGCAAGCGCCCGCGCTCGTCGATGGCACCGCTGCTGATGCTCGACGGCGACGGCCGCCTGGCCGGCGCGCTCGGCTCGCCCGGTGGCCCGGCCATTCCCGCCTACATCGGCAAGACCCTGGTCGGGCTGCTCTACTGGCGCCTGCCGCTGGACCAGGCCGTGGCACTGCCCAACCTGGTCGCGCGCGGCGGACGTTTCGATGGCGAGGCCGGCCGCTTCCCGGCGCCGCTGCGTAGCGCGCTGCGCGAGCACGGCGTGGACATCCGCAGCGGTGCCGGCGAGGATTCCGGCCTGCATGGCGTGTTCCTGCGCGACGGGCGTTGGCAATGGGCCGCCGACCCACGCCGCGACGGCACCGCCGCCTTTCCTGCCCACCGGACCCCCGATGCATCCCGTTGAACTCCGCGGCGAACCCGCACGCGCCGATCTCGTCGTCCTCGGCGCCGGCGTCGTCGGCCTCGCCACCGCCTACGCCGCCGCGCGCCGCGGCCTGTCGGTGCTGCTGCTGGACCGCGCCGACGGCCCGGTGCAGGGCACCTCGTTCGCCAACGGCGCGCAGCTGAGCTACGCCTACACCGACGCCATGGCCGGCCCGTCCACCTGGCGCCAGCTGCCGGCCATGCTGCTGGGGCGCAACGGCCCGTTCCGCACGCGCTGGTCGGCCGACCCCGATTTCTGGCGCTGGGGCCTGGGCTTCCTGCGCCAGGCCGGCAGCGCGCGGCTGCGCGCCAACACCCTGGCGACGCTGGAGCTGGCGCTGGAGTCGCGCGCCGCGCTGCATGCGCTGCTGCAGCGCCACCCGATCGCCTTCGACCACGCCGTCTCCGGCAAGCTGCACGTCTACCACGACGCCGCGGCGCTGCAGGGCGCGGCGCCGATGATCGCGCTCAAGCAGCCGTTCGGGGTCGCGCAACAGCTGCTCGACGCGCGCCAGGCCATTGCCGCCGAACCGGCGCTGGCGGCGATGCCGGGCCTGGCCGGCGCGGTGCATTCACCGCAGGAGGAAGCCGGCGATCCGTTCCGCTTCGGGGTCGGCCTGCTGCAGGTGCTGCAACAGCAGTACGGCCTGCAGGCGCGCTTCGGCATCGATATCCGCCGGGTGGTGCGGCAGGGTGACGGCTGGTGCCTGCAGCCGCATGCCGGGGCGGCGCTGCAGGCGCGGCGGCTGGTGGTGTGCAACGGCATTGATGGCGCGGCGCTGCTGCGGCCGCTGGGCGTGCGCGTGCCGCTGATGGCGATCAAGGGCTATTCGTTCACCGCGCCGTGCGGCCCGCGCGCCCCCACCGCAAGCATCACCGACACCTCGCGCAAGCTGGTGTTCTGCCGCCTGGGCGGGCGCATGCGCGTGGCCGGGCTGGCCGACCTCAACCACTGGGACCCACGCCCCGACCCGGCGCGCATGGCGCAGCTGGTGGCGATGGCGCGCGCCTCGATGCCCGAGGCGGTGGACTACGACAACATCGACAGCCGCTGGGCCGGCCTGCGCCCGGTCACCCCGTGGTCCTCGCCGGAGATCCGCGCCATCGGCGACGGGCTGGTGTGCAACCTCGGCCACGGCATGCTTGGCTGGACCCTGGCGATGGGCAGCGGCGAACGCGCCGTGGCCCTGGCGACGCAGGCATGACGGCGGCGGCGCCGCGCGCGGTCGCCGGCAACCTCCGCATCGACTAGGATCGGGCCATGCGTCTGCGCCAGATTGAAGTCTTCCACGCGGTCTACACCACCGGCTCGATCAGTGCCGCGGCCCGGTCGCTGCACGTTTCCCAGCCGTCGGTCAGCAAGGTCCTGCACCACACCCAGTACCAGCTGGGTTTCGAGCTGTTCAAGCTGGTGCGCGGCCGGCTGGTTGCCACCGACGAGGCGCACGCGCTGTTCGTCGAGGTCAAGGACATCTACGACCGCCTGCTGTCGCTGCAGAAGGCGGTCAGCCACATCCGCGACATCGGCGGCGGGCATATCCGCCTGGCGGTGGTGCCCTCGCTCGGCCAGCACGTGGTGCCGGCGGCGATCACCCACTACCGGCGCCAGCACCCGGAAGTCACGTTCGACGTGCAGACCCTGCACCACGGCGACCTGTTCCAGGCGCTGTACGAGCGCGAATGCGACATCGCCATCGCCTACAACCCGCCGCAGCACCCGCGCATGCAGCGCCGCGTGCTGGGGCACGGGCAGCTGATGCTGCTGTTCGACGCCGCGCAGTGGCCCGACCCGCCGGCGGCGATCCCGCTGCGCTGGCTGCAGGACCGCGACATGGTCGGCCTGGCCAGCAGCGGCCCGATCGGCGACCTGTTCACCAACGAGCTCAAGCGCCAGGGCGTGAGCATGCGCGAGGTCGTGTCCAACCAGACCTATTCACTGGCCGCCGCGCTGACCCGCTGCGGCGCCGGCATGAGCGTGCTGGACGAATTCACCGCCTGCGCCAATGCCGGCGGCAATCTGCTGGCGCGGCCGCTGGAGCCGGCAATCGGCTTCCGCGTCGAGTGCGTGTACCTGGAAGACCGGCCACCGTCCAAGGCCGCCACCGAGTTCGTGCGGCATTTCCAGCGCAGCCTGGCGGAAACCCGCGGCGTGCCGCCCGCAGCGTAGCCGCGCCCCCTAGCGGGCGCGCGGGAACTTCGGGTTCAACGCGCCCCAGACGCTGTACTGGTCGGCCAGGATGACCCCGGTCCAGGCCTCGATTTCGGCCTGGGTGATCTGCTCCCCGCCCTGGCGCCCGAACAGCACCACCTCGTCGCCGGCCTGCACCCCGGGGATGTCGGTCACGTCCACCATGGTGGTGTTCATGGTGACCCTGCCGAGCACCGGTGCGCGGCGGCCACGGACCAGCACGCTGCCCTTGTTGGAATAGGCGCGGCGGTAGCCGTCGGAATAGCCGACCGGCAGGTTGGCCAGCAGCGAATCGCGTTGCAGGGTGAAGGTGCGGTCGTAGCTCACCGTGTCGCCGGCGGGAAACGCCTGCACCGACGCGACCCGGGTCTTGAACGCGGCCACGTGCGCGAACGGCGGCTTCGGCGTGCCGCCGTATCCGTACAGCGCACCGCCCGGGCGCACCATGTCCAGCCGCGATTCGGGCACATGCTGCAGCGCGAACGAATTGGCCGCATGCAGCTGCACGTCGCCGCGCCGCAGCGCGGTGTTGGCGAACAGCCAGTCGGCCTGCTGCTGGAAGGCACGCACGCCCGCCAGCACGTCGTCCGGGTCTTCGCCCGGGAAGTGGGTCATCAGGCCGACCACGCGCAGGCCGTTGCTGCCGACCAGCGCCAGCGCGTCGCTCCGGCCCTGCGCCGTGGCCAGTTCCAGCCCGTTGCGGCTCATGCCGGCCGAGTTCAGGGCCAGGTGCACCGGCAGCGGCCGGCGCCGACGCACGGCCAGCGCCGCCATCGCCTGCGCCACCGCGAGATTGCCCGCCAGTTCCTCGACCCGGTACGGCAGCGCCGCCTCGATCTCATCCGGCGTCGCCGCGCGCACGCGAAGCACGCGGCCTTTGTAGCCGCAGGCGCGCGCCATGCGTGCCTCCTCGGTGCTGGCGATGCCGATGCAGGGCACGCCCGCGGCGATGATGCGCGGCATCACCAGGTCGATGCCGGTGCCGTACGCATCGGCCTTGAGCACCGCGCACAGCTGCGCATCGCCGGCCAGTGCGCGCACGCGCTGCAGGTTGGCATCGAACACGTCCAGGTCGATCTCCAGCCAGGCGTTGGCCGCGGCCAGGCGCGCCGTGCCCGGCACGCCCAGCAGCGGCGCGGCGCGCGCATCGAGCGCCGCGGCCAGTGCCGTGCCCAGGGCCGCGGCGATGAAGCCGCGGCGGCCGCTGCAGGCGATGTCCGTATCGGTCATGGTGAGTCCCGATGCCGCCGGTGGCCCGGCGGCGTGGTTGGCAGGATCAGTCGAAGCGGTACTCGACCTGCAGGTTGAACGAACGCCCGCGCGGATCGGCCACGCGCGGCTCCCAGGCCGCGCCGGAGGCGAAATCGACCTGGTGCGCGGTGAACGGCGGATCGGTGTCGAGCAGGTTGCGCACCGCCAGGGTCAGCCGCGTGTTCTCCATCCCGGTCCAGGTCAGGCTGTAGTTGTAGGTGATGTAGTCATCGACGTCCGGGTTCCAGTTGGCCGGGGTGTAGAAGCCACCCTCGACGCTGACCGGTTCCTCGTCCTTGTAGCCGGAGCGGTAGACCTGGGTGAGCAGGTGCGCCCAGTCGCCGCGGGCCCAGCCGACGCCCAGCGTGTGCTTCCACTTGAGCGGCAGGTTGTAGAAGCGCACGTACTCGCCCACCTTGTTGTCGCCATACGGCTCGTTGGCCAGCGACTTCTCCTTGAAGGCGTCGATGTAGCTGCCGTTGAGGTTGACGTGCCAGCGCCCGCCGGCCAGCTCGCCGCTGAGGTTGGCATCCAGCTCCACGCCGCGGGTCAGGGTGCCGCCGGAGTTGATGTAGCGCTGGTCGATCGCGGTGACCTTGCCGCTGCTGTCGCGGATCCAGTTCTCGGCGAACAGCGCGTAGTTGGCGGTCAGCGTCGCCAGGTTGGGCACGCGGATGGTGTTGGTGCGTTCGATCTCCCACCAGTCCAGGCTCAGGTTGAAGTTGTCGGTCGGCGAGAACACGAAGCCGACGCTCCGCTGCGAGGACTCCTCCGGCTGCAGGTCGGTCTTGCCGCCGGTGATGATCACCGGCTGGATCAGGTCGCAGCCCGGTATCGACGAGTTGACCGAGCCGCTGGGGCAGCTGGCCGGGTCGACCAGGTCGCGGCCGAAATAATCCAGGCGGTTGACGCCGGCGAACAGCTTGGTGAACTCGGGCACCTTGAAGCCGGTGCTGTAGGCGCCGCGGAACGCCAGCGAATCGATCGGCTGCCACTTGAACGAGTACTTCGGGTTGGTGGTGCCGCCGAAGGTGTCGTAGCGGTCGTGGCGCACCGCCACGGTCACGTCGAGGCTGTCGATGATCGGCAGGTACATCTCGGCGTACACCGCGTTGACGTCGCGACGCACCTTGGGCAGGTCGCTGGTCTCGTCGAACGGCGCCTGGTAGATGGTGGTGTAGTTCAACGGCACGCCGTCGAGCACCTGCACGCCGCCGAACTCGAACTCCTCGCGCCGCGCCTCGACGCCGGTGGCCAGCTGCGCCTCGCTGCCCCACAGGCTGAAGCCAAGCCCGCCGCTGAAGCTGGCGTCGGCCGTGGTGACGGTGGACTCGCCGCCGTACAGGTGCACGCCACTGGCCGAGGCGCTCTGCAGCGCGGCCATGGCCGCCTCGCTCTGCTGCTGCCCCGGCATCAGGAACGGGTTGAGCAGGCCGCTGCCGAGCGCGGCGCGCAGGCCGCTGGAGAAGTAGTAGCCGCCGCGCAGGACCGATTCGGCTTTGTTCGAGGCGCGCGACAGGCCGATGTCGTAGTCCCAGCTGCCGAGGCTGCCTTCCAGGCCGGCCAGCAGGCGGTAGGACTTGGTGGTGGTCTCGATCTGGCGCGGCCCGCAGGCCATGCAGCGCCAGCGGTAGGGAATGGGGTTGCCGTAGGTGAGGTTGGCGGTGCCGAAGTACGCGGCCAGCGCGTTGTACACCTTGTCGTAGGTGTCCTTGGTGTTGGGGTTGAGCGGATACCAGGTGCCGGGGCCCATCACCGAGTTGAGCGATGCGCTGGAGGTCAGCTGCAGCGGCTCGTACTCGCGCTCGGACTTCACCCGCGAGCCCATCGCCTCGGCGTAGAAACGGTGGTTGTCGCCGATGCGGAGGGTGGCCCGGCCGAGGAACTGCAGGCTGTCCTGCGGCTGCTGCAGCGCCTGCGCGGCCGGATAGTCCCAGGCGCAGGCGTACTTGGAGCTGCCGCTGTCCCACAGCCGGTAGTCGTAGGGCCCCATCGCCGGGCCGCCGTTCTCGCAGCCGGCGCCGCCGGGCAGGTTGAGGATGTTGACGTAGTTCTGCCTGCTGCCGCCATCGGGGTCGATGAGCGAGCCGTTGATGATGCCGCCGCTGGCGTTGGTCACGGTGGCGAACGGGGTGCCGCGCGTGTCCGGCGACACCCCGCGGTCGGGCTGGAAGCTGTTGGCGAAATCGCGCTGGTGGCTGCGCAGGAACTCGCTGCGCCGCCAGTTGATCGTGCCCCACACGTTCCAGCGGTCGCTGTCCAGGTCGCCGGTGCCGCCCAGCAGGCTATAGTTGTAGATGTCGCCGCCGCCGTGCTGGGTCACGTCGAAGCCGGCGTTGACGGCGATGCCCTGGTAGTCGGTGCGGGTGATGAAGTTGATCACGCCGCCGATGGCGTCGGTGCCGTACATGGCCGAGGCGCCGTCGCGCAGCACTTCCACCCGGTCGATCGCCGCGAACGGGATCGAGTTCAGGTCCACCGCCTGCCCGCGCAGGCCATGGGTGGCGACGCGGCGCCCATTGAGCAGCACCAGCGTGGCGTCGCTGCCCTGCCCGCGCAGGTTGGCACCGGACACGCCGGCGGTGCCGCGCAGCTCGCCCAGGTCCATGTCCACCGACGCCGAGACCATGCCGTCGGCACCGTTGCCGGCGATGTTGAGGAAGGACAACAGCTGCTCGGCCGAGGTGATGCCCTGCGCCTCGATCTCGGCCTTCTGCACGATGGTGACCGGCAGCGCGGCTTCCACGTCCACGCGCTTGATGCGCGAGCCGGTGACGTTGACCTTGTCCAGGGTGGTGGCGGCCGGGGCGGGCTCCTGCGCCATGGCCGGCACGGCCATGGCCGCCAGCAGCGCACTGCACAGGAGTTTCAATCGAGGGTCTGGCTGGCTACGCATGATCTCTCCAGGGGAACGACGGGGACGGACAACCCAGCAGGTACGGCGGCGGAGCGGGCAGCGCGGTCAGGGCCGCGCTGGTGGAATCTCGTCGAGGAACAGTGCGCCGATCGCCTGCGCGGTCGCATACGGCGTCGGGTCGTTGCGGTTGCTCAGCAGCACCACCGTCAGGTGCTGCTGCGGCCAGCGCACCAGGGTGTTGCGGAAGCCGATGCTCTCGCCGTTGTGCCATTGCCGGCCCTCGGCGATACGCCAGCCGAAGCCGTACCAGGTCGCTTCCGGGGTGGTATCCACCTGCACCTGGCGGCCGAGCGCCAGCGCGCGGGTGGCGTCATCGAACAGGCGGCCGTCGTACCAGGCCGCGTCCCAGCGCGCCAGGTCGTCGATGCTCGAATAGATGCCGCCATCGCCGAGCACGGCGCTGTAGCTGTTCTGGTCGGTGCGTTCCCAGCCCTGCGCGGCCTGGCTGTAGCCCCAGGCGCGATGCGGCACGTCGCGGCCACCGGCGACGTAGGCCAGGCTGTCGCGCATGCCCAGCGGGGCGAAGATGCGGGCGTGCAGGAACGTGGGGAAGTCCATCCCCGAGGCGCGCTCGACCACCAGCGCCAGCAGCGCATAGCCGCTGTTGCTGTAGCGGTAGGCGGTGCCCGGCGGGAAGTACAGCCGGTTCTCGCGTTCCAGCAGCGCCAGCACGCCGGCATCGCGGATCTGCCCCTGCCAGGAGGCCCCCATCAGGTCCTCGTAATCGAGTACGCCGGAAGTATGCGCGAGCAGCTGGCGCAGGCTGATGGCGTTGGCCACGGCCGGCAGCGAAGGCAGCCAGCGCTTGACCGGGTCGTCGATGGACAGCGTGCCGTCCTGCGCCAGCAGCAGGATGGCCGCGGCGGTGAACTGCTTGCTCACCGAGGCCAGCCGGTAATTGGTGTCGGTGCCGGCGGCGATGCCGCGCTCCAGGTCGGCACGCCCGTAGCCGCGCCGGACCAGCGCCTTGCCGTCCTTGAGCACCAGCAGCGAGGCGCCGGGAACGTCGCCGTCATACGGCTGCATCAGCTGGTCGATCGCGGCCTGGCGGCTGGCGGCATCGGCCGCGCTTGCCAGCAATGGCAGCGCCAGGCATGCCAGCAACAGCGCCACATGCCACACCACAGGAATCCACCGCGGGCAAAAACGGTTGCGCATGCGTCCCCCGGACGAAGAAGGCAGGAATGATGGGATGCCACCGATGGCGGGCCCGCGGGCCGGCGGACCGGAACCCCGGCATGCCTGCCTTCCGCCTCCCTGCGTCTGCGCCGGTTCCCCCGGTGCGGCCTCCCCGCCGTACCGCCCGTCGCGTCTTCACCTTGGCGCGTGGCAACCCGCAGCGTCAACGCCGGACACATCCCCCGCGGACCGCCTGCGCCCATACCCGCAGGCAACGCCACGGGCCGGTGCCGTGGCCGCCCGCGAGCGCCCCGGTGCCGGCAAAAACACCCGCTGAATCCGCGACTTGGCGATGGCCAGCGCTACCCGCACGACGGCGCCGGCCAGCAGCGCGGCATGCGCGTACGCCACCCCGCCCCATAGCCTGTGGCTGTGGTTCACGCAATCAATGCGAGGGCGAGGCCGTTGCAGTGGCAACCAATATTTGAGCGCGTTATTCGCCGATGCGGTCCATGCGGATGCGGTTGGCGAACAGCGAGAACGCGAGCGTGCCGGCCAGCCGGTTGGCGCGCTGCAGCCACGGCGGCAGCCAGCGCGGCGGCGCCAGCACGCCGCTCTCGAACAACGGCGCCAGCGCCTGCGCGTCGCCCAGCGTCATCTTGCCGGCGAACAGCCAGTGGCAGTAACGCAGCTTCTCGTCGCGCAGCATCTGCCGGAAGAAGGTATGCACCGACACCAGCCCGCGCAGGTACACGGTGTCCTTGGTGAAGGCGCCGCCGCCGCTCACCGGCACCCCGCGGAACACCCGCTGGGCCGAGGCGAAGCTTTCCTCCGCGGCCTGCCCGGCATCACGGAAATAACGGAACACCTCGATGAAATCGGCACCGTCGCGCGCCATCGCGACCGCCTCGATGCGCAGGCTGATGCGCTTGAGCCGCTGGATGTCGATGCTGCCGGTGATCTGCTCGGCGAACGTCGCCAGCCCCTCCTGGGTGGCGGTGACCCGCGGCGACGCCAGCGCCAGGCTCGGCAGCAGCGCCTGCCGGCGCCCGTTGAGCGCGGTCAGCGAATGCACCAACGCCTCGTGGTGGAACAGCTGCGCGCGATCATACACGCTGAAGCAGGCACCGCTGCGCAGCCGGATCTGGGTGGCGCCGGCCGCGGCCTTGGCGATCAGGTCCGGGTCCAGCACCACGTTGATCACGCGCGACTCGAAGAAGCCGTCCAGGTCGTTCTGCAACTGCAGCTGCAGCGCGGTGGCCGACACCGGCACCTGCTCCTCGGGCGCCAGCAGTTCGTGGTCCAGCTCGTTGGCGATCTGGATGAAGTGCCGCGCCGCCTCGCGCACGGTCGGCCCGTGGCCGGGCATCGGCTGTTCCGGGGTACCGAACAGCTGCGCCGACAGCGCATCCACCTCGGGCGTGCCCAGCGCTTCCAGCAGGCGCGCGGCCAGGTCCCAGCTGGCGACCGAATCGCGCAGGTAGCGGCCCAGCGGATGCGCCGGGTCGGCGGCGGTGGCGATCGCCGCCAGTTCGCGCCGCGCCGCGCTGAAATCGTGCCGCGGGTAGACCACCTGCGGCAGCTGTGGCGCGCCGCGGGCCACGCTGTCCAGGAACGGCGCCCGCGTCGATGCCGGCCAGCTGGCCAGGGTCAGCAACCGGATGCCACGTACCGCCGCGACCAGCCGCGCGTCGAGCGCGGCATGGTGGGCGATGGCCGGATCGGAAGGGGCGCGGGACAGGCTCATGCGTACACCATAGCAATCCGCCCGCACCGGGTACTCGGTGGGAAGTGGCAACAGGCGCCGCACCGCCGGCCCGGTACCGGCAGCGGACGACGCCGGCCGCGTGGCACCCGGGCCGGTGGCCGTCACCCGCGCCGGGGCGCCTGCTCCCCGGCCATGCCGGCCGGCTCGGCGCGAAGCGATGATGGTGCATGGCACCGCGGACGGCTTTCCAGCAATACCCCGCTGCCCGCGGCCGCCGTCGCCTCAGCGCCGCTTCGGTTTCCCCGCCGGCCGCCACTGCGCGCCGCGGCCGCTGCTCCTGCGTTCGGTGGCCTGCTCGGCCTGGCGCTGCGCCAGCTTGGCCGCGGCCGCGGCCACTTCCTCGCGCAGCTTGAGGTAGTTGAGCAGGCGGCTTTCGTCGATCTGCCCGCGTTCGATCGCCGCGCGCACCGCGCAGCCGGGCTCGTGCTGGTGCGAACAGTCGCGGAAGCGGCACTGCGTGGTCAGCGCCTCGATGTCGGCGAAGCCGCCTTCGGCCAGGGTTTCCTCGCCGGTGGGTTTGAGTTCGCGCATGCCCGGGGTATCGATCAGGCAGGCGCCGCCGGGCAGCGGCAGCAGCGCGCGGTAGGTGGTGGTGTGGCGGCCGCGCGAATCGCTGTCGCGCACCGCGCCGGTCTTCATCCGGTCCTCACCCAGCAGGGTGTTGGTGAGCGTGGACTTGCCGGCGCCGGAGGAGCCGACCAGCACCACGGTGCGGCCCGGCCCCAGCCACGGCGCCAGCGCGGCGACGCTGGCCGGGTCTTTGCCGTTGATCGCCAGCAGCGGGATCTGCTGCGCGGCCAGGTCCTCCAGCACCGCCAGCGCGTCGGCGCCGTACTCGGTCTGGTCGGCCTTGGTCAGCACCACCACCGGCGCCGCGCCACCACTGCCGGCCAGCATCAGGTAGCGCTCGATCCGGCGCGGATTGAAGTCCGCGTCCAGCCCGCAGACGATGAACACCGTATCGATGTTGGCGGCGATCACCTGCTGGTGGTAGTGCTCGCCGGCCGCGCCGCGCTTGATCGAGGTGCGCCGCGGCAGCAGCGCGACGATGCGCGCGTCCTCCAGCAACACCCAGTCGCCGACCGCCGCGCGCTCGTGGCTGGGGAAGCGCGGGCGCTGCCACTCCGGCAGCGACTCGGCCTTGAGCGCGGCGTCGGGCGCGTCGGCCACCACGTAACCGGAACGGTGCTGCTCGATCACCCGCGCCGGCCGCGCCCGCGGATGTGCGGCGAAGGCGGCCTGCCAGGCCGGGGCTTCGGGTGGGCCCGGCCAGGGCCAGCCGATGGCGCGCAGCGCGCTGAAATCGATGGTGTCGGTCATCGGCCAATTCTAAGCGGCGCGGCGTTCGCGGCCGCCTGCCGGGACCGATTTCCGTTCCGCCCGGAACCATCGCCCCGCATCGCAGCAATTCCGCTACCATGCGGTTTCCCGCCCATGATGGCCCCACGCATGTCAAGCCCTGCCAAGCCGCTGCCCACCCGCGAACGCCTGTCCGAAGTGCGCTACGAGATCCGTGGCGAACTGGCCCGGCGAGCCCGCGAGCTGGAGGCCCAGGGCCGCAGGTTGATCAAGCTCAACATCGGTAACCCGGGCAACTTCGGCTTCCGCGCGCCCGAGCACCTGCAGCACGCCATCGCCGACGACATGGGCCGCACCGACCCCTACACCCACCAGCAGGGCCTGCCGGTGGCGCGCGAGGCCATCGCCGCGGCCTATGCGCGGCGCGGCGCGCCCGATGCCCACGCCGACCGCGTGTTCCTCGGCAATGGCGTATCCGAACTGATCGACCTGTCGCTGCGCGCGCTGCTCAACCCCGGCGACGAAGTACTGGTGCCCTCGCCCGATTACCCGCTGTGGTCGGCGGCCACCATCCTCAACGACGGCCGCCCGGTGTATTACCGCTGCCGGCCGGAGAACGGCTTCCAGCCCGACCCGGTGGAGATCGAGACGCTGGTGTCCTCGCGGACCCGCGCCATCGTGCTGATCAACCCCAACAACCCCAGCGGCGCCAGCTACCCGCGCGAGCTGCTGGAAAAGATCGTCGCCGTGGCCCGCAGGCACAACCTGCTGCTGCTGGTGGACGAGATCTACGACCAGATCCTCTACGACGGCGCGCAGTTCCAGCCGGTCGCGCCGCTGGCCGGGGACCACCCGTGCCTGACCTTCAGCGGCCTGAGCAAGGTGCACCGCGCCTGCGGCTGGCGCGTGGGCTGGATGCTGCTGTCCGGCGACGCCGCGCGGCTGGGCGAGTTCCGTGCCGCGCTGGACCTGCTCAGCGCGCTGCGGTTGTGCGCCAACGTGCCGGGCCAGTACGCCATCGAGGCGGCGGTCAACGGCCCGGACACCATCTCCGCGCTGTGCGCGCCCGGCGGCCGCCTGTACGAAACCCGGCGCGCGGTGATCGAGGCCTGCGCCGCCAGCGAGCACCTGCAGCTGGTGGCGCCGGCCGGCGCGCTGTACGCGTTCCCGGCGGTGGTCGGCCCCGCCGCGCAGGGGTTCGACGACCACGAATTCGCGCTGGAGCTGATGAACGACGAGGGCGTGCTGGTGGTGCCCGGCTCCAGCTTCAACGTGCCCTACCGCCACCACTTCCGGGTGACCCTGCTGCCCGAGGCCGCGACCATGCGCGAGGTATTCGGCCGCATCGACCGGGTGCTGGCGCGCCGTGCCGAGCGGATCACCAAGGTGGTGCCGCTGAAGACCCGCAGCGCGGTGGCCTGAGGCGCGGCGATGGGCAACAGCGGACCGGCCACGGCCAGCAGCGCGCGCTACCTGGCGCTGGGCGATTCCTACACCATCGGCGAAGGCGTGCCCGCCGCGGGCACCTGGCCGTTCCAGCTGGCCGCGGCGCTGCGCGCGCGTGGCCTGGCACTGGCCGACCCGGAGGTCATCGCCACCACCGGCTGGACCACCGACGAACTGGCCGCCGCCATCGACGCGGCCGCGCCACGTGGCCCGTACGCGCTGGCGAGCCTGCTGATCGGGGTCAACAACCAGTACCGCGGTCGCCCGCTCGCCGAATACCGCCAGCAGTTCGAGCAACTGCTGCAACGCGCGGTGGCGCTTGCCGCCGAAGACCCGCGGCGGGTTCTGGTGCTGTCCATTCCCGATTGGGGGGTGACCCCGTATGCGGCCGCGCATGGCCGCGACGCCGCCGTCATCGCCTGCGAGATCGACGACTTCAACGCCGCCGCGCGCGCCTGCTGCGGCGATTACGGCGTGGCGTTCGTCGACATCACCCCGGCCAGCCGCGTGCAGGGTGCCGAGGCGGCGATGCTGGTCGACGACGGCCTGCACCCTTCGGCGGCGATGTACCGGCTGTGGGTGGAACAGGCGCTGCCGGTGGCGGCCGACCTGCTGACCGGCACGACCGCCGCGTGAGCAGGCCGTCCGGGACCGCGGCCATGGCCGCCCAGGATGCCCGGGCCATCGCCCGCGCGTTCGCCCCGCGCCACCCGCTGGGCAACCGCTGGGACTACTGCTACGTGCTGTCCAAGCTGCGCAGCGATCCGCTCTACCCCGGCGTGCTGGAGGCGCTGCGCGGCAGCCACGCGCCGCTGCTGGACATGGGCTGCGGGCTGGGCCTGCTGGCGCATGCGCTGCGCCACGACGGCCAGCCGCAGCGCTACCGCGGGGTGGACAACGATGCCGCCAAGATCCGCCGCGCCGATGCCGTCGCCCGCCGTGCCGGCCTGGCTGCCAGCGGTTTCGAGGTGATGGACCTGGCCACCACCCTGCCCGAGCACCGCGGCAGCGTGGCCATCCTCGATGTCCTCCAGTACCTGCCGGCCGAGGCGCAATCGGCGCTGCTGCGGCGCGCCGCGGCGATGCTCGATGGCGATGGCCGGCTGGTCCTGCGCATGGCCCTGGCCGACGACAGCCGCCGCGGCCGCATCTCGCGCATCGGCGACCGCGCCGCCAACTGGATCGGCTGGATGCAGTTCCGCCCGCGCCACTACCCCGACGCCGCCAGCCTGCGCGCGCTGCTCGAGCAGGCCGGCCTGCAGGTCAGCCTGTCGCCGCTGTACGGCAACACGCCCTTCAACAACTGGCTGCTGGTCGCGCGCCGCGCCTGAACCACGGCGGCACCGTTTGCGCGGATAATCGTGGCATTGCCCCGCCCGTCCCGGGCCGGCACCCTGACGAGAGTCCCGTGAGAAGAACCTACCGCCTCGATATCGAAGGCAAGCATCCCGAGCGCCTGCTGGAAGCCAGCAAGCACGACATCCGCAAGTACGTCAGGCGCGAGCGCGGCAAGCCGCTGCCGGCCGGCGCCGATTTCTGGGATTTCGACAGCAAGGCCGGCGTCGATGAGGCCAGCGCGCAGCCGGTGCCGTTTCCCGAGCTGATCCGTGCGGTGGACGCGCTGGTGGCCGCCGGCAACCGCCAGTTCTACGTGGAAGTGCTGCGCAAGCCCGGCAAGCGCACGCCGCGCCCGGCGGCCGCCGCGGACCTGCCGCCGGAAAGCGACTTCGAGGATTGACCGCGCCTGCGCTGCCGGGCCCCGCCCGGCCCCGCGCAGTTCAGCCGGCGGTCTTGTCCGCAGCCACCGCGGCGCGCAGCCGGTCCTTCCGGCTGGGCCGGCGGCCCTTGATGCCGCCATTGCCATCGCCGGCCGGCACGGCGGCCGGCGCCGCCTCGGCCGGCTCGAAACCCGGCACCACTTCCGGCTCCAGGCGCAGGCCATGGCGCCGGCAGATCACCCGCCAGTGCGCCAGCGCCGCAGCCTCGACCAGGCTCACCGCCAGCCCGGTGGCGCCGGCACGGCCGGTGCGGCCGATGCGGTGCAGGTAATCGGCCGGCGAGCGCGGCAATGCGTAATTCACCACCACCGGCAGGCCGGCGATGTCGATGCCGCGCGCGGCCACGTCGGTCGCCACCAGCACCTGCAGCTGCCCCTCCTTGAACGCCTGCAGGGTGCGCACCCGGCGGCCCTGCGACAGGTCGCCATGCAGTGCCTGCGCGGCGATGCCGTGCCCGCGCAGCGCGCCGGCCAGACGGTCGCCCTCGCGGATGCTGGCGACGAACACCAGCACCTGCCGCCAGCGCGGATCGGCCAGCAGCGCCAGCAGCAACTCGACGCGGCGCGCGCCATCGACCCGCAACGCGCGCTGCTCGATCCGCGCGGGGGCCTGCGCATCGACCTGCAGGCGCGCGGGCGCACGCAGGCCGGCGGCCGCCAGTGCCGCGATCGGCTCGGCGAAGGTGGCCGAGAACAACGCCGTCTGCCGCTGCACGGGCAGTTCGGCAAGGATCCGGCGCAGCTCGTCGCCGAAGCCCAGTTCCAGCAGCCGGTCGGCCTCGTCCAGCACCAGCAGCTGCACCTGGCGCAGCGACAGCGCGTTGTGCGCCAGCAGATCGAGCAGGCGCCCGGGGGTGGCCACCACCACGTCGGCGCCCCCGCGCAGCGCCATCATCTGCGGGTTGATCGACACCCCGCCCACCGCGCACACCACCCGCGGCTGCCGCGGCAGTTCGCGGCCCAGCGTCGCGAACACGTCGGCCACCTGCAGCGCCAGTTCGCGCGTGGGCACCAGCACCAGTTGCCGCAGCACCCGCGGCCTGCGCGGCGGTGCCAGGAACAACCGTTGCAGGGCCGGCAGCACATAAGCGGCGGTCTTGCCCGAGCCGGTCGGGGCCAGCGCCAGCACGTCCTGCCCCTTCAGCAGCACCGGCAGCGCCTGCTGCTGGATCGGCGTTGGCGCGGCGTAGCCCGCCTGCTTCAGCGCGCGCGCCAGTGCGGGCAACACGTAGGGAGACAGGCCGAGTCGGGAAAAGGGCATGCGGGGGGTCCAGGCGCCGCCGGCAGGGCGGGCGGCGAGTCTACGGGGTTTCCGGCAACCGCGCGGGCAACCCGCGCATCTGCAGCTGCTGCAGCACCGATTCGACGATGGCGGCATTGTGGCCATGCGCGGCACCTTCGTGCAGCAGCACGATCGCGCCCGGCGCCAGGTCGCGGACGATGCGCGCCACCACCGTCTGCGGCTGGCAGTGGACGCCGTCGAAGCCGCGCGCGCTCCAGCCCACCCGCGCCAGCCCGTGCCGGCGCAGCGCCGCGGCGACGAACGGGTTGGTCATGCCCACCACCGAGCGGTACCAGCGCGGCGGCGTCCCGGCGATCGCCGTCAACACCTGCTGGCAATGCCCGATCTCGCTGGCCATGCGCCGCGGCCCCAGGCGCCAGAACCAGGCCTGCGGATGCGAATGGCTGTGGTTGCCCAGCCCGTGGCCGCGGCGCAGCACCTCGCGCACCAGTTCCGGGCGTGCCGCCGCGCGCTCGCCGACCATGAAAAAGGTGGCGCGGGCGTCGTAGCGGTCGAGCAGATCGAGGATCGCCAGGGTGTCGTCGGACGGACCGTCGTCGATGGTCAACCACACCGCCGGGCCGGGCAGCCGCGACAGCACCGGCGCGTAGAAGCGGCTGTTGGGCAGGAACACCGGCACCACGAACAGCGCGTGGCTGGCCAGCAGCAGCGGCAGGCCGGTGGTCCAGCCCAGCGCGGCCCAGGCCAGCGCCACCAGCGCCTGCGACAGCAGCAGCCAGCCGGCCCAGCGCCAGGGATGGCTGGGCGTGCGATGCAGGGTTCCCGTGGCGGTCATGTCCCATGATGCCATGCGGCGTAGAATCGCCCTTGTCACAGACCAACTTCACGAGTTCACGATGTCCCTGGATCCCGCCCTGCGCGAACGCATCGAATCCCTCCTCGGCGCCAACCGCGTCGTCCTGTTCATGAAGGGCCAGCCGGCCATGCCGCAGTGCGGCTTCTCGGCCAAGGCCGTCGGCGTGCTGCAGGACCTGGGTGTCGATTTCGCCCACGTCAACGTGCTGGCCGACGCGGAGATCCGCGAGGGCATCAAGGCCTACGGCGACTGGCCGACCATCCCGCAGCTGTACGTGGACGGCGAACTGGTCGGCGGCAGCGACATCATGCTGCAGATGGCCAACAGCGGCGAACTCAGCGCCCTGCTCGGGGTGGCGCCGCCGGACCGCACCCCGCCGTCGATCACCATCACCCCGGCCGCGGTGGAAATGCTCAAGGGCGCGCTGGCCGACGCCCCGGGCGCCGCGCTGCAGCTGAGCATCGACGCGCGCTTCCAGCCGAATTTCCAACTGGCCCCGCTCGACGCCAACGCCATCGCCGCCGAATCCAACGGCCTGCGCGTGCAGTTCGACGCGGCCAGCGCGCGCCGCGCCAACGGCATCACCATCGACTGGGTGGACGACATCCGCGGCCAAGGCCTGGCCATCGACAACCCCAACGCGCCCAGGCCGGTGCAGGAACTGGACGTGCGCAGCGCCGACGACCAGCTGCGCGCCGGCAGCCTGACCCTGGTGGACGTGCGCCCGGCCGACGAGCGCGCCATCGCCGCCATCAACGCCCCGTTCGAGACCTTCGACGGCGACAACCGTGCCCGCCTGGAGGCGCTGCCCAAGGACACCGCGCTGGCGTTCCTGTGCCACCGCGGCGGACGCAGCGCGCAGGCGGCCGAGCAGTTCCGCGCGCTGGGCTTCACCCGCGTCTACAACGTCACCGGCGGCATCGACGCCTGGGCGCAGGACGTGGACAACAGCGTGCCGCGCTACTGACCGCGCGGAAGCGACCATGCAGGCAGGCAGACACCGGCGCAAGCCGGTGTCTGCGTTTCCGGTGGCCGCAACCGAGCCGGTGGCAACGCCTGCGGGAGCGGGGTCAGTCGCGAGGGGCCATGCGCAGGGAGCATTCGCGGCAACGCCGCGTTCGCGACTGGAAGGGCGCCCGCGACGACAGCACCCGCCGCGCCGCCGTCAGCCGGCGAAACCGCCCTCGGCCAGGAAGTGCAGTTCCTCCGGCGTCGGAATCCGGCCCAGTACCGCATTGCGGTGCGGGAACCGGCCGAAGCGGCGGATGATGTCGCGGTGCAGCTCGGCGAAGCGCAGGTACTCCAGGTCGCCGAGCACCTCGAACATCGCCACCGAGCGCTCCTGGTCCTGCGGGTCTTCCGAGTGTTCGAACGGCAGATAGATGAAGGCGCGCAGCTGCGGCGTCAGTTCGCGGTCCAGTCCTTCCTCGATGGTGCGCATGGCGTAGTGCCGCGCCAGTCCATCGGTGGCGAAGGAATGGGCAGTGCCGCGGAAACAGTTGCGCGGGAACTGGTCGAGCAGGATCTGCAGCGCCAGCGCGCCGTCGGCGCTGTGCAGCCACTCCTCGCAGCCGCGGCGCGCGGCCAGGTAATGCAGGTCCAGGAAGCGCCGGCGGAACTCCTCGTCGAAGGCGTCGTCGCGCGCGAACCACCGCCGCGGCCCCGCCGAACGCCAGAAATCCACCACTGTCTGTACTGCTTCCATCACTCCAGTCCCTGATCGTTCGGCCGCCCGCGGGGCGACGCTGGCCCGCGACGGTGCAGCTTAAGCGGCCGGCACCGCTCTGGATACCACCACGGCCGCGCGCCGGATCGCGCCTGCAACCCCGCCAGTCCATGCACTTGGCAAATCCCGGGGCCACGGCTAGCGTGCGGGCACCTTCCACGCCGCCTATGGAGAACCCATGCGACACCGACTGCTGGCCGGGCTCGGCCTGGCGCTGGCCTGCGCGCAACCCGCGCCTGCCGACGCCACCTCGCGCTTCGTGCAGGACCCCTACCCCAGCACCTATCGGCCACTGCCCGCCGCGCCGGTACTGATCAGCCACGCCACCGTGCTCGACGGCACCGGGCGGCGCCTGGACGACGCCGACGTGCTGCTGGCCGATGGCCGCGTGGTCGCGGTCGGCAACGCGCTGCAGGCACCGGCCGACGCGGTGCGCGTGGACGGCCGCGGCAAGTGGGTCACGCCGGGCATCATCGACGTGCATTCGCACCTGGGCGTGTATCCCAGCCCCGGCGTGCAGGCGCATGGCGACGGCAACGAGATGACCGCGCCGGTGACCGCCAACGTCTGGGCCGAACATTCGGTGTGGCCGCAGGACCCGGGCTTCGCCGCAGCGCTGGCCGGCGGCGTGACCGCGATGCAGGTACTGCCCGGCTCGGCCAACCTGGTCGGCGGCCGCGGGGTGACGTTGAAGAACCTGCCGGCCACCACCTACCAGGCGATGAAGTTCCCCGACGCGCCGTGGGGCCTGAAGATGGCCTGTGGCGAGAACCCCAAGCGCGTGTATGGCGGCAAGGGCACCGCGCCGGCCACGCGCATGGGCAACGTCGCCGGCTACCGCGCCGCCTTCATCGACGCCAGCGAGTACATCGCCAAGAACACCGCCGCGCCGGTCAAGCGCAAGCGCCGCTTCGGCCGCGACGACAACGGCGACAGTGCCGGCGACAGCGGCGGCAAGCGCGACCTCAAGCTGGACACCCTGGCCGGCGCCATCCAGGGCGACATCCGCGTGCACATCCACTGCTACCGCGCCGATGAAATGGCGACCATGCTCGACCTGGCCAGGGAATTCGGCTTCAAGGTGGCCGCGTTCCACCACGGCGTGGAAGCCTACAAGCTCGCCGACCGGCTCGCCGCCGAAGGCGTGTGCGGCGCGCTGTGGGCCGACTGGTGGGGTTTCAAGATGGAAGCCTTCGACGGCATCCAGGAGAACATCGCGCTGGTCGACCGCCCGGCCAACAGCTGCGCCATCGTGCACTCGGATTCGCCGGAGGGGATCCAGCGCCTGAACCAGGAAGCGGCCAAGGTCATCGCCAGCGCACGCCGCGCCGGCATGGGCGAGATCGCGCCGGAACACGCCATCCGCTGGCTCACCGCCAACGCCGCACGCGCACTCGGCATCGAACAGCGCACCGGCACCCTGGAGCCGGGCAAGATGGCCGACGTGGTGGTCTGGAACGGCAACCCCTTCAGTTCCTACGCGCTGGCCGAAAAGGTCTATGTCGACGGCTTCCAGGCCTACGACCGCGGCAACCGCGCGCAGCAGCCGCTGAGTGATTTCATGCTCGGCCAGGAGGTGCAGCCATGAGCGCGCCCCTCGTGTTCCTGCGCCGCCTGGCGCTGTTGGCCGCGGCCGTGCCGGGCATCGCCTGCGCCCAGGACGTGCTGGTCCGCAATGCCACCGTGCACACCGCCACCGCGCGCGGCACGCTCAATGCCAGCGACGTGCTGGTGCAGGGCGGGGTGATCCGTGCCATCGGCCCGGGGCTGGCCGCGCCGGCCGGGGTGGAGGTGGTCGATGCCGGCGGCCGCCCGCTGACCCCGGCGCTGTTCGGCGGCATCACCGACATCGGCGTGGAGGAGATCTCCGGCGAGGCCGCGACCGTGGACAGCGCGGTCAAGCTGGAGGACCAGCCGCAGCGCCCCGAGTTCGACGTCACCCTGGCCTACAACCCGGACTCGGTGCTGGTGCCGGTGGCGCGGGTGGAAGGCATCGGCTTCACCGCGCTGGGCGCCAACAGCGGCGGCGGCTTCATCGCCGGCCAGGGCGGGGTGATGCGGCTGGACGGCAGCGCCGACCCCATCGGCCCGCGCATGCTGTTCGTGCGCCTGGGCGCGGCCGGCGCGGAACTGTCCGGCAGCTCGCGTGCCGCGCAGTGGATGCTGCTCGACCAGATGGTGGCCGAAGCGCGCGGCCGCGTCGCCGCCGATTCGCCGCATGCGCTGCTGACCCCCGCCGGGCGCGCGGTGCTGGCGCGCTATCTCGGCGGCAACGGGCGCATCGTGGTGCGCGTGGACCGCGCCGCGGACATCCGCCAGCTGCTGCGCTGGGCCGGGCGCGAGCAGGTGCGCGTGGCCATCGCCGGCGGCGCCGAGGCCTGGCGGCTGGCGCCGCAGCTGGCCGCGGCCGGGGTGCCGGTGTTTGTCGACGCGCTGGCCAACCTGCCGGCCAGCTTCGACCAGATCGGCGCCACCCTGGAGAACGCCGCGCGGCTGCACGCGGCCGGCGTGCCGGTGGCCTTCAGCCAGGACGGCGACGCCTCGCACAACGCGCGCAAGATCCGCCAGCTGGCCGGCAACGCGGTGGCCCACGGCCTGCCCTGGGAGGCGGCGCTGGCCGGGCTGACCCGGGTCCCGGCGCAGGCGTTCGGGGTGGCCGACCGCATCGGCAGCATCGCGGTGGGCCAGCAGGCCGACCTGGTGCTGTGGGAAGGCGACCCGCTGGACGTGGGCCACTATGCAGAGCGCATGTGGCTGGGTGGGCGCGCGGTGCCGATGCGCTCGCGCCAGACCGAACTGCGCGACCGCTACCTGCGCGGCAGCACCACCCCGCCGGCCTACCGCCGCTGAGGTCCCTGCATCCGGCGCCGCTGGCAGGGTGGCACCTGCCGCGGCGCCGGTTTTGGGTTAGTGTGACCGCAGCCACACAACGCCCCGGGGGGACTCGAGCATGCGCATCGGAATCGTCGTGGATTCGGCCTGCGACCTGCCGGCCGACTTCATCCGCGAACACAAGCTGGTCCTGCTGCCGATCACCGTGCGCATCGGCGAGGCGGTGCTGGCCGACCACCGCGAGGAAGACGCCACCCTCAACTTCCTCGATACCCACGTCGCCGAACGCGGCGCCGAGGCCGAGACCATCCCGTTCAGCGTCAACCAGATCCGCGACCTGTTCCTGCAGCACCTGGTGATCGACTACGACCACGTGTTCTGCCTGACCATCACCAAGACCCGCAGCCCGATCCACGACAACGCGCTGCAGGCCAGTTTCGCCATCCTCAACGAGTACCGGCCGATCCGCCAGGCCGCCGGGCACAACTCGCCGTTCGCCCTGCGCGTGCTCGACACCCAGAACCTGTTCGCCGCCCAGGCGGTGACCGCGGTGGAGGCGGTACGGCTGCGCGATGCCGGCGCCGGCGTGGCGCAGATGCGCGAGCGGCTGGAAGAACTGGCCGGCAACGTGCACGGCTACATGGTCACCCGCGACCTGTACTACATGCGCGCCCGCGCCCGCCACAAGGGCGACCGCAGCGTCGGCCTGCTCACCGCCGCGCTGGGCAGCGCGCTGGACATCAAGCCGGTGCTGCACGGCTACCGCGGCGAGACCGCGCCGGTGGCCAAGATCAAGGGCTTCGACAACGCGGTGCAGCGGCTGTTCGGCTTCGTCGGCCAGCGCGTGGCCGCGGGCCTGCTGACCCCGGTGGTGTGCGTGAGCTACGGCGGCCCGCTCGACGAACTGCGCGCCCTGCCCGGCTATGCCACCCTGCGCGAAACCTGCCTGGCGCACGGCGTGACCCTGCTCGAAACGGTGATGAGCCTGACCGGCATGGTCAACGTCGGCAAGGGCGCGGTGACGGTTGGCTTTGCCGACCAGCCGCACGCGTTCGAGAGCTGATCGGCGCCGGCGTGTACGCCGGCACCACGCCCGTTGCGCCACACTGGCCCCCACCCAAGGAGACTCCGCATGCCCGTGCACTATTCGATTTCGTTGCCCGATCCCGCCGCCGCGCGCGGCAGCGACCCGCGCCTGTCGTTCACCGCCAACGGTGCCGACACGTTCGCCGAGCAGTTGCAGGATGCCCTGCGCACGCCGGCGCTGTTCGAGCGCTGGCGCGCCACCCAGGAGGATCCCGACGACGTCGACCCGAGCTGGGGCGTGACCGATCCCGAGGCGACGGTCAGCGGCAGGCAATCGGACCTGCGCATCGACCTGGTCGCCATCACCCGCATTCCCGGCGACGTGCTCAAGCAGCGCCTGCGCTGGCTGGCTGGCAGCCACTGGGAACTGCGCGACGTACGCTGAGTGGCCACCCCGGTCCTGCTTTCCTGGAGCGGCGGCAAGGATGCCGCCTGGGCGCTGCACGCCCTGCGCCAGCGCCCGGACATCGAAGTCGTCGCCCTGCTGAGCACCCTCACCGAGGGCTACGAGCGCGCGTCGATGCAGGGCATACGCGAGGAAGTGCTGCGGCAGCAGGCGCACGCCGCCGGCCTGCCGCTGCTGCGCGCCTGGATCGCGCAGGACTGTGACAATGCCGGCTACCTGCAGCGCATGGGCCAGGCGCTTGAAGCCGCCCGCCTGCGCTGGCCGGCACTGCGTACCCTGGCCTTCGGCGACCTGCTGCTGGAGGACGTCCGCCACTGGCGCCAGCAACAGTACGCCGCGCTGGACTGGGACTGCCTGTTCCCGCTGTTCGGGCACGATACCGCCACCCTGGCGCGGCAGATGATCGACGGCGGCCTGCGCGCGCAGTTGTGCTGCGTGGATACCCGGGTACTGGACGCCGCCTTCGCCGGCCGTGACTTCGACCACGCCCTGCTCGACGCGCTGCCGGCCGCCATCGATGCCTGTGGCGAGAACGGCGAGTTCCACACCTGCGTCAGCGCCGGCCCGATGTTCGCCGCGCCGCTGCGGTTGCGGCAGGGCGATACCGTGCTGCGCGATGCGCGCTACGCCTACACCGACTTCGCGGTGGACGAGACAGCACCGTGATCGCGGCCATCATGGCCACCGCGGCGCCGCGGCACTTCCGCGGCGGCTGACCCGGCCGCATCCCGCCAGGCCGACGGGAACGTCGGCGCAGACACGCACGGAGCGGCCGGCGGCGGACGCACAGGCGCGCGGTCCTCGCCCCGCAGCTGGCAGCGCTGCCGGACGAACCGGCCGCGCCGGTACCCGGGGCCCACGCACGCGCCCACAGGGCACGGGCGGCGCAACGGTCGCGCATCACCGGCCAACCGCTCCCGCAGGCCCGGCCGCTGCGGCTACGTCGTCCGCAGGCACCGCGCAGGAATACGTGGCCGCTGGGTCGCGCTGGCGGCCATCCCATGCGTCCCACACCTGCTCCGGCAGCTGTTGCCGCGACTGCCTGCGGCCACTGCAACCTCGTCCACGGCTCCGCCTGCGACAGCGACGGCGGCGATGGGCAGGCGGGGAATGCGGCGGATCGCGCCGCGGCCACAGCCAGGGACAGCCCGGAAGCCGCGGATCAGGCGCCGCAGCGGGGATTCCGCCGCGGCGCGATGCGGCCGCAGCGGACTGCCGCGACCACACCGACGCCCCGCTCCCGCGGCCGCTCAGGCCAGCGCGCGGGCGTGATGGGCGATGTGCTCGCCGATGAAGCTGGCGATGAAGTAGTAGCTGTGGTCGTAACCGGGCTGCATCCGCAGCTGCAGCGGATGGCCGGCGGCCGCGCAGGCATCGGCCAGCAGCTGCGGGCGCAGCTGCGGCTCGAGGAACTCGTCGGCGCCGCCCTGGTCCACCAGCAGCGGCAGCCGCTCCGCGGCCCCGGCCACCAGCGCGGTGGCGTCGTACTGCCGCCACGCATCGCGGTCCTGGCCGAGATAGGCGGCAAACGCCTTCTCGCCCCACGGCACCTGCGACGGCGCCACGATCGGCGCGAACGCCGACACGCTGCGGTAGCGCCCCGGGTTGCGCAGCGCGATCACCAGCGCACCGTGCCCGCCCATCGAATGGCCGCTGATCGCGCGCGCGTCGCTGGCCGGGAACTGCGCCTGGACCAGCGCCGGCAGCTCGCTGACGACGTAGTCGTACATGCGATAGTGCGGCGCCCACGGCGGCTGCGTGGCATTGAGGTAGAACCCCGCGCCCTTGCCCAGGTCGTAGCCTTCGGCATCGGCGACGTCGTCGCCGCGCGGGCTGGTGTCGGGCGCCACCAGGATGATGCCGTGCTCGGCGGCGTAGCGCTGCGCGCCGGCCTTGGTGATGAAGTTCTGCTCGGTGCAGGTCAGCCCGGACAGCCAGTACAGCACCGGCAGCCGGGCCCCGTCCTGCGCCTGCGGCGGCAGGTAGACGCCCAGCGTCATGTCGCAGCCCAGCACCTGGGAGCGGTGCCGGTATACGTCCTGCCAGCCGCCGAAGCAGGCGCGGTGTTCGATTCGTTGCATGGTTCTCTCCAGTCGCGCGGAGGCATGGCCGGGGCGTGCCCCGGCCGCCGGTCAGAAGTGGACGACGCTGCGGATCGACTTGCCTTCGTGCATCAGGTCGAAGGCGTCGTTGATCTGCTCCAGGCCCATGGTGTGGGTGACGAACGGTGCCAGTTCGATATCGCCCTTCATCGCGTCCTCGACCATGCCCGGCAGCTGGCTGCGGCCCTTCACGCCGCCGAAGGCGGTACCCATCCACTTGCGCCCGGTGACCAGCTGGAACGGACGGGTGGAGATCTCCTGGCCGGCGCCGGCCACGCCGATGATCACGCTCTGGCCCCAGCCGCGGTGCGCGCACTCCAGCGCCGCGCGCATCACGTTGACGTTGCCGATGCACTCGAAGCTGTGGTCCACGCCCCAGCCGGTCATCTCCACGATCACCTGCTGGATCGGCTTGTCGTGCTCCTTCGGGTTGACGCAGTCGGTGGCGCCGAACTGCCGGGCCAGGGCGAACTTGGAGGGATTGGTGTCGATGGCGATGATGCGCCCGGCCCTGGCCTGGCGCGCGCCCTGGATCACCGCCAGGCCGATGCCGCCCAGGCCGAACACGGCCACGCTGTCGCCTTCGGCCACTTTGGCGGTGTTGTGCACGGCACCGATGCCGGTGGTGACGCCGCAGCCCAGCAGGCACACGTGCTCCGGGTTGGCCTGCGGGTTGACCTTGGCCAGCGACACCTCGGCCACCACGGTGTACTCGGAGAAGGTCGAGCAGCCCATGTAGTGGTAGATCGGCTGGCCGTTGTACGAGAAGCGGCTGGTGCCGTCGGGCATCACGCCCTTGCCCTGGGTGGCGCGCACGGCGGTGCACAGGTTGGTCTTGCCGCTCTTGCAGAACAGGCACTGCCCGCACTCGGCGGTGTACAGCGGGATGACGTGGTCGCCCGGCTTCACCGAGGTCACGCCCTCGCCGACCTCGACCACGATGCCCGCGCCTTCGTGGCCGAGCACGCACGGGAACAGGCCTTCGGGATCATCGCCGGACAGGGTGAACGCGTCGGTGTGGCAGACACCGGTGTGGGTGATCCGGACCAGCACCTCGCCCGCTTTCGGCGGGGCGACGTCGATCTCGACGATCTGCAGCGGCTGGCCGGGGCCGAAAGCGACGGCGGCACGTGACTTCATGGTTTTCTCCTGTAGCGGTTGTTCGGGTTCGGCGATTGCAGTGGGCTGCCGGGGGGCGATGCGGCGCATCCATGCGCTGCCATGCGGCCGGTGCGCAGCTGCGCAGGCAGCGCCGTCGTCGCCGGCGCTGCCCCTACTTAAGGTAGGAACGGATCAGGCCGGACATCTCGGCCACGCGCGCGGCGCGTTGCGCGTCCGACTGCGCCGGCTGGCCGAATTCCTCGCGCAGGTGCGCTTCCATCACTTCGGACATCAGCCCGTTGACGGCACCGCGGATGGCCGCGATCTGCTGCAGCACCGGCCCGCAGTCGGCTCCGGCCTGCAGCGCGCGCTCCAGCGCATCGCATTGCCCGCGGATCCGCCGCACCCGCGCCAGGACCTTTTTCTTTTCCTCGGGTGAATGCGGCACGCGCGGGCTCCTATCCTGTACTGGGGGACAGTATATTGGACGAAGGCCCGGCTGTCAGCGCTGCTGCGCACGCGTGCGGGCCGGCCTGGCCCGGGGCTGACCTGCGGAGCGGGTCCAGCGGGACGCCACGGAGCAGGACCCATGCCGTTCCTGGCGCCCGGACGGCGCGGACGTGGACGGCAGGCGCCAGCGCGCAAACACATAGGGGTGCAGCCGCAGCGATGGGCGGCGCATCCGGCCATCGAATCGGCCGCCGGATGCGCGGGTCCGCAGCGCCCGGTCCACGCCAGTGCCGGCGTGAACGAGCGGCCCCGGGCACCCCCTCCGCGTCGCCGGGGACGCAACGCCCAAGTACCCCGGGCCGCCCCGGGGGCGGCAATGCTCCGTGGAATTCCGCGCCTGCGATGACACCTGCAGGGCGGGGTCCGATGGCCCACGGGCGAGGGTCCCTGCGCGCGCATGGACCGCGGACGGTGGCCGTTCTCAGGGCCGGTCCCGACCCTGCCGCGGAGCGGGCAATTCAAATTGCGATAGGGGTCACATATGATCCCGCCCACCTGCAAATCGGGTGATGCCATCGGGCCACTTTTCCCGGTTAGAAAGTAAGCCGGTCGCGTTCCCAGGCAAGCGCTCTCAAAACCACTGACGGATACCACGCTGATGCCTCTCAATGGCAGCAACACCCCGATTCGCGTCCCCCGTATCCACCCACTGCGTTGCGCCGTACTGGCCGCCGCGCTGGCGTGCGTCCTCAGCCCCTGCGCATGGGCGCAGGATGCCGCGCCCACCACGGCGCCTGCCACCGTGCATATCGCCCGCATCGCGGTCGAAGGCGTCGGCGAACACCCGGACAGCGGCATCAGCCGCGCGGCGATCGATGCGGTCGCCAACCAGGCCCTGCGCGACATCAGCCCCACGCTGCCGGCAGCGCTGACCTTCGAGCAGATCAAACAGATCACCGCGCGCATCACCCAGGCCTACCGCGAGGCCGGCTTCCTGGTTTCGGTGGCCTACGTGCCGCCGCAGCAGATCGATGACAGCCAGACACTGACGCTGAAGGTGATGGAAGGCCGGGTCGGGCGGGTGCTGGTACAGGGCAGCCGGCGCTATCGCGACGACCAGCTCGGCGCCAGCAGCCTGGGCCTGATCGGCCGCCCGCTGCGCCAGGCGGAGCTGGAACGCGCCCTTCTCTACGCACGCGACCTGCCCGGGGTGTCGGTCACCTCGGTGCTGCAGCCGGGCCAGAACGAAGGCGAGACCGACATCATCCTGGTCGCCCGCGACAGTGAACGCCCCTATGAAATCACCGCCGGCCTGAGCAACCACGGCACCGACAGCACCGGCCAGTACCGCGCCGAGCTGGGCGTGAGCGCGTTCAATGCACTGGGCCTGGGCGACGTGCTCGCCGCAAGCGTCGGCTACGGGCTGGACCCGGCCAACAGCTGGCAGGCGGCGCTGTCCCTGAGCGCCCCGCTGGCAACGGTCGATGGGCTGAGCGCCATTGCCGGCGCCAGCCGCAGCGAGATCGAGCTCAACTCCGGGCCGTTCGCCGCCATCGGCATCAAGGGCCCGACCACGCTCTTCTACGCGGGCAGCGACTGGAAGTTCATCCAGCGCCCGGACCTGCAGGTCCAGGCGTCGGCGCGCTGGGTCCATGAGGAATCCAGGCTCGAGGGCCTGGACATCGAACTCTCGCGCCACACCTTCGACGTGGTCGAGGCCGGAGTGAGCCTGCGCCACACCGACCGCCGCTGGCGTGGCATGAACCTGGCGCAGCTGTCGGTGCGCAAATCCGTCAAGGATGGTTCCCCGGCCTTCAACTGGCTGTATGCCGCGCACGACTCCTACTTCTGGGTGAGCCGGCTGGCGCTGGCGCGCCTGCAGGCCCTGCCCGGCAACCAGCGCCTGCTGCTGCGCGGCAACGCCCAGTTCAGCGATGACGCGCTGACCCCGGTGGAGCAGTTCAGCGTCGGTGGACCGACCAGCGTGCGCGCCTATCCGCTGTCCACGGCACTGGGTGACCGTGGCGTGCAGGCGACCTTCGAGTACCAGGTCAGCGCGCCGGGCTTTGCCGACACGCCGTCGCCGTTCAATGGCCGTCGCTGGGGCGACCTGCTCGAACTGAACCTGTTCTACGACTGGGGCCGCACTTCCCCGGCACCCGACAACCGCCGCATCGGTTTCCAGCCCACGACGCTGGAAGGCGCCGGTGTCGCGATCGGCCTGCGGCTGCCCTGGAAGCCGGAACTGCGGCTGGAGGTGAGCGGCGCCCGGCCTACGGGCAGCTACCGCGCCGCCGATGGACACAGCACCCAGTACTGGGCACGCATCAGCACCACTTTCTAAGGACACCGGCCATGAATCGCATCTACCGTCTCGTGTTCAACCGCGCTCTGGGCCAGGTCCAGGTGGCCTCCGAACTGGGCGCCTCTCCCGGCGCGACGAGCGGCGCCACGCGCCGCCTGCCGGCCGGCCCGCGGCTGACGCCACTGGCGCTGGGCCTGCTGGTGTCCATCAGCAGCCCGGGGCTGATGGCGCAATCGCTGCCGACCGGCGGCAACATCGTGTCCGGCAGCGGCCAGATCGGCGCGCCCGGCGGCAACCAGCTGGTCATCAACCAGGCCAGCGACAAACTGGCGATCAACTGGCAGAGCTTCAACATCGGTGCCGGGCAGAAGGTCACCTTCAACCAGCCCGGCGCGAACGCGATCGCGCTCAACCGCGTACTCGGCGTCGACGGCTCCCTGATCATGGGCCAGCTGGACGCCAATGGCCGGGTCTTCCTGGTCAATCCCAACGGCGTACTGTTCGGCGCCAGCGCCCAGGTGAACGTCGGCGGCCTGGTCGCCTCCACCCTGGGCATCAGCGACGCCGACTTCGCCGCCGGCAACTACCGCTTCAAGGGCGACGGCCGCAATGCGGAGGTGATCAACCACGGCTCGCTCAACACCCGCGCAGGCGGCGCCATTGCCCTGCTCGGCGGCAGGGTCAGCAACCACGGCGTGATCGTCGCCAACCAGGGCAGCGTGGCGCTGGCCGCCGGCGATGCCATGACCCTGGACTTCGCCGGCAACGGCCTGCTCAACCTGCGGGTCGATGAGGCCATGGTCGATGCCCTGGTGGAGAACCACCAGCTGATCAAGGCCGATGGCGGCCAGGTGCTGCTCACCGCCCACGCCGGCGATGCCCTGCTCAAGACCGTGGTCAACAATACCGGGGTGATCGAAGCCCGCACGGTGGGCGAGAAGGACGGCAGGATCCTGCTGATGGGCGACTTCGATGGCGGCGTGGTGAACGTCGCCGGCACCCTCGATGCCAGTGCCCCGGACGGCGGTGATGGCGGCTTCATCGAGACCAGCGGCGCCCACGTGAAGATCGCCGACGACGTCAGGATCACCACCCTGGCGCCCAACGGCAAGACCGGCGAGTGGCTGATCGACCCGTACAACGTGACCATTTCCAACGGCACAAGCTCCGGCATGGGCGGTTTCAACGGCAACGCCAACGACAGCGTGCTCAACGTCACCACCCTCAGCAACGCCCTGGCCAGCACCGGGGTGACGGTGACCACCGGCGTCGGCGGCAGCCAGGCCGGCAACATCACCGTGGACGCGCCCATCAGCTGGAGCGCCAACACCGTGCTGGCGCTCAACGCCGCCGGCAGCATCATCATCAACAAGGACATCACCGCCACCGGCAACAACGCCGGGCTGTCGCTGTCCTACAGCGGCAGCTACAGCCTGAACAAGGGCGCCCGCGTGACCCTGTCCGGCAGCAATGCCAGCCTCAGCCTGGCGGGCACCGGCTACGTCCTGATCCATGACATCGGTGCGTTGCAGAACATCACCAGCACCGGCTTCTACGCCCTGGGCAACGACATCGACGCCAGCGCCACCGCCAGCTGGAACGGCGGTGCCGGCTTCAACCCGCTGGACGGGGCGAGCACCAACTTCGCCGGCCTTGGCCACAGCATCGACAAGCTGACCATCAACCGCGGGCTGGAGAACGACGTCGGGCTGTTCCGCACCGTGAGCGGCAACGTTCGTGACCTGACCCTGTCCAATGCCCGCATCACCGGCCAGATGAACGTCGGCGGCATCGCCGCCACCCTCGGCGGCACCCTCAGCAACGTTCACATGACCGGCAGCGTGTCCGGCTCCAGCGCCTTCGTCGGCGGCCTGGCCGGCACGGTCAACAACGGCATCATCCGCTACTCGTCCTCTGCCGCCGACGTGACCGGCCTGACCGTGGTGGGTGGGCTGGCGGGCAGCGTGCAGAGCATTGCCATGGCCGACTCCTATGCCACCGGCTCGGTCACCGCCACGGTCAGCAACACCAGCGCGTTTGCAGGCGGGCTGCTGGGCGAGGTGATCTCCAGCGCGACGCTGACCAACACCTACGCCAGCGGCAAGGTCACCGGCTACACCACCACCGGCGGCCTGATCGGCGGCGGCTTCCTGCCGACCATCATCGTCAACAACAGCTACTGGGACATCAACAGCACCGGCCAGTCCAGCTCGCTGGGCGGCGGCACCGGGCTGTCCAGCGGAGTGCGCAACCAGTCGACCTACACCGGCTTCGACTTCACCAACATGTGGGTGATGTTCGAAGGCGATACCCGGCCGATGCTGCGCAACGAATACTCCACGACCATCTTCACCCCCCACGCCCTGCAACTGATGGGGCTGGACCTTAATGCCAATTACCGGCTGGGCACCGACCTGAGCCTGGCCAGCGCCATGGCCGCCAGTGGCGGCTACTACGGCGAGGTGTGGGGCGCGTCGGGCTTCCGCCCGGTCGGCAGCAACGCACAGCAGTTCACCGGCAGCTTCAACGGACAGGGCCACAGCATCAGCGGCCTGGTCATCAACCGCGCGGCCACCGACTATGTCGGCCTGTTCGGCTACACCTCCGGCGCGACCCTGGCCAACGTCAGGCTGGTGGGCGGCAACGTCACCGGCAGAGACAACGTCGGTGCCCTGGTCGGCTACATGCAGGGCGGCACCCTCGGCAACGCGTCGGCCAGCACCACGGTCAGCGGCACCAGCACCAGCGAAGCCAACACCGGCGGGCTGGTGGGCACCAACGACGGCGGCGCCATCGCCGATGCCTCCGCCACCGGCAATGTCACCGGGGCCGGCTACCAGGTCGGTGGCCTGGTCGGCTTCAACGTCAACGGCGGCAGCATCACCCGCTCCCATGCCACCGGCAACGTCACCGGCACCAACACGACCGCCAACCTCGGCTATGTCGGTGGCCTGGTGGGCGCCAACGGCTACAGCGGCGATGGCGGTTCCATCAGCCAGTCCTACGCCACCGGCACGGTGCGGGCGTCGTCGGGGCCGGTCGGCGGCTTCGTCGGCCACAACGAAGGCAGCATCACCGACTCCTACGCCACCGGCGCGGTGATCGGCCAGGGCTCTGCGAGCAACATCGGCGGCTTCGCCGGGGTCAATTTCATCAACGGCACCATCAGCAACAGCTACTCCACGGGCTACGTCGCGGGCGGCAGCCAGACAGGCGGGTTCGTCGGCTACAACAACGGCACCAATGGCGCCATCAGCAACGCCTACTGGAACACCCAGACCAGTGGCCAGCCGCTGGCCGCAGCCGGTGGCCTGGTAAACGGGATCACCGGGCGTACCACCGCCCAGCTCCAGGGTGGCTTGCCGGCCGGTTTCTCCGCGTCCATCTGGGGCACCGGCGCCAACCTCTACCCGTATTTCAGCTGGCGCTACGGCACCACGCCCATCGCCATCAGCGGCAAGGCCTTCGGCAATGCCGGTGCCGCCGCCCTGGCGGGCGCGACGCTGACCGCCGTGTCCGGCGGCGTGGCCATCGGCAGCGCCAGCAGCGGGGCGGACGGCTACTACTACATCCTCGGCGATGCCAGCAGCCTGGACGCCAATGGCGCCATCGCCTACCTGGACGGCAACCTCGACACCGGTGCCGGCTTCGGCGACGTGATCGGCACCAACGGCATCCAGGGGCTGGACGTCTACAGCGCCGCCATGCGTCTGTTCACCGGCCAGGGCAGCCTCTCGGCGACCCGCAGCCGCTACCTGGCCGCGCGCGGCAGCCATGCCGACAGCGACCTCGCCTTCCTCTCGTACGGCGACTTCGCGAACCTCACCAGCAGCGGCTACGGCCTCTACCTGGCGGCCAGCGCCGCCAGCTACAGCCTGGACACCAACCTCGGTTCCGGCGGCCTGCTCAGCCTGGACAGCGGCGGCACCTTCGGCATCAGCGGCACCCGCCAGTTGTCGGCAGGCGGCAACCTCAGCGTCGCCGACCGCCTGACCTGGGGCGACAACGCCGGCCTGACCCTCAGCACCAGCAACGGCGGCAACGTCGTGCTGGGCGATGGCATCGATGCGGCCAACGGCAGCCTGGCCCTGTCCGCTGCCGGCACCGTAACCAGCAACGGGGGCGTCAACCTCGGCGTGCTGGATCTCACCGGCGGCACCTGGCGCCAGGTGGCGGCCAGCCTGCCCGGCTTCAGCGTCACCGACTTCCGCCTCGGCGCCGGCGCCACCTTCGTGCGCGCGCTGGGTGGCGATGGCAGCACCGCCACGCCGTACCGCATCACCGATGTCTACGGCCTGCAGGGCCTGGCGTCGACCAGCCTGGCGGGCAGCCGCTTCGTCCTGGCCAACGACATCAACGCCTCCAGCAGCGCGCTGTGGAACAGCGGCACCGGCTTCCTCTCCATCGGCAGCCTGGCCACCCCCTTCAGCGGCCGGCTCGACGGACAGGGACATCGCATCAGCGGCCTGGTCATCAACCGTCCGGGCAGTACCTACAGCGGCCTGTTCGGCTACAACGCCGGCTACGTCGGCAACCTCAACCTGGTGGGCGGCAGCGTGGCCGGCGGCAGCTACAGCGGCGCCGTGGTGGGCTACAACGCCGCCGGCGGGGTTATCGAGCGGGTCAGCAGCGACACCACCGTCACCGGCACGGGCAATGTCGGCGCCCTGGTCGGCAGCAACGCCGGAACCCTCAGCGAGTCGCTGGCCACGGGCAGCGCCGGCGGCGGCCTCAATGGTGGCGGCCTGGCCGGCAGCAACGCCAGCACCGGCGTCATCCGCGACAGCTACGCCACCGGCAGCGCCCAGGGCAGCGCCACCGCGGGCGGCCTGGTCGGGTTCAACGACGGCAGCCTGCTGCGTGTCTATGCCACCGGCACGGCCAGTTCCAGCGCGGGCGCGGTCGGCGGCCTGGTGGGCAGCAATGTCGGCACCGCCACCGGCAGCTTCTGGAACACCAGCAGCAGCGGCCTGGCCCAGGGCGTCGGCGCCGGCAACGGCAGCGGCATCTCCGGGTTGACCAGCGCCCAGCTCACCGGGCTGGCGCCCTTCGTGGCGGCCGGCTGGAGCATCGACGACGCCGGTGGCACGGGCGCCACCTGGCGCATGTACGAGGGCCACAGCGCGCCGCTGCTGCGCAGCTTCATGACCACGCTCAGCGTCAATGCCGGCAACGCCAGCAAGACCTACGACGGCAGCGCCAGCAGCAGCGTCGGCGCCCTGGTGTTCCCCGTCGGCTACGACCCGGCGCTGGTGTCCGGCAGCGCCGTCTACACCGCCAGCAGCGCCAACGCCGGCACCTACACCGGCGCCAACCTGCGTGCCAGCGGGCTCTATTCCAGCCAGTTCGGCTATGACATCGAGCTGCTCGCCGGCACCCTGACCATCGGCAAGGCCGGCCTGACCATCGCCGCCAACAACGGCAGCAAGACCTACGGCCAGGCGGGTGGTGTCAATGGCTTCAGCGCCAGCGGCCTGGTCAACGGCGACACCGTGTCCTCGGTCCAGCTGGCCTCGGCCGGCACTGCGGCCACCGCCAACGTCGGCAACTACACCATCACCGCCAGCAATGCCGCGGGCAACGGCCTGTCCAACTACGACATCACCTACGTCAACGGCACCCTGACCATCGGCAAGGCCGGGCTGACCATCACCGCCAACAACGGCAACAAGACCTACGGCCAGGCAGGCGGTACCAACGGCTTCACCGCCAGCGGCCTGGTCAACGGCGACACCGTGTCCTCGGTCCAGCTGGCCTCGGCCGGCACCGCGGCCACCGCCAACGTCGGCAACTACACCATCACCGCCAGCAACGCCGACGGCAGCGGCCTGTCCAACTACGACATCACCTACGTCAATGGCACCCTGAGCATCGGCAAGGCCGGGCTGACCATCACCGCCAACAACGGCAGCAAGGCCTATGGCCAGGCGGGCGGGATCAACGGCTTCACCGCCAGCGGCCTGGTCAATGGCGACACGGTGTCCTCGGTCGAGCTGGCCTCGGCCGGCACCGCGGCCACCGCCAGCGTCGGCAACTACACCATCACCGCCAGCAACGCCGACGGCAGCGGCCTGTCCAACTACGACATCACCTACGTCAACGGCACCCTGACCATCGGCAAGGCCGGGCTGACCATCACCGCCAACAACGGCAGCAAGACCTATGGCCAGACCGGCGGCATCAACGGCTTCACCGTCAGTGGCCTGGCCGATGGCGACACGGTGTCCTCGGTCCAGCTGGCCTCGGCCGGCAGCGCGGCCACCGCCAACGTCGGTGAGTACACCATCACCGCGAGCAATGCCGATGGCAGCGGCCTGTCCAACTACGACATCACCTACGTCAACGGCACCCTGAGCATCGGCAAGGCCGGCCTGATCATCACCGCCAACAACGCCAGCAAGACCATTGGCCAGCACTCACCGCTCAACGGCTACACGGCGCAGGGCCTGGTCAACGACGACACCATCGACGCGGTCAGGCTGTTCAGCGACGGCAGTGGCGTTAGCGCGCAGCCCGGCAGCTACGCCATCGTCGCCAGCGATGCGCAGGGGGCACGGCTGGACAACTACGACATCACCTACCGCGAAGGAACGCTGGAGGTAAAGGGCCTGTCCGTCGCGCAGAACCTGCAGGTGGGCCGTGAAGTGGCCGCCAGCGTGCGCACGCCCGCAACCCGCCCACCCACCGCTTCGTCCGCCGCCGGCCTGTACCGCCTGGCCGATGCGGCCATCGCCCCGGCCAGCGACGCCTGCACGTCCCTGGAGGAGGTGCGCTGTCCCATCCGCCAGCCGGAATGACGGCGGGCCGGTGAAGGGAAAAGGCGCGTCTGTCGACGCGCCTTTTTTCTTTGTCCCGGGCAGTGCCGCGGCCGTTCCCCGGCGGCTTGCGCGGCGGTCCCGCCCGCCGCCACCGCGATACCGGCCGCAGCGTCCGACGACGCGGCGCCAGCGGCCATGCCCGGGCAATACGCCGCAGAGGCGCGAGGGCACCCTGTTGCCGCCACCTGCGCCATCCCCTCGCCGGGGCGGCACCACGCCGCCCAGACGATCACTTCGGCTGGCGCAGCAACCGGGTCAAGGACATCACCTGTGCATCGTTGCGCGCCATGCACAGGTAGCAGCCGTCCGGATGATCGACGATCAGTTCGGCGGCCTCGTCGTTCTCCGGCACGCGCGTGACCAGCGCGCCGGATGCGCCCGCACGCCGATTGCAGGCGCCCAGCAGCCCGGCACCGGCGGCGGCCACGGGCGCCACGTAACCGCGGTGCTGGCCGTGGTCGGCGTGATGCCCGCCGTCCCCCGGCGTGTTGCGGAACACCGCGCGGCACCCGTCCTTGACCCGGACGGAATTGCGCGACACCCCCCGTTCCGGCCCTCCACGCATTCGGTGCGGCTGAGCCGGCGCACGAGCTCGACATCGCCGCGGGTGTCCATGTCGCACCCGGCCAGGGTGTTGCCCTGCGATTCGCAGGTCACGTCCCGGGCAGACCGGCGCGTCGTGCGATCCGCCGCGCGCGTCATGGCGGCCGACCGAACACCCCCCGTTCGCGCCGTCCTGGCCGGTATGGGACATCTGCACGCCGCCGCCGGCGGACGTGGTGATCGACAGGGTCACGCTGCGGGCCGGGTCGTGCGCCTCGACATGATCGTCATTGAAGCGCTTCAGCCGGGTTTCCCTGCCGTTGACATAGACCGGCCCGCCGTCGTCGGCAGGCACCTCCCGTGCACCGGGGCAGGTGCCGTTGAGCATCGGGAGGGCGGCCTGCGCCTGCAAGGCGCAAGGCAGCGCGAACAAGGCGGTCGCGGCGAGCAGGGACGACGTCTCCACGGGAAGCCCCACGGTCGGGTCGCGGGCGCTTACGCTGGCCGATGCAGGGCGCACTGCACGGAAGGCATCACGCCGCGGCCGGCGGCGCATCCGCCACGCCGGCCGGTGGCTTTCCCGCCAGGCCATCCCCTCCACATCGTCGCGCCTGGCCGGGAGGGAAGGCCGGCACGCGGGGCGCCCACGTGCCGGCTTCCCCCGGGACTGCGCGCCGCGACGGCTCAGCCGCCGCAGCCGCCGCAGCATTCCGAAGGCACCCGTTCCAGCTGCGCGGCGGAAACCGGCAGGCCGCCGCGGCCCAGTGCCGGCAGCAGGCTGTGTTCGTCGAGCAGGGTGGAAATGCGCAACACCCGGCTGAGCGGTTCGATATCCAGCAGCACGGAAGGGTCGGCGTCCTGCAGCGCGTCTTCCAGCAGCTGCAGGTCCGGCGCCGGGCCGGACAGGGGAATCCTGAATTGCGTCATCGACATACTCCCGGGGCGCAGCACGCGACCGGCGACCCGCCCCGTGGCCGTTCCGGCGGCGGGCGACCGTGCCCGCCGGCCGGATACTGCGTGCCCGCGGCGCGGGCCGCCCTGACCGGGGTCAAGCCTCGGCGTGATCGCCGCCGGCGCCGCTCACTGCGACGCCGCCAGCGCGTCGTCCAGCGCGGCCGCGCGCTGCCAGGCCGGACGCGCGCGCAGGCGCGCGGCGTATTCGGCGAACGCCGGGCGCTCGGGCAGGGTCTTGAACATCGTGCCCCACAGCACCTGGCTGCCCAGGTAGACGTCGGCGGCGCTGAACCGCTCGCCCAGCAGCCACGGCGCGGCGCCGGCAGCGGCCTTCTCCAGGGTGTCGGCCATCCGCTCGAAACTGCCATAGCCGACCATGCCGGCCTTGTCCGGCGGCGCCAGCAGGCCGAACGCCTTGGCGCTGACTGCGGCCTCCACCGGCCCGGCGGCGAAGAACAGCCAGCGGAAATAACTGCCGCGCAGCGGGTCGTCCTGCGCCGGCGCCAGCCCGGCCTGCGGGAACGCATCGGCCAGGTAGCTGCAGATGGCCGCGGCCTCGGTCACCACTACCCCGCGGTGGACGATGGCCGGTACCTTGCCCATCGGGTTGATCGCCAGGTAGGCCGGCGACCTCATGTCCTCGCCGTAGCCCAGCACCTCGGTGCGGTACGGCTGCCCGACTTCCTCCAGCATCCAGCGCACGATGCGGCCGCGCGATTGCGGGTGGGTGTAGAAGACGATCTCGTCCGTCGTGTTGCCCATGCGCCTGCCTCCGTCAAGGGAGCCGGCAGTCTAGCAACGCGCCAGGGTGCCGGCTCAGTAGGCGAATTCGCGGAACACCGGGTCGATGCTGCCGTTCCATGCCCCATGGAACAGCTCCAGCTTGCGCTCGGCGGCGGTCTTGCCCGAGTCCACGATTTCCTGCAGCACGTCGAGGAAACGGGTCTCGTCCTGGCCGTCGCCGTTGAGCGCCGCGCGGCGGCGCAGGCCCTCGCGCGAGATCTCCAGCGCGCGCCGCGCCAGGTCGCGCACGCTGCCGCCGCGGAACGGCAGGTGCAGCGCCTGCCGCGGCACGCCGTCGCGCAGCGCGTGGCGCTCGGCGAGGCTGAAATCCTTGACCAGGTCCCAGGCCGCATCCAGCGCCGTGTCGTCGTACAGCAGGCCCACCCAGAACGCCGGCAGCGCACAGATCCGGCTCCACGGGCCGCTGTCGGCGCCGCGCATTTCCAGGTACTTCTTCAGCCGCACCTCGGGGAAGGCGGTGGTCATGTGGTCGGACCAGTCGCGCAGCGTCGGCAGCGCACCCGGCAGCACGTCCAGTTCGCCCTTGAGGAAGCGGCGGAACGACTTGCCGCTGGCATCGTGGTAGACGCCGTCGCGGTAGGAGAAATACATCGGCACGTCGAGCAGGTAGTCGACGTAGCGCTCGTAGCCGAAGCCGTCCTCGAACACGAAGTCGAGCATGCCGGTGCGGTCGGCATCGGTGTCGGTCCAGATGTGCGAGCGGTAGCTCAGGTAACCGTTGGGCCGGCCCTCGGTGAACGGCGAATCGGCGAACAGCGCGGTGGCGATGGGCTGCAGCGCCAGCGACACGCGGAACTTCTTCACCATGTCCGCTTCGCTGGCGTAGTCGAGGTTGACCTGGACCGTGCAGGTGCGGGTCATCATGTCCAGGCCGAGCGAGCCGACCCTGGGCATGTAGTCACGCATGATGCGGTAGCGGCCCTTGGGCATCCACGGCATGTCGGCGCGGGTCCACTTCGGCTGGAAGCCCATGCCGAGGAAACCCAGCTGCAGCTCGCCGGCCACCTGCGCCACCTCGTTGAGGTGGGTGCCGGTTTCCACGCAGGTCTGGTGGATGCTCTCCAGCGCGGCGCCGGACAGCTCCAGCTGTCCGGCCGGCTCCAGCGTCACCGAGGCGCCGTCGCGCAGCAGCGCGATGGTGTTGCCCGGCCCCTGATCGACACGTTCCTGCACCGGCTCCCAGCCGAAACGGGTCAGGCCGTTGAGCAGCGCTTCGATGCCACGCGCGCCTTCAAAGGTCGGCGGGCGCAGGTCATCCAGGCGGAACCCGAACTTCTCGTGCTCGGTGCCGATGCGCCACTGCGGGCGCGGCTTCTCGCCGGAAGCGAGCACCTCCACCAGCTGCGAGCGGTCGGTAATGGGCGTATCGGCAACGTGGCTGGGGCTCGACAAGGGCTGGCTCGCAGTGTTCTGGCTGGGCGGGGAAATGGGGGCCTGCCCCCGGCATCACAAGAACCGGCCCGCAGTCCGTCGCGCGCGTCACCGCGTCCCGTCCAGCGCCGGCAAGGCGCGCATCCACGCACGCTGCGCCTGCCCGGCTCCGCCACGGGCCACCGGCCCTCGCCCGCGATGGACCGCGAACAGCTCCCGAGCGCGCACTATATCGCGGCCCCTATTGCCGGCATGTCGCGGTGGCGGTTTTCAGCATCCCACCGGCGGCGACTTGACCGGTCCGGCGCCGCGGCTGCGAGTCGTTTTCACCAACGGTCCACGTGCCGTCCTACACTGCGGCCATGAAACCGACCCGACACACCGAATCCCACCGCTCCGAACGTGTCGGCTGGCTGCGCGCGGCCGTGCTCGGGGCCAACGACGGCATCGTCTCCGTCGCCGGCCTGGTGGTCGGCATCGCCGCCAGCGGCGCGCCGGCCTCCACCATTCTGGCCACCGGCGTCGCCGGCACCGTGGCCGGCGCCATGTCGATGGCCGCCGGCGAATACGTGTCGGTGCAGTCGCAGGCCGACACCGAGCATGCCGACCTGGCGCTGGAACGCCGTGAACTGCGCGAAGACCCGCATACCGAGCTGGAGGAACTGGCCGGCATCTACCGGCGGCGCGGGCTGACCCCGGAACTGGCGCACGAGGTGGCCGTGCAGCTGACCGCGCACGATGCGCTGGCCGCGCATGCGCGCGACGAGCTGGGCATCACCGAGGAACTGCGGGCGCGGCCGCTGCAGGCGGCGCTGGCCTCGGCTGGCGCGTTCGTCGTCGGCGCGATCCTGCCGGTACTCACCGCACTGCTGGCCCCCTACGCCTACGTCGCGCAGATCACCACCGCGTCCACCCTGGTCGGGTTGTGCATCACCGGCGCGATGGCCGCCCACGCCGGCGGCGCCTCGCGCCTGCGCGGTGCGCTGCGGGTGGTGTTCTGGGGCGCACTGGCGATGGGCGCGGCGGCGGCCATCGGCAATCTGTTCGACACCCACCTGGCCGGTTGATGGTGGCCTTGGCGACGACGCCCGGCCCGCTGCTGCAACAGCTGGCGACGCTGGCCGACTGCCAGAACGCCGGGGACTATGCCTGTATCACCGCGCGCCGCGAACACGGCGCGTCCTCGGTGGAGATCCCGCGCCCGCAGTTCGCGATCCTGCTGCAGGGACGCAAGCACGTGCGCACCGCGCAGCAGGTGCTGGACCTGGCACCCGGCGACCTGTTCCTGATCACCCGCCGCTGCCGGATCGACGTGGTCAACGTCCCCGACCCCGACAGTGGCCTCTATCTCAGCGCCATCGTGCCGCTGTGCACCGAAGTGCTGCACGCCACCCGCACCTTGTGGAGCGGGCCGTTGCCCGACGCCGGCCCGCCGCTGGCGCGGCTGCCGCTGGCCGCGCACGGCGCGCCGCTGCTGCAGTGGCGGCAGGCGCTGGAACACGGCGACTACACCGCGGCCCGGCTGGCGCTGGCCAGCCTGGCCGTGGCGTTCTGCGCGTCCGGCCATGGCAGCCTGCTGGTCGCGCCCGAACCCGGCCTGGGCGAGCGCATCCGCGACCTGGTCGCCGCCCAGCCCGGACGCAACTGGCAGTCGCGCGATTTCGAACAGCACCTGGGCATCAGTGGCGCCACCCTGCGCCGGCGCCTGGCCAGCGAACGGCTCGGCCTGCGCGAGCTGATCGGCGATGCGCGGCTGGCGCAGGCGATGCAGCTGCTCTACACCACCCGCCTGCCGCTGAAGACCGTGGCCGCGCGCGTCGGCTACCGCTCGCTGTCCAGCTTCAACCGGCGCTTCCACGAACGCTATGGCATGGAGCCGTCCGCGATCGGCAACCAGTGACGACGCGGCGGCGGTGAGCGGATCGCGCGGCATTGCGAGCGCATCGCAGGCTGGGCCGGGCGCAACATGGCGGCTCCGCGGCGCGATGCCGCCCCTGACGGAACTGCCCATGTCCCACGCTGTCCTTCGTCCCCTTGCCCTGGCCCTGCTGCTGGCCGCCGGCGGCGCCCATGCCGGCACCGCCCATGTCCCGCACGCGCAGGTACCCGGCGTGTATCACCAGCAGATCGGCGAGGTGCACGTCACCGCGCTGTTCGACGGTACCGTCGCGCTGCCGCGGCAGGCACTGGCCGGCATTGACCCGGGCGCGGTCACCCGCCTGCTCGAACACGGCTACGTGCCCGAGGACGGCAAGGGCCTGCAGACCGCGGTCAACGCCTACCTGGTGCAGCGCGGCACACACCTGGCGCTGGTCGATACCGGCGCCGCGCAGTGCTTTGGCCCCGGCCTGGGTCAGGTACTGGTCAACCTGCGCGCCGCCGGCTACGACCCCGCCGAGGTGGACGACGTGCTGTTGACCCACGCCCATCCGGATCACCTGTGCGGGCTGCTCGACGCCGACGGCAAGCCGGCGTTCGCCAACGCCCGCGTGTGGCTGTCACAGGCCGATGCCGGTTACTGGCTGGACCCGGCCAGTGAAGCCGGCGCGCCGCAGTCGCTGCGCTTCGCCTTCCCGATGGCGCGCAGTGCGGTGGCGCCGTACGCCGCGGCCGGACGCCTGCGACGTTTTGTCGCAGGCGATGCCCTGCCCGCCGGCATCACCGCGCTGGACAGCCACGGCCACACCCCGGGCCACGTCTCCTGGCGGATCGACGGCGGCAACGGCGAGCAGCTGCTGGTATGGGGCGACATCGTGCACTTCCACGCGGTCCAGTTCGCGCGGCCCGACGCCAGCTACGAAGCCGACAGCGACCGCACGGCCGCCATCGCCAGTCGCCGCCGGCTGATGGCCGAGGCCGCGGCGGGGCGGTGGTGGGTGGCTGGCGCGCACCTGCCGTTCCCCGGCCTGGGCCACGTGCGCCACGCGGGTGAAGCCTTCGCCTGGGTGCCGGGCGAGTTTTCGCCGCTGTGAGCGAGGGCCCGCGCCGCGCGCTGGCGCCCCACGGGCGGGTGCGCGGCGCGTGGGAAAGGGCTGGAGTGCCCGCCTGGTGTCGGCGTTACAGGCCCAGCCAGCCACCGATCACGGCGCGGGCCTCGTCCACGCCCTGCTTCGACTCGCCGGAGAACGCCTGCACGCTCACCGAATCGCCGAACGCATCGGCCAGTTCCCTGCGCACCTTCTGCAGCGTCTGCGCCTGCTGGCCACGGCCGAGCTTGTCGGCCTTGGTCAACAGCGCATGCGCCGGCAGGCCGCGCTGCACCGCGTAGGCCAGCATCTGCCGGTCGTAGTCCTTGAGCGGGTGGCGGATGTCCATCACCACCACCAGTCCCTTGAGCGCGTCGCGGGTACGGAAATAGTTGTCGATGAAGGCCTGCCAGTGCGCCTGCAGTTCCTGCGGGACCTTGGCGTAGCCATAGCCGGGCAGGTCGACCAGGTGCGCCTGCGGGGTGACCTGGAAGAACACCAGCTGCTGGGTGCGGCCCGGCGTCTTGGAGACGCGGGCCAGCGCGTTCTGGCGGGTCAGCGCGTTGAGCGCGCTGGATTTTCCGGCGTTGGAGCGACCGGCGAAGGCCACCTCGGCGCCCTCGTCCGGCGGCAATTGCCGGGCATTGTGGGCCGAAAGCAGATATCGGGCGCGTTCTAGGAGCTGTGACATGCCCATAGGATCGCACGCCGCGGGCCCCGCTGGCGCCCGTGCGTTGACCCTGCCATGAAACGGCGTGGATAATCCGGTCGATGCCGGCGCGGACCCGCCCGGCCCGTTCCACACGGAGCTTCTGCATGCGCCACGCTCGTGTCTTAGCCGTTTCCGCCCTTGTCATCCCGCTGATCGCGGTCGTCGCGTTCGCACAGAGTTCGGTCACGCCGGTGCCCGACAACGCGCCGGTGCAGACCGCGCCGCTGGAGATCGACCTCAGCAAGACCCTGCCCGGCGATGCCGAGGCCGGCGAAGGCAAGGCACAGGCCTGCGCCGCCTGCCATGGCGCCGACGGCAACTCCGCGGTGGAGATGTATCCGCGGCTGGCCGGCCAGAGCGAGCGCTACATCGCCCGCCAGCTGGCGCTGATCGCCGGCGGCCAGCGCACCGAGGGCGCGGTCGCCGCCATGTTGCCGTTCGTGCAGGGCATGACCGCGCAGGACATGCGCGACATCGGCGCCTTCTTCGCCCGCCAGAAGTCCGGCGCCGGCGTGGCCGACGACACCGCCATCGCCGACGGCCCGTACGCCGGCATGAAGTTCTACGAGGTCGGCCAGAAGCTGTACCGCAACGGCGACGCCAGCCGCGAGATCCCGGCCTGCATGGCCTGCCACGGCCCGAGCGGCGCCGGCAATCCCGGCCCGGCCTACCCGCACATCGGCGGCCAGCACGCCATGTACGTCACCCAGCGCCTGCAGCACTACCAGGCGGGCCAGACCCAGGAAACCGATCCGTCGCAGTTCCGGATCATGGCCCAGGTGGCCGGCAAGCTCACCGAGCAGGAAATCCAGGCGCTGGCCAGCTACGTGCAGGGCCTGCACGCGCGCGCCGACGACGTGGCCGTGGCCGCCGCGCGTTGACCGCCTGACGGTCGCGGTCGCCACGGCGACGGGCAGTCGTGTTCCCGGATACGCCGACCCCTGTGGTCGGCGTCTCTTTTTCCAGTTGGAGATCCCGATGACGTATTTCGCGCGCTTGTCCCTGCTGTTGCTGGCCCTGCTGCCGCTGGCCGCCTGTGCCGCCGACGCCGCCGCACCGGTGGAAGGCCAGGACTATGAGCTGATCGCAGAACCCGGCCCGTTCGCCCCCCTGGCCGGCAAGATCGAGGTGGTCGAAGTGTTCGGCTACCCCTGCATCCACTGCGCCCATTTCGAACCGCTGCTCGAAGCCTGGGTCGCCCGGCTGCCGGGCGACGTGCGCTTCACCGCGGTGCCGGCTGCCTTCGGCGGCCATTGGGACGCCTATGCGCGCGCCTTCTACGCCGCCGAGCAGACCGGCGTGCTCAAGCGCAGCCACGCCGATGTGTTCAAGGCCCTGCACGAACGGCGCAGCCTGCCGATGCAGAACGTGTCGCCACAGGAACTGGCGACGTTCTATGCCGCCTACGGGGTGCAGCCGGAGCGCTATGTCGATGCGCTGCGCAGCGACCAGACCGACGCCAGGGTGAAGGCCGCGCGCGCCTTCGCCCTGCGCGTGCGGGTGCCCGGTACGCCGGCGCTGGTGGTCAACGGCAAATACCTGGTCAAGGGCCGCAGCTTCGAGGACCAGTTGCGCATCGCCAGCGCCCTGGTGGAACGCGAGCGCGCTGCCGGCCGGCGCCGCTGAGCCCATGCCGGCGCGCTCCGGCAACCGGTTCAGCCGCCGCCGCAGATAATGTCATCATGCGCCCCGCGGTCGCCGCTGGCGGCCCGACGACCCGACGAATCCCTGCTGGAGATCCACCCATGAAGATCCGTTTCGTACTCGCCTTGGCCGCCCTGCTGCCGCTGATGGTGGCCTGCAAGGCCCAGGACGGCTCGGCCGACGCCGTCGCCCCGGTCGCCGAACAACCGGCCGCCGCCAACGCCCCGGCCGCCCCCGCCGCCGACGCTGCTGCCGAAGCCGCCGCCACGCCGGAAGCGGCCAGCGGGCAGGCCGCCGCGCAGAGCGCGGAGAACACCCCGGTGCCGGCGCAGGCGCGCCTGGTCGGCCCTGAACCGGTGGCCGGCACCGACTACCTGGTCATCGACGGCGGCCAGCCGATCCAGCCGGCGACCGGCAAGATCGAAGTGGCCGAGGTGTTCGGCTACGTCTGCCCGGCCTGCGCGCGCTTCCAGCCGCTGATCGGGCCGTGGAAGGCCGGCCTGCCGTCGGACGTCAACTTCGTCTACGTGCCGGCCATGTTCGGCAGCATGTGGGACGACTACGGCCGCGCCTTCTATGCCGCCGAGGCACTGGGCGTGCAGGAGAAGACCCATGAGGCGCTGTACTCGGCCATCCATGTCGAGCAGTCGCTCAAGGGCGAGCTGGGCCGCGATTCGGTCGAGGACATCGCCAACTTCTACGCCAAGTTCGGCGTCAACCCGAAGACCTTCGCCGACACCATGGGCAGCTTCTCGGTGGTGGCCAAGACCAATCGCGCCAAGCAGTTCGCCCAGCGCAGCAAGATCACCGGCACGCCGTCGCTGATCGTCAACGGCAAGTACCTGGTCAAGGGCAAGAGCTACGAGGACATGCTGCGCATCGCCGACCACCTGATCGCACGCGAACGCGCCGCCAACGCCAAGTAAGGTATCAAGGGCCTCGTCGACACGAGGCCCTGGTTCCACCGCCGTGAATTCCCCCACCCACACCCTGCGCCTGCTCACGGCCAACATCCAGGCCGGCTCCAGCACGCGCCGCTACAGCGACTACGTGACCCGCAGCTGGTCGCACGCGCTGCCGTCGGGCAGCAAGCGCTCCAGCCTGGATGCGATCGCCAGGCTCGCCAGCGGCCGCGACATCGTCGGCCTGCAGGAGGCCGACCCCGGCAGCCTGCGCTCGGGTTTCACCAACCAGACCCACTACCTGGCCCAGCGCGCCGGCTTCAACTACTGGAGCCACCAGCCCAACCGGCGCATGGGCGGGGTCGCGTCCAGCGCCAATGGCCTGCTCAGCCGGCTGGAACCGGTGGAAGTGCAGGATCACGCCCTGCCCGGCCGCATCGGCGGCCGCGGCGTGCTGCTGGCGCGCTTCGGCGACGGCCGCGAAGGGCTGGCGGTCGCCGTCGCGCACCTGTCGCTGGGCGTGGGTTCGCGCCTGTCGCAGCTGGATTTCATCGCCGACCTGATGTCCGACTACCCCAACGCGGTGCTGATGGGCGATTTCAACTGCAAGGCCGAGCGCCCGGAAATGCAGGTGCTGTACCGCAAGACCCGGCTGCAGCCGCCCGGCTGCCTGGTGCCCACCTTCCCCAGCTGGCGCCCGGAACGGGCGATCGACCATATCCTGGTCAGCGACAGCCTGCGCGCGCTCGAAACCGGCGCCGTCGCCGCGGCCCATTCGGACCACCTGGCGGTGGAGATGCAGGTCGAAGTCCCCGCCAACAGCCTGCGCTAGCGTCGCCGCACGCGGCCGCGCCATGGGTCGCAGCGCCGACGGGGCCACTGTCCCGATTCCCCGCAGCGACGCAGCCGCGCCCCTGGACCCGGGTGTCCCTGCGGCGCATCCCCGGCACAAGGGGCTACACCCGGCACCGGCTCATGTCACCACGGCAGCCGCGGGCGGTGGCCGGCGCCGCGCGGTCGCCGCGCTCCCCACCGAGGCCAATACCGTGCAGCCGATCGCCAGCCACTGCAGGCCGGACAGCTGTTCGTGCAGCAGCAGCAGCGCCCACAGCGCGGCCACCGCCGGTTCCATGCTGATCAGGATGCCGAAGGTCTCCTTCGGCAGCCGCTTGAGCGCCATCATCTCCAGCGACATGGGGATCGCGCTGGACACCACCGCCACCAGCAGCCCGGCCAGCAGGATCGACGGCTGCAGCAGCGCCATGCCGGCGTGGGCCACGCCCACCGGCACCACCACCAGCGCCGCGACCGCCACGCCCAGCGATACCGAGTGCCCGGCATGCAGGTGCCCGGCGCGCTTGCCGAACACGATGTACAGCGCCCAGCAGGCCGCGGCGCCCAGCGCGTACAGCACGCCGGCCACGTCCAGCGCCGGCCCGCCGCCCAGCGGCAGCAACAGCAGCAGCCCGGCCAGCGCGCAGCCCACCCACAGGAAATCGATCGCCCGCCGCGAGGAGAACATCGCCACCGCCAGCGGCCCGATGAACTCGATGGCCACCGCGATGCCGAACGGAATCGTGCGCAGCGCCATGTAGAACAGCAGGTTCATCAGCCCCAGCGCCAGCCCGTAGCGCAGGATCGCGGCGCCGTCGGCGCGGCGGGTATGCCAGCGCCACGGCCGCCAAAGCAGCAGCAGGAACAGCGCCGAAAAGCCCACGCGCAACGCGCTGGTGCCCTGGGCGCCGATCAGCGGGAACAGGTGCTTGGCGTAGGACGTGCCGATGGCCAGCGAAGTCACCGAGCCGAGCACCGCCAGCGCCGGCAACAGCGGCGCGAATCGTGAAGTCTGCATGCGCGTAGTGTAGTGCGGCGGGCGCCCCCGGCCGCCGCGCGCGGCTCATCGTGCGCCGCCGCGCGCCTGTCCCGGGCCGCCCGCCTTCGCGCACGGCCCGGGCACCCCTTCATCGCAGGAAGGCGATGCGCTCCATCCGTGCGTTGTCGGCCGCCGCCAGCACCTTGGCCATCGTGTCGTACTCGGCGTCCGGACTGGCGTCGATGCGCAGCTCCGGCAGGTTGCCGGCATGCAGACGCGCCTGCTCCTGCAGCCGCGCCTGCAGCGAAGCGACCGGCAGCGCCTGGCCATTCCAGGTGAGCTGGTTGGCCGCGTCCACCCGCAATTCGATCGGCGGCGGCGGATCCACGCGGGGGACCTGGCGGGTGGTGGACTGCGGCAGGTCCACCGGGATCGGCCAGGACACCAACGGCGCGGTGACGATGAAGATGATCAGCAACACCAGCATCACGTCCACCAGCGGGGTGACATTGATGTCGGCGATCGGTCCGGAACTGCCAGCTGCACTGAATGCCATGCTCCGCTCCTTCGGCGAGGCGTTGCGCCCCGGTGTCGACACTACGCCGGCCACCGCGGCGCACGGCAGCGGCGCGGCCCGTCACGTTCAGCCCGCGTTTCGGTTCAGCGGCCGCGCGGCGGCGATGTTCATGCGCGAGCCGGAATCGCCGCGGCGCTGTTGACGATGCCCCGGCTATGCTCTGCCGATGAAACGGAATATCTGCCTGCTGCCTTTCGCCGCGTCCCTGCTGCTGGCCTGTACCGGCACCGGCGCACAGACCCTCGACGCCCGGCGCGCCGCCATGCGCGTGGCCATCGACAACGCCGAACGCGGCCAGTTCGATGCCGCCGCGAGCGCGGGCCTGCGCGACCACCCGCTGTACGGCTGGCTCGAGTACAGCGCGCTGCGCCGTGGCATCGACACCGTGGACACGCCGCAGGCGCTGGACTTCCTCAAGCGCTACCAGGGCCAGGCCGTGGCCGAGGCATTCCGCGCCGCGTGGCTGCCGGCGCTGGCGCGGCGCCAGGACTGGCCGACCCTGCTCGCCAACTGGCGGCCCAGCAACGACCCCGGGCTGCAGTGCGCCGAGCTCAACGCACGCCTGGCCACCGGCAAGGCCGATGCCGGCTGGATCCGCGACGCGCAGGCGCTGTGGCGCAGCAGCGGCAAGTCGCTGCCCGATGCGTGCGATCCGGTGTTCGCCGGCCTGGCCGAGCGCGGCGGGCTGACCCCGGCACTGCGCTGGGAGCGCATCGACGCCGCGGCCGACGCCCAGCAGCCCGGGGTGATGCGCGCCGCCGCGCGCGGCCTGCCGGCCGCCGAGCTGGCCCTGGCCAATGATTACGCCGCGTTCGTCGACAAACCGGACGTGCGCGCGTTGAAGTGGCCGCAGAACGAACGCAGCCGGCGCATCGCCAGCGACGGCCTGGCAAAGCTGGCGCGGACCGACCCCGACGCCGCCGAACGGCAGTTGCCGCAGTATGCGCAGGCGCTGCGGCTGGACGCCGCGCAGCAGGCGCAGGTGCGCTACCAGATCGCATTGTGGACGGTGGCGTCCTACCTGCCGGATTCGGCGCGGCGGTTGGCCGCGGTGCCGGAATCGGCGTACGACGAGCGCCTGCACGAATGGCGCGCGCGCGAAGCGATGGCGCGCGGCGACTGGCCCGCGGCGCTGGCCGCGATCCGGGCGATGCCCGCGGGCCAGCGCGGTGACTCGCGCTGGCGCTGGTTCGAGGCACGGCTGCTGGAAAAGACCGGCAGGGCCGCCGAGGCCATGCCGCTGTACCGCGCCGTCGCCACCGAGCCGACCTTCCATGGCTTCCTTGCCGCCGACAAGCTGCGCCAGCCCTACGCACTGTGTCCGTGGAACCCCGGCAGCGATGCGCAGGCGCGCGCGGCGGTGGCGCGCGACCCGGCGCTGGTGCGCGCGCTGGAACTGTTCCGCATCGACCGCGCCACCTGGGCCGCGCGCGAATGGGCCGACGCGCTGTCGCGGTTCGACGACACCCGGCGCCGGCTGGCCGTCGAAGTGGCGGGTGAGGCGGGCTGGTTCGACCGCGCCGTGTTCGCCCTCAAGGGGCCGCAGGAGATGCGCCTGTACGCGCTGCGGTTCCCGCTGTACCACGACGACACCATCCGCCGCGAAGCGGCGCGCAACGCGCTGGATCCGGCGTGGGTTGCCGCCGAGATCCGCGCCGAGAGCATCTTCAACCCCAACGCGCGCTCGCCGGCCAACGCCCTGGGGCTGATGCAGGTGCTGCCCGCCACCGGCGCCAGCGTCGCCCGGCGCATCGGGCTCGACGGCTACGGCGGCGCGGCCAGCCTTTACGATCCGGACACCAACATCGCCATCGGCACCGCCTACCTGCGGCAGCTGCTGGACACCTACGGCGGCCTGCCGTACGTCACCATCGCCGCCTACAACGCCGGGCCCACGCCAACGGCGCGCTGGCAGTCGCAGCGGCCGGACTACGACCCCGACTTCTGGATCGAGACCATCAGCTACAAGGAGACGCGCGAATACGTCGCGCGCGTGCTTGCGTTCAGCGTGATCTACGACTGGCGCCTCAACGGCAAGGCGGTGCCGCTGGGCGACCGCATCGCCGGCCGCAACGTCCCGGCGTCGCGCGGCTTCGTCTGCCCGACGGCCAAGGACGGCGCATGAAGACCTACCTGGTCGGCGGCGCGGTCCGCGACCGGCTGCTGGGGCTGGATGCGGGCGACCGCGACTGGGTGGTGGTCGGCGCCACCCAGCAGGAGATGGAGGCGCGTGGCTTCAAGGCCGTGGGCCGCGACTTCCCGGTGTTCCTGCACCCGCATACCGGCGAGGAACACGCGCTGGCGCGTACCGAGCGCAAGAGCGGGCGCGGCTACCGCGGCTTCGTGGTCGACGCCGACCCGTCGGTGACGCTGGAACAGGACCTGCAACGCCGCGACTTCACCATCAATGCCATCGCCTGCGACGAGGACAGCGGCACGCTGGTCGACCCCTGGGGCGGCGCGCGCGACCTCCAGGCGCGCGTGCTGCGCCACGTCGGCCCGGCCTTCGTCGAGGATCCGCTGCGGGTACTGCGCGCGGCACGGTTCATGGCGCGCTTCGCACCGCTGGGTTTCACCCTGGCCCCGGAAACCGTCGCGCTGATGCGGGAGATCGCCGCCAGCGGCGAACTGGACGCGCTGGTACCCGAACGCATCTGGCAGGAACTGCGCAAGGCGCTGCGCGCTGCGCGCCCTTCGGCGTTCCTGCGCACCCTGCACGATACCGGCGCGCTGGCACCGATCCTGCCGGAAGTGGCCGCGCTGTACGGCATTCCGCAGCGCGTCGAATTCCACCCGGAAGTGGACACCGGGGTGCACCAGGAAATGGTCAGCGACATGGCCGCGCGGCTGGCGCCGGGCGACGACCTCATCGGCTTCGCCGCGCTCACCCATGACCTCGGCAAGGCGCTCACCCCGGCCGAGCAGCTGCCACGCCATGTCATGCACGAACAGCGCGGGCTGAAGCCGCTGGCGGCGCTGTGCGACCGCCTGCGCATCCCCGCCGACCACCGCCAGCTGGCCGCGGCGGTGTGCCGCGAGCATCTCAACGTGCACCGGATCGACGAACTGCGCGACGCCACCGTACTGGACCTGCTGCAGCGCTGCGACGGCTTCAGGCGCCCGGAGCGCATCGCGCAGATGGCGCTGGCCTGCGAATGCGACAAGCGCGGCCGGCTTGGTTTCGAGGACAGCGACTACCCGCAACGCGCCACGCTGCTGCGCCTGCATGCCGCGGCGCTGGCGATCAATGCGCGCGACCTCGCCGCCGAAGGCCTCAGCGGCCCGGCGGTGGGCGAAGCCTTGAACAAGGCCCGGATCAACGCCATCGGCGCGGCACGCCGGGCATAGGGAGAACCAGTCAGGGGGCGGTTTTCCAGGATGGCGCGCCTGCCCCTGCACTTCCCGTGGGTTTTCCGCCACAGGCCGGCTGCGCCAGCAGCCATGCCTGCGCCAGGCGCAGCGCATCGGCCGGCAGCGCCGCCGGAACATCCGCAACGATGCGGCTGCCATCGCCCATGCCGTTGCGGTCCTTCATCACCGTGGTGGTGAGCAGCAGCGTGCTGCCGTCGACCAGTGTCACCGGAACGTTGCCAGTGGAGTAGCCCATCGTCGGCGTGCCGAAACTGCGGCTGCCGCGCCGTCCGCGCAGCGCCAGCACGATGGCCTCGCCGGAACTGGCGGTACGCCCGGACTGGAGCACGGCGAGCGGTGCCTCGGGATGGCGCAGGCGCCGGCTCCCATCGTCCGCCGCCAGCCGCAGGGCCTGGCCCACCCAGACCGCACCGTCGCGGTAGCGCCACGGCTGCAGCCCGCCTGCATCCTGGAAATGCCCGACCACGTCCGTGCCACCGACGCGGCCGGGCAGCAGCGGCCCCACCCCCAGCAGCATCGGCCACATGTTGCCGCCGGTGTTGTCGGCCAGGTCCACGATCCAGCCGCAACGGCTGCCATCGTCCAGGCGCCAGAGCGTGTCCCGCAGACGCTGCGCGTGCTGCTGCTCGGCTTCCCGCTGCTGCGCACGGGTGAGCCCCGGATCGGGCAGATAGGGCCCGATCGTGATCCGACCAAGCCGCGGGTCGATCCGCCCGGCCTCCGGCGCCGCAGACGCTTCCACAGCCGCGGGCAGCGCGGCCGCGGGCGCCGCCGCGCGGTACCTGTCGCGCAGCTCCGCGGCCGCCATCCACCCGCCATGACCGGCGGTCGCGCGGTGGATGGCGTCGGCCAGCAGCGCGCGTTGCCGTTCGGCATCGGTGGTCGCGGCAAGCTCGCGACGCAACGCCCTCCAGTCCACCAGGTTCCGATGCAGCGCCCGTTGCTCCAGCAGGCCCAGCATCTGCTCCCGCGCAGGCAACGAGGGCACCGGGGTGGCCGATAGCGCCCACGCCGGCAGCATCGCCATCCACAGCATCACCGCCAGCGCGCGTTTCCGCTTCCTGCACATCGTGGTTCCATCCCATGGCACGTCGCTACCGATGCAGGATAGAACAGCGCCGGGAACAGGCCCAGGTCAACGTCCCTTGCCCGGGGAATGGGCGCGGACCCGGCTTTGGGGGCTAGATCTTCAGGTAGATCCGGCGCCGGTCCAGCCACCACATCGGCAGCCACCAGGCCGCGACGAAGGCGATGGCCATCGCCAGCGAGGCGGCTTCGGCACCGGCCAGAGGGGTGATCCAGCGGTCGAACACGTGGCTGTACAGCCACCCCCAGCTGCCGGTGCCCAGCAATGCCAGCACCGTCACCCCGGAGCCGGCGTAGGCGGTGATCGCATTGACGCCGAAGCGCCGGCCCAGCGGCGGCCACTGCACGCGGTCGATGAGCACGTGCGCCAGCCACAGCGCAGCCAGTGCCCAACCGGACGTCCACAGCACGTAGGACGGCGTCCACAGGTTCTTGTTGAGCGGCTGCCAGCTGGACCACAGCGCCCCCAGCAGCAACAGCACCAGCGCGGCCGGGAGCAGCCGCGCCGCACGGCCCTGGCGCAGCAGCGCGCCGGCGCGAAGGCCGAGCAGGGTCGAGGCCAGGGCGCCGAGCGTCGACAGCAGCCCTTCCGGATCATGCCCCAGCCCGGTGGCGGCGTCGTAGCGGTAGGCCAGGTCGCCGAACACAACGGTGTCCACGCGACTGGGCAGGTTGTGCCACGGCTCGAGCGTGCTCCCCGCGGCCAGCAGCGCCGCGTAGCCGGACAGCAACAACAGCAGGCAGGCCCACTGCGTGGTCGCGCGCGACCAGATCGCCAGCGCGCCGACGGCGGCGAAACACACGCCGATACGCTGCAGCACCCCCAGCGGACGGTAATGCGCCAGGTCCAGCCACCACCACGCCAACAGGTGCAGCAGCAGGCCCAGGCCGACGATGCGTGCCGCCCGCACCAGCACGCTGCGGGTCAGCGCGGCGCGGTCGGCGCCCTGCTCGACCCGCGGCACCACGCCCAGCGCGATCGACACGCCGACGATCACCAGGAAGAACGGGAACACCAGGTCGGTGGGCGTGCAGCCGTTCCACTCCGCGTGTTCCAGCGGCGCGTACACGTGGCTCCAAGTGCCCGGGTTGTTGACCAGCAGCATGGCCGCGACGGTGATGCCGCGCAGCGCATCGACCGATGCAAAGCGGGTGGGTGTCTGGCTGGATGGGGAACTGCTCATGGAGGGTATCCCGTGCGGTCAGGTAGCGGAGGCCGGCAGACACCGCATCGAGAAGCGATTGACCAGCCCTTCGGTCTGTTGAAAAGAACTGCCACCTTTGCCGGAACCACAAGCAGAGGCCTGCTGTTGCTGTTGCTCGTGATTTGACTTGCCGGGTCCCCTTCCGCAGGGACGGCGCCGACGGACAAGCCCCCGCAAGCGGCGACGTGCTGGGATGCACGTCGTTCTTCGACGAGACAGGGATGTCTCGTCAAAAAAATCCCGGCGGCGGAGTGGACCCACGGCACGTCACTGCCGTGGGCGCGAAGGCAGGCGTGCTTGCTCTTGGCTACCTTCTCTTTGCACGAGCCAAAGATGAGTAACCCGCTCACGCGAAGCGGGAGCGAAAGCCGCTGCCGTTGCCCAGGGCCGATCAAAACGGGGCTTCGCACGATCGAACGCTGTGAGGCTCCGCCCGTACCCTCCCGCTCCGCGTCCCGGCCCACGCCAATGGCGTGGGCGCTCGAACGCACGCGCGCGCCAGCGGCGCGCAAACCGTGCCCTCCCGCCACGAAGGGAGAGCGGCTCCCTCACTCGCGCTGCCCGGCGATCCACGTCGCCTGCACCTGCAGCCTTTCATCCAGCAGCACGAAATCCGCCTGGTAACCCGCGGCGATATGGCCGAAGCGGTCGTCCAGGCGCAGGAACCGCGCCGGGTAGGTGGATGCCATGCGCGCGGCTTCGGCCAACGGCAGCCCCAGCAGCCTGACCGTGTTGCGCACCGCGGTAGCCATGTCCAGCGCCGAGCCGGCGAGCGAGCCGGCGGCGTTGCGCACCACGCCATCGACGGCGGTGATGACCTCGCCATACAGCGCGAACGACGGATCGTCGGCGCCGACCATCGGCATGGCATCGGTCACCAGCATCACCTTGCCGCGTGGCTTGGCCGCAAGCGCCACGCGCAGGCTGGCCGGGTGCACGTGCACGCCATCGACGATCACCCCGCACCAGCTGTGCGGGTCCTCCAGCGCGGCGCCGACCACGCCGGGTTCGCGCCCCTGCAGCGGCGTCATCGCGTTGTAGAGGTGGGTGAAGCCGCTGATGCCGGCCTCCAGGCCGGCGCGGGTTTCCTCGTAGCTGGCGGCGGTGTGGCCGGCGCAGACGATGGCGCCGTTGCCGACCATCGCGCGGATGGTCTCCACCGGCACCCGCTCGGGTGCCAGCGTGATCACGGTGACACCGTTGTCGAGCGCGGTCGCCATCGCCACCTCGTCCGGCCCCGGCACGCGGAACTTGCCGGCATCGTGGGTGCCCTTGCGCGCCGGTGCGATGTACGGGCCTTCCAGATGGATGCCGAGGATGCCGGGCACGCCTTCGGCGATGGCCTGGCGCACCGCGGCGATGGCCTGGGCCATCACCGCCGCGTCGTCGCTGATCAGGGTCGGCATCATGCCGGTGGTGCCGAAGCGGCGGTGCCCGCGCATCATCGTGCGCAGTGACGCCACGTCCGGGGCGTTGTTGAGCAGCGCGCCACCGCCGCCGTTGACCTGCACGTCGATGAAGCCCGGCAGCAGCCAGCCGCCGCCCAGATCGTGCCGCGGCACGCCTGCCGGCAGCGAGGCCTCCGGCAGTACCGCCGCCACCTTGCCGTCCTGCACCAGTACCGCGTGGCCGGAGTGGAAGTCGTCGTTGCCCAGGATGCGGGCGTGGGTCAATGCGTAACTGGTCATCTTCTTGGTTCCGGATGCCCTCCCGCAGCCCTGCGCCGGGAGGATGAACAACGGCAGCGTCCCTGCCCGTTCGATGGCGGCGGCGGCAGGTCGCGCGCGCCTGCGCGGTGAGCCGGCGGCGGCCTGTGCCGCCCCCTGCGACGCCCGGCCCGCCGCGCAGGCCGGGGACCGGCGCTCAGACGGTTTCGGTCACCTTGTTCAGGTGCGGCGGCAGGTCCGGATTATGGCCCCGGCGCAGCGCCAGCGCGTTGATCGCGCGGTAGAAGCTCTGCACCGTCAGCAGCGGCGCGCACAGCGGGTGTGGCGCGGCCGCCACCGGCAGGTCGCCGCCCTCGCCCGCCAGCCACACGCGTGCGCCACGCGCGGCGAACTCGTCGGCCAGGGCGCGGGTACCGGCGCCGGTCTCGTCCGGCTGGGCGAAGGCCAGCACCGGGAAATCGCGGCCGACCAGCGCCATCGGTCCGTGCTTGACCTCCGCCGAGCTGTAGCCTTCGGCATGCAGGCCGCAGGTTTCCTTGAACTTGAGCGCCGCCTCCTGCGCCGCGGCCAGGCCGGGGCCGCGGCCGACCACGAACAGGTTGTGGGCATCGACCAGGCCTTCGGTGAGCGCGCTCCAGTCGCACTGCCAGGCCTGGGTCAGGGCCGCGGGCAGGGCGTCGAGCGCGGCGATCAGGGTCGGGTCATCGCGCCAGTAGGCGCACAACTGCAGGATCGCGGCCAGCGAGGCCAGGTAACTCTTGGTCGCGGCCACGCTGCGCTCGGCACCGGCACCGAGCGGGATCACCGTATCGGCCAGCTGCGCCAGCGGCGAATCCTCGACGTTGACCAGCGCCACCACGCGCGCGCCGGCGGCCTTGGCCGCCTCGGCGTTGCGCAGCAGGTCCGGGCTCTTGCCGGACTGCGAGATCACCAGGTACAGCGCGCCCTGCAGCTGCTGCCGGGCCTCGTAGACCGACCCCACCGACGGCGAGGCCGAGGCAGTCACCAGCCCCAGCCGGGTCTCGAACAGGTACTTGGCGTAGGTGGCGGCATGATCGGAACTGCCGCGCGCGCAGGTGACCACGAACGGCGGCGGGTTCTGGCGCAGGTCCGCGGCCAGCGCGCGCATGCGCTCGTGGTTGCGGGCGAACTGGGCGGCGATCACCGAGGCGCTGGACGCGGCCTCGTTGAACATCAGGGTTTCGGTCTCGCTGGGCAACATGGTTCTACTCGGAAAGATCGGGGGAAGGGGAAGGCGGCCGCAACGGCTGCTGGCGCAGCGGCGCGGTGGAGCCGCGCACCACCAGCTGCGGCACGAAGCCCTGGTTCTGCAGCTGCACCGGGTTGTCCTCGTAGGCGTCGGTGCGCAGCTGGCTGATCAGCAGCCGCGCGGCATGCCGGGCGATGTCGCCGGTGGCCTGCTTGGCGGTGGTCAGCGCCGGCCACGACTGGCGCGAGAACGGGCTGTCCTCGAAACCGGCGATGGACAGGTCGTAGGGCACGTTGAGCCCGGCCGAGTTGGCCGCCGCCAGTACCCCGGCGGCGATCTCGTCGTTGGAGCCGAAGATCGCGGTGGGCGGCTCGCGCAGCGCCAGCAGCCGGCGCGCGCCGCGGAAGCCATCGTCGAAGGTGTAGTCGCCCGGGATCACCAGGTGCTTGTCCAGCGGGATGCCGTAGTCCTTGAGCGCGGCCTCGTAGCCGGCATAGCGCTCGCCGCTGGAGCGGTGCTCCGGCCCGCCCCACAGGAAGCCGATGCGCTGGTGCCCGAGCTGGATCAGGTGCTCGGTGATCTCGTAGGCGGCATCGCGGTCGTCGACGAACACGCAGGCGCCGTCGGCCGGGTCCTCGGTGGCGGCGATGATCCGCACCGTCTTGATCCCGCGCGCGTTGAGCGCGGCCACCAGCTCCGGGCGCTCGGACATCGGCGCGGTCAGCACCAGCCCGGCCAGGCGCGAGCGCTGCACCCAGTCGGCCAGTTCCTCGGCCAGCATCGGCGAGGTCGAGTCGCATGGATGGATCTGCAGGCCGAAGCCGGTCTCGCGGCAGGCCGACAGCACGCCGTTCTGCACGCCGATGATGTGGTACGGGTTCGGGTTGTCGTAGACCAGCCCGATCACGAACGTGGTGTTGCTGCGCAGGTTGCGCGCCGACGGATCCGGCTCGTAATCCAGCTCGGCGACCGCGCGCAGCACCCGCGCGCGGGTGGCCTGCATCACCGACGGTTCGTTGTTGATGACCCGCGACACGGTCTTGAGCGACACCTTTGCCCGCTCGGCGACGTCCTTGATGGTGGGCCTGCGCATGACGGTTTCCTGGCTGGACTGACTGGCCGCCATGATGCTCGATTCAGCCGCCATGCGCGCGGCCCGCACGCTGCCCGCGGACAGCGAAATAGAGGATGTACAGGTAGCACGGCACCATCAGCGCGGCGAACACCAGCTGGAAGTCGAAATGCTGCTTGAGCACCGCGAACGCCTGCGGAATGATCGCGCCGCCGGCGATGCCCATCACCAGCAGCGCCGAGCCGGTCTGGGTGAAGCGGCCCAGGCCGCGGATCGCCAGCGGGAAGATCGCCGGCCACATCATCGCGTTGGCGAAGCCCAGCGCGGCCACGAAGCCTACCGAGACGTAGCCTTGGGTGACGTAGGCGCCCACGCTGAACAGCACGCCGAGCGCCGCCGAGACCGCCAGCCAGCGCTCCTGCGAGATGAAGCGCGGGATCAGCACCAGGCCGACCAGATAGCCGACCAGCATCGCCGTCAGCGTATACGAGGTGAACAGCTTGGTCTGGTCCAGCGGCAGGTCGAAGCCATGGCCGTAGGTGCCGATGGCGTCGCCGGCCATCACCTCGGCGCCGACGTAGACGAACAGGCACAGCACGCCCAGCCACAGGTGCGGGAACTGGAAGATGCTGTGCTTTTCCGCGGCGCCGTCGGCGGCCACGGCGTTGGCCTCGGCCGCGCGCACTTCCGGCAGCGGCGAGAACAGCACGCCCACCGCCACCAGCAGCAGCACCCCGGCGATCACCATGTACGGGGTATGGATCTTGGCGGCGAAATCGCTGAGCAGCTGCGCCTTGGTGGCCGCGTCCGCGACCTGCACCTGGGCGTCGAGATCACCGATGCCGTGCAGCACCAGCGAACCGATCACGATCGGCGCCAGGATGCCCGCGACCTTGTTGCAGATGCCCATCAGCGCGATGCGCTGGGCCGCGCCCTCGATCGGGCCGAGGATCGAGATGTAGGGGTTCACCGCGGTCTGCAGCAGCGCCATGCCGCCGCCGATCACGAACAGGCCGCCCAGCGCACCGGCGAACCAGCGCTGCGTCGCGAACTGGCCGAACAGCATGGCCCCCACCGCCATCACCGCCAGGCTCAGCGCCAGGCCCTTCTTCATGCCGGTGCGGTTGAGGATCAGCGACGCCGGCAGCGCCAGGAAGAAGTAGGACAGGTAGAACACCATCAACACCAGGAACGCCGACACCTCGCTGACCTCGAAGGCCAGCTTGACGAAGGTGATCAGCGGCCCGTTGATCCAGGTACAGAATCCAAGGATGAAGAACAGGCCGCCGACGATGGCGATCGACGACGCCATGCCGGTGCGCGGCGTGGAAGCGGGAACAGCGGACATTGGTCAAGGCTCCTGCAGCTGCGAGAGGGACGGCTCACGCCGACCGGTGGTAACTGGGAACAACGTTGTCACATTTATGGTTGGGTGCCGACGCGTTTGTCAACAACGCGTGTACGCGTGACCCGCCTGCCGCCCACGCTGGCAGCGTGCCGCACGGCATGCAGCCAGTGCTCGCACGCTTGAAAACGCAGGGTTTGCCGGCCACCTGCTTTCGAATGCAACCGAACCGCAGCCGTCGCCGCCGCGCAGAACGGCGCTGCGGCGCAGCATCGAAAGTTTCAACTATTCGTTGACATCGTTGTCAGAACGATTACAGACTCGGCTCCCGATGGCGCCTGACGGGCGCTCCCCCAACGCCATAGGGAAACCGAGTGACCGCTGCCGCCCCCACACTGCAGACCTTTCCGCTCGACAGCGCGTCTCTACCTTTCATGGCCGCCGACGTCGGCGGCACCCATGTCCGCGTCGGCCTGATCCGCGCCGGCGGCAGCGATGGCGGGACCATCGAGATCCTGTCCTACCGCAAGTACCGCTGCGGCGACCATCCGAGCCTGAGCGCGATCCTGTCCGACTTCGCCAGCCACCACCGGCAGGTGGCGCACTGCGTCATCGCCAGCGCCGGCTACGCGCTGGCCGACGGCAACGTGATCTCGGCCAACCTGCCGTGGCCGCTGTCGGCCAGCCGCATCCGCGACGACCTCGGCTTCGAGGCCGTGCACCTGGTCAACGATTTCGAGGCCGTCGCCCACGCCGCCGCCCACATCGACGGCAGCCAGGTGCTGCAGCTCACCGGCCCGGCGCAGGCGCCGCGCGGCCCCACCCTCGTCGTCGGCCCCGGCACCGGCCTGGGCGCCGCGCTCTGGATCCCCGTCGGCGAGCGCTCGGTCGTGCTTGCCACCGAAGCCGGGCAGGCCGCGCTGGCCGCCGGCACCGAACTGGAAATGGCCGTGCTGCAGCACATGCTGCGCAACCGCAGCCATGTCTCCATCGAGCACGGCGCGCTGTCCGGGCCCGGACTGCTCAACCTCTACAACGCCCTGTGCGCGGTGCGCGGCACCGCGCCCGTGCACGCCACCCCCGACGCGGTCAGCGCCGCCGCCTGCGATGGCAGCGACCCGCTCGCGATCCAGACCCTGGAGCTGTTCTGCGGAATCCTCGGCTCCACCATCGGCGACATGGCCCTGCTCTACGGCGTGCAGGGTGGCATCTACCTGGCCGGCGGCATCCTGCCCAAGCTCGGCCCGTTCCTCATCGGCAGCACCTTCGTCGAGCGGTTCCTCAACAAGGGACCCATGGCCAAGGCGCTGCAGCGCATCCCCGTGAAACTGGTCGAGCACGGGCAACTGGGCGTCATCGGCGCAGCCAGTTGGTATCTGGAAAAGTTGGCCACGCAAGCCTCGCAGCATAAGCAACAGATGCAATAGCAAGACCAGACGTAAAGCGGCACGCCCGTGCCTTTCATTCCGATGTTGAGGAGAGACAACATGCACCGCAAGACCCTGCTTTCGGCAGCCATCGCCGGCTGCCTTGCCTTCAGCGCCCACGCGCAGGAAGCGCAGCCCAAGGCGACCGACCTGGACACCGTCACCGTCACCGGCATCCGCGGCTCGATGGAAAAGTCGCTGGACACCAAGCGCGAAGCCAATGCCCGCGTCGAAGTGGTGACCGCCGAGGACATCGGCAAGCTGCCGGCGCACAACGTCGCCGACACCCTGCAGCGCCTGCCCGGCGTGAACATCAGCTCGTCCAGCGCCGACGAAGGCGGCTTCGACGAAGCCGACCGCGTGAGCCTGCGCGGCACCAGCCCGAGCCTGACCCAGACCCTGATCAACGGCCACAGCGTCGGCTCGGCCGACTGGTTCGTACTCAGCCAGGGCAACAACGTCGGCCGCAGCGTCAGCTACACCCTGCTGCCGTCGGAACTGGTGCGTTCTGTGGAGGTGAACAAGTCCTCGCAGGCCAAGCTGCAGGACGGCGGCACCACCGGCACGGTCAACATCATCACCCGCAAGCCGCTGGAGTTCGCCAAGCAGATCACCGCCGAGGCCTCGATCGGCGCGGTGCGCTCGGACCAGGCCAAGTCCAACGATCCGCAGCTGTCCGGCCTGTTCAACTACAAAAATGACGACAACACCTTCGGCGTGATGGTGCAGGCGTTCAGCCAGAAGCGCGAACTGCGCCGCGAAGCCCAGGAAGTGCCCGGCGGCTTCTTCCAGATCGGCGCCTCCGACCCGGTGGCCGCGACCAACCCGGACCTGGTCGGGGTGTGGGCGCCCGGCCTGCTCGGCTCGACCCTGTTCGAACAGACCCGCGAGCGCAAGGGCGGGCTGGTCGCACTGCAGTTCAAGCCGTCCGACTCCCTCATCCTGGGTGTCGAGGGCTTCAGCTCGAAGATGGACGCCAACAACTACAACCGCAACTTCATGTTGTGGGGCAACCACTTTGCCGGCGCGCAGGCACCCAACCCCGGCTACGTGGTCAAGGATGGCGTGCTGACCGATGCCACGTACACCGGCCAGGCGGGTACCGACTACGCGGTGTACGACATGATCTACCGCGAAGCCACCGCCAAGAGCAGCTACGTCACCCTGGATGCCGACTGGCAGATCAACGACAACCTGAGCGCCAAGTTCCAGGCCGGCTCGACCAAGGGCACCGGCTCCACCCCACGCCAGTTCATCGCCGAAGTGACCCTGGCCAATGGCGGCGGCGCCAGCTGGAGCACCCACGGCAACGGCGCGCCGATCGACTGGAACGTCGGCGGCGACCTCACCCCGAGCGGTGTGACCAGCTTCGGCACCTGGGGCAACCAGCAGGTCACCGCCGAGGACAAGGAGAAGTGGTTCACCGCCGACTTCAGCCAGTACTTCAACGACGGCACGCTGAGCTCGCTCGACTTCGGCGCCCGCTACGCCGACCACAAGCGCGAGGCTATGTCGCCGGAAGGCGCGAGCCCGGGCGACATCTGGAGTGCGCTCAAGAATGGCGCCACCGCACCGTACCCGGATGGCTTCGCCAGCAGCATCGGCGGCACCTTCCCGCGCAACCTGTGGTATTTCACCCCCGGCGCGCTGAAGGACGCGGTGGTCAACAACTCCACCTGGCTGTCCAACGACGACGGCCCCAACGGCCGCCACAACTATGGCGCCGAGTGGAAGGTCCAGGAGAAGAACTTCTCCGCCTATGTGCAGGCCAACTTCGTCGGTGACCGCTGGAGCGGCAACGTCGGCCTGCGCTACGTCAATATCGACCAGGACATCATGTCCTACCAGTCGGTCAGCGACGTCGCCAATGCGGATGTCACCAGCCTGTTCGCCCAGGGCCCCGGCCCCGGCTGCGGCTGGGCCTGCCCGGTGTGGGGCGGCTGGAAGATCATCAACACCAACAACAAGCACAGCCGCATCCTGCCGAGCGCGAACCTGAAGTTCGACATGGCCGACAACCTGGTGTTCCGCTTTGCCGCATCCCAGACCCAGACCCTGCCGGACTTTTCCGCGCTCGGCGCCTCGTCCTGGGGCTCTGACCTGAACAAGACCGGTGGCGGCGGCAATCCGAACCTGAAGCCGATCGTATCGACCAACTTCGACGCCAACCTCGAGTGGTACTTCATGCCGCGCGGCCTGCTGTCGATCGGCGCCTACTCGATGAACCTGAAGGACTACGTGGCCTTCGGCACCGAGACGCAGATGCTGTTCAGCGAGCTGACCCACAAGCTCGAGCCGTACAACGTCTCGGTTCCGGTCAACTCCAACGGCAAGGTCACCGGCGTCGAACTGGTCTACGAGCAACCGATCGGCGAAAACTTCGGCGTCACCAGCAACTACACCTACGCCGATGGCAGCACCTCGCACACCTGGGCCGACGGCAGCAACAACCTGACCGGCACTTCGAAGAACACCTACAACGTGGGTGCCTACTTCGAAAACGACACCTTCGGTGCACGCGTGGGCTACACCTACCGTTCGAAGTTCCTGATCGGCCTGTCCGGCGCCAATCCGTACTACCAGGACAGCTTCGGCACCCTGTCGGTGGCACTGAGCTACAAGTTCAACGACCACCTGAGCTTCAGCCTGGATGCGCTGAACCTCAACGACCCGACCTACAAGTACTACCAGAGCGCCAGCATTCCGACCGCGTTCTACAGCAACGGGCGCCAGTACTACCTCAATGCCCGCGTGAAGTTCTGATCCATCCCGGCACGCCGCACCGCCGGGCAGCATGACGCGCCGGGCCTGGATCATTCCGGGCCCGGCGTTTTTTTGAGTACCCTCCAGAAAACACAGGAGCTCCGCCCCGATGACGAAGTCCCTCCGTGCGCGTCGTCGCGCAACCCTGCTCGGCAGTTGCCTGCTGCTCGGCCTCACCGCCGTGCAGGTCCACGCCGCCGGCGCACCGTCGTTGATCCCGCTGCCCGCCCGTTACCAGGCCGACGGCGGCAAGGACTTCGTACTGAAGGATGCCGCCCGGGTCGGTGGCAATGACGAGGCCTCGCGCCGCGTCGCCGCCCAGTTCGTCGAGCTGCTCAGGCAGAACGGCGGCCCCACGCTGGCGGTGGCCGAGAACGCCAGCAAGGCACAGATCCGCTTCCGCCTGGACCCATCGGCGACCAACCCGGCCGAGGCCTACACGCTGAAGGTCTCCAACACCGGCATCGACGTCAGTGCCAGCGATGACCGCGGCCTGTTCTACGGGGCCGTCACCGCCGCGCAGCTGCTGACCGACCAGACCCCCGGCGAGGTCGCCGCCGCCACCATCACCGATGCGCCGCGCTTCGTCTGGCGCGGGCTGATGCTGGATTCGGCCCGCCATTTCCAGAGCATGGACGAGATCAGGAAGCTGCTCGATGCCATGGCCCAGCACAAGCTCAACACCTTCCACTGGCACCTCACCGACGACCAGGGCTGGCGCATGGAGATCAAGCGCTACCCGAAGCTCACCGAGGTGGGCAGCTGCCGGGTGCCGCTGGGCGATGCCGGCCGCGACCCGGCCACCGGCGAGCCGCGCCGCTACTGTGGTTACTACACGCAGGCGCAGATCCGCGAGATCGTGGCGTACGCGGCGGAGCGCCACATCCAGGTGATCCCGGAGATCGACGTCCCCGGCCACGCCACCGCGGCCATCGCCGCCTACCCCGAGCTGGGCGTGACCGGCCAGAAGCTGGCCATCGACAACCAGTGGGGGGTGTTCCCCAACCTGTTCAACACCGAAGAAAGCACCCTGCAGTTCCTGGAGAACGTGCTGCTGGAAGTGATCGACATGTTCCCGGCCAGGTACGTGCACGTTGGCGGCGACGAGGCGGTCAAGGACCAGTGGATCGCTTCCCCCCGCGTGCAGGCGCACATGCGCCGGCTCGGCCTGAAGGACGAGATGGAAATGCAGAGCCACATGATCAAGCGCCTGGAGAAGTTCCTGGAGCAGCACGACCGCCGCCTGATCGGCTGGGACGAAATCCTCGAGGGCGGCCTGCCGCCCGAAGCCACGGTGATGTCCTGGCGTGGCACCGAAGGCGGCCTGAAGGCGGCCAGCGAAGGCCACGACGTGATCATGTCGCCGGTCACCCACATGTACATGGACTACCTGCAGACGTCCTCGCCAGACGAGCCGCCGGGCCGGCCGACGACCATCGAGCTGCGCAAGGCCTACGGGTTCGAGCCGGTGCCCGCGGAACTGGCCGCCGACAAGCGCCAGCACATCCTCGGCCTGCAGGCCAACATGTTCACCGAGCACACGCGCAACGACCGCAATCTGGAGCACAACCTGTTCCCGCGCCTGGCCGCGGTGGCCGAAACCGGCTGGAGTCCAGCGGACAAGCGCGATTTCGATGGGTTCCTGCAGCGCCTGCCGCGCCAGCTGCAGCGCTACCGCGCGATGGGCATCCACTACGCGCAGACGCCGTTCCAGGTGGACATGCACGACAAGGGCGACCGCAGCGCCGGCACCGCCACGGTCACGCTCGACAATCCGCTCGGCTACGCGGTGCATTACACGCTCGACGGCAGCGCGGTGAGCGCCGCGTCGCCGCGCTACGTACAGCCGCTGCAGGTCAGGCTGCCGGCCGAGGTGCGCGCCGCGGCGTTCTTCGACGGCAAGCCGCTCGCCGCGGCCAGCCGCTTCGCGGTCACCGCCGATTCGCTGCTCACCCGCGACGACACCCGGCTCGGCCTCTGCCCCGGCGACGGCAAGCTGCTGTTGCGCCTGGAGGACGACGGCCCCGCCGACGGCGAGCGCGCGGTGTTCAACGTCAACATCTTCAGCCCGTGCTGGCTGTGGCAGGACGCGGACCTGGCGGGCGTGAGCGCGGTGAAGGTCCGCGCCGGGCGCATCCCGTACAACTTCCAGCTCGCCCACGACGAACCCAGCCGCCGCTTCGCACCCGCCCGCACCGCGCATGGCGAGCTGGAGATCCTGGCCGACTGCAAGGGCACGCCGCTGGTGTCGGTGCCGCTGCCGGCGGCGCCGGGCGCCGACGGGTTCGTGGAGCTGCGCGCGCCACTGCACGCGGCGCCGCCGCGCGCCGACCTGTGCATCCGTTTCACCGGCGACACCCGGCCGGCGCTGTGGACGCTGGACTGGATACAACTGGAAACCACGCACTGAGCACGCCCCCGGGGCCACCGGAAACGGTGGCCCTTTTCTTCATGGGGACGGACCACGTAGGCCGCTGCGGTGCCGGCCCCCGGGCGCGGGCAGCGAGCCAGGTCCGGGCGATGCGAAAAAATTTCACGAATACAACCGACTGGTCCTACGCACCCTCCAAATTTGAAGCATCGTTTCGAATGAAATAATTTTTGCCATTGCAATCATTGGGTTATTTGAAATTCTGACGGCATTGTTGATCTGAAAATTTTTTGCAGAACAGCTTGACATCGTTGTCAGGCAACGCCGAAACTCCGGATGCCGCAGCTCCCCATGGAACTGCAGACACTCCGGGGGAACCGCGTGGTCGCCAGCTTCAGTCCAACCCAGCACCAGCCCATCGCCGCGCCGGCCGTGCCGCTGATCGCCGCCGATGTCGGCGGCACCCATGTGCGGGTGGGGCTGGTCCGTGCCACGCCGGGCCAGGCCGTCGACGTGATCGCCTACCGCCGCTACCGCTGCGCCGACCACGCCGGGCTGGGCCAGATCCTGGCCGACTTCCACGCCCACGCCCCCGGCGCGCGCGAATGCGTCATCGCCAGCGCCGGCTACGCGCTGGCCGACGGCAGCGTGATCTCGGCCAACCTGCCGTGGCCGCTGTCGGCCAGCCGCATCCGCGACGACCTCGGCTTCGAGGCCGTGCACCTGGTCAACGATTTCGAGGCAGTCGCCCACGCCGCCGCCCACATCGACGGCAGCCAGGTGCTGCAGCTCACCGGCCCGGCGCAGGCGCCGCGCGGCCCCACCCTCGTCGTCGGCCCCGGCACCGGCCTGGGCGCCGCGCTCTGGATTCCCGTCGGCGAGCGCTCGGTCGTGCTCGCCACCGAAGCCGGGCAGGCCGCGCTGGCCGCCGGCACCGAACTGGAAATGGCCGTGCTGCAGCACATGCTGCGCAACCGCAGCCATGTCTCCATCGAGCACGGCGCGCTGTCCGGGCCCGGCCTGCTCAACCTCTACAACGCCCTGTGCGCGGTGCGCGGCACCGCGCCCGTGCACGCCACCCCCGACGCGGTCAGCGCCGCCGCCTGCGATGGCAGCGACCCGCTCGCGGTCCAGACCCTGGAGCTGTTCTGCGGAATCCTCGGCTCCACCATCGGCGACATGGCCCTGCTCTACGGCGTGCAGGGCGGCATCTACCTGGCCGGCGGCATCCTGCCCAAGCTCGGCCCGTTCCTCATCGGCAGCACCTTCGTCGAGCGGTTCCTCAACAAGGGACCCATGGCCAAGGCGCTGCAGCGCATCCCCGTGAAACTGGTCGAGCACGGGCAACTGGGCGTCATCGGCGCAGCCAGTTGGTACCTGCAGCACCGCAGCACCTGAGCACGCTCCCACCCACGCAGCCACGACACCGCCGCACGGGCACGCGCCCGCGCACCGGCACCCCCCAGCAACCGCGGTTCAACCCACAATCACGCCAATGATGAGGAGAGACATCATGAGGTACCGCAAGTCCGTACTGTCCGCCGCCATCGTCACCTGCCTGAGCTTTTCCGCGCACGCGCAGGAGGCCGGCAAGAAGGAGGCCACCGACCTCGACCGCGTCGTCGTCACCGGCATCCGCGCCAGCCTGCAGCAGTCGCTGGAGACCAAGCGCAATGCCGACGCCATCGTCGACGTCATCACCGCCGAGGACGTGGGCAAGTTCCCGGCCACCAACGTGGCCGAGGCGATGACCATCATCCCCGGCGTGACCATCGACCGCGCCTACGGCCAGGGCGAGAAGGTCTCGATCCTCGGCACCGATCCGGCGTTGAACCGCACCCTGCTCAACGGCCAGTCCATCGCCTCCGGCGACTGGAACATGTCCGACTTCCCGACCCGCACCTTCAACTACTCGCTGCTGGCGCCCGAGCTGGTCGGCAAGGTGGAAGTGTTCAAGTCGCCGGAAGCGCGCATCGATGAAGGCTCGATCGGCGGCACCGTGATCGTCTCCACCCGCAAGCCGCTGGACATGCCGGAGAAGGTCAGCCTGTCCGGCCGCGTCAGCTACGGCCGCAACGACCGCGTCGAGAAGACCGATCCCAACGCCTCGGCCGCGTTCGCGTGGAAGAACGACGCCGGCAGCTTCGGCGTGATCGTCTCGGCCCAGGCCTCCAACGAGAGCATCCGCCGCGACGGCATCGAGTCCTACGGCATCGTGCGGGCCAAGGACTACATCGCCGGCGTCGGCGGTGCCCCGGGCTCGGTGACCAACCTGCCGCCGGACTGGTCCAAGCCGCCGGTCAACGGCGTGCAGCCGACGCTGCCGGCCACCTGTACCGGCACCTGCGCCGAAACCCTGTACGCCAACCCGAACGCGGTCGGCCCCAACTCCACCAGCGCGCACTTCTTCGAGCAGCAGCGCGAGCGCAAGACCTACTCGCTGGCGCTGCAGTTCAAGCCGGTGGAGCAGATGAACATCGAGCTGAACGCGCTGAAGATCGACGCCAACTTCGACCACATGGCGCAGTCGATGTTCACCCACCAGGGCAACACCTGGAACAGCCTGAAGACGCTGAGCGACATCACCGTCAAGGACGGGCTGATCACCAGTGCCAGCCACAAGAACGGGCTGGTGGTGTTCGACCTGCAGAACCGCCGCGCCAACGTCGAGTCGTCGACCTACGACGTCAAGCTCGACTGGAACGACGAGCGCTGGTTCGCGTCCACCCATATCGGCCGCACCAAGGCCGACGGCGGCCCGAAGCAGGTGTTCGGCGAGTTCCTGGCGCGCACCGACTACACCTGGTCCATCGCCGACGCCCCGGGCAATCCCGGCAGCGTCACGTTCACCGGCAGCAATCCGTTCCTGAACCCGGACCAGTTCCAGATGGACGGCGGCTGGGGCGGCGACCCGTCCAAGCCCGGCTGGAACACCGGCTGGGGCGGCAACCTGGTCGAGAAGCCGACCGTCGACAAGGAAACCTACGGCCAGGTCGACTTCGGCATCAAGCTCGACTCGCCGGTCTACCTGGTCCGCTTCGGCTACAAGCAGCGCAAGCACGAGACCAGCCAGGTCCAGCAGGGCATCGGCCTGGCCGCAGTAGCCACCTATGGCGACGCCAAGGCCTCGCAGTTCGATCCGCGCGAGCTGCCCGGCAACTACCTCAACGGGTTCAGCGGCTACGGTGACCTGGGCAAGCGCTTCACCATCGATGGCTGGAAGCTGGCCGAGTACATCAGCAGCGGCAAGTGGCTGGCACCGTGGCAGACCATGCCGGTCGTCTCGCCGTTCAGCGCCGAGGAGTTCGCGCGCAACAACTGGTCGATCAACGAGGACATCGGCGCGGCGTACGTGCAGGCCGATTTCAGCTTCGACAAGCTGCGCGGCAACGTCGGCGTGCGCTACGTGCGCACCGACCTGGAGTCGGGCAGCTACGAATGCAACACCGGCCTGGCCGGCTGTACCAAGCCGGAATGGTCGGCCGAGAAGCTGGCGGCGTCGTACGACCCGGTGGTGAAGAAGAACAAGTACAACAACGTGCTGCCGAACCTGAACCTGGTGTACGACGCCACCGAGTCGCTGGTACTGCGTGCGTCCGTGGCCAAGACCATCGCCCGCCCGAACTACACGGACATCTCCTCCTACCTGTGGCTGTCCGACACCGCGCTGACCGGCGGCGGCGGCAACCCGAACCTCAAGCCGTACCAGTCCACCAACGTGGATTTCTCGGCCGAGTGGTACTTCTCGGAGAACGCCATCGTCGCCGGCTCGATCTTCTACCGCGACGTGGCCGACTACATCCTCACCGAGTCCACCCCGGAGACGCACTGGAACCAGAACCAGAACAAGAACGACACCTACCTGGTGGACCGTCCGCGCAATGCCGGCGACGCGAAGATCAAGGGTTATTCGCTGGCCTGGCAGCAGAACTTCGGGCTTGGCTTCGGCATCGTCGCCAACTACACCTACTCCGACGGCGAAGCCACCGGCGGCCGCCCGCTGCCGTTCAACTCGAAGAACCAGTTCAACATCAGCCCGTTCTTCGAGAACGACACCTGGACCGCGCGCGTCACCTACGGCTGGCGTGACAAGTACTTCACCAACGTCAGCGCCGGCCGCCAGCTGTGGACCATGGACTATGCCTCGCTGGATGCGTCCATCGCCTTCCGGATCAACGAAAACCTGTCCGTCGGCCTGGAAGGCATGAACCTGCTGGACGAGCAGTACCACTCCTACTCGGGCGTGGAACAGCTCACCCGCGGTGCCTACCTGAGCGGCCGCCGTTACATGGCCTCGCTGCGCTTCGCCTTCTAAGGGCGGAGCTGCAGGAATACCGATTGCGTTCTTTCTCCTCCAACGGGCCTGGAGCTTTTCCAGGCCCGCTTTTTTTACAGTGGCGGCCGGCGGCCCGCGTCGCAGGCCCCACCGCCCGGACACCGGCGCGGGCCGCCACGCCGCCATCCAGTTCCAGGGAGTCACGATGATCCGAAACCGAACCGCCGCCACACTGATGGCGGCCGCCCTGCTCGCCGCGGCCGCCATTGCCACAGGCTGCACGCCCAGCGCGTCCCCCGCGCCCGCACTGGCCGTGGCCGCCGCCGACGTGCAGGGCGCACCGGTGATTCCATTGCCGGCCGTGGTGCAGCCGGCCGAGGGCCGCTTCGTCGTCGATGCGACCACCGCGGTCCGCGCACCGGGCGATGCCGCCGGCCGCGTCGCCACGCAATTCACCGAACTGCTGGCCAGGACCACGCCACTGCGGCTGGCCGACGGCCAGGGCCCGGGCATCGAGTTCCGCATCGTGCCCGCAGCCGCCGGCACCTCGCCGGAGGCCTACACGCTGCACATCGGCGACGAAGGCATCAGCGTCCAGGCCGGCGACGAACACGGGCTGTTCAATGGCGCGATGACGCTGTGGCAACTGCTCGCCGGGCCGCAGTCCAGCGCGGTGGCGCTGCCGGCGATGCGGATCGAGGACACCCCGCGTTTCGCCTGGCGCGGGCTGATGCTCGATTCGGCGCGGCATTTCTGGAGCGTGGAGCAGATCAAGGCGGTGCTCGACGCGATGGCCACGCACAAGCTCAACACCTTCCACTGGCACCTCACCGACGACCAGGGCTGGCGCATCGAGATCAAGCGCTATCCGCGCCTCACCGAAGTCGGCGGCTGCCGCGTGCCGCCGGGCGAGGCCGGGCGCAGGGCCGACGGCTCCCCCAACCGCTACTGCGGCCACTACACGCAGGCGCAGATCCGCGACGTGGTGGCCTATGCCGCCGCCCGCCACATCACCATCGTCCCGGAAATCGACGTGCCCGGCCACGCCCAGGCGGCGGTGGCGGCCTATCCCGAGCATGGCGTGGTCGATGGCCCCACCGAACCGTCGCACAACTGGGGCGTGAATCCCTACCTGTTCAATCCGCGCGAGGAAACGCTGCAGTTCCTGGAAGGCATCCTGGCCGAGGTGATCGAGCTGTTCCCGGGCCCGTACGTGCACATCGGCGGCGACGAGGCGGTGAAGTACCAGTGGCAGGCATCGCCCGCGGTGCAGGCGCACATGCGCCGGCTCGGGCTGAAGGACGAGGAAGCGCTGCAGTCGCACATGCTCAAGCGGCTGGAAGCGTTCCTGGAGGCGCGCGACCGCAAGCTGATCGGCTGGGACGAGATCATCGAAGGCGGGCTGCCGCCGCAGGCCACGGTGATGTCCTGGCGTGGCATCGAAGGCGGCATCGAGGCCGCCACCCATGGCCACGACGTGGTGATGTCGCCCGGCCACACCCTGTACCTGGACTTCCTGCAGACCAACCTGCCGGACGAGCCGCCGGGCCGGCCGAAGTTCACCTCGATGCAGAAGATCTACGCGTTCGACCCGGTGCCGGCGCAGTTGCCGGCCGCGCAGCGCCGGCACGTGATCGGGGTGCAGGCCAACATGTGGACCGAACACACCCGCACCTGGGAGCGGCTGCAGCACAACCTGTTCCCGCGCATGGCGGCGCTGGCGGAAATCGCGTGGACGCCGCTGGAGCGCAAGGACTACGACGGCTTCCTCGCACGCCTGCCGGTACAGCTGCACCGCTACCGCGCGCTGGGCATCGCCTACGGGCAGACCGCACTGTCGGTGGCGATGCAGCGCCAGGACGACCGCGCCGGCAACCGGGTGCGGGTCGAGCTGTCCAATCCGCTGGGTTATGGCGACATCCGCTACACCACCGATGGCAGCGTGCCGACCTCGCGGTCGCCTGCCTACACCGCGCCGCTGGACGTTCCGGTGCCCACCGAACTGCAGGCCGCGGCGTTCTTCGACGGCAAGCCGCTGGCCGACCGCGCGAGCCAATGGACGCTGGACGCCGCCGCGCTGCTGACCCGCACCGACAAGACCCTGGCGCAGTGCCCGCAGGGCGGCCGCCTGCTGCTGCGGCTGGAGGATGACACCCCCGCCGAAGGCCCGCGCGCGAGCTTCGACGTGACCATCTTCAACCCGTGCTGGTTGTGGGAAGACGCGCAACTGCAGGACGTGGCGTCCATCCAGGTGCGCGCCGGCCGCATCCCCTACAACTTCGGCCTGCTGCGCGAGGAAGAAGCCAAGCGCGGCTTCCGCAAGGCGGTGGCGGCGCATGGCGAGTTCGAGGTGCGCGATGGCTGCGAGGGCCCGGTGCTGGCGTCCCAGCCGTTGCCGCAGGCCACGGACGCCGATGGCTTCATCACCCTGGAGGCGCCGCTGCGGGTCCCGGCCAGCGGTCGCGCCGACCTGTGCATGACCTTCAGCGGCGACACCCGGCCGCAGATGTGGGTGTTGCAGCAGGCGACCCTGCGCACGCGCGACTGAGCCCGCATGGCCGCCGGCGGACAGCCGGCGGCCGCGGGCGGGTCGGCTCACGGATACAGCAGATAGCGCGTGCGCAGCGCCTCGAAACGCTGCAGCGCCGGCTGCCAGCGCGCCTGCATCGCATCGAGCGTGTCGCCGCGCCCGATCGCCTCGCGCAGCCAGGCATTGCCAGCCAGCTTGTCGAAGAAGCCGGGCGTCGCGCCCGGCGCATCGGACTGGAAGCGGAACGCGTCCGGATACAGGTCGTGCAGGGTCTTGACCACCGCCAGCCCGGTGCGGAACGGCAGGAACGCCTCGCGGTCGGTGACGTGGATCTGCACCCCGCCGCAGGCCTTGCCGGCGTGCTTGGAGAAACTCGGGGTGAACGCGGTCGGGCGGAAACGCACGCCCGGCAGGTCGAGCGCGTTGAGCGCATCGGCCAGTTGCCGCGCATCGACGAACGGCGCGCCGAGGGTCTCGAACGGGCGCGTGGTGCCGCGTCCCTCGGACACGTTGGTGCCTTCCAGCAGCGCCGTGCCCAGGTAGACCAGCGCGGTGTCGCGCGTGGGCATGTTCGGCGACGGCGGCACCCACGGCATCGCCCCGCCCGGCTCGGCATCGCCGCGCCGCCAGCCGCGCATCGGCACCACGGTGAGATCGGCGCCGATGCCGAACGCGGCGTTGAACAGCCGCGCCAGCTCGCCGATGGTCATGCCGTGGCGCACCGGGATCGGGAACATGCCGACGAACGAGGCCTGCGCCGGCTCCAGCACCGGGCCTTCCACCTGCAGCCCGCCCACCGGATTGGGCCGGTCCAGCACCCATACCGGGATGCCATCGCGCCGCGCCGCGCGCAGCACGTTGGCCAGGGTGTACGGGTAGGTGTAGAAACGCGCGCCGACATCCTGGATATCGAACAACAGCAGGTCGATGCCGCGCAGCATCTCCGGCGTCGGTTCGCGGTGCTCGCCATAGAGGCTGTGCACCGGCAATCCGGTGGCCGCGTCGCGCGACGAATCCACGTGCCCACCGGCCTGCACGTCGCCGCGCACGCCATGTTCGGGGCCGAACAGCGCGACCAGCTCGACGTCGTCGCGCGCGGCCAGCAGGTCGATGTCGCTGCGCAGCGCGCGGTCGACGCCGGTCATGTTGGTGACCAAGCCGATGCGCTTGCCGTGCAACCCGGCGGCGCGTTCGCGCAGCAACACCTCGATGCCGGGTTCGGGCCCGTTGCCGGGCGCCGTGGCCGCCTGCACGGGCGTCGCCGCCAGCAACAGTACGCACAGGAAAAGGTTTCTCATGTATCCATGCATGCGTGCGTCGGCAACGGTATCGGCGATGCGCAACGATAGCCGATCATCGGATAATCCGGCCTGGCCTTGGTCCAACCGGAACCCCTGATGCGTCGATCCGCGTGGCTGTCCCTCTGCCTGCTGGCGCTGTGCCAGCCGGCCCGCGCCGGCGGCGACGCCATCGTCCCCTCGCTCATCCCACAACCGGCCTCGATGCGGGTCGATGCCGGTGCCGCGGCCTTCGCCGTGGACGCCAGCACCGTCGTGCAGGCCGAGGGCGACGCCGCGATGCGGGTTGCGGGCCAGCTCAACGCGTTCCTCGCAAAGGCCGGGCTCACGCCGTTATCCATCGCCGCGCGCGGCCAAGGTGCACGCGGCATCCGCCTGGCTGTCGACCCGGCCAGCAGCATCCCGGCGGAAGGCTATGCGCTCAGCGTCGGCGACGACGGCATCACGATCCGCGCCAGCAGCGAGGCGGGCCTGTTCCATGGCGCGGTGACCCTGTGGCAGCTGCTCACCCAGAGCGAGGCCGCGCGCGTGACCCTTCCGGCGATGCGCATCGAGGACGCGCCGCGCTTCCCGTGGCGCGGCTACATGCTCGATTCGGCCCGGCATTTCCAGACGCCGGCGCAGGTGAAGCAGCTGCTCGACACCATGGCCCTGCACAAGCTCAACGTGTTCCATTGGCACCTGACCGACGACCAGGGCTGGCGCATCGAGATCAAGCGCCATCCGCGATTGACGCAGGTCGGCGGATGCCGCATCCCCGCCGGCGACGCCGGCATCGATCCGGCCAGCGGCAAACCCGCGCCATACTGCGGCTGGTACTCGCAGGACGAGATCCGCGACATCGTCGCCCACGCCACCGCGCTGCACATCAGCGTGGTGCCGGAGATCGACATGCCCGGCCATGCCACCGCGGCCATCGCCGCCTACCCGGCGCTGGGCACCGAGGGCCGGCAGATCCCGGTCTCGGCGCACCGCGGCATCCACGCCAACCTGTTCAACGTGAACGACGCCACGTTCGACTTCCTCGACGGCGTGTTCGCCGAGGTGGCGCAGCTGTTCCCCGGCCGCTACATCCACGTCGGCGGCGACGAGGCCATCAAGGCGCAATGGCGGGCATCGCCGCGCGTGCAGGCACGCATGCGCGCGCTCGGGCTGGCCGACGAGGATGCGCTGCAGAGCTGGTTCATTCACCGCCTGGAAGCGCTCGTGCACGCGCACGGCAAGCGTCTGATCGGCTGGGACGAAATCCTCGATGGCGGCCTGGCGCCGGATGCCACGGTGATGTCCTGGCGCGGCATCGACGGTGGCGTGGCCGCGGCGCGGCAGGGCCACGACGTGGTGATGTCGCCCAACGCCGATCTGTACCTGGACTACCTGCAGACCGACTCGCCGGACGAGCCCGGCGGCCGGCCCAGCCCCCGGCTGATTCCGATGGAAAGGTTCTACCGCTTCGAGCCGGTGCCCGAGGCGCTGGACGCCCCCCAGCGCCGCCACATCCTCGGCCTGCAGGCGAACATGTGGACCACCGACGACGTGCGTTTCGCCGCCGTCGAACACAACACCTTCCCGCGCCTGCTGGCGGTGGCCGAAACCGGCTGGACGCCGAAAGCCGGCAAGGACTACGCCAGCTTCCTGCAGCGCCTGCCGGCCTGGACCCGGCGTTACGCCGCGCTGGGCGTCGGCTACGCAAGTACGCCGTTCCGCGTGCTGCTGGCCGACGCGCCCGCCGGCCACGACAAGGCGACGCTGCAACTGTCCAATCCGCTCGGCTACCCGGTGCGCTACACGCTCGACGGCAGCGAGCCCACGCTGCGCTCGCCGCTGTACACCGGCCCCATCGAGGCCGCGCTGCCGGTGCAGCTGCGCAGCGCCGCCTTCGCCAGCGGCGCCGCGCTGCAGCCGGCGGACCGCTTCGAGGTGACCGCCGCCAGCCTGCGCAGCCGCGGCAACGCCCAGCTGCAGCCGTGCAGCGCCGAAGGCCCGGTGCTGCGCATGCAGGACGACACCGTGCAGGCCGACGGCCGGCGCGCCCTGTTCAACGTCGCCTTCATGCAGCCGTGCTGGCGCTGGGAGCAGGCGCCCATGACCGGCGCGCAGCACATCGAAGTACGCGCCGGCCGCCTGCCCTACGTCATCGACCAGAGCGAGGAAGAGAACGCCCGCCGCCGCTACCTGCCGGCGCGCAGCGCGCATGGCGAACTCGACATCCGCGCCGGCTCCTGCGATGGCGACCTCATCGCCACCGCGCCCCTGCCCGCACGCCCCGACGCCGACGGCTTCATCACCCTGCGCGCGCCGCTGCTGCGCCGCGCCGACAGGACCGAAGCGCTGTGCATCCGCTTCAGCGGCGACTTCCGTCCGGACATGTGGGTGCTGGACCGGGTGACGCTGCGCTAGCGGCGCGCACGGGCGCGGGCGGGCCGCGGCAGGGGCCGTCCGGCTGCGCCGGCAGCTGCGCGCGGCCTACACCCAGACGTCGTTCGCTGCGGTGTAGGCGCCGCCGGCGTCGCCGGTGTTGATCACCCCGCGCGGCTCCACCAGCATGATGCTGCACTCGCTGGACGCCACCGGGCGGTGCTCCACGCCCCTGGGCACCACGTACATTTCGCCAGCGGCCAGTGCGACCGTCCTGTCCCTGAACTCGAGCACCATCTCGCCGGCCAGCACGATGAACACCTCATCGGTGTCCGCATGCGAATGCCAGACGAACTCACCCAGCACCTTGGCGAGCTTGAACTGGTAGTCGTTCATTTCCGCGATGACCCGGGGCGACCAATGCTCCGAGAACCGGGCCAGCTTTTCCTGCAGGTTGATGGCGGTGTCCGGCATGTGCATTGCGCTGTTGTCCAAAGATGAAAGGCCGCCGGCAGGGGGATCTGGCGGGAGAGACCGGCGGTGGCGCGGGATGGCCACCGTGCCCTGCATTGCCGTTGTGGGTCAGCGCCTGCAACCGGGTGCCCCGGCGTGCCGACGCGGCGTGCAGGCCATCGCCCGGATGGCACGGTAGCACCCGCACCGGACCCTCTCAATGCACGGCGCGGGTGCACACGCCTCCGCGGCAAGCACGCCCGATCGCGACGTCGCCTTTGCGTCGGCCATCGCTGGCGCGAGCCTGCGGACGGCGCCGCTGCGCGGGAACAGCCTGGGCAGACGCAGGCGCTTAGCGCTCCCCTGCGCCGTCGCGACGCGGCTGCAGCCGCAGCAGCAGATCGCGCAGCGGAGTGAACATCGTCGCCAGGCCCGCGGCCACGCCGAGGGTATTGGCCAGCGCGTCGAGCGGGTCGGCGCTGCGGGTGTCGGTCAACGCGCCCTGCGCGAATTCGATGCATACGCCCATCGCCACCAGCGCCAGGCCCACGGCCAGCAACGCGCGGCCACGGCGGAACAACTGCACCGCGCTGGCCGAGAGCAGGAAATAGGCAATGAAGTGTTCGGCCTTGTCGCCGTTCTCCGGCAGCGGTGGCAACGGCGGCGGCGGAATCAGGCACACCACGGTCACGCCCAGCACCGCCAGCGCCCACAGCCCGATCCAGAACGGCAGGTGGCGCAGCGGTTTGAACAGCGGGCCGCTCACAGGCGCCAGGTCAGGTCGCCCATCGCGAAGGCGGCCGACAGGTCGACGTCGCGGCTGAAGCCCATCACCTGGAAGCGCTCGCCCATTTCGGTGGGCAGGGTCAGCCGCTTGAACTGTTCGCGCAGACGCACGCGCCCGACCTCGTCGGTGCGTTCGTCGGCCTCCTCGAGCAGGCCGGTGATGCCGTTGCCGAACAGGAAGCCGGCCTGGTGGCAGTAGCCGGCCAGGTCGAAGCCGGCGCCGGTGCCGGCCTCGGCCAGGGCGGTGAAGTCCACCGAGGCGGTGATGTCCTGCAGGCCCGGCCACAGGTACACGTCGTTGTGCACGCGGTGGCGGTAGAACGCGCGCAGGGTGCCGTCGCGGCGGTCGTCCTGGTAGAACTCGGCACGGGTATAGCCGTAGTCGACGAACAGCATGGCGCCGCGGCGCAGGCCGCCGGCCACCGCCTGGATCCAGTACGGCAGCTGCGGCAGCAGTTCCGAACGGTAGCCGTCGGCGAACGGGCGTTCCAGGTAGCGCTCGAGGTGGCGGACCGCCGCCGACAGCAGCATGTCCGCCGGCTGCGCGCCGCGCACGAAGCGGCCTTCGCCGTCGAGCTCGACGGTTTCCTCGTAGACCTCGCCCTGGTCGATGAGGAAACGCGGCGTGGGCAGCGCGTCGATCACCTCGTTGGCGAACAGCACCCCGTCCCATTCATCCTCGAACGGGCGGTCCAGCCATTCCACCCGCGCGAACACCGCCGGGTCGAGCGCGCCCTGCAGGCGCTGGCGCTGGCGCTGGCGCAGGTCGGCGCTGGGCTCGAGGATGGCGTAGCGCGCAGGCAGCGCGTCCAGCCCGGCCAGGTGGCGTAGCGCGGCCTCGGCGAACGCGCCGCTGCCGCCGCCCAGTTCCAGCACCCGTGCCTGCGTGCCCAGCTGGCGCAACACCGGCGCCAGCGCGTTGGCGGTGGCCGCGGCGAACAGCGTGCCCAGCTCCGGCGCGGTGACGAAATCACCGGCGGCGCCGAACTTGCTGGCGCCGGCGCTGTAATAGCCCCAGCCCGGCGCATACAGCACCAGTTCCATGAACCGCGAGAACGGCATCGCGCCGCCCTGGGCGAGGATCTCCGCGCGCAGGTGCGCGGCCAGCTGCTCGCTGTGGGCCAACGCGTCGGATTCGGGCAGGGGCAGGTCGGAATGCATGGGACGGCGGTTTGCGGAGACAATGCACAGGATAGCCGAGCGAGGAAAACGCAGATGACGGATCCGCAACGGGTGGCTTTGGTGACGGGCAGCGCGCGCCGTATCGGCGCGGTCATCGCCCGTCACCTGCACGCCCATGGTTACCGGCTGGCGCTGCACGCGCACCAGTCGGGCGAAGAACTGCAGGCGCTGGCCTTCGACCTGGAGAGCGAGCGCCCGGGCAGCGTGCTGGCGGTGCAGGCCGACCTGCGCGACCCACGGGCGCTGCCGGAGCTGGTCGAGGAGGTGGTGGCGCATTTCGGCCGGCTCGACGCGCTGGTCAACAATGCCTCCAACTTCTTCCCCACGCCGCTGGGCCAGGTCGAGGTCGAGCAGTGGGACGAGCTGTTCGCGGTCAACGCACGCGCGCCGTTCTTCCTGGCCCAGGCCGCCGCCGGGCACCTGCGCCGCCAACGCGGGGCTATCGTCAACCTGACCGACCTGCACGCCAGCCAGCCGCTGCGCGACCACCCCGCCTATTCGGCGGCCAAGGCCGCGCTGGAAATGACCACCCGTTCGCTGGCGCTGGAGCTGGCGCCGCACGTGCGGGTGAACGCGGTGGCGCCCGGCGCGATCCTGTGGCCGGAACAGGGCAAGAGCGAAGCCGCCAAGCAGAAGCTGCTGGAACGCACGCCGCTGGCGCGTACCGGCACCCCGCACGAGATCGCCGCGGCGGTGCGCTGGCTGCTCGACGATGCCGGTTACATCACCGGCCAGACGCTGCGGCTGGACGGTGGGCGCACGCTGACCTGAGCGATGGCGGCGGCGGTCGCGCCGATGCCGGCCCGGTTCAGCGGCAGGAACCAGATGCGGGCGACGCCTGGCCAGAACCGCCGCCGCGGCCCCGGCGGCGCACCGCGTGGCTTTCCGCGGTGCCGCGGAAAGCGGGCCACCGGCCGTCGGACGGCGCGCTCAGTCCGCCAGTTCGACGGTATCGAACACGTCGCCATGCTGCGGGTGTGCCTGCCACATCTGCCGCAGGCTGAGGCCACGGACCGGGTCGATGAAGTCCGGCGCGATGTCGGCCAGGGGTTTGAGCACGAAGGCGTGCTTGAGCTCGGGCCGGGGAATGCGCAGGTGCCCGGGGCCTTCCACCACCAGGTCGCCGTAGTACACCACGTCGATGTCCAAGGTGCGGTCGCTGAAGCGCGGCCCGCTGCGGTCGCGGCCGTGCGCGTCCTCGACCGCATGCAGCCAGTCGTCCAGCTCCAGCAGCGGCATGCCGGTGTCGAGCATGACCGCGTTGTTGAGGAAATCCGGGCCGTCGAAGCCCACCGCCGGGGTGCGGTAGGCCGGGGAAACGGTGATCTGCCCGAAGCGCCCGCGCAGCACCCGCAGCGCCGCCTGCAGGTGATGGTGCGGGCGCACGTTGCTGCCCAGGCTCAGTAGGACGGTCGTCATCGAAGGGGAGGCGCGGTGTTGCGCCAAACGGTCGGAATCGGGACGCACATGATAGGGCTTCGGGCCAGGAACCAGTGCAGCGGAAGCAGGAACCAGGGAGGGTGCAAGCAGGGGCGGTTGCCGCGGCGGTGACCCGCTCCCGCCTTCCCCCACGGGTTCCTGGCTTTTCCCCGGCTTCCTACCCCGTGCCCAGCGCGTCGGCCACGACCCGGAACACGCGCCGCATCTCCAGCGGGCGCGGCAGCACGTGCACGCTGATGCCGGTGGGTACCAGGCCGTCGGCGAACGCTTCGTTGCGGTTCTCCTCCAGCACGATGGCCGGCCCGCGGTAGCCCATGCCGTGCATCTCGGTGAGCAGCTGCCCGGCGGACAGCAGCGGGATGCCGCTGTCGACCAGTACCGCGTCCGGCATGCCGGCCTCCTGCAGGTGGCGCATCGCCGCGGCACCGTCGGCGGCCAGCCGCAGCCGGTAGCCCTGGCTGGCCAGCGCGTTGCCCAGCAGCGACAGGCGCGTGGCCTCGTCGTCCACCACCAGTATCCGCTGGCCACGGCCGGCCGGGACCACCGGCATGGCGCTCTCCTCGCGCTCCACCACGGCGCCATGCAGCGGCAGCAGCAGGTCGAAGCGGGTGCCCTCGCCCGGGCGGCTGGACACCGCAATGGTGCCGTCCAGGCTCTCGACGATGCGCTTGCACGACACCAGCCCCAGCCCGGTACCGCTGGCCTTGGTGGTGAAGAACGGGCTGAACAGGCGCTCCACGGTCGCCGCGTCCATGCCGATGCCCTGGTCCTGCACGCGGATGCACAGGCGCTCGCCGTCGGTGGTGGCCACGCGTTCGGCCACCAGGCTCAGGCGGCCACCGTCGGGCATGGCCTGGATCGCGTTGAGCGCCAGGTTGAGCAGCACCTGCTGCAGTTCGGTGTAGTTGCCCTCCACCGCCAGGCGCTCGTCGCGCACCTCCAGGTGCAGGTCGATGTTGCCCGGCAGGCTGCTCTTGAGCAGCATGCCGACCCCCTGGAACAGGCGCTGCAGGACGATGCGCTCGCTGGGCAGCCGCGAGCCGCGCACGAACGACAGCATCGACTCGACCATCTCGTGGCCGCGCCGCCCGCACTCGGCGATGACGTCGGCCAGCCGCACCACCTTGGGGTCGTCGCTGCGGTCGCGGATCAGGTCCGGCACGATCAGCAGCGGCTGCAGGATGTTGCGCAGGTCGTGGCTGAGCCCGGCCGCCAGCAGCGCCAGGCTTTCCAGCCGCTGCGCGCGCATCAGCTCGTCCTCGACCCGCAGCCGTTCCATCTCGCGCCGCGCCTCGCGGATGGCGCGTGCCACCGCCGAGGGCAGCCGTGCCGGCTGGTGCTTGATGATGTAGTCGTTGGCGCCTTCGTGCAGCGCCTGGACCGCGGTTTCCTCGCCCATCGTCCCGGAGACGAAGATGAAGGGCACCAGCGGATGCGTCTCGCGCAGGATGCGCAGCGCCTGGTAGCCGGAGAAGCCCGGCATGCTCAGGTCCGACAGCACGATGTCCGGCGTCCACTGCGCCAGCAGCGTGCGCAGCTCCGGCTCGCTGTCGACCCGCTCGAAGCTGCATTCCAGCCCGGCTTCGAGCATCTGGTCGCACAACAGTTCAGCGTCCTCGGCCGAATCCTCGACCAGCAGGATGCGCAATGGACCCAACGGCGTCCCTTTGTTGGGCATGGCGGCTTACTCCAGCTCCGGGGCCTGGTTGATGACCGCCCAGAAGGTGCCGAGCGTCTTGACCGCGTTGAAGAACTGGTCAACGTCCACCGGCTTGACCACGTAGGCATTGACGCCCAGGTCCCAACTGCGCGCCAGGTCGCTTTCCTCGCGCGAGGACGACAGGATCACCACCGGCAGGCGCTTGAGCTCGTCCTCGGCGCGGATGCGCTGCAGCACTTCCAGCCCGTCCATGCGCGGCATCTTGATGTCCAGCAGCAGGACCGCCGGCAGGCCCTCCTCGCGGTTGGCATACGCCCCGCGGCGCATCAGGAAATCCAGCGTCTCCACGCCGTCCTCCACGTGCACGATGGGATTGGCCAGGCGCGCGTCGCGCAGCGCGTCGATCGCCATTTCGGCGTCGGCGGGGCTGTCTTCGGCGATGAGGATGGTACGCAGGGGACTCATTCGGGTGGACCTCAGCTGTGCGCCTCGGGCGCAGGGGGTGGCAGGATGAAATGGAAGGTGGCGCCCTGGTCGACCTGGGCCTCGGCCCAGATGCGGCCGCCATGGCGGGTGAGCACGCGGCGCACGCTGGCCAGGCCGATGCCCGTGCCGGGATAGTCGCTGGCCTTGTGCAGGCGCTGGAACACGCCGAACAGCTTGCCGGCGTACTGCATGTCGAAGCCGGTGCCATTGTCGCGCACCGTGAACTGGTGGCTGCCGTCGGGCAACTGCTGCGCGGACACCTCGATCAGCGCATGTTCGCGGCCGGCGGTGTATTTCACCGCGTTGCCGAGCAGGTTCAGCCACACCTGCCGCATCATGTTCTCGTCGGCCACCAGCACCGGCAGCGGGCCAATGTTCCACTGCACGTCGCGCACCGCGCCGTCGGCACCGGCTTCGGCGCGCAGGTTGGAATCCAGCAGCGCGCGGGTGTCGGCGACCAGCGACTGCATGTCCACCGCCTGCAGGCGCATCGCGCCACGGCCCAGCCGCGAATAGACCAGCAGGTCGTCGATCAGCGCCGCCATGCGCCGCGCCGAGTCGCCGATCACCTGCAGGTAGTGGCGCGAGCGTTCGTCCGCGTCCTCGCCCAGGTGCCGCGCCAGCTTGTCGGAGAAGCCGGCCACGTGCCGCAGCGGCGCGCGCAGGTCGTGCGACACCGAATAGCTGAACGCCTCCAGCTCGCGGTTGACCTCGGCCATCTGCTCGACCTTGCCTTCCAGCTGCCGGTTCAGCTCCTCCACCCGCAGCTGCACGGCACGCTGCAGGGTGATGTCGCTGACCGTCATCAGCACCACTTCGTCGTCGCTGTCGGGCAGCGGCATGCGCCTGGCATTGACCAGCATGATCCGCACCAGGCCGTCGACGCCCCGCTGTTCATGCTCGTAGTCCCACAGCTCGCGGCCGCGCAGCAGCACGTCGGCCAGGCGCTGGTGGATGATGGGGTCGGCCCAGGCGCCATCGCCGATCGACTGCAGCAGCTGGCCGTTGGCATCGCGGCCCTCGACGCCGTACAGCTCGGCGAACGCGGCGTTGTGCAGCACGATGCGCTGCTCGGCGTTGAGCAGCACGATGGGTTCGCGCACCGTCTGCAGCACCGCGCTGGCGCGGGCGCTGGCCTGCAGCAACCGCTGCTCGGCGCGGGTGCGGCGGCCGATCTGCCGCTTCAGCAGCCACAACACCAGCCCCAGCAGCAGCAGCTGCGCGGCCAGGGTGCTCCAGGTCACCAGGGTGGACAGACGCTGCTGGCGCTGCGCCGCGGCCACGCGCTTGGCCAGCAGCTGCTCCTCGTGGCGCTGCAGCTCGACGACGATGTCGCGGATCGGATAACTGAACGTCATTTCCTCGATCAACTGCCGCTGGCGCGGCGAATCGACGCTGTCGGCGATCTGCTTGGCCAGCGCCATGCGCCGTTCCAGCATGGAGGTGATGCGGCCGATGCGCACCAGCTGCTCGGGGCTGTCGCTGACCAGGCTGGACAGCTCGCCGACGGTCTGCCCGACGTCATCGGCGCGCCGCAGGCGTTGCCGCAGCGCGTCCGACGACACGCCCTTGGACATGGTCAGCGCGGCCGACTCCACGTCGCGGATGTCGGCCTGCAGCACGTACAGCCGCGCGCTCACCGCCTGGGTGTGCGCCACCCAGTTGGCGGCATTGACGCTGTCGCGCGAAAGCTGCAGCAACAGCAACGAGGGCACCACGACGATCAGCAGCGCGGCGAGCGCCAGGCCGGCAAAGCGCCAGCGGTCCCAGCCCTCGTCGGTGAATCGATAAGCCATCCTCATTCCTTAAGCCTGTGGCCGGTACGAAAACCGGGATCAGCGTGAACGGTTTCCCAGGGACGCCAGGCCGTTGGCAGGCAGTGCCGCGGGCACGGCTCCCCTGGGACTGGAGCCGGCCGAGTGCATGCGAACCGGTACGCAAGCATTGCATGATTCGGCGCCGGAGTGAACGCGGCGCACGCGGTGGTCGTCACGGCTGCGGCGCTGCCCCGGCAATCCGCAGCGCCTGCGCCTCGACGCCGCGCACGCCCCTGACCGCGGCCACCCGCTCGAGCACGCGCTCGCGGGCCAGTGGGCTGTCGACCACGCCTTCCAACGTGACGATGCCCGCCGTCGTGTTCACCCGCACGTCGACCGCGGCATCGCGCTGCAGCGGTACCAGCGCCGCACGGATCCGCGTGGTGATCCAGGCATCGCTCATCGGGTCGGTTTCCGGCGCTGGCGGTAGCGGCAACGGCCCCGGCGCTGGCGGTAGCGGCAACGGCCCCGGCGCTGGCAGCGCCTGCAACGGCAATGCCAGCGACAGGCCGCACCCGAGTGCGGCCAACAGCATCCACGTGCGCGCGTGCGTGCTCATCGTCCCGCTCCTCCGCATTCATTCAGCATCGTTGGCCGCCTTCACCGCATGCCCGCCGAACCCGCTGCGCATCTGCGCCAGCATCCGGTCGGCGAAGGAGTTGGCTTCGCGCGAGCGCAGCCGCTCCAGCAGCGAGAGCGTGATGACCGGCGCCGACACGTCCAGCTCGATCGCCTCGCTGACCGTCCAGCGGCCCTCGCCGGAATCCTGGACATAGGGCGCGATGCCTTCCAGCTGCGGGTTGTGCCGCAGCGCATCGGCGGCAAGGTCCAGCAACCACGAGCGGACCACGCTGCCGTGCCGCCAGGTCTCGGCCACCTGCGCCAGGTCCAGGTCGAACTCGCGCTTCTTCTGCATCAGCGCGAAGCCCTCGGCGTAGGCCTGCATCATTCCGTACTCGATGCCGTTGTGGACCATCTTGCAGAAGTGCCCCGCGCCAACCGGCCCCACGTGCGCCCAGCCACGCTCCGCTGCCGGTGCCAGCACCCGCAGCGCCGGCGCCAACCGCGCCAGTGCCGCCGGCTCGCCGCCCAGCATCAGGCAGTAGCCTTCCTGCAGGCCCCAGACGCCGCCACTGGTGCCGCAGTCGACGAACGCCACCCGCGCCTGCTGGCAGCGCTGCGCGCGGCGCAGCGAATCGCGATACCAGGAATTGCCGCCGTCCACGACCAGGTCGCCCGGCGACAGCAGCGGCAACAGCTGGTCCAGCAGCGCGTCGACCGCGCCCGCCGGCACCATCAGCCACAGCGCGCGCGGTGCCGGCATTGCCTGCACCAGCGCTTCGAGCGAGGCGGACGTGGCCACGCCGGCCCCGGCCATGCGCTCGCGCGCGGCCAGCCCGGGGTCGAACCCGGTCACGCCGATGCCCCCACGGTGCAGGCGCTGCGCCATGTTGGCGCCCATGCGCCCCAGCCCGATCATGCCCAGTTCCATGTTCAACCTCGTTCGTCGATGTCAGCGGGTACCGGCGCACAGTCGCGCAACTGCGCCTGCAGCCAGCGGTGGTACAGCGTGGTGTGCAGATTGTGCAGCGCCAGGTCGATGCTGTACGGGGTGCGCGGGTTGCGGTCGAGCAGGCGCGCGATGTGGTAGCCCAGCGGGCGGATGCCCTTGGGGTGCACGTAGAGCATCAGCCCGGCGTAGACCGGGTCGGCCAGCACCTGGTCCATCTGCGCCAGCAGCGGCCGCTGCGCTTCGGGAACGGCGTCACGCAGCGCCGGGTCGCGTTCGTGCAGCAGCCGCTCGAAATAACGCCGGCCGGCGCGGGGCAGCTGCCGCGACAGTTCCCACAGGCGCCGGTTCTGCCCGTCGTAGTAGCTGAAGCCGCCGTGCCGCGCCAATGCGTCGGCCGCCTGCGCGCTGACGTCGGTGATGACGAAGTTCTCGGCCTGGTTGTTGATGTCGTCCAGGTAGCGCTTGTCGAACACGTGCTCGATGAAGCCGGGCACGCCCATGAACGCCTGCCGCCCCAGGCGCGCGGTGCGCACCGCCTTGCCGTCGGCGAAGAACTCGCCCGCGTTGGCCCCCAGCAGGATGCTGGGCGTGTCGTGCAGGGTGAGGAAAGTGCCGATCGACAGCTCGCCCGGGGCGAATTCGCGGTCGAAGCCGGCGTCGCCATAAAGCTCGCGCTGGGTGGCCAGCTGTGCGACCTGGCGGCCGACGCCGCATTCCGAGCGCACGCGGCCGCTGTAGAACGCCTCGATCGCTGCGGAATTGGAACCGGCCGGCGCATAGCCGCGGCCGAAGCTGCGGAAGCGCTGCCAGCCCTGCGCGCGGGCGCCGCCGGGCCCGAAGCCGATCCAGCCCAGCTGCAGCGCGGAGAAGCGATACCCGCGGTTGTCCTGCAGCTGCGTGGCGGCGCGGCGGGCGGCATCGCCCAGTTGGAAGGCGTAGGCGCACAGGGTCGCGGGATGCCCGAGCAGGTCGCGCTGCAGGCGCTCACGCGACGCACCGGCGTAGCCGCGCGGCACCTGTACCTGCAGGTCGCCATGGCGGCGCGCGTCGTCCAGCGAGGCGCGCCGGCAGGGTTCGCCCCCGTGCACCACCGGTGCGGTCACGTCGCTTTCGCGTATCTGCCAGCCCAGCCGCTGCAGCAGCGACGGCAGGCATGCGGCGCCATCGGCGGCCGTTGCCGGCGGCGCCAGCCCCAGCGCCAGCGCGCAGCCGCCCAACCAGGCCGGGACACGACGGACACGCCTCACCGCGTGGCGTCCCCGGGAGCCGCCGGGGCCAGGTACTGCTGCAGGCGATCGAAGAAATGGCGGTAGAACACCGGATCCTGCACGGTGCTGCTGGCCACCCGCACCAGCGAATCGTCCTTGCCGCCGAACGGCAGCGACACCGAGCCCAGCGCGCCGACGCCGACGCTGGCCGAGGTCGGCGATTTCTTCAACGCGTAGCGGTCCTGGACCGCGCTGGCGAACACCTGCGCGCGGCCATCGCCATGCGCCGCGCAGGACACCCGCAGCACCAGCTGCTCGTGGAGTTCTTCCCGGGGCTGGAAGTTCTTGTTGGCCTCGACGCTGTCGGCGCCGGCGCGGGTGATCGCATACCCCTGCCCCAGCAACGCGCGGCGCGCGGCTTCGCACGCCTGCGCCGGGCTGGCGTCGATGTCGCGGGTATAGGTGTCGCCGGAGTCGAACGACTCGCGCAGCAGCGTGGTGTCGGCCGCGCGGCCACCGCAGCCGCCGAGGACGGCGCAGCAGGCCAGGACCAGCACGACGCGTGAACGATGCCTGTGCATGGCGCCTCCACTTGCCGAAGGCCCCGAGCATAACGCCGCCGGCGTGCAGGCACGCTGACGGCGGCTTGAACGCGGGCGGGCGCCCCGCCCCGCGCTCAGTCGGCCCAGCGGCCAGGGCCGGTGGACTGCGGCAGTACCTGCGCCGACAGCGGCCGGTCCTTTTCCAGCAGGTTCACCGCGTCGGCCAGGATCGACGCCGACTCCTTGAGCAGCGGATCGGGGCGCTTCTCGGCGGCCTTCTCGCGCGCGGCGTCCTTGACGATGTCCCGCTCGTTGCCGGTCAGGCCGTCGTCGCTGCCATCGTCGGCCAGCGGGTCCAGCGGCAGGCCCAGCTGCCGGCGCACTTCCTGCCGCTGCTTGCGCTGCGCGTCCTGCCTGTCACGCTCGGCACGGCGCTCAGCCTCGTTGAGCGAGACGTACTTCTTCTCCGCTTCGGTGCGGAACTGCTGCACGTCCTCTTCCCACCACTGGAACTCGCGGTCGCCGCGGATGCGCGCGGCATGGCGGGTTTCCAGCTTCGGCAGGATCGGCGCGAAGTTGCCGTACTGGGTGTGCGGCACCGCGGCGATGCGGGTCCACGGCAGCGCGTTGTCGTAGGTGCTCTCGCCGAACTCGCTGGCATCGACGCTGGCCGGGAACGCCAGGTCGGGCACCACGCCCTTGTGCTGGGTGGACGAGCCGCTGACGCGGAAGAACTGGGCGATGGTCAGCTTGACCTGGCCGAAGCGCTCCTTCTCGCTGGCCGGCCAGCGGTCCAGCGGCACCACGTTCTGCACGGTGCCCTTGCCGAAGGTGGTCTCGCCGATGACCAGGCCACGGCCGTAGTCCTGGATGGCACCGGCGAAGATCTCCGAGGCTGAAGCCGAACCGCGGTTGATCAGCACCGCCAGCGGCCCGTCCCAGGCCACGGCCGGGTTGCGGTCGCTGTTGACGGTGACCCGGCCGCCGGATTCGCGCACCTGCACCACCGGCCCCTGTTCGATGAACAGGCCGGTCAGCTCGATCGCCTCGTCCAGCGAACCGCCGCCGTTGTTGCGCAGGTCCAGCACCACGCCGTCGAGCTTGTCGGCCTTGAAGCCGGCCAACAGGCGCGCCACGTCGCGGGTGGCCGACGCGTAGTCGCTGGCGTTGCGGCGGCGGCCTTCGAAATCCTGGTAGAAGGTCGGCAGCTTGACGACGCCGATGCGGCGCGCGGGCTCGCCGGCCGCGCCGGGGATGGTCATGGTCTCGCCCTTGGCGGCCTGTTCGGCCAGGCGCACCTTCTGCCGGGTCAGGGTCACCATGCGGTGCTTGCCGTCCAGGCCTTCGGCGGCGGGAATGAACTCCAGCCGCACCTGGGTGTCCTTGGCGCCGCGGATCTTGGCCACCACGTCGTCGATGCGCCAGCCGATCACGTCCTCGACCGGGCCCGAGCGGCCCTGGCCGACACCGACGATGCGGTCGCCCGGCTTGAGCGTGCCGTCCACCGAGGCCGGGCCGCCGGCGATGATCTCGCGGATCACCACCACGTCGTCCTGGCGCTGCAGCTGCGCGCCGATGCCTTCCAGCGACAGCGACATGGCCTGGTTGAAGTTCTCGGCCGTGCGCGGGGTGAAGTAATCGGTGTGCGGGTCGACCGCGCGGGTGTAGGCGTTCATGAAGAAGGAGAACACGTCCTCCCCCTTCACCTCGTTGACCGACTTGAGCAGCGTCGCGTAGCGCTTGTCCAAGGTCTTGCGGATGTCGGCCGCCGGCTTGCCGGCCAGGCGCAACCGCAGCCAGTCGTTCTTCACCGACTTGCGCCACAGCTCGTCCAGCTCGGCGCTGCTCGCCCACGGCACGTCCTTGCGGTCGTAGTCGAAGCGCTCGTTGCTGGTGAAGTCCGGCTCCTGCCGGAGCAGGCGCCGCGCATAGGCGACGCGTTCGCTCACGCGCTGGCGGTAGACCGCGAACACCTGGAACGCCGGGTCGAGTTCGCCCGTGCGGATCGCCGCGCCGGTCCGCTCGGCCAGCGGCGCGAAGCGCTCCACGTCCTCGCGGGTGAAGAACTGCTTGCCGCTGTCCAGCGATTCCAGATAACGCTTGAACACATCCTGCGCGGTCGCCGCGTCCAGCGGACGCGGGCGGTAGGCGTAGCGGCTGTCGGACAGCAGCCCGTAGACCAGCTTGGAGGTGGTGGCCTGGTCGAGCGTCGCGGCGGACGGCAGCGCCGAGGTGTCGGCGCGCGCCAGCAGCGCGGCCGGTGCGGTCAGCGCGAAGGCCAGCAGGAAAGCGGGTACTCGGTAGTTCATCAAAATACTCGTGGCACCGGGCGGTGGAATGAGACTGCGGATGACTCGGACAACGGGACAGTGCCGGAAGTTGCAGCGCTTGTCATCCGGACCGCCCACAGCCTAGCGGCCCGACCGTAGCGCAACGTGAACCGTGCCGGGGCACCGCGGCGGCGGCCACCCCGGCCACGGCCACAGTGGTCGTTCCCGCAAGGGCAAGCGCGGTGCCCGGCGATCGCCCGGCGGCCGGGGCGAGGCTCCCGGGCCAGGGCGCGGCCGGGGCGGCGGAACCGGAAAAGCAGGCCTGTGCCACGTGGCCGGGCCGCGCGGCGCGGGTACCGGCGGCGGCACGGCGCCGTGCCACCGCAGGGTGGCACGGGTCAACGGCCGGCGGCGTGCGCCGGACGCGGGTCAGCCGACCCCGGCGCCGGCGGCCTGGCGGTCGGCGTGGTAGGACGAACGCACCATCGGCCCGGACGCCACGTGGTGGAAGCCCAGCGCGTAGCCGTACTCCTCCAGCGCCTTGTACTCGTCCGGTGTCCAGTAGCGCAGCACCGGGTGGTGATGCGGGGTGGGCTGCAGGTACTGGCCGATGGTGACCATTTCCACGTCGTGGGCGCGCAGGTCGCGCAGGGTGGCCTGCACCTGCTCCAGGGTTTCGCCGAGGCCGAGCATGATGCCGGACTTGGTCGGCACGCCCGGGTGCTGCGCCTTGAACTTCTGCAGCAGGGTCAGCGACCACTGGTAGTCCGCGCCCGGGCGCACGTTGCGGTACAGGTCCGGCACGGTCTCGATGTTGTGGTTGAACACGTCCGGCGGATTGGCCGCCAGGATCTCCAGCGCGCGCTCCATGCGCCCCTTGCCACGGAAATCCGGGGTCAGGATCTCGATCCGGGTGCCCGGGCTGAACTCGCGGATGGCGCTGATGCAGTCGACGAAATGGCCGGCGCCGCCATCGCGCAGGTCGTCGCGGTCGACGCTGGTGACCACCACGTACTTCAGGCCCATGTCCTTGACCGTCTGCGCCAGGTGCAGCGGCTCGGCGGCGTCCGGCGGCTTGGGCCGGCCGTGGGCGACGTCGCAGAACGAGCAGCGGCGGGTGCAGACCTCGCCGAGGATCATGAACGTGGCGGTGCCGTGGCCGAAGCACTCGTGGATGTTGGGGCAGCTGGCCTCCTCGCACACGGTCACCAGGCGGTTCTCGCGCAGCTTGGCCTTGAGCTGCTGGACGGCGTTGCCGGAGGGGATGCGCACGCGGATCCACGACGGCTTGCGCAGCACCGGGGCCTCGGCGAACTGCACCGGCGAACGGTTGATCTTGTCGCCACCGAGCTGCTTGGCGCCGGCCTGCAGCGGCGCGGACGGGGTGTCACCCTGCAGGACCTGCAGGGGAATGGAGCGGTGGGAGGATTCGTTCATGGCGTTCCGGCGGCGTCAGGGCCGCATGGTCAGGTCGGGCAGTCCGGGATCGTCGCGCAGGTCCAGCCCGAACTGCCGGGCCAGGTGGGACAGCAGCACCGGCTTGACCGCCGCGATGCCCGAAGGACCGCCCAAGTCTAGCACCGAGGTCACCTGCATCCCGGCATAACCGCAGGGATTGATGCGGTGGAAGGGCTCCAGGTCGAGGCTGACGTTGAACGCCAGCCCGTGGAAGCTGCAGCCACGGCGCACGCGGATGCCGAGCGCGGCGATCTTGGCGCCGCCGACGTACACGCCGGGCGCGCCTTCCAGGCGTTCGGCGACGATGTTCCACTCGTCCAGGGTGTCGATGATGGCCTGCTCGATGCGGCACACGTAGTCGCGCACGCCGATGCCCAGCCGGCGCAGGTCCAGCAGCGGGTAGACCACGATCTGGCCGGGGCCGTGGTAGGTCACCTGGCCGCCGCGGTCCACGTGCAGCACCGGGATGTCGCCCGGCGCCAGCACGTGTTCGTCCTTGCCAGCCTGGCCCAGGGTGAACACCGGGTCGTGCTCGACCACCCACACTTCGTCGACGGTGGCGTCGTCGCGGGCGTCGGTGAAGCGCTGCATCGCGTGCCAGACCGGCGCATAGGCCTGGCGGCCGAGGTCGCGCAGCGTCGCCACGCGGACCCTGCCGCCGCCTGCCGCCGCGGCCGCGGCCGCGCAGGCGCCTACAGCGTCCACTTCACTTCCGGGTGGTTGCGCAGGGCCACGTGCGCGGCGTCGTACTGGGCGCGGCTGTCGGCCTTGAAGGCGATGCGCACGGACACGTACTTGCCGTTGGACGAGTGCTTCCAGCTGATGCGCTCGTTGAGCACATCCACGCCCGCCTGCAGCAGCAGCCGCGGCAGCTCGTGCTCCAGCCCGATGTTGGCCGCGCCCATGGCGCTCAACTCGAAGGTGCCGGGAAACTGGAAGCCGTGTTCGGGGTTGTCGGACTTGATTTCCATGCCCGCCATTATCGGGGCGCGGGCCGGCAAACCCAAGGTCCGGGAACGCGGAAGGGCCGCTGCGGGCGGCCCTTCCGTGGAAAGCTGCGTTGTCGCTGGCGCCGGTGCATGTGCCGGCCAACGGCCGGCACCTACCCGAAGCGTACCGGCCGCGGCCGGTACCCTCGCTTATTTGGACAGCTCCAGCAGGGTCGAGGAGACCCAGCCCTTGTTGCCCAGCTCGTCCTCGACTTCCCACATCACGCCTTCCTTGTTGCCGGTGGGGTACAGCATCATGCCCGGATCCAGCGAGCGCACCGGCGCGCCGGTGCCCTTGGCGTTGGCCAGCAGGCGGCCCGGGCGGGTCACCGTGACCGCCTGCTGGGCGTTGGCCGCCGAGGCGTTCTCCGGCAGGCCGCCGAGCTGGGCGACGATGTCGGTATAGGCCTGCAGGTAGGCCATGGTGATCACCTGGCCGATTTCGGTATTGGCATAGCCGCCGACGCCGGCCGCACCGAAGCCGCCGCCGCCGAACAGGCCGCCGCCGGCACCGAAGCCGATGTCGCTCTTGCGCGCCGAGCCCTCGGAGATCGCCACCTGCTCGGAGGAGCGCACGTCGGTCACGGTCAGCACCACGTCGGCGGTCTTGCTGCGGAAGTTCAGGCCACCGACGATCGCGCCGGCCTTGCCGCCGATCAGGCCGCCCAGCAGGCCGCCGATGGCGTTGCCGCCGGCGTTGCTGTTCTGGGACACCAGGTCGGGGATCATCACGTAGTCGGCGGCCTTGATCTGGCCCTTGCCGACGTTGGAGCGGCCGCGCAGGTCGCCGCTGGCGGCCAGCTCACGCTCGAACTGGCCGGCGGCCATGCCGGCGCCGCGGTCCACCAGGGTGAAGCAGCGCGAGCGGCTGACGAACACCTTGATCAGCCGCGACGGCGCCGGCAGTTGCTGGCCGGTCCACCAGTTGGTGGCGTCTTCGGGCTCGATCACCGAAATGGTGCCGATCGGGCGCTGGCACACCGGGATCTGGGCGGCCGCCTGCTTGCGCTGCTCCTGCGCCTGGGTACCGGTGTTCTTGAACGACGCCTGCGCCGGCTGGCTGGACAGGACCGCGGCGACACCCACGGTCAGGGCAGCCGCCATCAGCGGCGAAAAGACATTACGCATAGTGTTGTATTCCCCGTTAACCTGCGCCGCGTGGCGGGCGCGTTCCTTTGGTCTGAAAACCCAGCGACAGGGTCCTGGTCCTTGCAGGCAGCCAGTATGGCAAGCGCGGAGTGGTCGGCGGCGATGCTACCGCAGGGCCATGACGCTTTCCAACCGGCACCGGTCACGGTTCGCGGCGCCCGCCGGCGGCGCTGCAACGATGTGATCCGCGATCGCCACTGCGCCCACCCGGCCCGCGCCGTTAAGCTGCGCGCACTTCAACGACCCGGATCCGAGCGCATGCACACCCGCCTCCGGCTGTCCCTGGCGCTGTCCCTGGCGCTGGCCGGCAGCCCCGTCAGCGCCGCGCCCCCGCCGCCCGATACCTGCAGCGGCAGCGCGCTGCACGACCACCCGCCCGCGGTCAATTTCCGCGTGGACAACGACCTGTTCGGTGGTGCCCACCAGGACCAGGGCTATACCAACGGGGCCATGCTGACCCTGGTCTCGCCGAACCTGGCCGACTACACCGACGACTCCTGCCTGCCGGCGCCGGCACGCTGGATCAACCGCCACCTGGAGCGGTTGCAGCCGGGCGGGTTCGAGCAGCAGAACATGATCTTCAGTGTCGGCCAGGGGCTGTTCACGCCGACCGACAGCAGCCGCGCCGACCTGATCGCCGACGACCGCCCCTATGCCGGCGTGCTGCTGGTCAACTTCGGCTACAACGCCCGCAACGGCGACCGCCTGCGCACCACCCAGCTCGCGCTGGGCATGGTCGGCCCGTCCGCACAGGGCAGGCAGGTGCAGGATGCCGTGCACGGCGTGCTCGGCGACGAGAAATTCAGGGGCTGGAAGAACCAACTGCACGACGAGCCGGTGCTGCGCCTGCTGCATGAACGGATGCGGCGCTGGCCGGCGAACAACGCCGCCGGCTGGGGCTGGGACGCGATCAGCCACTGGGGCGGCGCCCTCGGCAACCTGGCGACCTACGGCAACGGCGGCGGCGAAGTCCGCTTCGGCTGGCAGCTGCCGGACGATTTCGGCAGCTCGCCGCTGCGTCCGGCGGGCGAGAACACCGCGCCGACGCGCGGCGGCAGGGCGGCCGGCTGGTCCGGGCACCTGTTCGCGACCGCCGATGCGCGCTGGGTGCTGCGCGACATCACCCTGGACGGCAACACCTTCCGCGACAGCCACCGCGTGGACAAGCGCGCACTGGTCGGCGAGATCGGCTACGGCGTGGCGTTGATGCGCGGCAAGTGGAAGTTCGCGCTGGCCCGCTACCACCGCAGCCGCGAATTCGAGGGGCAGAAGCAGCGGCCGGTGTTCGGCAGCTTCACCATCAGCCGCACGCTGTGATCGCCACGGCCGGCGCCGGCCCATCAAAAAAGCCGGCTTGCGCCGGCTTTTTCGTGGACAGGGTCAGGACTTCCACCACATCATGAAGGCGTCCCACAGGCGCTTGAAGAAGCCGCCCTCTTCCACCGCCTGCACCGCCACCAGCGGCGATTCGGCGACGACCTTGCCGTCCAGCGTCACCTTCACCGTGCCGATCTGCTGGCCGGCGGCGATCGGTGCGACGAGCTGCTTGGGCACGTCCATGCTCGGCTTGAGGTCGGCGTAGCGGCCGCGCGGCACGCTGACCAGCAGCGGCTGCGCCACGCCCAGCTGCACCTCGTCGGCGGCGCCCTTCCACACGTGCTGGGTGGTCACGGCCTTGCCGGTCTCGTACAGGCGGTGGGTCTCGAAGAAGCGGAAGCCCCAGTTCAGCAGCGCCAGGCTGTCATCGGCACGCTGCTTCTCCGACGCGCCGCCCATCAGCACCGCGATCAGCCGCTGGTCGCCGCGCTGGGCCGAACTCAGCAGGCAGTAGCCGGCCGCCGAGGTATGCCCGGTCTTGATGCCGTCCACGCTCGGGTCGCGCCACAGCAGCAGGTTGCGGTTGGGCTGGGTGATGTTGCCTACGGTGAATTCCTTGATCTTGTTGTAGGCGTAGGTTTCCGGGTAATCGCGCACGAAGGCACGGCCCAGCAGCGCCAGGTCGTAGGCGCTGGACTGGTGGCCGTCGGCGGTCAGGCCGTGGGCGTTGACGAAGTGCGAGTCCTTCATGCCGATCTTGGCGGCATAGTTGTTCATCAGCGCGGCGAAGGCTTCCTGGCTGCCGGCCGCATGCTCGGCCAGGGCGATGGCGGCATCGTTGCCCGACTGGATCGCCATGCCCTTTTCCATGTCCTCCAGGCGCGCGGTCTGGTTGACCGGGAACCCGCTGTAGCTGCCATCGGTACCGGCGCCGCCCTCGCGCCAGGCGCGCTCGCTCATCATCACCTGGTCGTCGGGCTTGATCTTGCCGTTGCGGGTCTCGGCGGCCAGCACGTAGGAGGTCATCACCTTGGTGATGCTGGCCGGCGGCAGCGGCATGTGGATGTTCTCGCCGGCCAGCACCTGCCCGGAGGCGTAGTCCATCAGCACCCACGCGGTGGAGGTGGACGGCGCCGGCGCGGGCGGGATCGCCACCTGGGCGGGGGCGGCGGCCGGCGCCGGGGCCGGGGTGGGCGTCTGGGCGGAGGCCAGGCCGATGGCGAACGTCGTGGCCATGGCGGCGGCGGCAAAGCGGAATTTCATCGGAAAGCGGTTCCTGTCGGGACAAGGAATGGAAAACAGGCGGTCATTGTAGGGCGTGGTGGCGGCATCGCACCGGCATCAGCGCCCGATCAGCGTGGCTTCCATGCCGTGTATCGCAGTCAGTCGCGGACGATCTGTGGCCTGCCGAAGCCCAGACCGGTGATGCGGCCGGCAAGTTCCGCCGCCTTGGCCACGTCGTCGGCCGGCACGCGCAGGCGCCACAGGGTGCGTCCGCCACTGACCACGTCGCTGAGCGTGGCGCCGGCGATGCCGGCCGCACTCAACTGCCCCAGCGCGCGGGCGGCGTTGTCGCGGCTGGAAAAACTGGCGACCTGCAGCAGGATCGCGCCCAGCGCGCGTGCCGCGGCATCGGGCGCGGGCGTGGCCGCCACCGGTGCGGCGCCAACCGGCGCCGCCGATGACGATGGGCCGGGGGCCGCCGGCAACGCCTGCACGGCCACCGCCTGCAGCGCCGGACCGGCGGCGTGGACTTCGGCCGGCCGCGGCGTTGCCGGTGCCGGCGCGGCGGCCGGCAGCGCCTGGACCAGCTGGTCCATGCGGCTGGGCGACGGCGGCGCGGCGGCGGTGCTGCCGGCCGTCGCCGCGGCGCGCGCGCGCGCCGGGCGGCGCGTCTCGCGCGAGGCCAGCAGGTTGTCGCTGCCGGGCGTCAGCCCGCGTACTTCCACCCGGCCGGTGCCACGCTGGGTGATGCCCAGCCGCACCGCGGCGGCATAACTGAGGTCGATCACGCGGCCATCATGGAACGGGCCGCGGTCGTTGACCCGCACGATCACCGACTCGCCGTTGTCCAGGTTGGTGACGCGGGCGAAGCTGGGCAGCGGCAACGTCTTGTGCGCGGCGGTGAACTGGTACATGTCGTAGACCTCGCGGTTGGAGGTCAGGCGCCCGTGGAACTTGGCGCCGTAGTAGGAAGCCGTGCCCTGCTCGACGTAATCGTCGACCCGCTCCATCACCCGGTATTCCTTGCCGAGCACCACGTACGGCGAGCGGTTGCCGATGGCCGAGCGCGGCTCGTCGCTGACCACCGGTTCCGGGATGCAGGCCACGTCGGGCACGTAATCGGGGGTGCTGTCCTTGACGCCCGGGCGGTACAGGCCGCCGGCACTGTAGTGGCCGCGCGTGCCGGGATCCTCCTGTGCCTTGGCGTAGGGCGAACCCTCGGGGCAATGCGCGGGGCGCCCGCCGCGGCCCTGCACCACGCTGCCGTGCGTGGCGCCATGGCCGCTACCGGCGGACTTGGACTTCGGTGGCGCGCTGCTGCAGGCAGCCAGCCCGAGGACGATCAACGCAGGGACCAGCCACTTGCTGTTCATGCCGGCGGCAACTCCTGTCCGGCGATGGCCTGCGACAACTGGAACACGGCCATCGCGTACATCTTGGAAAGGTTGTAACGGGTGATCGCGTAGTAGTTCTGGAAGCCCAGCCAGTACTGCTTGCCGTCGCTGCCTTCCAGGGTGATCGGGGTGGCGGTGGCCCCGGCCGCGCGTACCGGCACCCGCGGGTGGTAGCCGCGGGCGGCCAGGGCGTCGAGGCCCAGGGTCGGCGTCCAGTCGACGGGGTTGAGTTCCTCGCGGCCGGCGTCGAGCGTGGCCGGCACCGCGACCGTGCCGCCGCGCACCCAGCCGCCCTTCTTCACGAAGTAGTTGGCGATGGAGGCGAACACGTCGTCGTAGCTGGTGAACAGGTCGCGGCGGCCATCGCCGTCGCCATCCACGGCATAGTCCAGGTAACTGGACGGCATGAACTGGCCCATGCCCATCGCGCCGGCGTAACTGCCCTTGAGCGCGGCGATGTCCAGCTTCTCCTGCGCGGCCAGTTCGAACAGCTTGGCCAGTTCGTCGCGGAAGAACAGTTCACGGCGCACTTCGCGCTCGAGCTTCTCCGGGTCGCCGCTGCGCGGGTACTTGAACGCCAGCGTGTACAGCGCATCGAGCACGCGGTGGTTGCCGGTGTTGGCGCCGTAACTGGTCTCCACGCCAATGATCGCCACGATCACCTCGGCCGGCACGCCGCTGCGCGCCTGCACGCGCTGCAGGGCATCGCGGTGCGTGGCCAGGAACCTGCGGCCGCCGTCGATGCGCGCCTGGCTGATGAACATCGGCCGGTACTCGTTCCACGGCTTGACCCGTTCGGCCGGGCGCGCCATGGCGGCGATGATCGGTTCGCGGATCTGCGCCTGCGCCAGCACCGATTCGATGTAGGCCGGGTCCAGCCGGTAGCGCGCGGCGGTATCGCGTACGAAGTTGGCGCGCGCGGTCTCGAACGGCACCGGGGTCAGGTCCACCGGCGGCAGGTCGGACCTGCGCTCGGGGACGGCTTCGGCCGGCGTACCGCCGGTGCCTATCGGTTTGCCCGCCGCGAGCGGAGCGGGAGCAGGCGCCTGGGGCTGGGTCGCGCAGGCGACCATGCCCAGGGTGAGACAGCAGACCAGAACACGTCGAATCATCAGCCGAGATTAACAGGTCATTGATGAATTTCCATCAATAACACCATGAATCGCAAAGGGATTGGAAGTGCCCGGGACGGGCGGCCCGGGAGCCGGTGGCGGCCCATGCCGCCACCCGGCAACTGAATGCGCTGCCAGCGGAAAGTACCGGCGCGGCGCCCTGCCCGCTCCCCTCCGCACCCGGCGCGGAGGGCGGCCCGCTGTATGCACCGGCCTGTCCGCACCTGCCGCGACCGAGCGCACGTTTCCTGCCGGCCACGTGCGTGCCCGAACGCGCCGCACCACGCCAGCGGACGCCAGAAAAAATCTGGGCACCGGCTGCACCCCCCATCCCAGTGGGTGCAGCCGGTGCCCGGACCGGATCGCGACACGTGCCGGGCGTCTCCCCACGCCCGGCCGGCGGATCCCGGCCTTGCCGTCCCGCGGATTCGCAGGCCGGCCGCCACGGCGCGACGCGTCCGGTGGCGGGGAGCATTGTGACGCTTTTGTTAATTCCGGTGTTTGATCGTGATCAACCCCGGCCGGACCGGCGTCGCAGTTTCCGCCGGCTCAGCCGTGGCCGCCGTGCACCGGGTTGTAGCTGCGCGCGGCCATCACCAGGCCGAACCCGGCCAGCAGCGACACCGCGGCGGTACCGCCGTAACTGATCAGCGGCATCGGCACGCCCACCACCGGCAGCAGGCCCGAAATCATGCCGCCGTTGACCAGCGCATAGACGAAGAACGACAGGCCGGTGGCGCCGGCGACCAGCCGCGAGAAGCCATCGCGCGACTGCGCCGCGATCCACAGGCAGCGGCCGATGATGAAGATGTACAGCGCGATCACGATCGCCACGCCCAGCCAGCCGAATTCCTCGCTCAGCACCGAGAACGCGAAGTCGGTGGTCTGCTCGGGAATGAAGTTCAGGTGCGACTGCGACCCCAGCCCCCAGCCCTTGCCGGTCAATCCGCCCGAGCCGATGGCGATCTTGGACTGGATGATGTTCCAGCCAGCGCCCAGCGGATCGTTGTCCGGATCACGGAAAGTGAGGATGCGATCCTGCTGGTAGGGACGCAGGAACGAGAACCACGAGATCGGCGCGAACAGCACTACCGCCAGCGCGCTGCCGCCGACGGTGCCGGCGGTGATGAACCACCACCACGGCATGCCCGACAGGTACAGGACGAAGACGCCGCTGGCGGCGATCAGCATGGCGGTACCCAGGTCCGGCTGCAGCATCACCAGCGCGGTGGGCACGCCGATGATCAGGCCGGCGACCAGCACCACCGGTATCCGCGGCGGCAACGGCATCCGGTGCAGGTACCACGCCACCATCATCGGCATGCTCACCTTGAGCAGCTCGGCCGGCTGCAGGTAGAACAGCTTCAGGTCCAGCCACTGGCGCCCATACTTGCCGGTGCCCAGCACGAACACCGCCAGCAACGGCAGCATCGACAGCGCGTAGATCATCGGCGTCCAGGCGCGGATGCGCAGCACCGGCACCCGCGCGATCGCCCACATCGCCACCAGGCCCACCGCGAAGCGCGCGCCCTGGGCCATCACCAGGCCGCTGCCGCCGGCGCTGTCCAGCACCGCCAGGCCCATGCCCATCAGCGCGCACAGCGCCAGCAGCAGCGGCCAGTCGAGGCCACGGGTAAGGCGCTGCGCCATTTCCAGCAGCCAGCGCAGGAAGTCCCTCATCGCCGTTCCTCCTGTACCGGTTCCGGCGACGATGCCGGTGACGGCGCCGGTACCGGTGTCGGGGACGGCTCGCCCGCCGGCACTACCGCGGGAGCGGAGGCGGAGGTGGCGGAACCGGTATTGGCCGCCCCTTCGACCACGCCGCTGGCATCGACGGCCTGCTGCACGTCCGGCATCACCCCGAGCAGCCACGCATCGAACACCTTGCGCGCGATCGGCGCCGCCGCCGCGCCGCCATAGCCGCCGCCCTCGACCGCGACCGCGATGGCGATGCGCGGGTCCTCGGCCGGGGCGAAGCCGATGAACAACGCGCGGTGGCGCAGGTGCATCGGCAGGCTCTTCGGGTTCACCGCGGCGGTGCCCCTGCGGCTGACCACCTGCGCGGTACCGGTCTTGCCGGCCATCAGGTACGGCGCGCCGGCCGCCACCCGCCAGCCGCTGCCGCCCGGCTGCATGGTGCCCATCATGCCTTCGCGCACGGCCTGCAGGTTGCCGGGATTGGGGCTGATCGGCCGCGGTGCGGGTTGCGGCAGCGGCGTCCAGTCATGGTCGAAGCCGACCTTCTGTTCGACCACCAGGTGCGGCCGGCGCAACTGCCCGGAGGCCAGCCCGCCGACGCCGCGCACCAGCTGCAGCGGGGTCACTTTCCACAGGCCCTGGCCGATGCTGGCGTTGACCATGTCGCCGGGATACCAGCGCTCGTTGCGCAGCCGCGCCTTGGCCGCCGGCGACGGCAGGATGCCGCCGATCTCGCCGGCCAGGTCGATGCCGGTGGGCTGGCCGAAGCCGTAGTGGCCGCCCATGTACTGGTCATAGCGCTCCACGCCCATGTCCACGCCGAGCTGGTAGTAGTAGGTGTTCACCGACTGCGAGATCGACTTGCGCAGGTCGGTCCAGCCGTGGCCGCCGCGATTGGCGTCGCCCCAGCCGCGGCTCACGCCCGGCAGGTAGAACATGCCGCGCGAGAGGATCTTGTCCTCGGGCCGGCGCAGGCCGCTGTCGAGCCCGGCCAGGCCCAGGAACGGCTTGACCGTGGAGCCCGGCGCCACGCCGCCCAGCACCAGGCGGTTGAACTGCGGCCGCGAGGGGTTTTCGTTGAGGCGCTTGAAGTCGGCGTGGGAAATGCCGTTGACGAACAGGTTGGGGTCGTACGAAGGCAGGCTGACCATGGCCAGGATCTCGCCGGTGCGCGGGTCGATCGCCACCGCCGACCCTTCCTGCTCGCCGAACGCGGTCACCATCGCCTGCTGCAGGTCGACGTCGATCGACAGCCGCAGGTCGGCGCCGGACTGCGCCGGTACCCGGCCGAGCGTGCGGATCGCCCGGCCCTGCACGTTGGTCTCCACCCGCTCGTAGCCGATCCTGCCGCGCAGCCGGTCCTCGTAATAGCGCTCCAGCCCGGACTTGCCGATATGGGTCAGCGCCGCATTGCCCTCGCCCAGCTCCTGCAGGTCCTTGTCGTCGACCCGGCCGACATAGCCGATGACATGCGCCAGCAGGTCGCCATAGGGATAGCGGCGGGTCAGGTACGGCTCCAGCTCCACCCCCGGGTAGCGCCAGCGGTCGACCGCGAAGCGCGCCATTTCCTCTTCGCTGACGCGCAGCTTCAGCGTCACCGGCATGAAGCTGCGCCGCGCCTTGCGCGACTGGTTGAAGCGCTCGATGTCCTCGTCGCTCAACGAAAAGATCGCGCGCAGCCCGGCCAGCGTGGCGGCCATGTCCTGGACCTTGTTCGGGGTCACGTCCAGGCGGAACGCCGGCACGTTCTCGGCCAGCAGGCGGCCCTTGCGGTCGTAGATCAAGCCGCGCCCCGGCACTACCGGCCGCGCCTTGATGCGGTTGGCTTCCGAACGAGTGGCGTAGACGTCGTGGTCCAGCACCTGCAGCTTGAAGTACCAGCCGGCCAGCACGCCCAGCCCCAGCAGCACGCCGAGGAAGCCAACCGCCGCACGGCGCCGGAACTGCTCGACCTCGGCCTGCGGGTTCTTGTGCTGGCGCCGCCCGTACATGGCTCAGGGCCCGCGCTTGCCCAGCCGCGCGGCGTCCAGCAGCACGTAGATCGGCAGCCACAGCAGCATGCCCGGCAGCGGCGCCCACCAGTAGCTCCACGGCAGCAGCGGCTCGGCGGTGAACAGGTGCACGGCGGCGCTGATGATGCGGTCGTTGAGCAGCAGCCCGCCGATCGCCAGCGCCTGCTGCGACAGCGGGAAGAAGCGGATGCGCGCGCGGAAGCGCTGCAGGATGAAGGCGAACACCACCAGCCGCAGCGCCTGCTCGCCGAGGATCCCGCCATACAGCAGGTCGGCCAGCAGGCCGATGATGAAGGCAAAGCCCAGCCCGACCCGCTCCGGGGTCTCGATCACCCAGTAGCCCAGCACCAGCGCCAGCCAGTACGGGCGGATGGGCTGCAGCAGTTCCGGCAACGGCACCAGCCCCAGCAGCAGGGCCAGCGCGATGCTGGCGGGCAGTACCCAGCCGCGGTTGCGCAGGCGGCTCATGGCCGGGTCTCCTGTGGAAGCGTGGGCGCGGGGCCGGAGGTCGCGGGGCGGGGCGAAGGCGGGTTGGCGGCGGGCGGGGCGTTTTCCGGCGCCGGCGCCGGCGGGGTCGGGCGCGGCGCATCGGCCGCGCCGCCCTGCGTTGCCGCGGCCGCGGGACGCGGGCCAGCCCCCCCGGATGTCCCGTTGTCCGGCGCCGGACGCGGGCCGGGCACCGTGTCGCCGCCGCCCGGCGGCTCCAGGCCGCTGGTCACCGGCATGCGCGGGATCTGCGGCACCGAGCGCAGCAGCAGCACGTCGCGGCCGCGGTCCAGCTTGGCCGCCGGCTCCAGCGCGCCAACCAGGAAGGCATGGGTATCGTCCGGCCGCAGTTCCACGATCCTGCCCACCGGGAAACCGGCCGGGAAACGCCCGCCCAGCCCGGAGGTGACGATCTCGTCGCCCACCTCGACCCCGGCGCTGAGCGGGATGTCACGCAGTTCGAGGCGGTCGCCGCGGCCATAGGCGATCAGGCGCACGCCGTTGCGCGCGACCGTCACCGGCACCGCGTGGTCGGGGTCGGTCAGCAGCAGCACGGTCGAATGCAGCGGGGTCACCGCGATCACCTGCCCCATCAGGCCACCGGCATCGATCACCGCCTGGCCGATGTGCACGCCTTCGCGGCTGCCGGCATCCAGCACCAGGCGCTGCTTCACCGGGTCCAGGTCGATGTCCAGGATCGGCGCCAGTTGCACGTCCAGCCCGGCGCGCTCGGCCACGTTCAGCAGCTCGCGCAACTGGGCGTTGTCCAGCGCCGCGGTCTGCAGCCGGGTCAGGCGCGCGTTGGCCAGCAGCAGCTGGTTGCGCAGTTCGCGGTTCTCGGCGACCAGCTGGTTGTGGCTGGCGGCGTTGTCGCGCACCGAGGCGCCCAGGCGCCCGGGCAGGCCGGCCAGCGCCCACACCGGCTGCACCGCCACCGCGGCCTGGGTGCGCAGGCGCGACAGCCAGCCGCCCTGGTCGTCCAGCACGATCAGGGTGATCGCCAGGGCCAGATAGGCCAGTAACCGCAGGGTGCTGCTGGCGTCGCCCTGTCGGGAGGCTACGGGGGGACCGGCATAGGGCGGCACGACGGACTTCAGCTGGAAAAATACGGGAGAAGGATGCGACGACGCCCCGGCGGTGCGATGCCCGGCGCCTGCGCGCCATGGGCACCGCGCCGCAGAGGCGCGGGCGCGGTAGCGGGCCGGTGCGGCTTATTCCGGCGCAAAGAACTCGTTGCCGTGCATGTCGACCAGCTCCAGCGCGCGGCCACCGCCACGCGCCACGCAGGTCAGCGGGTCGTCGGCCACCTGCACGTGCAGGCCGGTTTCCTCGGAGATCAGCCGGTCCAGGTCGCGCAGCAGGGCGCCACCGCCGGTGAGCACGATGCCGCGCTCGGCGACGTCGGCGCACAGTTCCGGCGGGGTCTGCTCCAGCGCCAGCTTGACCGCCGAGACGATCCCGGACAGCGGTTCGTGCAGGGCCTCGAGCACCTCGTTGGAGCTGATCTTGATCATCTTCGGCACGCCCTCGGCAAGGTTGCGGCCGGAGATTTCCATCTCCTGCACCTCGGCCTGCGGGTAGGCGCAGCCCAGTTCCACCTTGATGCGCTCGGCGGTGGCTTCGCCGATCAGCATGCCGTGGTTGCGGCGCACGTAGTTGGTGATCGACTCGTCGAAGCGGTCGCCGCCGATGCGGACCGAGGCCGAATAGACGATGCCGTTGAGCGAGATCACCGCCACCTCGGTGGTGCCGCCACCGATGTCGATGACCATCGAGCCGCGCGCCTCGGTGACCGGCATGCCGGCGCCGATGGCTGCCGCCATCGGCTCCTCGATCAGGTACACGTCGCGCGCGCCGGCCTCCTCGGCCGATTCCTTGATGGCGCGGCGCTCGACCTGGGTCGAGCCGGCCGGCACGCACACCAGCACGCGCGGGCTCGGGCGCAGCACGCGCGACTTGTGCACCTTCTTGATGAAGTGCTTGAGCATCGCCTCGGTGTAGGTGAAGTCGGCGATGACACCGTCCTTCATCGGGCGGATGGTGGTGATGTGCCCCGGGGTACGGCCGAGCATCTGCTTGGCCTCGGCGCCGACGGCGGCCACCGAGCGGGTACCGCCGATGGCGCGGTCCTGGCGCACGGCCACGACCGACGGCTCGTTCAGCACGATCCCCTGCCCGCGCACGTAGATGAGGGTGTTGGCCGTGCCCAGGTCGATGGACAGGTCATTGGAGAACATGCCGCGGAGCTTCTTGAACATCTGGGGAGTGATCCTGAGGGCGCGCGCCCACGCCGGATGGCGAAAAAATGGGCAGAAAACGAGGTTGGCTAGCCTATCAACCCACCCCGGCACGGGCAAGGAAAATCCATGCCCGCAGCGGGTTTGGAGGCACTCGCCGGGGTTCGCCGGCGACACGTGCTTCTGGTCGCGCGCCGCCGCAGCCGGTACCCTTATGCACTTTGGCGCGCGCCCGCGCCACCCCGCCTGCGCCCGCACGGCGGCGGTTCCCCTTTACCCGTATAGGCCCGTTCGCGATGTCCGCTCTGATCTGTGGTTCCCTTGCCTTCGACACCATCATGGTGTTCCCGGACCAGTTCAAGAACCACATCCTGCCGGACAAGGTGCACATCCTGAACGTGTCCTTCCTGGTGCCGCGCATGCGCCGCGAGTTCGGCGGCTGCGCCGGCAACATCGCCTACAACCTGCACCTGCTCGGCGGCAACCCGATCCCGATGGGCACCGTGGGCTCGGACTTCGGCCCGTACCGCGAGCATTTCGACGCGCTGGGCATCGACCTGAGCCGGGTGCGGGTGATCGAGGAGCTGTTCACTCCGCAGGCGTTCATCACCACCGACCACGACAACAACCAGATCACCGCCTTCCACCCGGGCGCGATGATGCGCTCCTACGAGAACCACGTGAAGGACGTGCAGGGCGTGACCCTGGGCCTGGTCGGCCCCGACGGCCGCGAAGGCATGATCCAGAACGCCATCGAATTCAAGGAGATGGGCGTGCCGTTCATCTTCGACCCGGGCCAGGCCATGCCGCTGTTCAACGGCCCGGAACTGCGCACCTTCATCGAGCAGGCCGACTACGTGGTGGTCAACGACTACGAGTCCAACCTGCTGCAGGAGCGCACCGGCTGGAACGAGAAGGAGATCGTCGGCCGGGTCAAGGCCTACATCACCACCCGCGGCCCCAAGGGCGCGGTGATCCACACCCCGGACAGGAGCTACGACATCCCGCCGGCGCACGAGCGCCGCGTGGTCGACCCGACCGGCTGCGGCGACGCCTTCCGCGCCGGCCTGATCTTCGGCATCCAGAAGGGCTACGACTGGCTGACCATCGGCCGCATGGGCAACCTGATGGGCGCGCTGAAGGTGGAGCACCCCGGCACCCAGAACCAGCGCTTCGACTTCGACGAGTTCAACGAGCAGTTCAAGCAGCAGTTCGGCTACGCACTCTGACCCGGCCGCCAGGCCGCCTGCGGAAACGGCGCCGGAAGGCGCCGTTTTTCGTGGTAGGTGCCGGGCTTGCCCGGCACGCAGCCATTGCCCGCAAAGCCCCCGTGCGGGGCAAGCCCCGCACCTACGGACTACCTCCGGGCCCGCGTTCTGACCGCGAGGCCGGGACACACCTGCGGAAAGGGCGCCGCCATTCGTGTAGGTGCCGGGCTTGCCCGGCACGGGGCCCTTACCCGCAAAGCCATCATGCGGGGCAAGCCCCGCATCTACGGATCACCTCCGGGCCCGCGTTCTGACCGCGAGGCCGGGGCACACCTGCGGAAAGGGCGCCGCTCTTCGCGTAGGTGCCGGGCTTGCCCGGCACGGGGCCGTTACCCGCAAAGCCCCCGTGCGGGGCAAGCCCCGCAGCTACGGATCACCTCCGGGCCCGCGTTCTGACCGCGAGGCCGGGACACACCTGCGGAAAGGGCGCCGCCATTCGTGTAGGTGCCGGGCTTGCCCGGCACGGGGCCATTACCCGCAAAGTCCCCGTGCGGGGCAAGCCCCGCACCTACGGATCACCTCCGGGCCCGCGTTCTGGCCGCGCGGCCAGGACTCATGCGCGCGGTTCGTAGCGGGCGGCCTCATGCTCCAGCCAGGCCGGCAGGTCACGCCTGCGCACGCCGTCGCGCCTGGCCCGCTGCAGGCAATCGAGCATGTAGCAACGCTTGCCGGCGTCGTCGCCGGCCAGCGACAGCGCCAGGTCACGGTCCATCCAGCGCCGGAACAGCAGGTACAACGCCACGTGCAGGGCAATGGCCAGCAGGCTGACCACGAGCACGATCGCCAGATCCATCACCGCACCTCCGTCGTTGCCGGCAACACCCCCGCCCCACGCACCTGCGCCAGCTCCTGTTCCAGGGTGAGCTCCCGAGGCCCGCGCCGCAGGTGGCCCGCACGCAGTACGCCGCCGCCGGCCAGGTACAGCAGGTAGGCCTCCCCGGAACGTAGCGCGACGTTACGGAACTCCGCCGACGGCAGGCAGCCGATGGCGTCGAACCGGTTCGCCGGCGCCACCTGCAGCGCCGCATCCCCTGCCCCCTTGATCCACTGGCGTACATGCACCCGGGCATCGCCCGGAGTGAGCGCCACGACGTCGGCGATTACGATGGCGTCGGCCTCGGCGGCCAGCGCGGCGGCCAACGCCTGTTGCTGTCGCAGGTCCCCGGCCACGAGCCGGCGCTGCATGTCGGCGGGCAGGCTGCCGCAGGCGAACGCCGGCGCCTGCGGCAGCCACAGCAGCGCGATCAGCACGCATGGCCAGTACGCGCGCGGCGCGCCACGGCGTCGCGGCATGCAGCCGGCATCCCTGCGCATGCCGCTCAATCCCAGCCCGCGGGCATCTGGCTGCCATCCAGGCCACCGGTCTCGAAGACCGCGGTGCGGGTGCCGCCGGCCTTCACCGGGAATTCGATGCGCACCGCCGTGGCCTTGCGCGCCAGCCGCCACAGGCCACGGTTGTCGGTGATGAACATGGCGATCGCCTCGTCGGTATCCGGGCGGTACGCGGCCATCCGCCGTGGCGCCTGGTCGTCCACCGTCACCGTGACCTGGCAGCTGCCGTAGCAGGCCTTGGCGAAGTCGCCGCTCTGCAGCACCAGGTAGGCGTGGCGCTTCCATTCGGGATGGTCGCGGAACACCAGCTGCACCACCTTCGGGCCGCTGCCGTCGACATCGACCCGCTCCTTGCCCTGGATCAGCGCCGAGCGCTGCACGCCCTTGCTGCCCACCGATACCTGGTTGTAGCTCCACAGGCCCTGCATGCGACGCAGCTCGCGCGCGGCCTCGGCCTTTTCCTTCACTTCGGCGAAGCCGGGTTCGATGCGGCGGGCGGCGTCCGAGTCGGGGAACTGGTCGAGCAGCGCGGCGCCATGGACGCGCGCCTTCTCCCATTCGGTGGCGGTCACCGCCGCGTCGTAGAGCCTGGCGATGCCGTCGGCATCAGCCTCGCGCCGGGCACGCTCCTGGGCGGCGGCGGCGGCCTGCTGCTGGCGCTCCGCTTCCGGGTTGCTGCAGGCGGCCAGGGCGACGACGCACAGGGCGCCAAGGGTCAGGGGTTTCATCGAGCGACTCCGCGTGGACAGGCGCGGCAATGCCGCGCGGTGGCGCCCACTTTAAACATCCGCTGCCGCGAACCCCAGCCCTGCCGCTGCGGTGCCCGCCCTGGCCCAGACAGAAACGGCGGGCCCGGGGGCCCGCCGTTGTCGGTGCTGCCGCTATGCGCCGGTTACGGCTTGGGCGCGGCCTCGGCCTTGGCGATCATGTCGGCCACCGAGGCGGTGGTGATCGGGTGATAGCCCGGCTTGGCCCTGGCGAATACCTCCTTGGCGAAGGCCAGGCCTTCGGGGGTCTTCAGCAGCTCGGCGTAGATCGGCAGGATCAGCTTGCGGCGGCCGACCTTCTGGATGAACTCGCCGGCGGCCGGCTGGGCCTGGGTATAACCGCTGCGGATGGCCAGCGGATACCAGCGCATGGCGATCTCGCCGTTCGGGGTGCCGGTGAAGTGGTAGCCCTTGTCCAGCTGCTCGAGCTTGGCCACCGGCACGGTCTTGCCCAGGCCGTCGATGAAGCGCACCCACTCCTGGGTGGTCCACTGGCTGGTCACCTGGTTGCTCGGCAGCTGCTCGCTGCCCAGCCAGGCGATGCGCGCGGTATCGACCACGGCGAAGCCGCGCGAGCGCGCCTTCGGTGCGAACGACGGGATGCCCGGTTCTTCCAGCCACGCGTGCAGTTCGGCGTCGCTCACCGCGGTCGGGTTCTTCGGCAGCAGGTTCTTCTTCAGATACTCGACGAACTGGTCGGTGTTGGCGCTCTGGAAGGCATGGTCATCGAACCAGCCGCGCAGGAACGGATCGAACACCTCGCGGCCGAAGCGCTGCTCCAGGAACTGCAGGAACCATGCGCCCTTGACGTAGGCCACCTGGCTCAGCGCGTCGTCCGGGTCGCGCTCGGTCAGCGGCGGCAGCGCCAGCGCCTGGTCGGCCGGGCTCATGTCCTTCACTTCGTTGAGCAGGTCGGTCTGGTCGATCTCGCGCTCCATCTCGGCCGCCTCCTGGCCGTACAGCGCTTCGGTGATGCGCGCCTGCACGTAGGTGGTGAAGCCTTCGTTGAGCCAGATGTCCTTCCAGCTGGCGTTGGTCACCAGGTTGCCCGACCAGCTGTGCGCCAGCTCATGGGCGACCAGCGAGACCAGCGACTTGTCGCCGACGATCACGGTCGGGGTGGCGAAGGTCAGGCGCGGGTTCTCCATGCCGCCGAACGGGAACGACGGCGGCAGCACCAGCATGTCGTAGCGGCCCCAGCGGTATTCGCCGTACAGCTTCTCGGCGGCACCGATCATCTTCTCGGTGTCCTCGAACTCCTTGGCCGCCTTGTTGACCATGGCCGGCTCGGCCCACACGCCCGAGCGCAGCGAGATCGGCTCGAACACCAGGTCGCCGGCGGCGATGGCCAGCAGGTAGGACGGGATCGGCTGCGGCATCTTGAAGGTGTAGTCGCCGTCACGGGCCGCCTTCGGGTCGTTGTCGGCGCTCATCAGCACCATCACGTCCGGGCGGCTGGCCACGTGCGCGCTGTAGGTGAAGCGCACGCTCGGGGTGTCCTGCAGCGGCACCCACGAACGCGCGTGGATGGCCTGCGACTGGCTGAACATGAAGGGCAGCTTCTTGCCCTCGGTCATCGACGGCTCCAGCCACTGCAGGCCCGAGGCGGTCGGCGCGGTGTGGTAGGTGATGCGCACGCTGGCCGGCTGCTCCGGAGCCTGGATGGTCAGCTTGCTGCCGAACACCTTGTCCGCCGGCGCCAGCTCGAACTGCAGCGGCGTGGCGGCGCCGTCGGCGGCCAGCGCCTCGACCTTGGCGATGCTCAGTTCGCGGGTGTCCAGCACCAGCTGCCTGGCGGCCTTGTCCTTCCACTCCAGCGCATAGGTGGCGGTGCCGCCGATCTGCTTCTGCTCGAAATCGACCTTCAGGTCCAGCGCCAGGTCCTTGATGACCACCTTGTCCGGCTCGGCGTAGGAGCTTTCATCGTGACTGCGGCTGACGGTGTTCACGGCGGCGGCGGGCTTCTCGGCGACGGGGGCGGCGACGGGGGCGGCGGGGTCCTTGGCGCAGCCGGCGGCGAGCGCGACGGCCAGGGGCAGCATCAGGAAGGGTGAACGCATGGGATTCCTAGGGAGCTGAGGAGTGAGTGAAGAGGAGTGAGATGTGAGAGAAGGCAGAAGCAGGAGCGCGGGCAAATCCGCTGTCTCTTGCTGCTCACTCCTCTTCACTCACTCCTAGATCTTGTAGCCGGAGTGGATGGCGACGATGCCGCCGCTGAGGTTCTTGTAATGGCAGCGCGCGAAGCCGGCCTCGGCCATCATCGCCTTGAGTTCTTCCTGCGGCGGATGCTTGCGGATGCTCTCGGCCAGGTACTGGTAGCTGTCGCCGTCGCCGCGCGCGAACAGCTTGCCCAGCCGCGGCAGCACCTTGAACGAGTGGAAGTCGTAGATCGGCTTGAACCAGTCGGCGGTGACTTCGGAGAACTCCAGCACGCGCGCCTGGCCGCCGACCTTGAGCACGCGGTACATCTCGCGCAGCGCGGCGTCCTTGTCGGTGACGTTGCGCAGGCCGAAGGAAATGGTCACCAGGTCGAAGCTCTGGTCCGGGAACGGCAGCGCCTCGGCGTTGAGCTGCACCCACTCGAAGCCGGACACGTGGCCGCGGTTGGTCAGGCGGTCGCGGCCCACCGACAGCATGCCGGCATTGATGTCGCCCAGCACCACGCTGCCCTCGGCGCCGAGCCGCTCCTTGAGCAGCACGGCGATGTCGCCGGTGCCGCCGGCCAGGTCGAGCACGCGGTCGCCCGGCTTCACCTGGGCGGTGGCCACGAAGTAGCGCTTCCACAACCGATGGATGCCCAGGCTCATCAGGTCGTTCATCAGGTCGTAGTTGTCGGCCACCGACGTGAACACTTGGCCGACAAGCTTCTGCTTGTCCTTGGCCGGCACGTCGCGGAAGCCGAAGTGGGTGGTGCCGCTCTTGTAGGGGGATTCGCTCATGCGGCCGATTATCGCACTCCCGCGGCGGCGGCGCGGCGGGCTCCGGGAAGGCGCCGTTATCATGGCCGGCCACCCGACGGATCCCTGCCCCGATGATCGCCACCCCCGACTACCGCGCCCTGCTCGACACCGCCATCGCCGAGGCCCGCCAGGGCCTGGCCGAGGGCGGCATCCCGATCGGCGCGGCGCTGTACCACAACGACGGCCGCCTGCTCGGCTGCGGCCACAACCGCCGGGTGCAGGAGGGCGACCCCTCCATCCACGGCGAAACCGACGCCTTCCGCAAGGCCGGCCGCCAGCGCGGCTACCGCGACACCATCATGGTCACCACCCTGGCCCCGTGCTGGTACTGCTCCGGGCTGGTGCGCCAGTTCAACATCGGCACCGTGGTGGTCGGCGAATCGGTCACCTTCGCCGGCGGCATCGACTGGCTGCGCGAGAACGGGGTCAGGGTCATCGACCTGAACGATGCCGGCTGCATCGCGATGATGCGCGGCTTCATCGCCGACAACCCCGAGGTCTGGAACGAGGACATCGGCGAGTAAGGTGCCACGGCGCCCGCGCAGGACCGCGGCCGCGCCGCGCGCGGCTGCTCCGTTCGGCCGCCAGCGCGCCGGGTGTGACGCAGTCCACATCCAGGCAGTTCCGCCATCGCACTGCCACCCCGGCGTCATCGACACCGGCTATGCTCGATCATGCAGGGGGCACTGCCATCAAGGTGACGCGATGCATATTCCGCCCGTACACGGACGCCATCGGGAATCGCTGCGCCAGGCCGGCGAACGCCTGCGCGCCCACTATGCCCGCCATCGCCGCTCCGCCGCCTTCTGGGACGCCTACCAGCAGATCCAGAACGAGCTGGCCGCCGCCTTCCCCGAGCACCGCGCCGAACTGTGCAACCGCATGGCCGCCTTCGCCCAGCGCCTGGGGGCGGTGGAGGAGGCGCAGCTGGTGGATGCGGCGGTCCGCCCGGACTGACCGCCAGGGCACGTGACGACGCCGCCGGGGCATGCCCCGGCGGCGCCATGCCGGCGCGGCGACCAGCGCCGCGCAGCGGTCAGGCCTGCGGCGGTTCCCCGTTCGCGGCCAGGCGGCGCCGATTGAACAGGCGCTGCACCACCACGAAGAACAGCGGGATGAAGAACAGGCCAAGCACGGTGCCGGCGATCATGCCGCCCAGTACGCCGGTGCCGATGGCGCGCTGCGCGCCGGAACCGGCGCCCGAAGCGATGGCCAGCGGCAGCACGCCCAGGCCGAACGCCAGCGAGGTCATCACGATCGGGCGCAGGCGGTCGCGTACCGCATGCATCGTCGCCTCGATCACGCCCGCGCCCTTCTCCAGGTGCTCCTTGGCGAACTCGACGATCAGGATCGCGTTCTTCGAGGTCAGGCCCACCGTGGTCAGCATCGCCACCTGGAAATAGACGTCGCGCTCCATGCCGCGGAAGGTGTTGGCCAGCACCGCGCCGAGGATGCCCAGCGGCGCCACCAGCAGCACCGCCGTCGGCACGCTCCAGCTCTCGTACAGCGCGGCCAGGCACAAGAACACGATCAGCAGCGACAGGGTGTACAGCAGCGGCGTCTGCGCCCCGGCCTCGCGCTCCTGGTAGGACACCGCGGTCCACTCGATGCTGAAGCCCGGCGGCAGCTGGCTGGCCAGCTTCTCCACTTCGGCCATGGCGTCGCCCGAGGCCACGCCCGGCGCGGCCTCACCCTGGATTTCCAGCGCGGACACGCCGTTGTAGCGCTCCAGCCGCGGCGAACCGTAGTCCCAACGCTGGCTGGCGAAGGCCGAGAACGGCACCATCTGCCCGGCGCTGTTCTTCACCGTCCACAGGTTGAAGTCCTCCGGGTTCATGCGGAAGCCGTCGTCGGCCTGCATGTACACGCGCTTGACCCGGCCGCGGTCGATGAAATCGTCGACGTAGCTCGAGCCCCACGCGGTGGCCAGGGTACTGTTGATCGCATCCAGCGACAGCCCGTGGGCGCCGGCCTTGGCCACGTCGATGTCCAGCCGCAGCTGCGGGGTATCGTCCAGGCCGTTGGGGCGGACGTTGGCCAGCTTGCTGCTCCTGGCGGCCATGCCCAGCAGCTGGTTGCGCGCGTTGACCAGCGCCTCGTGGCCCTGCCCGGTGTTGTCCTTCAGGAAGAAGGTGTAGCCCGAGGCGGTACCCAGCTCCGGCATCGCCGGCGGCGGGAAGGCGAAGATGAAGGCGTCCTTGATCTGCCCCAGCGCGGCCATCGCCCGCCCGGTGACCGGGCCCACGCCCTGGTCGGCGGTACGCTCGTCCCAGTCCTTGAGCTTGACGAACGCCATGCCCGAGTTCTGGCCCATGCCGGAGAAGCTGAAGCCCTGCACCGAGAACACCGATTCCACCGCGTCCTTCTCGTTCTGCAGGAAGTGGTCCTCCAGCTTGTAGATCGACTCCAGCGTGCGCTCCTGGGTGGCGCCCACCGGCGCCTGCACCAGCGCCATCAGGATGCCCTGGTCCTCGTTGGGCAGGAACGAGCTGGGCAGGCGCATGAACAGCACCGCCATGGCCACCGCCAGCGCCGCGAACACCGCCATGAACCGCCACGGCCGCGCCAGGATCCCGCGCACGCCGCGCTGGTAGGTCGCGCTGGTGCGGTCGAAGCCATTGTTGAAGCCGTTGAAGAAGCGCCCGGCCAGGCCGCGGTGGGCGACATGGTGCTCGCCCTTCTTCAGCGGCTTGAGCATGGTCGCGCACAGCGCCGGGGTCAGCACGATCGCCACCAGCACCGACAGCGCCATCGCCGAGACGATGGTCGCCGAGAACTGGCGGTAGATCACGCCGGTGGAGCCGCTCATGAACGCCATCGGCACGAACACCGCCGACAGCACCAGGCCGATGCCGACCAGCGCGCCGGTGATCTGCCCCATCGACTTGCGCGTGGCCTCCAGCGGCGACAGCCCTTCCTCGGACATGATGCGCTCGACGTTCTCCACCACCACGATGGCGTCGTCCACCAGCAGGCCGATCGCCAGCACCATGGCGAACATGGTCAGCATGTTGATCGAGAAGCCCAGCGCGGCAAGGATGCCGAACGTGCCCAGCAGCACCACCGGCACCGCGATCGTCGGGATCAGCGTGGCGCGGAAGTTCTGCAGGAACAGGTACATGACCAGGAACACCAGCACGATCGCCTCGAGCAGCGTCTTGACCACGCCCTTGATCGACACCTTCACGAACGGCGTGGTGTCGTACGGGATCACCGCCTTGAGCCCGTGCGGGAAATTGGCCGCCAGCTCGTCCAGGGTCTTGCGCACGCCTTCGGCGGTGTCCAGCGCGTTGGCGCCGGTGGCCAGGGTGACGGCCAGGCCGGAGGCCGGCTTGCCGTTGTAGCGGGTCACGAAGTCGTAGGTTTCCGCGCCCAGTTCCACCCGCGCCACGTCGCCCAGCCGCAGCGTCGAGCCGTCGGCCTCGATGCGCAGCACGATGTCGCGGAACTGCTGCGGGGTCTGCAGCCGGTCCTGCGCGTTGATGGTGGCGTTGAGCTGCTGGCCCTTCACCGCCGGCGCGCCGCCCAGCTGGCCCACGGCCACCTGCGCGTTCTGCGCGCGTACCGCCGCGCTCACCTCGTCCACCGAGACTCGGTAGGTCTGCAGCTTGTTCGGGTCCAGCCAGATGCGCATGGCGTACTTGCCGCCGAACACCTCGATCGAGCCCACGCCCGGCACCCGGCTGAGCGGGTCCAGGACGTTGGAGCCGACGTAATCGGAGATGTCGTGCTCGTCCATGCTGCCGTCCTCGGACACGAAGCCGACGACGTTGAGGAAGCCCGAGCTGGACTTGGCGACGTTGATGCCCTGGCGCTGCACTTCCTGCGGCAGCAGCGGCATCGCCAGCTGCAGCTTGTTCTGCACCTGCACCTGGGCGATGTCCGGGTTGGTGCCGCTCTCGAAGGTCAGGGTGATGCTGGCCTGGCCGTTGGAAGAGCTGTTCGACGAGAAGTAGATCAGCCCGTCCAGGCCCTTCATGTTCTGCTCGATGATCTGCGTCACCGAGTCCTCGACCACCTTGGCCGACGCACCCGGGTAACTGGCCGAGATCGATACCGCCGGCGGCGCGACCTCCGGGTACATCGAGACCGGCAGCTTGAGCATCGCCAGCGCGCCGGCGAGCATGATGATGATGGCGATGACCCACGCGAAGATGGGCCGATCAATGAAGAAGCGAGCCATGGATGTCTCCGCTTACTGCTGGGCGGCCGGCGCGGCGGGCGCCGCGGGCTTGGCGGGCTCGGCACCCTTCTCGGTGGCCTGCACCGGCATGCCCGGGCCGATCTTCTGCAGGCCCTCGACGATGACCTTGTCGCCGGCCTTCAGGCCGTCCTCGACCAGCCACTTGTCGCCGATGGCACGGCTGACGGTGACCGCGCGCTGGGCGACCTTGCCCTCGCCATCGACCACCATCGCGCTCGCATTGCCCTTGGGGTCGCGGGTGATGCCCTGCATCGGCACCAGCAGCGCGTCCTGGCGCACGCCGCTGCCCAGCACCGCACGCACGAACATGCCCGGCATCAGCACCTGCTCGGGATTGTCCACCCGCACCCGCAGGCCATAGCTGCCGGTGCCGGGGTCGACACTGACCTCGGAGAACTCCAGCGTGCCCTTGTGCGCGTACGTGCTGCCGTCTTCCAGCACGATGTCCACCGGCAGCCCGGTCGCGCCCTGCAGGCGCCCGGCGGCCAGCTCGCGGCGCAGCTGCAGCAGCTCGGCCGAGGACTGGCTGACGTCGATGTAGATCGGGTCCAGCTGGTTGATGGTGGCCAGCGCTTCGGCCTGGCCGGCATTGACCAGCGCGCCCTGGGTGACGCTGGACTTGCCGATCTGGCCGCTGATCGGCGCGGTGATGCGGGCATAGCCCAGGGTGACGTTGGCCGCGTCCAGCGCGGCGCGGGCGGCACCGACGTCGGCCTCGGCCTGCTTCCAGGCCGCCTGCGCGTTCTCGTCGTCCTGCACGCTGATCACCCGGCTCTTGACCAGCTCGGTACTGCGCCGCGCGGCCAGCCGCGCGGCGTTGGCGCTGGCTTCGGCGCGCGCCAGCTGCGCCCGCGCGCTGTTGGCCTGGGCACGGTAGGCGGCGTCGTCGAGCTGGTACAGCGGCTGGCCCTGCTTGACCACGCTGCCCTCGGTGAACAGGCGCCGGGCGACGATGCCGCTGACCTGCGGCCGCACTTCGGCCACCTGGTAGCCGGTGGCACGGCCGACCAGTTCGCGGGTCAGGGTGACGGGCTCGGCCTTCAGGGTGACGACGGTGACCTGCCCGGGGCCACCACCCTGCTGCGGCGGCTGCCCGCCACAGGCGGCCAGTGCGCCGGCGACCAGCAGCGACAGGAGGACGGGGCGGAGAATCGATCGACTCATGGCGGGGAAACTCGGCAGTAAGGAAGGAGGCCATGCGACCGGGCCGGCCCGCCCTGGACGGCGGCCACCCGCGGCGGCGCACAGGAAGGGCCTGCGCACGTTACCGCGATCGAATGACGGCAAAAGAGCGCGGAAGAATACATACATGCATGTCTGTTTGTAAATTGGTAGAATTCAGACATGTTTCATGTCAGTTGTGTGCAACGGCACTGCGATGGCGCGTAAGAGCAAAGAGGACGCACAGGCGACCCGCGAGGGCATCCTCGACGCGGCGATCGCCTGTTTCCACGAACACGGGGTGGTGGGCACCACGCTGGCGATGATCGCCACCCGCGCCGGCTATACCCGCGGCGCGGTGTACTGGCATTTCCGGAACAAGACCGAAGTGCTGGAGGCGATGATCGAGCGCGACCGCATGCCGTTCGTGCAGCGCCTGCAGCGCACCTACGCACCGCAGCGGCAGACGCCGATCCTGGACCTGCGCGAGGTCATCCGCGTTTCGCTCGCCGAACTGGCCGGCGACCCGCGGCAACGCAGCCTGATGGAGATCCTGCTGCGCAGCGAGCAGTCCAGCGAAAGCCTGAGCATCCAGGCGATGCAGCGCCAGAACTCGCAGGAGGAGCTGGACATGGTCACCCGCACCCTGGAGCGCGCGCGCGAACTGGGGCAGCTGCGCCCCGGGGTCGACGCGGCCACCGCCAGCCGCATGCTGCACATCAGCCTGACCGGCGCGCTGTACAACGCCATGGCGCAGCCGGAAGAGTACGACCTGGAGCGCGACGGGCTGATGGTGATGGACGTGGTGCTGCAGGCCTACGTCCGCGAGGGGGTGTTCCAGCCGGGCGTGTTCCCGGCGCACGACGACAGCGCGGGCTGGGATACCTGACGCCCCGCCCTGGCGGCGCCCGGAACGACGACGGCGCCCACAGGGGGCGCCGTCGTCGCACAGGCGGTGGGGTTACAGGATGTAGCGGCTCAGGTCCGGGTCCTGCACCAGTTCGCCCAGGTGCCGGTCGACGTAAGCGGTGTCGATGGCCAGGGTTTCGCCGTCGCGGTCCGGCGCCTCGTAGCTGAGCGTGTCCAGCAGCCGTTCCAGCACCGTGTGCAGGCGGCGGGCGCCGATGTTCTCCTGCCGCTCGTTGACCTGGAATGCGATCTCGGCCAGGCGCTCGATGGCGTCGGCGGTGAAGCTCACCTTGACCCCCTCGGTGGCCAGCAGTGCTTCGTACTGCTTGGTCAGCGCCGCCTTCGGCTCGGTAAGGATGCGCACGAAGTCGTTCTTGCTGAGCGCGCCCAGCTCGACGCGGATCGGGAAGCGCCCCTGCAGCTCCGGGATCAGGTCGCTGGGCTTGGCCAGGTGGAACGCGCCGGAAGCGATGAACAGGATGTGGTCGGTCTTGACCGTGCCGTACTTGGTGGACACGTTGGAGCCTTCCACCAGCGGCAACAGGTCGCGCTGCACGCCTTCGCGCGAAACATCGCCCCCACCCACGTTGTCGCCACGCTTGGCGACCTTGTCGATCTCGTCGATGAACACGATGCCGTGCTGCTCGCACGCCTCGATCGCGGCCGTGCGGATGTCGTCCTCGTTGACCAGCTTGCCGGCCTCCTCTTCGACCAGCAGCGGGCGTGCGGCCTTGATCGTCAGCGTGCGCTTGTTCGACTTGGCGCCGCCCAGGTTGGCGAACATCGAACGCAGCTGCTGGCCCATTTCCTCCATGCCCGGCGGGGTCATGATGTCCATGCTCACGTTGGCGGACATCTCCAGCTCGATCTCGCGCTCGTCCAGCTCGCCGTTGCGCAGCATGCGCCGGAACTTGATACGGGTCTCGCTGTCGGCCGCCGACGGCTCGTTGCGCGCGGCCTCCGCATCGAAGCCGATGCCGACGCTGCGCCGCGGCAGCAGCGCGTCGAGGATGCGGTCCTCGGCCTTCTCCTCGGCCTGGGTGCGCACCCGCACCTTGGCCTGCTCGCGGTACAGCTTGACCGCGGTGTCGGCCAGGTCGCGGATGATCTGCTCCACGTCCTTGCCGACGTAGCCGACTTCGGTGAAGCGGGTCGCCTCGACCTTGACGAACGGCGCATTGGCCAGCGTCGCCAGGCGCCGCGCGATCTCGGTCTTGCCGACGCCGGTGGGGCCGATCATCAGGATGTTCTTGGGCATCACCTCGTTGCGCAGCTCGGCCGGCAGCTGCATGCGCCGCCAGCGGTTGCGCAGGGCAATGGCGACCGCGCGCTTGGCGTCGTGCTGGCCGACGATGTGCCGGTCCAGCTCCTGCACGATCTCGCGCGGGGTCATGGTGGCGGAGGAAACTTCGATCTTGTGGGTCATGGCTCTACCTGGAAAACGAGGGCGCCGGAGGGGGGGCGGGAGTCGCGGGCTGCAGGGGATGCCGGACGCAGTGGAAGCGGGATGCCGCACGTGGGCCCCAGCCGCCTGCGGGTCGCGTCCGGCAGGTACCCTCAGAGTTCTTCGACCACCACGTTGGTATTGGTATAGATGCAGATGCCGCCGGCGATGTTGATCGCCTCGGTGGCCACCGCGCGCGCGTCCATCTGGGTATGCGCCAGCAGCGCGCGCGCCGCGCTCAGGGCGTAGGAACCGCCGGAGCCGATGGCGATGATGCCGTCTTCCGGTTCGATCACGTCGCCGGTGCCGCTGATGATCAGCGAGGTTTCCCGGTCGGCCACGGCCAACAGCGCCTCGAGCTTGCCCAGACGGCGTTCGGTACGCCAGTCCTTGGCCAGCTCCACCGCCGCGCGGGTCAGCTGGCCGTGCTTCTCCAGCTTGGCCTCGAACAGCTCGAACAGGGTGAAGGCATCGGCGGCGGCACCGGCGAAGCCGGCCAGCACCTGGCCGTCGCGGCCGAGCCGGCGCACCTTGCGCGCATTGCCTTTCATCACCGTGTGGCCCAGCGTGACCTGGCCATCGCCGGCGATCGCCACGTGCTCGCCGCGACGCACGCAGCAGATGGTGGTGGCGTGGAAAACATTCGGGTTCTGGCTGGGATCCATTGGGGCCTCCGGGGTGTCCCGGCAACAATGGGGGCAGTGGCCGACGGTTCAAGCAGCCGCCCGCGGGCGGCCACAGCTTGATTCAGGTCAAGCGGCGGCCGCGGCGGCCCCACCCTCATGGCGGCGTGGCCCGGCCACCCGATGAACACCGTGATTCCCTACCCGCTGCTGCTCACCGCGCACCTGTTCGCCGCACTGATGTTCGTCGGTGCGGTGTTCTTCGAGGTGCTGATCCTCGGCAGCGCCCTGTCACAGGTGTCGGCGGCGACCCGGCAGCGCATCGCGGCGGCCATCGCCCGCCGCGCACGCCGGGTGATGCCGTGGGTACTGGCGGTCCTGTACGCCAGTGGCCTGGGCATGGCCTGGCATTACCGCGCGGCGCTGGCACAGCCGCTGGCCAGCCGCTTCGCGTTGCTGCTCACGCTGAAGATCGCACTGGCGCTGAGCGTGCTCGGCCACTTCGCCGTGGCGATGGCCACGCACGGCCACGGCCCGCGCATCGAACGCCGCTTCCGGCGCATCCACCTCAGCGTGTTCTGCCACATGCTCGGCATCGTGCTGCTGGCCAAGGCGATGTTCCATCTCAGCTGAGTGCGTGGATCCGCGCCGGCACGCCCGGCATGGCACAGGCAGCCGCCATGGCGGGCGCTGTGCAGGTGCGCCTGCGCGATGCCCGGGTCGTCCAGCTGGCTGCCCAGCCACGCCCCCACCTGCACGCCCTCCGTCACCACGGCGGCCACCCGGCAGCCGGCGGGGTCGCAGGCGCGCACCGACCGCAGCCGGTGCGCGACATGCGGCGGCACCTCGTTGGCCGCCAACCGCGCCGGCATCGCGCCGCGGCGGATGAACACCGGCGCGCAGGCGCGGTACGGCGACGCCGCGGGCCGGTGCCAGTACGGCACCAGCAGCAGCTCCTCGCCGACCGTGGCGTCGCGCAGGCTGACGCGACAGGGGAAACCGCGCGCGCTGTCGGCGATGCGGCGCACGGCGTGGTGCGCCGCCAGCCCGGCGTCATCGGGATCGAACAATGGCCGCAGCGATGCGGGATCGATGCCGGACAGCACCAAAGGGGCCATGGCGCTCAACGGGAAGCGGGACAGGTACGCAGGATGCCGCCGCGATGGCACCCCGGCCGGCCCTATCCAGACGCGGCATTGCGTCCGTGCGGAAGCGCTGCTCAGTCCGACGGGGAGCTGCGCCGCTTGGCGCGCGGATGCGCCGCGTCGTAGACCTTGGCCAGGTGCTGGAAATCCAGGTGGGTGTAGATCTGGGTGGTGGCGATGTCGGCATGGCCAAGCAGTTCCTGCACGCCGCGCAGGTCGCCGGACGACTCCAGGATGTGGCTGGCGAAGCTGTGCCGCAGCATGTGCGGATGCACATGCTTGAACAGCCCCTGGCGCTGCGCCAGCTGCTTGATCCGGATCTGCACCGCGCGCTGGCTGATCGCGCCGCCACCGCGGCCGGGGAACACCGGGCCGTCGTTGCTGCCGCCACTGTCCTTGCGCCACGCCAGCAGTGCCGCCAGCGCGTGCGAACCGACCGGCACGGTGCGCTCGCGGTTGCCCTTGCCGTGCACCAGCACCATCGCGCTGGCCAGGTCGATATCGCGCCAGCGCAGCGCGCACAGCTCGCTCAGGCGCAGGCCCGAGGAATAGAACAGTTCCAGCAGCGCGCGGTCGCGCAGGCCCAGCGGCGCGTCGGTCGGCAGCTCGACCAGGCGCACCGCCTCGTCGGCATCGAGCACCTGCGGCAGCTTGCGCGGCGCCTTGGGCGCGCGCAGCCTGGCCGCCGGGCTGCTGCCGATCGCGCCGCGCTTGAGCAGCCAGGCGTAGAAGCTGCGGATCGCCGACAGGCGCCGCTGCAGGCTGCGCGGCGACAGGCCGCGGCGGTGCCCGGCGGCGATGAATGCGCGCAGCTGGTCGGTTGCCAGCGCCAGCGGTTCGCCGGCCCCCTGCGCATCGCACCACTGCGCCAGCGCCGCGAGGTCGCGCCGGTACGCATCAAGGGTGTGCGCGGACATGCGCCGCTCGACCTGCAGGTAGGACAGGAAAGCTTCAACGGCGTTCATCGCCGCGGCCATCTCAGCCGGCGCGGAACCGCTGCAGCGCCACCACCAGCGATTCGCCCATCATGCGCAGGAACAGCGTGCCCATGCCGGGATAGAAGCGGTTGGGGTCGTGGCTGCCGACGGCGATCAGGCCGACGCCCGGCAGCGGCAGCAGCGCGGTGGACATCACCTCGCCGACCCGCTCGCCATACAGCACCTCGTTCTTCTCCGGCTGCAGGCGGCCGCAGATCGGCTCGCCATCCTGCAGGCAGTCGTGGAACGGCGCCAGCCGCGCGTCGCCGGCGGCGATGACCTGCAGCCATGGCGCCTGTTCCAGTTCCGCCACCGGCTGCAGGCTGACGATGCGCACCAGGTCGCCGGCGAAGTCCTCCTCCAGCGACGCGGCCATCGCGCGCAGGGTGTCGGCGGCGCTGCCCTGGCGCATCAGCGCCAGGGTCAGCTGGTGGGTGCGCACCGCCAGGCGCTCGTTGACCTGCGCGTTGGCGCCCAGCTCGGCCAGCCGCCGCGACAACTCGCGGTTCTTGTCGCGCAGCACTTCCAGCTGGTAGCTGGCCAGCGACGCGGTCGGGCCGTCATCACGCGGCACCACCAGGGTCAGCGCCAGGTCGGGGAACTGCTTGAGGAAGGTTGGATGACGCCGCAGCCAGGCCGCGACTTCATGCGCGCCGATCTTCTCCAGGGTTTCGTTCATCCCATCCATTCTCCATCGAATACGAAGGCCGCCGGGCCGGACATCACGATCTGCGCGTCATCGGCCGGCCACTGGATGCGCAGGTCGCCGCCGGGCAGCGACACCACCGCATCGCGCGCCAGCCGGCCACGCTGCATCAGCACCACCGCCGCGGCGCAGGCGCCGCTGCCGCAGGCCAGGGTCTCGCCGACGCCGCGCTCGAACACCCGCAGGCGGATATGCCCGCTGTCCAGCACCTGGACGAAGCCGACGTTCACCGACTCCGGGAACGAGGCATGCTGCTGCAGCAGCGGACCGATCCGCTCCACCGGGGCGGCGTCGATCAGGCCCACTTCCAGCACCGCGTGCGGGTTGCCCATCGACACCGCGCCGAAGCGCACGTTCTCGCCCTGCAGCGGCACCACGTATTCCTCGCGCGCGCGCGGGAAACCGATCAGCGGAATCGACGCCGGCGCGAACTCGGGCCGGCCCATCGCCACCGCGTAATGCCCGGCGTCCAGCCGTTGCACGACATGCGTGCGCAGCGGGCTGTCGATCAGGAATTCTTCCCCCTGCGCCGCGCCGTCGCGTACCAGCCAGGCGCCCACGCAGCGCGCGCCGTTGCCGCACTGCTGGGAGGTGGAGCCGTCGGAGTTCCAGATCCGGTATGAGGCCACCGAGCCGGCGGCGCGCGGCGGCTCGATGGTCAGGATCTGGTCGCAGCCGACGCCACGGTGGCGGTCGGCCAGGCGCGCGGCCAGCCCGGCATCGGGCGGTGGGGTGCCGTCACGCAGGTCCAGCACCACGAAATCGTTGCCGGCACCGTGCATCTTGCTGAAACGCAGGCGCGGCGTGGCCGCCCTATTCATGATCGTGGCCGTCGGCCTTCGCGTCCTGTGCGGGGCCGTCGGCCTGCGGCTGCGGGGCGGGCTTCACTTCCTGCTCTTCCACCGGCACCGGCTTCTGCGGCATCACCAGCGGCCCCTTGTTGCCGCAGGCGGTGAGGACCAACAGCGCACAGGCGGCTGCAACGAGCATCGGAAGGCGGGACGTCTTGTTCATGGCCCGAGTATATCCACTCGGCGGTCAACACAGCCGCGCGCCCACGCACCCGGGCTCACTCCGCCGGCGGCAGCGGGCGCGTCCACAGCCAGGTGCAGACGCAGGCCATGCTGCCGATCGAAATCCCCTTCACCCAGGCCAGCGGCACGCACCACAACATGATCAACGCGCAGGCCAGCATGGTGAGGGTGGCCATCCATTTGCCCCTGCGGCTGACCGCGCCGTGCGCCTGCCAGTCGGCGATGGCCTTGCCGAAGCGCGGATGCGACAGCAGCCAGCGGTGCAGCCGGGCGGAGCCGCGCGAGGCGGCCCAGGCCGCGATCAGCACGAACACCGTGGTCGGCAACCCCGGCATGAAGATGCCGACGATGCCCACCCCGAGGCTGGCATAGGCCAGCAGCCACCATGCCCAGCGCAGGCGTGGCGGGCGCGGTCCGCGCGGGGTGGGCGGCTCCGGCACGTACGCCGCTGCCGTCAGTGCGCCACGTCCAGCTGCGACAGCACGAACGCGTAGGCCTCGGCCAGCTCGTGGTAGCGCTGGAAGCGGCCGGACTTGCCGCCATGGCCGGCTTCCATGTTGGTGCGGAACACGATGGGATGGGTGCCGGTGTTGACGTCGCGCAGGCGCGCCACCCATTTGGCCGGCTCCCAGTACTGCACCTGCGAATCCCACAGCCCGGTACCGACGAACAGCGCCGGATAGGCCTGCGCCCGCACGTTGTCATAGGGCGAGTAGCCGAGCATGTAGTCGTAGTAGGGCTTCTGCTCGGGGTTGCCCCACTCGTCATACTCGTTGGTGGTCAGCGGGATGCTGGCGTCGAGCATGGTCGTGACCACGTCCACGAACGGCACCTGCGCCACCATCACCCGGTAGTCGGCCGGCGCCTGGTTGGCGACCGCGCCCATCAGCAGGCCGCCGGCGCTGCCGCCGGCCGCGGCCACCCGGTCCTTCGCCGCGTAGCCCTGCGCCACCAGCGCGCGGGTGACGTCGATGAAGTCGTTGAAGGTGTTCTGCTTGCGCAGCAGCTTGCCGTCCTCGTACCAGTGCCGGCCCATCTCCTCGCCGCCGCGGATATGGGCGATGGCATAGACCACGCCGCGGTCCAGCAGGCTGACCACGCTCTGGTTGAAATGCGGATCCATCGACATGCCGTAGCTGCCGTAGGCGTACTGGTACAGCGCGGCGGTGCCGTCCTTGCGGAAGCCCTTGCGGTAGACCAGCGACACCGGCACCCGGGCGCCGTCGCGCGCGGTCACCCACACCCGCTCGGTCTGGTACAGCGACCGGTCGTAGCCGATCACCGGTTGCTGCTTGAGCTGGCGCCGCTCGCCGGTCTTCACGTTCAGTTCGTAGGTGGTGGCCGGCGTGGTTAGCGAGGTGTAGCTGTAGCGCAGCCAGTCGGTGTCCGGTTCGGCGTTGACCGACAGGCCCATCGAATACGCCGGCTCGTCGGCCCTGACCAGTTCGCTGCGGCCGTCGGCGAACAGCAGGCGCACCCGCTCCAGCGCCTCGGCGCGTTCGGCGATGGCGGTGAAGCCGTCGAACAGCTCGAAGCCTTCCACCAGCACCTGCGGGTCGTGCTTCACCCAGTCGCGCCATTGCGCGCGCGAGGTGGCGCCGTCCGCCGCGGTGACCAGCTTGAAGTTCTTGGCGCCGTCGGCATTGGTCCGGATCACCCAGCGCCCATCGAAATGGTCGGCGTCGTACTCCACGTCGCGCTCGCGCGGCGCCAGCACGGTGAACACCGCCGGGTCGGCGGCCGGCGCGTAGCGCAGCTCGGAGGACACGGTGCTGTCCACGCCGATGGTGATGTAGCGGTCGTCGCGGGTGCGGCCCACGCCCATGTAGAAACTGTCGTCGTCCTCCTCGTAGACCAGCGCGTCGCTGCTGGCCGGGGTGCCGAGCACGTGCTTCTTCACGCGCACCGTGAGCAGGGTCTCCGGGTCGTTCTCGACATAGAACAGGGTGCGGTTGTCGTCGGCCCACACCACGTTCGGCGACACCCCGTGGATCACGTCCGGCAGCAGCTGCCCGGTGGCGAGGTCCTTGAACCGGATCACGTACTGGCGGCGGCCGACGTCATCCTCGGCCCAGGCCAGCAGGCGGTTGTCCTGGCTGACTTCCATGTCGTCGACGGCGAAGTAGCCCTTGCCCTCGGCCATGGCGTTCAGGTCCAGCAGCACTTCCTCCGGCGCCTGCATGTCGCCCTTGCGGCGGGCGTGGACCGGGTAGTCCTTGCCGGTCTCGTAGCGGGTGTAATACCAGTAGCCGCGCTCGCGGTACGGCACGCTGGCGTCGTCCTGCTTGATGCGGCCGACGATCTCGGCATACAGCGTGTCCTGCAACGGCTTGAGCGGCGCCATCAGCGCATCGGTGTAGGCGTTCTCGGCGTTGAGGTAAGCCAGCATCGCCGGGTCCTTGCGTGCGTCGTCGCGCAGCCAGTAGTAGACGTCCTCGCGGACCGCGCCGAACGGCGCCCTGACCTGGTGGGGACGCTTTTCAGCATCGGGGGGGACGGGCGGGGAAGCGGCGGCGGTATTCATCATCAGGCTTGCGACCAACAGGCAAAGGACAGGTTTCACGGCACGGGCTCCATGGACGGACACGTTGCCGCCCGGGCGATGGCCGACAGTGTGCCATGGACGTCGCCGCGGGCACGGCCTGCGCGCGGCGGCCTATGATGGCGGCGATGAACACCGCCGCCCCCACCCCGTCCGGCTACAGCCGGCGCAGCCACGAGATCGCCCCGTTCCATGTCATGTCCCTGCTGGCCCGCGCCAATGCGCTGGAGCAGGCCGGCCACGACGTGATCCACCTGGAGATCGGCGAACCCGATTTCACCACCGCCGCGCCGATCATCCGCGCCGGCCAGGCCGCGCTCGCCGCCGGCCATACCCGCTACACCGCCGCGCGCGGCCTGCCGGCGCTGCGCGAGGCCATCGCCGGCTTCTACCGCGGCCGCTACGGGCTGCGCATCGATCCGGAGCGGATCCTGGTGACCCCGGGCGGCTCGGGCGCGCTGCTGCTGGCCTCCAGCCTGCTGGTCGACCCGGGCCGGCACTGGCTGCTGGCCGACCCGGGCTATCCGTGCAACCGCCATTTCCTGCGCCTGGTCGAAGGTGCCGCGCAGCTGGTGCCGGCCGGCCCGGACAGCGGCTACCAGCTGACCCCGGCGCTGGTCGAGCGGCACTGGAACGATGACAGCGTCGGCGCACTGGTCGCCTCGCCGGCCAATCCCACCGGCACCACGCTCGATGCCGCGCAGCTGGCCGCGCTGTCGGCCACGCTGAAGGCACGCGGCGGACACCTGGTGGTGGACGAGATCTACCACGGCCTGACCTACGGCTTCGACGCGCCCAGCGTGCTGCAAGTGGACGACGAGGCGTTCGTGCTGAACAGCTTCTCCAAGTACTTCGGCATGACCGGCTGGCGCCTGGGCTGGCTGGTGGCGCCACCGGCGGCGGTGCCCGAGCTGGAGAAGCTGGCGCAGAACCTGTACATCAGCGCGCCGTCGATGGCCCAGCACGCGGCACTGGCCTGTTTCGAGCCGGAAACCATCGCCATCTTCGAGCAGCGCCGCGAACAGTTCCGCCAGCGCCGCGACTACCTGCTGCCGGCGCTGCGCAGCCTTGGCTTCCGCATCGACGTGGAGCCGCAGGGCGCGTTCTACCTGTACTGCGACGTAAGCGCATTCACCGACGATGCGCAGGCGTTCTGCGCCCACTTCCTGGAGACCGAGCACGTGGCATTCACCCCGGGCTTGGACTTCGGCCACCACCGCGCCCGCCAGCATGTGCGCATCGCCTATACCCAGGACGTGGCGCGGCTGCAGGAGGCGGTGACGCGGATCGCGCGCGGGCTGGAACGCTGGAAGGCCCAGCGCCCGGGACGAGGAGCGGGTGAACAGAAGTGAGGGGGAGTCAAAGCAGCCCCACGCCAACCGGCCTGCGCGCGGTGCGTCAGCATGCCAAAGCGCTCAGGGATCGGGTGAATCAACCTGCAGGATCATGGGGACGCACCTCGGGCTCCCTGACTTCCTGCAACGGACCGACATCCACGCGACTCCGCCATCCCTTGAAATACTGTTCCGACATTTTGTTGAGCGTCTCCACGGCCCGAGTTGCAGGCGGACATGATTGACTGACCGCGTCAACGTCGCCTGCCAATGCGCCCGAGTTAAGCCCGGCAATGCATAGCCGGGGGCTGTACGCCGCATTGCCGGCAACCGCCCTTATTTCACGGTCGTACCTCGTCTTGGCACGTACCGCCGCGACATCGTCCCGGTATTGCTCCCGCAGCTTGGCGTAGAGCACTTCCGCCCTGCCTCGCTCATCGACCGGCATGGCGGCATACACCGATCTCATGACAGCCTTGAATGTCGGATCATCACGCTCCGCAGCCAGTGTCAGCCATGCCAAGCCCAGGGGTCGATCCTTCGCGACTCCCTCGCCGTTGAAATAGGCAAGGCCAAGGGAGTATTGAGCGGGCTTGCTGCCCCAGCCCGCGGCGAGCAGAAGAAACTCTTCACCTCGCCGATAGTCACCCTTTTCCCACATCTTGAGGGCAAGGCAATAATTGACTTCTCCGGGTAGAAACCGGTAGACCGCCCCGTTGCATTCGAGGGCTGGCGCCGGATCTTCAGACGCAGATACCGAAGGCTGGGCATGCGCGGCGGCAACCGCCCCTGCAATCAACAGGAGCCACAACGATGGCTTCATATTCACCAGCATATTGCGCCTCCCGTTTCCTACTACCAGGGACATGGAGTGGCATCACGTTTTAGGCGTCGCTCGCATCGAGAACCTGACTGCGCAGGGCGAACCACATTGGCCCAGAGTGCCGCACATTGGAATTGCGATCCAGAGCCGGACAAGCCGACGCCCCCTTGCGGTGGCGTCGGCTTGATACCTCATTTACCGCCCAGCTGCTCCCACAGGAAGCTATAGGCCAGCGCCGACATATGCGCGGCCTGCGCGTTGTTGGCCGCGCCGCCGTGGCCGCCTTCGATGTTCTCGTAGTAGGTCACGTTCTTGCCGGCGTCGATCATCATGGCCGCCATCTTGCGGGCATGGCCCGGGTGCACGCGGTCATCGCGGGTGGAGGTGGTGAACAGCACCGGCGGGTAGTTCTTCGCCGGGTCGAACAGGTGGTACGGCGAGAAGGTCTTGATGAACTCCCAGTCCGCGGTGTCCGGGTTGCCGTACTCGGCCATCCACGAGGCACCGGCCAGCAGGTGGCTGTAGCGCTTCATGTCCAGCAGTGGCACCTGCACCACCACCGCACCGAACAGCTCCGGATACTGGGTGAGCATGTTGCCGGTCAGCAGGCCGCCATTGCTGCCGCCCTGCACGCCCAGGTGCCTGGCGCTGGTGATCCCGCGCGCGACCAGGTCGCTGGCCACGGCTGCCATGTCCTCGTAGGCCTTGTGCCGGTTCTGCTTCAGCGCGGCCTGGTGCCAGCGCGGGCCGTACTCGCCGCCGCCGCGGATGTTGGCCACGACATACACACCGCCCTTGTCCAGCCATGCGCGGCCCATGCCGCCGGAATAGGACGGGGTCAGCGAGATCTCGAAACCGCCGTAGCCGTACAGCAGGGTCGGGTTGGAGCCGTCGCGCTTCATGTCCTTGCCGTGCACCACGAAGTACGGCACGCGGGTGCCGTCCTTGCTGGTGGCGAAGTGCTGCTCGATCACCTTGCCGCTGGCGTCGAAGAACGCCGGCATGGTCTTGAGCACTTCCGGCTGCTGGCCGATCTGCGCCAGCGACAGCGTGGTCGGGGTCAGGTAATCGGTGACGGTCATCCACACCGCGTCGCTTTCATCCGGATCCACCGCGCCGACGCCGATGGTGCCGAACGCCGGGGCGCCGACGAAATCGCTGCGGGTCCAGCCATCCTTGCCGTGGGTCAGCACCTGCAGCCGGTTCTTGACGTCATCGAGCACGTTCAGCACGACATGGTTGCGGGTCCAGGCGGCGCCGGCCAGCGAGGTGCTGTCGGTGGGCGCGAACAGCACGTCGAACTCGCGCTTGCCGGCCATGAAGTCGTCGAACTTCGTCGCCAGCAGCGAGCCGGCGGCGTAGGTCTTGCCGCCCACGGTCCACGGCTCGCGCAGTTCCAGGGTCAGCCACTCGCGGCGCACGCCCTTCTCGGCCGAATTGGGCGCATCGACCTTGGCCAGCTTGCCGTCGGCACCGAGCAGGAACAGCTCGTTGTTGTAGAAGGCGATGGTGCGGCTGACGAAGTCGCGCTCGAAGCCCGGGGTGTCGTCATGCATCGCCGCGATGTACATGTCCTGCGGCGTGCCTTCGTACACCGGGGTGGCCGCCGACATCGGCGTGCCGCGCTTCCAGCGCTTGACCACGCGCGGGTAGCCGGACGTGGTCATCGAGCCGTCGCCGAAATCGGTGTAGACGAACACGGTGTCCTGGTCGATCCAGCCCAGGCCGCCCTTGGCCTCCGGGCGGAAGAAGCCGTCCTTGATCCACTCCTTCTTCGACAGGTCGAACTCGCGGGTGACGTCGGCGTCGGCACCGCCGCGTGACAGCGCGATCAGGCAGCGGGTGTACTGCGGGCGCAGGCAGTTGGCGCCGTGCCATACCCAGTTCTCGCCTTCGGCCTTGTTCAGCGCGTCCAGGTCCAGGACGGTCTCCCACAGCGGCTCGGCCTTGCGGTACTCGACCAGCGTGGTGCGGCGCCACACGCCGCGCTCATGCTGCTTGTCCTTCCAGAAGTTGTAGTAGTAGTCGCCGATCTTCTCGACGCCGGGGATCTTGGCGTCCGAATCCAGCACCGCGCGGATGCCGGCCTCCATCTCCTTGAACTGCGGGCTCTGCGCCAGCCGCGCCTCGGCCTTGGCGTTCTGTTCCTTCACCCACGCCAGCGGCTTGTCGCCGGTGACGTCTTCCAGCCAGGCGTATTTATCCTGGCCTTCATCGGCGGCCATGGCGGCTCCGGACAGGCTGGCGGTGAACAGGCCCGCGGCAAGGCAGGCGGAAGAGAGTCGGGACATGATGGCTCCATGCGGTCATAGGCCGCGCACGCTAGCACAGCCGCCCCGCGGGCTTCCCCTGTCGAAGGTCAGGCCGCGCGTACCGCGGCGGCCGGGCGCGCCCGGCGCAGGCGCCGCGCCTGCGGCCGCTGCCGGCTGCCGCTGCGTTGCCGCCGGTTGCGCCAGGCCGCGGGCAGGCGGAACCGGTACAGCGCCCACCATGCGCTCAACGGCATGCCCAGCAGCCACAGCGGCAGCCAGCCGATCCAGGCATTGCTGCCGCGCATGGCCGGCCACACCAGCACCAGGGCCAGCCCCGCGAGCGCGGCCTGCCTGACGCAGCGCAACACGCGCGGATCGGGATGTTCATCGGAAGTACGGCGGGACGAGACAGCCATGACATTCTCCGGTAACGGGTTCGGGCGCATGCTGCCGGGCATCCATCTCAGGGGGTGCGACCGGGCATTGACGCGTCCATCGCCGCCCATCGAACATGCTGGCGTCATCCACCACGGCGCTCCACTCCGCAATGCGACCCATTCCTGCGTTCCTGTCTGCCTTGTTGCTGAGCCTGACCCTGCCGCTGGCGCCGGCCCTCGCACAGGACGCCGCGGCGGCCGCTCCCCAGGCCGAGGGCATTGCCGACGGCCCGATCGACCTGCAGAGGTTCATGGGGCGCTGGTACGTGATCGGACGGGTGCCGAACTTCGTCGAGCGCGGGCATGTGGCCAGCGTCAACACCTACACCCTGCGCGGCGACGACCGGGTCTCGATCCGCTACCAGTACCGCGATGGTTTCACCGCGCCCGAGGAGGAGCTCGACCTGCGCGCGCGGGTGGACGAGGACAGCGGCAACCGCCGCTGGCGCACCTGGTTCTACAAGGTGGTGCCCACCCACACCCGCGTGCTGGAAGTGGCGCCGGACTATTCCTGGGCGCTGATCGGCTACCCGGGCCGCGAAATGGCGTGGATCTTCGCCCGCGAGCCGGACATGGACGCCGCGCTGTACCGGCAGCTGGCGTTGCGCCTGCGCGACCGCTACGAGGTCAACACCGACAAGCTCAAGCGGGTGCCGCAGCATCCGTCGCAGGTCGGCAAGCTCGGCTTCGAGGTGCCCAACCGCGACTGAGCGGCGCCGCCGGAGCCGGGGGCTTTGACCTGCGTCAATCGCCGCGCGCCGGCCGCGGCCTAGCATGGCTGTCCTTCGACCGGGACAACGCCATGCCCAATGCCCCTGCCCGTCCTTGCGCTCCCCGGCCGGCGCGACGGCGATGAACGCGCAGCTGCAGCGCCGCGGTACGCCGGCATTCCCACGGCACGCAGGCGACGGCGTGGGCCGCGCGCGGCCGCTGCTGTATTCATGCCCGGGCTGCTCCCGCGCGACGCAGGTGGCAAACCACCTGGCGCTGCGGCCGGACCGCGCCGGCCAGGCGGGGATGTCCTGCATCGCCGGGATCGGGGGCGGCGTTGCCGGTCGGGTCCGCACCGCACGCAGCCGACGCCGCATCCTCACCCTGGACGGCGGCGTGCTGCAGTGCGTTTGCGCCTGCCGGGCGAACGCGGGCGCGGTCGCCGGCACTCACCTCGTCCTGTCCAATCACGGGGTGAAGCAGCACAGGCACGCCGATTTCGATGCCACCGGGGCCGAAGCGCTCCATGCCACGCAGGTGCTGGCGGCCGTGCGGGCGCTCAACCAGGAAAAAACGCATGGCTGAACAGGCACGTGGGCTGGCGCCGGTGCGGCTGGCCATCGATGGCGTGGACGACGGGCTGGTGCTGCTGCTGGCCGCGCGCACGCGGCTGGCGCGGCTGGCCGGATGCATCAAGGCCCGTGCCGGGGTCCAGGGCCGCGATGGTGCGCGCGAACAGCGCGTGCGCCATCGGGCCGAGCGCCTGGCCTCGATGCTGGGAGTACCGCCGGCGACCGCCAGCGGCGTGCTGGCGCTGGCCATCGGCGACGCCTGCCGCACGCAAGGGCTGCAACCTGATCTGGATCAAGGAGCAACCGCGGGCAATGCCGCGATCATCGCCCCCATGATGCACACCCACGACGCTTACCCGCCGACACCGGCGCACACCCTGCTGCGGCTGCTGCCGCCGCCGCGCCGCATCGCCCCGCTGCTGCGTGCGGTACCACCTGCGGTGCACAGGCGCCTGCTGGAGCAGGCGATGGCCAAAGTGCTGGCCGCGCCGCTGCGCGACGGCACGCTCGACTTCATGGCCGGCCGCCGGCTGGGGATCGAGGTCAGCGACCTCGGCCTGCGCTGGGTGGTGGCGCTGCAGGGCCAGCGCCTGATGGTTGTCGACGACGCTGCCGCCGAAGCCAGCGTGTGCGGCAGCGCCACCGACCTGCTGTTGCTGACCGGGCGGCTGGAAGACGCCGACACCCTGTTCTTCCAGCGGCGACTGCGGCTCACCGGCGATGTCGAGCTGGGCCTGACCGCACGCAACCTGCTCGACCGCCTGCCGTGGGAAAGCGTGCCGCTGGGGTTGCGCATCGCGCTCAACCGCAGCGCACGCCTGGCCCGCGCGGCACGCAGCGCGCACCAGGCGCGGGCCTGAGCACCGGCGCGCTTCCGATGCCCGCGCCGGCACCGCGCGGGAGCCCTCCCTCCCACCCCGGTACCGCATGAACACCTCCACCACGCCCGCCTGGCACCCCGGACTCGAAGTGCGCTACGCAGCGCTGGTCGACACTCTGGAACGGCTGATCCCGTGCCTGGAGGTACCGCTGCACCTGCCGTGGATCGACGCCATCGGCGAACTCAAGCGCCAGCGCGGCGCGGTGATCATGGCGCACAGTTACCAGTCGCCGGAGATCTTCCACGGCGTGGCCGACGTCACTGGCGATTCGCTGGCGCTGGCGCAGGCGGCGGCCGACTGCGACGCCGAGCTGATCGTGCTGTGCGGCGTCCACTTCATGGCCGAAAGCGCCAGAATCCTGGCCCCCGGCAAGACCGTATTGATTCCCGACCCGGACGCCGGCTGCTCGCTGGCCGCCTCGATCACCGCCGACGACGTGCGCGCCCTGCGCGCGCGGCATCCCGGCGTGCCGGTGGTGAGCTACGTCAACACCAGCGCGGCGGTGAAGGCCGAATCCGACGCCTGCTGCACCTCGGCCAACGCCACGCAGGTGGTCGAAGCCATGGCCGCCGAGTTCGGCACCGGCAAGGTGATCTTCCTGCCCGACCGCTACCTCGGCGCCTGGGTCGCGCGGCAGACCGGTGTCGAACTGGTGCTGTGGAACGGCCAGTGCGAGGTGCACGAGAAGTTCACCGCGATCGAAGCCCGGCACACCCGCGAGCGCTTCGACGCGAAGATCGTGGCGCACCCGGAATGCCCGCCGGACGTATTGGCGGAGGCCGATTTCGTCGGCTCGACCAGTGCGATGGGGCGCTGGCTGGCCCAGGAAAAGCCGGCGCGGGTGGCGATGATCACCGAGTGCTCGATGGCCGACAACCTGCGCAACCAGTTCCCGCAGGTGGAGTTCATCAAGCCCTGCAACCTGTGCCCGCACATGAAGCGGATCACCCTGCCCAACATCCATGCCTGCCTGCGCGAGCTGCGCCACGAGGTGACGGTGCCCGAGGACATCGCCCGGCGCGCGCGCAAGGCACTGCAACGGATGCTGGCGGTGGGCCGTCGCGACCCGGTGTGAACGCGCCCATCCTCATCGTCGGCGGGGGCATCGCCGGGCTGGCGACGGCGCTGGCCGCCGCGCCAGCGCCGGTACTGCTGCTCACCCGTGCGCGTGAAGGCAGCGATGTGGCCAGCACGCTGGCGCAGGGCGGCATCGCCGCGCCGGTCGGCGATGGCGACACCGCGCAGGCCCATGCGCACGACACCTGCGTGGCCGGCAGCCAGCACAACGACCGCGCCGCAGTCGCGCGGCTGACCGGCGACGCGGTGGCCGCGGTCCAGTGGCTGCAGCACCAGGGCGTGGCCTTCGACCGCGACGCCAGCGGCACCCTGCAACTGGGCCGCGAAGGCGGCCATGACCGCGCGCGCATCGTGCATGCCGGCGGCGACGCCACCGGCGCGAAGGTGATGCAGGCCCTGGTCGCGGCCGCGCGCCGCGCACCGCACATCCATCGCTGCGCGGGCCTGGATGTCACCGGCCTGCTGCTGCGCGATGGCCACGCCTGTGGCGTCCACGCGCTCGATGCCTTTGGCCATGCCGAGCGGATCCACGGGTGCGCGGTGGTGCTTGCCACCGGCGGCATCGGCGGGCTGTTCGCACGGACCAGCAACCCGGCCGATGCCGACGGCAACGGGCTGGCGCTGGCCCTGGCCGCGGGCGCCGCGCCGCGCGACCTGGAGTTCGTGCAGTTCCATCCCACCGCGCTTGCCTTGCCCGGGCTGCACCGCCTGCCGCTGGTGACCGAGGCGCTGCGCGGCGCCGGCGCTCGGCTGCTCGACGCCGAAGGCCGGCCATTGATGGACGGCGTGCATCCGCTGGCCGACCTGGCGCCGCGCGATGTCGTCGCGCGGCAGGTCTGGCAGGCCTGCCGCGAGGGCGGCGCATGGCTGGATGCACGGGGCATCGGCACGACCTTTGCGGCGCGCTTCCCCACCGTGTTCGCTGCCTGCATGCAGCACGACATCGACCCGCGCCTGCAGCCGATCCCGGTGACACCGGCCGCGCATTTCCACATGGGCGGCATCGCCGTCGATACCGATGGCCGCAGTTCGCTGCCCGGCCTGTACGCGGTGGGCGAAGTGGCCTGCAACGGCGTGCACGGGGCCAACCGCCTGGCCAGCAACTCCCTGCTGGAAGGCGTTGTGTTCGGCCGCCGGCTGGGGGCGCTGCTGGGCGCACTGCCGGGCACCGGCGCAAGCCACGGCGGATGCACCCTGGTGCGGCGCGGTCCATCGCTCGATGCCATCCGCATTGCCGGCCTGCGCGAAACCATGATGCAGGCCCTGGGGCCGGTGCGCAGCGGCAAAGCCCTGCGGGCGGCCCTGCAGCAGTACCCGGCAGCGGACGGGTGGCAGGGCGGGCTGGCGCGCGCGCTGCTGGCGGCGGCGCTGCGCCGCACGCAGAGCCTGGGCGCGCACTTCCTGGCCGACTGAGCCCGAGCCGACATGCCCGCTGCCCATGGCTGGCGTCAGCGGGACCGAACCACGCATGCAGTGACAGCTGGGGCGGCTGGCGCGACCATCGCGCCCCGCATCCCAGATCCGGCGCGCCCCGTCGTGGCCGGCGCACTGCCCATCCAGGCCGATGCGCGCGGCCTGTGGGCCGCTCCCCGCATTGCGGTGCGGCAACGCGGCGGCGGATGCCGGCTCAGGCCGGCATGCGCATGCCCGGCTCGCCGTGCCAGTAGCCGTTGCGCTGGCCGAGCCGCGGCGGCACCGTCGCATGGGTGCGCGCCTGATCGAAATGCCGCACCACCGCTTCCATGCCTTCGGCCTGCGGATACAGGCGCAGGATGTCCACGCCCAGCGTGCGCAGCTCCGGCAGCTCCGGGCCGAGGTCGGTGGTTTCCTCGCCCTGCACCGAGATGCCGTTGATGCGCAGGAACGGGCGGCCCTCGCGGGTGGCCAGCGGCATGCCGTCGGGATGGTCGATGCAGCGGAAGCCGCAGTGGTCCTTGGGCACGTCCAGCGCGCGCGCGGTGAAGCAGCGCGCCGAGTACGACAGTGGCAAGCGTCCCCAGGCGGTCACCTCCAGCTCCGGCATCGCGCCACCGGCGGCGACGAACGCCTGCTTCAGCTCGCCGATCAACACGCGCCCCTGCTCGACGCCCGGCACCCAGCGGCGCATGCCGTCCTCGGCCAGCATCGCCAGCGCACGATGGTTGTAGACGTTGAGCGAAGGGCCGGCCACGAACGGGCGGCCCTTCTCCCGGCACCGCTGCACCGCGGACAGGTCGTTGGCCTCTATCCAGAAGCCGCCGTGCGACACCTGGCGGTCAAGCACGCCCAGTTCCGACTCGGCCTCGATCAGCGCCAGCGTCGACAGCACGATCTGCTTGCCGGAAGCGGCCAGCTCCGCGGCGAGCGCCAGCCAGTCGGCGGTGCGCAGTTCGCGGCGCTTGCTGCACACGGTCTCGCCCAGGTAGACCACGTCCAGCGGCCAGTGGATCGCCTCGCGGTAGAACGCCAGCGTGCGCTCGCGCGGCCAGAAGTACTGCAGCGGGCCAAGGCTGAGTTTCATCGTCGCTCCTTCAATGCCAGGCGCGGTGGTACGGGCCGAGCGTGGTCTGGTGGCCTTCGGCATGGCGCGCCAGTTCGGCCTGCCACTCAGGCCGCGGCCGCCAGTGCGCGGGATCGGCGGCGAGCTGGTCGATGGCCCTGCGCCAAGTGCGCGTGACCGGACCGACGTAGGCCACGCCGCGCTGGCGGCCCTCGATCTTCAGCGCGGCCACGCCGATCTGCCTGAGCCGCGGAAGCAGTTCCATGGTGTTGAGGCTGGTCGGCTCTTCCAGTGCATGGAAGACCTCGTCGCCGACCGCGAAGCGGCCCTTGCACACGGTCGGGTAGCCGGCCGCTTCATCCGGCTGGAACGCGTCGATCAGTACGTCGTTGAGGCGCACGCTGCGGCTGCCGTCGGGGTGCTCGTCCCAGCGCACGAATTTGGCCGGGGAACACACGCCATGCCGGTTCGGCGAGGCACCGGTGACGTAGCTGGACAGCTGGCAGCGGCCTTCGACCATGATGCACAGGCTGCCGAAGGCGAACACCTCCAGCGCCACCGGGGACCTTTCGCACAGGCGTTCGACCTGCTGGATGGACAACACCCGCGGCAACACCGCGCGGCTGATGCCGAAGCGCTCGTAGGCATAGCGCAGCGCCGGCGCGGTGGTGGCCGAGCCCTGCACGGACAGATGGCGCGGCAGCCGCGGGTACGTGCGCATGGCGTAATCGAGCACCGCCATCTCCGCGGCGATGATGGCGTCGGCGCCCAGCGCGGCTGCCTTGTCCACGGCCGCGTACCAGTCGCCCAGGCGCGCGCTGTCGGGATAGGTGTTCAACGCCAGATAGACGGATGCGCCGCGCGCATGCGCATAGCGGATGCCGGCACGCAGTTCGTCGTCCGAGAAGTTCAGGCCGGGGAACGCACGCGCATTGGTCTGATCGCGGAAGCCCGCGTACACCGCGTCGGCTCCCGCATCCACCGCCGCCTGCAGGGCCGGCAGGTTGCCGGCGGGACATACCAGTTGCATGCGGAGGCTCCGGCCCGGGGGAGCCGGCATGATCCTGCGGGCAGCCACATGCGTCCTTGACGTGGGTCAAGCGCCGCGCCCGCCCGCCGTTGACGTGGATCATGGGCGCCGGCGCGCCTGCGTGTGATGCTGCGGCACGGATGGGCATCGGCCCATCGTTCCGGAGAACACCATGCGACGCACGACCCTGCCTTGCGCCCTGCTGCTCATCCTCGCCGGCGCGCTTTCCTCCGCGACCGCCGCCGCGCAGTCAGCCCACGAGGGGCATGCCGCGCATGCGCCGACCACCGCGACGGCGCCGGCACCCGCGCAGCGCTGGGCCAGCGACGCGCCGCTGCGCGAGGGCATGCGTTCCATCCGCGTGGCGGTGCAGGCGCTGGAGCACTACGAGCACGGCCACATGGGCATCGCCCAGGCGAGCAGCACGGTGGCGCTGATCGATACCGCGGTCAACGACATCTTCGCCAACTGCAGGCTCGAGCCCGAAGCCGACGTGGCACTGCATGGCCTGCTGGCACGGTTCCTGGCCGGTGCCGAGGCGGTGCGCACGTCGCAGCAGGTGCCGGTGGCGGAGATCGCCGCCATGCGCGCGGCGCTGGCACGCTACCCGCAGCTGTTCGACGACCCGGCATGGGATGCCGCCACCGACTGATCAGTGCGCGATCACCGCGCGCCACAGCGCGTCGACGCGGCGCTCCACCTCCGGGTCGGGCTGGATCGGCCGGCTCCAGGTGCGGGAGGTTTCCGCCGGCCATTTGTGGGTGGCATCCAGTCCCAGCTTGGACCCCAGGTTCGGGGTCGGGCTGGAGAAGTCCAGGTAATCGATGGGCGTGTTCTCCACCAGCATGCTGTCGCGCGCCGGGTCCACCCGCGTCGAGATCGCCCAGATCACCTGCGACCAGTCGCGCACGTCGATGTCGTCGTCGGTGACGATCACGAACTTGGTGTAGGTGAACTGGCGCAGGTAGGACCAGATGCCCATCATGATCCGCCGCGCGTGGCCCGCGTACTGCTTGCGGATGCCCACCACCGCGATCCGGTACGAACATGCCTCAGGTGGCAGGTAGAAATCCACGATCTCGGGGAACACCTTGCGCAGGATCGGCACGAACACGTCGTTCAGCGCCATCGACAGCACCGAGGGCTCGTCGTACGGGGCGCGCCCCATGTAGCTGCCGTGGTAGATCGCGCCGGTGCGCATGCGCATGCGTTCGACGGTGAGCACCGGGAAGGTGTCCTGCGCGTTGTAGTAGCCGGTGTGGTCGCCGAACGGACCTTCCAGCGCGGTGTCACCGGGGTGGATGAAGCCCTCCAGCAGGATCTCCGCGCCGGCCGGTGCGTCCAGCCCGGTCAGGGCGCTGCGCCACAGCCGGGTGCGCGATGCACGCAGCAGCCCCGCGAACTCGTATTCGGACAGCGTGTCGGGTACCGGCGCCACCGCGGCCAGCAGGGTCGCCGGGTCGGCGCCGATCGCCACCAGCACCGGGAACGGCCTGCCCGGGTGCGCAGCCTGCCAGTCGGCGAAGTCCAGCGCGCCACCGCGGTGCGGCAACCAACGCATGATCACCCGGTTGCGGCCGATCACCTGCTGGCGGTAGATGGCCACGTTCTGCCGTGGCTGGCGGGTGCCGCGGGTGACCACCAGGCCGAAGGTGATCAGCTTGCCCGCGTCCTGCGGCCAGCAGCGCTGCACCGGCAGCACGCCCAGATCGACGTCCTCGCCGCTGCGCACGTCCGCGTCGAACGCGGCCTCGTCCACCCGGCGCGGCGCCACGTGCGCCAGCTGCGCCAGTTCCGGCCAGTGCGCCAGCGCCTGGCGCAGGTTGCCGGGCCAGCGCGGCTCCTTGACCGCGGCCAGCAGTTCGCCGAGTTCGCGCAGCGAGGCCAGCGGGCGCCCGGCCAGGGCCAGCTCGATCCGGCGGCTGTGCCCGAACAGGTTGCCCAGCAGCGGGTGCGCCGAGCCGGTTGCCGGCATGAGCAGCGCCGGCCCCTGCGCCCGCAGCGCGCGCAGGCACAGCGCGGTGCTTTCCAGTTCCGGATCCACCGGCACGGCGAGTTCGCGCAACTGGCCGCAGGCGCCCAGGTGCTGCAGGAAACCGCGCAGATCGTGGAAGGCCATGCGGCGGCTCCGGGCCATCGGGGACACCGATTCTGGCGACGCGGCCGGCATCGCCCCATGACCTGGGTCAAGCGCGCCGGCTTTGCGGCGCGGGCCGGGTCAGTCGTAGTTGCTCAGCGCCAGCGACAGCAGCGCCTTGGCCTGCTCGCGCAGCGACTGCGGCTCGACGATCTCGGCGTCCGAGCCGTAATGCAGCACGTCCATCAGCAGTTCCCGCGACACGCTGTACGGCACCTTCAGCTCATAGCGGCCGTCGGCCAGGAAGCGGCCCTGCTGCCTGGAGTGCCAGTGCTCGTCGGCCACCCAGCGCGCCGCCTTGGCGCTGAACACGATGGTCGCCCAGCCCTTGGGCGCGCCGGAGAAGATGCCGTAGCCGGCGCCCAGCTGCGCGTCCAGTTCGCTGTCATCGATGTCGCGCGCGGCCTGGTCGATCACCCGCGCCTTGTGGATGCGGTCCACGGCGAAGCTGCGCAGCGCCTCGCGACCATGGTCCCAGGCATCCAGGTACCAGTTGTCGCGGTAATGGGTGATGCGCTGCGGCGAGACCGTGCGCCGGGTGACCTCGTCGGTGGAACGCGCCCGGTAATCGAAGGACAGCTGGCGGCGCTCGAGCACGCCCGAAGCCACCGTGCGGAAGCTGGCCTCGTCGAGCTTGCGGCCGCGATGCGGGATCACCCGCACCCGCTCCACCGGCCACGTCGACGCACCGGCCTGGGCCGCCAGCAGGCTTTCGATGCGCTGCTGCAGCGGTGCCAGCACCGAGGACAGCACGCCGCCGCCGGTGCGTGCCAGCAGGTGCTGGGACGCCAGCAGCGCATGCAGCTCCTCCGAGCTCAGCCACAGCCCGGGCAGCTCGAAACGGTCGCTTTCCCCGCTCTGGTAGCGGAAACCCGCCTCGCCGTCGCCCTCCACCGGCGCCATCAGGGCGTCGCGCAGGAAGGCCAAGTCGCGGTAGACCGTGGCCCGTGAACAGCCCAGTTCCTCCTGCAGGCGCGCCACCGTGATCGGGTAGCGCGCGGACTTGAGCAGGCGATGCAGTGCGTTGATGCGTTCATAGCGGTCCATGGCCCGATTATGTCCGACTCGGAGGTGAATGGCGCGCAGCGGGCATGGCGCCAGGCTTAACCGTGGGCCAAGCGCCGCCCGGCGGGCGCAGCGGGCGCGGCGGGCGCGGCGGGGTCATCCGGTATCATGAAAACGGTTCCCGTTCCTGCCTTCTCCCTGGAGACTTCCCGATGTCCCTGCGTGTTTCCCTGCTCCTGCCGCTGCTGTTGTGCGCCCCGATGGCGTGGGCGGACGATGCTTCCGACCCTGCCGCGATGACCTCGCCCTGGAGCGGCAGCGGCGGCGAGCTCGGGTTCGCCTCGGCGCGTGGCAACAGCTCCACCGAAAGCCTCAATGGCCGCCTCAAGCTGCGTTACACCGACGACGACTGGGTGCACAGCATGGACCTGTTCGGCCTGCGCTCCAGCGCCGAGTACAAGCAGACCGACGACAACGGCAACACCTACCGCGAGCGCCAGACCACCGCCAACCGCTATACCGCGGGCGCCGGCAGCGCCCTGCAGCTGGGCGAACACCGCCAGCTGACCGCCACGGTGCGCTACGAAAGCGATGATTTCGCGACCTACGACCGCCAGGGCAGCTTCGGTCTCGGCTACGGCACCCGGCTGATCGACGGCGAGCGCCTGGTGCTGGACACCCAGATCGGCCCCGGCGTGCGCCGCTCGCACAACTCCGAGACCGACGAGAACCGCACCGGGCTGATCGGCCGCGGCCTGTTCGACCTGAAGTTCGGCCTCACCGACAACACCGACCTGGTGAACACCCTGCTGGTCGAATCCGGCTCGTACAACACCTTCGCGCAGAACGATTTCGGCGTCTCGGTGGCGATGAACCGCCATTTCGCGCTCAAGGCCGGCTGGCAGGCCCGCTACAACAGCGACGTGGCCGAGGACAAGCGCAAGACCGACACCCTGGCCACGATGAACGTGGTCTACAGCTTCAAGTAAGCGAGCACGACGCGGGGGTGGCCCGGGCCGGCGGCTGACCGCCGGCGGCGGGCCGCCGTTCCCGCCGACGCCGCGGTCTCAGCGCAGCAGTTCGCCGGCGCCGCCGTCCAGCAACTGGCGCGCGACATCCCGGCCCAGCGCTTCCGGATCATTGCCCGGGCCCTGGGCCTGCGCGCGCACCGCGCGCCCGTCGGCGACACCGCCGACCAGCCCCTGCAGCCACAGGTCCTCGCCGCGCCATTGCGCCAGCCCGGCCACCGGCACGTGGCAGCTTCCGTCCAGCGTGCGGTTCATCGCCCGCTCGGCCTCCACGCAGGCGCGGGTACCGGCATGGTCCAGCACCGCCAGCAGCGCGATCACGTCGGCCGCATCGGCGCGGCATTCCACCGCCACTGCTGCCTGCGCCGGCGCCGGCAGCCACTGCGGTGCGCGCAGGCGGTCGCGGATCCGCGTACCCAGCTCCAGGCGCTCGAGACCGGCGCAGGCCAGGATGATGGCGTCGTAATCGCCGGCGTCGAGCTTGGCCAGGCGGGTATTGACGTTGCCGCGCAGGTCGCGCGCCTGCAGGTCCGGGCGCAGCGCGCGCAACTGCGCCTGGCGGCGCAACGACGAGGTGCCCACCACCGCGCCGTGCGGCAGCGCGTCCAGGGTGGCATGGCGGTTGGAAACGAAGGCATCGGCCGGATCGGCGCGTTCCAGGATCGCCGGCAGCGCGAACGGCGCATCCAGTTCCATCGGCACGTCCTTGAGCGAGTGCACCGCACAGTCGGCCTCCCCGCGCAGCATCGCCAGTTCCAGCTCCTTGAGGAACAGGCCCTTGCCGCCGATGGCGGCCAGCGAGCGGTCCAGGACCTCGTCGCCGCGCGTACTCATCGGCACCAGCTCGACCGACAGGCCCGGGTGCGCCTGGCGCAGGCGGGCGGCGACGTGTTCGCTCTGCCACAGGGCGAGCGGGCTCTTGCGGGTGGCGATGCGCAGCATGTTCATGGCGCCATTATCGGCGCAGGACTCACGTGCCGGCCAGTTCCGCCTTCAACGCCGCCACGCAGCGGCGGCTGACCTCCAGCGGCTGCGCCACCCCGCGCAGCACCGCCTGCACCTGCCCCGCCGCGGTCCGCCGCAGCTCCTGCAGGCGTTCGCGCGAGACCAGGCAATTGCGGTGGATGCGCACGAAGCGGGTGCCGAACTCCTCCTCCAGCGAGCGCAGCGATTCCTCGATCAGGTCCTCGCCGTGCACGTGGTGGACCACCACGTACTTCTCCTCGGCCTGCAGGTAGAACACGTCCTCCAGCGGGATCACCCGCAGGTTGCCGCGCAGCCGCGCACACAGCACCCGGCGTCCGCCCGCGGCGGGGGCCGCCCCGCCGACCCGTCCGGCCAGGAAGGTACGGGCCCGCTCCAGCGCGGCCGCCAGCCGTTCGGCCCGCACCGGCTTCATCAGGTAATCGATGGCCGCCGCCTCGAACGCCGACAGCGCATGCGACTCGTAGGCGGTGCAGAACACCACCGCCGGGCGCGGCTCGAGCCGCGCCAGGTGCCGCGCCACGTCCAGGCCGTCGATGCCCGGCATGGCGATGTCCAGCAGCACCACGTCCGGCCGCGCGCGCGCGCAGGCATCCAGCGTCGCCTGGCCATCGCCGGCCTCGGCCACCACCGCCACGTCGCCGTGCGCGGACAACAGCATGCGCAGGCGTTCGCGCGCCAGCGGCTCGTCATCGGCAATGAGTACCTTCATCGCCACTCCCCTGCCCTGCATTGCTCCCCGGATGACGCATGGTAGCCAACCCCGGCGCGCTCCGGCAGCCGCCAGCCCCCCCCACCTGCCCGGGATTCAGCCCGCCGCGAAGCGCGCCTGCAGCCAGTCGCCGAGGGCCTGGATTTCCTCGGCGCAGACCTGGTGCGCCATCGCATAGCGGTGCCACTCCACCCCGAACCCCAGTTGCCGGAGCACCTGCAGGCTGTGCTCGGCGACCTGTACCGGGATCACCGGGTCGCCGCTGCCGTGGGCCATGAATACCGGCTGCGCGGTGGCGCCTGCGGCCAGCTGCGCGGCGGCGGCATCCACTTCCGGCAGGTAGGTGGACAGCGCGACCAGCCCGGCCAGCGGCGACTGCTGCCGCAGGCCGGTGGACAGGGTGATGGCGCCGCCCTGCGAAAAGCCGGCCAGCAGGATGCGTTCGCGCGGCGTGCCACGGGCCTGTTCGCGGGCGATCAACGCCTCCACCTGGGCCACGGATTCGGCTACGCCGCTGGCGTCGGCACGGCTGCGGAAGTCCAGGCTGACGATGTCGTACCACGCGCGCATCGGCATGCCGTTGTTGATGCTGACCGGACGCTTGGGCGCATGCGGGAACACGAAGCGGATCGCCGGCCAGTGCGGCCGCACCAGCTCCGGCACGATCGGCGCGAAGTCATGGCCATCGGCACCCAGCCCGTGCAGCCAGATCACCGACCATTCCGGCGCCGCGCCGGTTTCCTGTTCCACTGTTTCCAGCATTGCATGCGACTCCAAGGGACCGGGACGCATTATGCCTGCGCAGGCGGGAGGCCAAGCCGATGCCGTGGTTGTTCACCGTTGCTGTTGCTGCCTGGGATTTTGCTGCCGTCTTGGACTTTTTGCCTTCCGGGGCCCCCTTCCCCAGCGACGGAGCCGGCGGGAATAGCCCGAAGGGCGACGCACATGGATGTGCGTCGTTTTTCTACGCGACATGGATGTCGCGTAGAAAAATCCCGTCGGTGGAGTGGACCCGGAGTGCGTAGCACGGAGGGCGCTTAGGCAGGGCGTGTTGACCAGCCATTCGGCTGTTGAAAAGCGCCTCTTTGGGCCACCTTTCCTTGTACGAGCAAAGAAAGGTGGCTCGCGCCCCGAAGGAGAGCGAAAGCCCTGGATCCTGCTCCAACCTTAGCTTGGCCTCTCAAGCCGACAGGAGCGATGGCCAAGGCGATAGCTGGGAAGTCCAATGGGCCAGGGGCAAGTATGAAAGCGGAAGCTTGAAAGCAGAGCTTTCGCCCCTGCTTCGCAGGAGCGAGTTACTTCTCTTTGCTCGTGCAAAGAGAAGTAACCAAGAGAAACACGCCCCTGCCTCCGCACCCACGGCACTGCGTGCCGCGGGGCCACTCCGCCGCCGGGATTTTTCGACGAGACATCCCTGTCTCGTCGAAAAACGACGTGCATCCCTGCACGTCGCCCCTGCGGGGTCTTGTCCGTCGGCTCCGTCGCTGCGGAAGGGGGACCCGGAAATCAAAAGCGCAGAAGCAAAAGCACGAGCAACCGCGAAGGCGAAGGCGAAGGCGAAGGCGAAGGCGAAGGCATCCTCCCGCTTCGACCCGTTTCACACCCGGTCCGTCCACAGACGCGAAATCAGAAGCCCCAGCCCTTCGGCAGAACGGGGAACGCCGTGCTACTCCACGGAAAGCGGCGTCTGCATCGCCGCCGCACGCAGTTCCGCCGCACGCACCAGCACCGGCGGCGGTGCACTCTCCTCGGGAATGGACAGCAACCGGTGCCGGCGCAGCCAGTCGCCGATCTTGCGCGAGGAGGTCAGCCCTACCACCGGCACCGCCAGCACCATGCCGATCACTACCGGCGCCATCCACGCCGCCAGCGACGGCGACACGGCGTAGGCCATCGCCCCCATCATCAGGCCGAACACGCTCAGCCCGCCGTAGCTGCGCAGCAAGGCGATCCATGACACCCGGCCGTCGTCGCGCTGCTGCGCGTCCCAGCCCGAGTCCTTGCCGGCCAGCACCTCGGCCACGCCGCGCGACTGTACGTACATCACCACCGGCGCCATCAGGGCCGCAAGCAGCGTTTCCAGCAGCATCGAGACGAATGCGCGCAGCGCGCCGCCGCAGCCCTGCCGCTCGCTGCGCGCGCTGAGCATGGCCACGTAGCCCATCGCCTTGGGCGCCAGCAGCACGCCCATGGTGACCGCGAACACCCACAGCACGCCCTGCTGGTCCAGCCCGCGCCAGTAGTGCGCCGGCGACAAGCGCAGGTGCAGCTCCTCGGCCAGGTCGATGCCACCATGGATCAGCGGGATCGCCATGCCGATCAGCATCAGCATCGCCCACATCGGTGCGGTGAAGTAGTGGCCGATGCCGACCAGCATGTGCACCCGGCTGATCCAGTGCAGGCCGGCGGCGGTGACCACCTTGGAGTGCTGCAGGTTGCCCTGGCACCAGCGGCGGTCGCGGATGAGCAGGTCGGTCAGCGTCGGCGGCCCTTCCTCGTAGCTGCCCTGGAGGTAGGGCACCATGTGCGCCGCCCAGCCGCCACGGCGCATCAGCGCGGCCTCGACGAAATCGTGGCTGAGCACGTGCCCGCCGAACGGCTTGCGCCCCGGCAGCTCAGGCAACCCGGCCTGCTCGGCGAAGGCGCGGGTACGGATCACCGCATTGTGGCCCCAGTAGTTGCTCTCGGCGCCGTGCCACCAGGCCACGCCGTAGGCCATCACCGGGCCATAGACGCGGCCACCGAACTGCTGCATGCGCGCGAACGCGGTACGCCCGCCGACCACCGCCGGCAGCGACTGGATCAGGCCGACGTCGGGGTGTTTTTCCATGGCCGAGGCCAGACGCACGATCACTTCGCCGGTCATCAGGCTGTCCGCGTCCAGGATCAGCATCTGCGGATAGGCGCCGCCGAAGCGGCGTACCCAGTCGGCGATGTTGCCGGCCTTGCGCCCGGCGTTGTCGGCGCGGCGCCGGTAGAACAATCGGCCACGGCCGCCGGTGGTCTCGACCAGGCGCGCGAACACCTGCTCCTCGGCGCGGCCGATGGCATCGCGGGTGGTATCGCTGAGCACGAAGAAATCGAAGCGGTCGAGCTGGCCGGTGGCCGCCACCGATTCGTAGATGGCCTGCAGCCCGGCCATCATCCGCCGCGGATCCTCATTGTAGGTGGGCATCAGCAGCGCGGTGCGGCTGTGCAGCGTGGGCAGCGGCGCGTCCGGGTGGATGCCCAGCTTGCGCCGTCCGCGCAGCAGCGCCTGCAGGCCGGCCAGGCTGCTGACGAAGGAAAATGCGATCCAGGCGAACAACAGCACGAACAGGGCCAGCAGGCAGGCTTCGAGCACGTTGATGCCGCCGTTGGCCAGGACCCGCGCCATCATCCACGTCGCCACCGCGGTCATTGCCGCGGTGCTGCCGAACACGTACAGGCGGCGCAGCACGATGTTCGGCGGCGACGTGTCCTGCCGCCGCCCCTGCAGGCGCCCCTCGCGCAGCGACTGCACGGGCATGGGCAGCGGGCTTTCCGGCGGCAGTACGGCGATGCCGGCATCGCGCGCGGCAACGGGTGTACCGGTCATGGAATCCACCGCGTGCCGGGCCGCGCCGGGCAACAGGCAGGCGCCGCCGCGGGCAGGCGGTCGGAAACGGCGGCAACAGGGGGTGCGTGGTGCACGGGGCTCTCCGGGGGGGCAGACAGGCGCCAAAGCTAGAAGATCGAACCTAAACAGGCTGCGAACATGCCCGGTGCCCGCGGCCGGTCGCGCCTGCCGGGACACTGGGCCCGGTGCCTGGCCCGCGGGCCCGGCATCATCGTAGTGGCCGCCGCGCCCCTGGGCCACACCGTCGCGGGTCGACCGCGCCCTGCGCCCGGCTCAGCGCAGCGGCGACAGCAGCCCGCGACGCCGGAACCACCACTCCAGCGGCACCGTGACCAGCGGCGGCACCGCCGCCAGCAGGGCCAGCAGCAGCGCCCACGACGGCCAGCGCTGGCGCACCCCGACGTACACGCTGGCGACCACGTAGAACAGGAACGCCAGCCCGTGCAGGCGCCCGAACAGCCATACGCCCAGCTCGGTCGTCTGCGTGCCGTACTTGAGCAGCATGCCGACCAGCAACCCGGCCCAGGTCGCGCCCTCGACCAGGGCGGCGACGGCGAACAGCTTTCCAGCGGCGGACATCGGGTTTGCAGGCATCAGCACATCGTCATCGAACGGAAGGACGCGGATTGTAGGCGATGTGCCGATGGCAGCGGCTGGAGGGTGCGCCGGAGTGGCGTGGCGGCGGGCCGGTGGCGCATTGGCCTAGAATCCCCGATGGCGGTGGTGAAGGCAGGCGCTGCGTCCCCACACCACCGCGCCCCGTTCCCGTCGCCGGCGATGCCTCGATCGATGCCTTTCCCTTCCCTGCACCAGGCGCTTCACCAGCTGCTGCGACAGGCGTTCCGCGCCCTTCCGATCTCCGACGCCCGCCGCGACAGGTGGCGCAACCGCCTGCTGGAGCGTTTTGGCGGGCTGTTGCCGCCGCCGCCACGCGGGCATGCGCCGGAAGCGGGAGCCTCACCACGCATCATCCGGCCCATGCACCGCGCCGATGAGCCGGCGATCGGCCATGTGCCCTACTCCAGGGCGGCCCTGCCCAGCCCGCTGCCGGCCACGCTGGTGGCGTTCTACCTGCCGCAGTTCCATGCGTTCGCCGAGAACGACGCCTGGTGGGGCAAAGGGTTCACCGAGTGGCGCAACGTCACCCGGGCGCTGCCGCAGTTCGAAGGCCATGCGCAGCCGCGGCTGCCGGCGGACCTGGGCTTCTACGACCTGCGCAACCCGCAGGTGATGCGCGACCAGGCGCGCCTGGCCGCGGAGTACGGCATTGGCGCGTTCTGCTTCTACTACTACTGGTTCAGCGGCCGCACCCTGATGGAGGATCCGCTGCGGCAATGGCTGGCCGACGACGACATCGACCTGCCGTTCTGCCTGTGCTGGGCCAACGAGAACTGGACCCGGCGCTGGGACGGGCGCGACGGCGAGATCCTGATCGGACAGCAGCACAGCGCCGCGGACGACCTGGCCTTCATCGCCCACGTCGCCCCCTACCTGCGCGACCGCCGCGCGCTGAAGGTCGACGGCCGGCCGATGCTGCTGGTCTACCGCCCGCACCTGCTGCCCGACCCGCGCGCCACCGCGCAGCGCTGGCGCCAGTGGTGCCGCGACAACGGCATCGGCGAGCTGCACCTGGCCTATGTGCAGGGCTTCGAACGCCCCGATCCGCGCGAGATCGGCTTCGACGCAGCGGTCGAGTTCCCGCCGAACATGAGCAACCCACGCTCACTGGCCGCCGAACAGTGGCTGATCAACCCGGACTTCGCCGGCGACGTGCGCGACTGGCGCGAGCTCGCACGCGAGGCGGCGGCACGGCCGCTGCCCGCCTATACGCTGTATCCCGGGGTGAACCCCGGCTGGGACAACGAGCCGCGGCGCCCGGGCGCGGGACGCATCTTCGTGCATGCCTCGCCGCGCGGTTACCGCGACTGGCTGCGCACGACCGTGCACGAGCGCCTGGCCACGGTGCCCACCGAGCGGCGCCTGGTGTTCGTCAACGCATGGAACGAATGGGCCGAAGGGGCGGTGCTGGAACCCGATGCGCGGCTGGGCCACGCCTGGCTGGAGGCCACGCGGCAGGCGCTGGCGCCATGCGACGCCCCGCGGGCCGGCACCCGCCCGTGCGCGGTCATCCATGCCTGGTACCCGGACGTCTTCGACGCGTTGCTGCAGGCCCTGCAATCCAGCGGCCTGAGCTGGCGGGTCGTGGCCACCACGCCGCCGGAGCGGAAGGACGAGATCGAACGCATCGCGCGCGCGCGCGGCATGCAGGTGGAGGTGCACGCCTTCGCCAACCGCGGCCGCGACATCCTGCCGTTCCTGCACGTCGCCGGGCGCCTGCTCGACGAGGGCGAGGACGTGGTGCTCAAGCTGCATACCAAGCGCTCCACGCACCGCCAGGACGGCGAGCAGTGGCGCAACGAGCTGATCGGGCGCCTGCTGGCGCCGGACAGGGCGGCGGCCATCGTGCGTGCGTTCGGCGAGCAGCCCGGCCTCGGGCTGGTCGCACCGGAAGGCCATGTGCAGCCACTGCATTTCTACTGGGGCGCCAACCAGGACAACGTGCGCGCCCTGCTCGGCCGCCTGGGCATTGCGCAGCCTGACCTCGAGCGCGACACGTTCATTGCCGGCAGCATGTTCTGGGTACGCCTGCCGGCACTGCGCCCGCTGCTAGACGGTCATCTGCAGCCATCGCAGTTCGAGGCCGAGGCCGCGCAGGTGGACGGCACGCTGGCGCACGCGATCGAGCGGATCTTCACCCTGGCCGCGCGCGATGCGGGCTTCAGCCAGGCCACGGCCGCCGAACTGCTCGGCCTGCCCGTGGATGCGGCCGCGCCCTACGCCTACGCCCGCCGCCACTGAGCAGGCGGGGCCACGTGGTGGCCCCGCGGCATGTTTCAGGCGTGCGCGAACGGCACGCCGGTGCGGGCCTTCAGCTCTTCCATGTCCACCCCGGGGGCGGCTTCGACCAAGGCGAGCCCGGCATCGGTGACGTCGAACACCGCCAGGTCGGTGATGATGCGGTCGACCACGCCCACGCCGGTCAGCGGCAGCGTGCATTCGGGCAGGATCTTGTGCTCGCCGTTCTTGGCGGTGTGCTCCATCAGCACCACCACGCGCTGCACGCCGGCCACCAGGTCCATCGCGCCGCCCATGCCCTTGACCATCTTGCCGGGCACCATCCAGTTGGCCAGGTCGCCCTTGGCGGTGACCTGCATGGCGCCGAGGATGGCCAGGTCGATATGGCCGCCGCGGATCATCGCGAACGAATCGTGGCTGCCGAAGTAGCTGGCGCCGGCGCGGGCCGTCACGGTCTGCTTGCCGGCGTTGATCAGGTCGGCGTCGACTTCGGCTTCGGTCGGGAACGGACCGATGCCCAGCAGGCCGTTCTCCGACTGCAGCCACACATCCATGCCCTCGGGGATGTGGTTGGCCACCAGCGTCGGCAGGCCGATGCCCAGGTTCACGTACGCGCCGTCGGTCAGTTCGCGCGCGGCGCGCTGCGCCATCTCGTCACGGGTCCAGGCCATTTCAGTTCTCCTCCTGACGCACGGTGCGCTGTTCGATGCGCTTCTCCGGCGTGGCGTTCAACACGATGCGGTCGACGTAGATGCCCGGCAGGTGCACCTGGTCCGGGTCGATCGCGCCCACCGGCACGATCTCCTCCACTTCGACCACGCAGACCCTGCCGGCCATGGCGCAGGCCGGATTGAAGTTGCGCGCGGTCTTGCGGAACACCAGGTTGCCGGCCGCGTCGGCCTTCCACGCCTTGACCAGCGAGACATCGGCCTTGAGCGCGGTCTCCATCACGTAGTGCTTGCCGTCGAACTCGCGGGTTTCCTTGCCCTCGGCCACCACGGTGCCGTAGCCGGTGGCAGTGAAGAATGCCGGGATGCCCGCGCCGCCGGCGCGCAGGCGCTCGGCCAGGGTGCCCTGCGGGTTGAACTCCAGCTCGAGCTCACCGGCCAGGAACTGCCGCTCGAACTCCTTGTTCTCGCCCACGTAGGACGAAATCATCTTGCGGATCTGGCGGGTTTCCAGCAGCTGGCCGAGGCCGAAGCCGTCGACGCCGGCGTTGTTGGAGATCACGGTCAGGCCGGTCACGCCGGAATCGCGCAGCGCCGCGATCAGCGCCTCGGGAATTCCGCACAGGCCGAAGCCACCGACCGCCAGGGTCTGGCCGTCGGCGACCACGCCGTCCAGCGCCAGGGCCGCGCTGGCCACCACCTTGCCGCGCCGCCCGTCCAGGGTTGAAGGATCGCTCATCGCATCATGCCCACAGTCATAAGGATGGCGGCATTCTAGCCCCAGTCCAGCGGTGGCCCTCTTGGACCTTCGTCCAGCCGCGAACGGCCCGCTAACCGCCAAGCGACTAAACTGGGCGCCTTTCCACGCTTCGACAGGTTGCCCGCATGCCATTACCCGCGTTCAAGGCCTACGACATCCGCGGCCGCGTGCCCGAGGAACTCAACGAGGACCTCGCGCGCAGGATCGGCAAGGCCTTGTCGGCCCGGCTCGAAGACGGTCCGGTGGTGCTGGGCCACGACGTGCGCCTGACCAGCCCGGGCCTGCAGGACGCGCTGGCCGCCGGACTGCGCGGCGAGGGCCGCGAGGTGATCGACATCGGCCTGTGCGGCACCGAGGAGGTCTATTTCCAGACCGACCACCTGGGCGCGGCCGGCGGGGTGATGGTCACTGCCAGCCACAACCCGATGGACTACAACGGCATGAAGCTGGTCAAGGCGCAGGCGCGGCCGATCAGCTCGGATACCGGCCTGTTCGCCATTTCCGACGCGGTGGCAGCCGATGCCGCACCGGCGCAGGCGCCGCGCGCCGGGCAGGTGCAGCGGCACGACAAGAGCGCCTACATCGCGCACCTGCTGTCCTATGTGGACGTGGCCACGCTGCGGCCGCTGAAGCTGGTGGTCAATGCCGGCAACGGCGGCGCCGGCGCCATCATCGACCTGCTTGCCCCGCACCTGCCGCTGGAGTTCGTGCGCATCTGCCACGAACCCGATGGCAGCTTCCCCAACGGCATCCCCAATCCGCTGCTGCCGGAGAACCGTGCCGCCACCGCCGACGCGGTGCGCGCGCATGGCGCCGATTTCGGCATTGCCTGGGACGGCGACTTCGACCGCTGCTTCTTCTTCGACCACAACGGCCGCTTCATCGAGGGTTACTACCTGGTCGGCCTGCTCGCCAAGGCGATCCTGGCGCGCAATCCCGGCGGCAGGGTCGTGCACGATCCGCGCCTGGTCTGGAACACCGTGGAAATGGTGGAAGCGGCCGGCGGCGTGCCGGTGCTGTGCAAGAGCGGCCACGCCTTCATCAAGGAGAAGATGCGCGCGGAGAACGCCGTCTACGGCGGCGAAATGAGTGCGCACCACTATTTCCGCGCGTTCGCCTATGCCGATTCGGGCATGATTCCATGGCTGCTGATCGCGCAACTGGTTTCCACCAGCGGCCAGTCGCTGGCCGAACTGGTCGAGGACCGCATGGCCGCCTATCCCTGCAGTGGCGAGATCAACTTCAAGGTGGCCGATGCCAAGGCTGCGGTCGAACGCGTGATGCGCCACTTCGCCGCGCAATCGCCCACCTTGGACCACACCGACGGCGTCAGCGCCGATTTCGGCGACTGGCGCTTCAACCTGCGCAGTTCCAACACCGAGCCGCTGCTGCGGCTCAATGTCGAGACGCGCGGCGATGCGGCGCTGCTGCAGGCGCGCACCGACGAAATCTCCACCCTGCTTTCGGCCTGAGGCTCCCGCATGAGCAACATCACGCCCGTCATCCTGTCCGGCGGCTCCGGCACCCGCCTGTGGCCGCTCTCGCGCGAGACCTACCCCAAGCAGTTCCTGGCGCTGACCGGCACGCAGACCATGCTGCAGTCGACCTGGCACCGGGTCGCGGCCGTCGCCGCGCACGGTCCGCTGGTGATCGCCAACGAGGCGCACCGCTTCGTGGCCGCCGAACAGCTGCAACAGGCAGGCGCGGAGCCGCAGGCGATCATCCTCGAACCGATGGGGCGCAACACCGCGCCGGCCATCGCGGTGGCCGCGCTGGAAGCCAGCCGCCAGGGCGACGATCCGCTGCTGCTGGTGTTGCCCTCGGACCATGTGGTCGCCGACGAGGCGGCCTTCCATGCCGCCGTGCGCCTGGCATCGGCGGCCGCCGACGCCGGCAAGCTGGTGACGTTCGGCATCGTCCCGACCGGCCCGGAAACCGGCTACGGCTACATCAAGGCAGCGCCGGGCAGTGGCGCCCGCCCGGTCGAGCGCTTCGTCGAGAAGCCCGACCTGGACACCGCCACCGCGTATGTCGCCAGCGGCCAGTACCTGTGGAACAGCGGCATGTTCCTGTTCCGTGCATCGCGCTACCTGGAGGAACTTGCCCGCTTCAACCCGGCCATGCTCGAACGCAGCCGCAGCGCCTGGGAGAACGCCCGCCGCGATGCCGATTTCACCCGGCTCGACGCCGAAGCGTTCGCGGCGGTGCCGTCGGACTCGATCGATTATGCGGTGATGGAGAAGACCGCCGACGCGGTGGTGGTGGCGCTGGACGCGGGCTGGAGCGATGTCGGCTCGTGGACCGCGCTGCGCGACGTCACCCCGCGCGATGGCGAGGGCAATGCCCACCACGGCGACGTGATCGCCATCGACTGTCGCAACACCTACGCCTACGGCGAACGGCTGGTGGCGCTGGTCGGGCTGGATGACGTGATCGTGGTGGCGACCGATGACGCGGTGCTGGTCGGCCGGGCCGACCGCATGCAGGAGGTCAAGGACGTGGTCGCGCGGCTGAAGGCCGAGGGCCGCAGCGAGGCCGCCTGGCACCGCAAGGTCTACCGCCCGTGGGGCGCCTACGACTCCATCGACAACGGCGAGCGTTTCCAGGTCAAGCGCATCACGGTCAAGCCCGGCGGCACGCTGAGCCTGCAGATGCACCACCACCGCGCCGAGCACTGGGTGGTTGTCAGCGGTACCGCCGAAGTCACCCGTGGCGACGAGGTGCTGCTGCTCAGCGAGAACCAGAGCACCTACATCCCGCTGGGGGTGACGCACCGGCTGCGCAACCCCGGCAAGCTGCCGCTGGAGCTGATCGAGGTGCAGTCCGGCAGCTATCTCGGCGAGGACGACATCGTGCGCTTCGAAGATACCTACGGGCGCAGCTGAGGCGCCCTGGCGCAGGAACGTCCCGGCCACCGGCCGGGGGTCCCGCGCGCATCGGGTGCGGCCCGGATCAACCGGCCGCGATTTCCGCCATCACCCGCTTCAGGCCATCCTGCCAGGCCGGCAGTACGATGCCGAAGTCCTGCTGCAGCCGGCGGTTGTCCAGCACCGACCACGCCGGACGCCTGGCCGGCGTCGGGTAGTCCGAACTGGCGATGGCATCCACCACCGGCGTCTTCGCCAGCACCCCGGCAGCCTGCGCCTCGGCGAAGATCGCCTCGGCGAAACCGTGCCAGCTGGTCTGCCCCGATGCGGTCAGGTGCCAGGTGCCGGACAGGCCACCCGGGTGCCGCAGCGCCTGCGCGGTGACGTCGGCGATCAGCCCCGCCGGGGTCGGCGTGCCGATCTGGTCGGCGACCACGCGCAGCTGGTCGCGCTCGGCGCCCAGGCGCAGCATGGTGCGCAGGAAATTGCCGCCATGCGCGGCATACACCCACGCGGTGCGGAAGATCAGGTGGCGTCCGCCGGCGGCGCGCACCGCGTCCTCGCCGTCGCGCTTGCTGGTGCCGTAGACGCCCAGCGGCGCGGTCGGCGCGTCCTCGCGGTAAGGCGTGCCGCCCTGCCCGTCGAACACGTAGTCGGTGGAATAGTGCACCAGCGGCACGTCATGGGCGGCGCACCAGCGCGCGAGCACGCCCGGGGCCTGCGCATTGGCGCGGAACGCGGCCTCCGGCTCCTGCTCGGCACGGTCCACCGCGGTATGGGCCGCGGCATTGACCACGACCGCCGGCTGCAGGCGGTCCAGCAGCGCCGGCAGGCTGTCGGGCCGGTCGAAATCGGCCACCTCGCAGGCACTGCCGTCGGCCAGCGTGCCGCTGCGGGTGGTGGCGACCACCGTGCCCAGCGGCGCCAGCGCGCGCAGCAGCTCCCGGCCGACCTGGCCGTTGCCGCCGAACACCAGTACCGTCATGGCATGTACACCGGCAGCCGCTCCTCGGCGATCTCCGCCAGGAACGGCGCGCTCTCGTCCTTGGCCGACAGCGTCGGCGCGCTGATCGGCCAGTCGACGGCGATGTCGGCATCGTTCCAGCGCACGCCGGCATCGGCTTCCTTGACGTAGACATCGGTGCACAGATAGCTGAACACCGCCCGCTCGGAGAGCACCGCGAAACCGTGCGCGAAGCCTTCGGGGATCCAGAACTGGCGGTGGTTCCCGGCGCTGAGCAGCACCGCTTCCCAGCGCCCGAAGGTCGGCGAGCCGCGGCGGATGTCCACCGCCACGTCATAGACCTCGCCCTCGAGCACGCTTACCAGCTTGCCCTGCGGCCGCGGCCACTGGTAGTGCAGGCCCCGCAGCACGCCCTTGACCGAGGTGGAGACGTTGCTCTGCACGAACTTCGTCGGCAGCCCGTGCGCGGCGAAGCGCTCGGCATTCCAGGTCTCGAAGAACATGCCGCGGGCGTCGCCGAACACCGCCGGCTCGATCACCACGCAGCCGGGCAGCGAGGTTTCGATGACCTTCATGGCACGACCCCGCGCTGCAGCAGTTTCTGCAGGTACTGGCCATAGCCGTTCTTGAGCAGCGGCGCAGCCAGCGCCTCCAGCTCGGCCGCGCCGATCCAGCCCTGCCCGTAGGCGATTTCCTCGGGGCAGCAGACCTGCAGGCCCTGGCGGGTCTGGATGGTCTCGATGAAGTTGGACGCCTCCAGCAGCGACTGGTGGGTACCGGTGTCGAGCCAGGCGTAGCCACGCCCCAGCTGCTCCAGGTACAGCGCACCGGCGTCCAGGTAGCACTTGTTCAGGTCGGTGATCTCCAGCTCGCCGCGCGGCGAGGGCCTGAGCCCGGCGGCATGGTCGCTGGCATTGCCGTCATAGAAATACAGCCCGGTGACCGCGTAGTTGGAGCGCGGGTTCTCCGGCTTCTCGACCAGCCCGACGACCTTGCCGTCCTTGTCGAACTCGGCCACGCCGTAGCGCTCCGGGTCATTGACCCAGTAGCCGAACACGGTGGCACCGGTATCGCGCGCGTCGGCGCTGCGCAGCAGCTGGCGCAGGCCATGGCCGTGGAAGATGTTGTCGCCCAGCACCAGGCAGCTCGGCTTGCCGGCGACGAAATCGCGGCCGATCAGGTAGGCCTGCGCCAGCCCGTCGGGGCTCGGCTGCACCGCGTAGCGGATGTCCATGCCCCACTGCGAGCCATCGCCCAGCAACGCCTGGAACAGCGCCTGCTCATGCGGCGTGTTGATGATCAGCACCTCGCGGATGCCGGCCATCATCAATACGCTGAGCGGGTAGTAGATCATCGGCTTGTCGTACACCGGCAGCAGCTGCTTGCTGACGCCCTTGGTGATCGGATACAGCCGCGTGCCGGAACCGCCGGCGAGGATGATGCCTTTGCGTTGGGTCATGTCGTCTCCGGTGTCAGGCAGCGGTGCCGATGCGCTGCAGGCGATAGCTGCCGTCGAGCACGCCGTTGACCCACGCCTGGTTGTCCAGGTACCAGTCCACGGTGAAGGCGATGCCCTGCTCGAAGGTGTAGGCCGGCTCCCAGCCCAGCTCGTCCTTCAGCTTGGACGCATCGATCGCATAGCGGCGGTCGTGGCCCGGGCGGTCGGCCACGTAGGTGATCTGGCTGCTGCGCGGCTTGCCGTCCTCGCGCGGGCGGCGGGCATCGAGCAGTGCGCAGATCGCCTGCACCACCTCGATGTTCTGCTTCTCCGAGTTGCCGCCGACGTTGTAGGTCTCGCCCACCCTGCCCTTGGCCAGCACCGTGCGGATCGCTTCGCAGTGGTCGGTGACGAACAGCCAGTCGCGCACCTGCCTGCCATCGCCGTACACCGGCAGCGGCTCGCCGGCCAGCGCCTTGGCGATCACCAGCGGGATGAGCTTTTCGGGGAAGTGGTACGGACCGTAGTTGTTGGAACAATTGGTGGTCAGCACCGGCAGCCCGTAGGTGTGGTGGAACGCGCGCACCAGGTGGTCCGAGGCGGCCTTGGACGCCGAGTACGGCGAATTCGGCGCATACGGGGTGGTCTCGGTGAACTTGCCGGTCTCGCCCAGCGTGCCGTAGACCTCGTCGGTGGACACGTGCAGGAACCGGAACGCCCCGGCCTCGGTGGCCGGGAGCCCCTTCCAGTAGTCGCGCACCGCTTCGAGCAGGCCCAGGGTACCGACCACGTTGGTCTGGATGAAGGCGCCGGGGCCGTCGATCGAGCGGTCGACATGGCTCTCGGCGGCGAAGTTCAGCACCGCGTCGGGCCGGTGCTCGGCCAGCAGGCGCTCGACCAGGGCGCGGTCACCGATGTCGCCCTGGACGAAAACATGGGCCGGGTTGTCTTCCAGGCTCGCCAGGGTGCGCAGGTTTCCCGCGTAGGTGAGGGCATCGAGGTTGACGACCTTGATGCCGCGGGCGACCGCCTCCAGCACGAAATTGCCGCCGATGAAGCCGGCACCGCCGGTCACTAGCCAGGTGGGCACTATTCTTGTCTCCTGTGACGTCCATTCGCCCGGATCTCCGCGATCCGAGGCTTGCTCCAAGCGGCACAGGATACAGGCAGCCCTGCCGCGCCAGCTTTGCCGCCACTGAACGCCGGACGATGCACGTGCGCCCGGGTGCAGGCAGGCGATGGACCCACGGCCGATGATGGCCCCCGCCCCAGCGGAACGCGGGGCGGGCACATCCATACGCATTCGCACGGGACTCCCCCAGCCGCTAGAATCGGGCCCTCATCTGTCCGGCACTGGCGCCGGCCCCCTGCAACCGAAGGATCCCGCAGCACATGAAAATCCTCGTCGCGTACAAGCGCGTGGTGGACTACAACGTCCGCATTCAGGTCAAGCCGGATGGTTCCGGCGTGGTCACCGACGGCGTCAAGCTTTCGCCCAACCCGTTCGACGAAATCGCGCTGGAAGAAGCCCTGCGCCTGCGCGACAAGGGCATCGCCAGCGAAGTGGTGGTGGCCACCATCGCCCCGGCCGACGCCCAGGCGCACCTGCGCAACGGCCTGGCCATGGGCGCCAACCGCGCCATCCACGTGGTCACCGACCAGGCGATCCAGCCGCTGACCGCCGCCCGCACCCTGCTCAAGCTGGTGGAAAAGGAACAGCCGGACCTGGTCATCCTCGGCAAGCAGGCCATCGACGACGACGCCAACCAGACCGGGCAGATGCTGGCCACGCTGTGGGCGCGCCCGCAGGCCACCTTCGCCTCCAAGGTGGAGATCGCCGACGGCAAGGCCACGGTCACCCGTGAAGTCGACGCCGGCCTGGAAACGCTGGAAGTGGACCTGCCGGCGGTGATCACCACCGACCTGCGCCTGAACGAGCCGCGCTTCATCAAGCTGCCGGACATCATGAAAGCCAAGGCCAAGCCGCTGGAGACCCTGCAGTTGACCGACCTGGGCGTCGAAGCCGCCGATACGTTCAAGACCACCCATTACGCCGCCCCGGCCAAGCGCAGCAAGGGCGTGATGGTGAAGGATGCCGCCGAACTGGTGGCCGCACTCAAGCAGAAGGGGCTCTTGTGATCATCCCTGATCAAGAGCCCGGCCATCCGTGGCCGGACTTTCCAATGCCGAAGCCTTGCGCCCCATTTGAAGGAAGTTCCGATGTCTAAAATTCTTGTGATCGCCGAACACCTGGACGGCAAGCTCAACAGCGCCGTCGCCAAGACCGTGTCGGCCGCGGCCGCCATCGGCGGCGACATCGACGTGCTGGTGCTGGCCGCCGATCCGGCCGCCATCGCCGCCGAAGCCGCGCAGATCGCCGGCGTCGGCAAGGTGCTGACCCTCGCCAACCCGGCCAACGAACACGCCGTGGCCCAGGTCCAGGCCCCGCAGATCGCCAAGGCCGCCGCCGGCTACAGCCACGTGCTCGGCCCGTCCACCACCACCGGCAAGGACCTGATGCCCGCGGTGGCCGCGCTGCTGGGCGTCAACCAGGTCTCCGACCTGATGGCCGTCGACGGCCCGCATACCTTCAAGCGCCCGATCTACGCCGGCAACGCCATCATCACCGTCGAGGTGCCGGCCGACCAGGTGGTCGTGGCCACCGTGCGCGCCGCCTCGTGGCCGGAAGCGGCGCGGGGCAACAGCGCGCCGGTCGAAGCGATCAGCGTCGATGTCGCGCTGCCCGCGCACACCCGCTTCGTCGGCCTGGCCGCCGGCAAGAGCGACCGCCCGGACCTGCAGAGCGCCAAGCGCGTGGTATCCGGTGGCCGCGGCGTGGGTTCGGAAGAGAACTTCAAGGTCATCTACCAGCTGGCCGACAAGCTCGGTGCCGCCGTCGGTGCCTCGCGTGCCGCGGTCGATGCCGGCTACGTGCCCAGCGACATGCAGGTCGGCCAGACCGGCAAGATCATCGCTCCCGAGCTGTACATCGCCGTGGGCATCTCCGGCGCGATCCAGCACCTGACCGGCATCAAGGATGCCGGCACCATCGTGGCGATCAACAAGGACGGCGACGCGCCGATCTTCGAAGTGGCCGACATCGGCCTGGTGGGCGACCTGTTCACCCTCCTGCCGGAGCTGGAAGCGGCGCTCTGACGCCGCGCGTGGCGGCAACCGGAAGCGGTTGCCGCCACCGTCATGCCGCCGGGTCGCGCGGGCGCCTGTACTTTCGCGTCGCTGGGTCCGTCTGCGCACGGACGAGGGCATCGCGCGTAGATGTGGCGGCCGTCTCCGTGCATTCGCTGCCGGCGCTCCTGACAGCGGCATCAGCGCAACGACACCGGCTCAACCATGCATCGTGCCCGAGTACCGCCACATGGGGGCCGCCGCCCGCCTGGGCCGCCGCCGCGCAGCCAACCGGAGCGGGCGCCTGCAGGAGCGGCCGGAAGGAGCTGCGCCCTAGGTTCGGGACACTGCTGACAGCCTGGAAAGCGACCGATGGATCGGGCGTTTGGGTACCGTCTGGATGTCATACCCCAGGAACGCCAGGAGAAACTGGAGCCCACTGATGATCGCCAAGGCCGGCAGGACCACGGTACCGGTGGATGCCGCCACACCGGAACGGCTGGAGATCCACCAGTGCACACCGCCGTAGGCGAGCCCGCCGGTCAGCAGCACCAGGGCAGCCACCAGCTCCAGCGACGCAACCGAAAGGTCACGCAGGTAGTAGCGGTACACGATCCGCTTGAAGAAATTCTTGGCATGCTTCACTGAAAATTCGCCCACCACCTGGGATATCTTCAGGCTGCTTTCCTCATCGCCGTACCTGGCGTCCATCGGTATATCCACCACCACCGCCCGCATCGTGTTCAGGCGGAACAGCATGTCGGTTTCAAAGAAGTAGCGCCTGCTGATCGAATTGACCGGAAGCCGTTCTATTATCCGCGCATGAATGGCGGTGTAGCCGTTGGTGGGGTCGAACACGTCCCAGTAGCCGGTCGACGCCTTTGACATGAAGGACAGCCCCAGGTTTCCGATGCGGCGAAGCATCGGCATCTGCCGGATCTCGCCGAGATCCCAGAACCTGTTCCCCTTCGTGTAATCAGCCTCTCCCAGCATGATGGGACGCACGAACTGGTACAGCAGCGCGGGGTCCATCTGGCCGTCGCCATCGAGCTTGACCACGATGGTGGCGCCATCGGCCACCGCACGCTGGTATCCGGTGAGCATCGCTCCACCAACGCCCTGATTGACCGCGTGGCGTACCACGGTCACCCGCGGATCGTTGCATTCACGCGCGATGAGATCACCACTGCCATCGGGGCAGGCGTCGTCGACGCAATAGACAAGACTCACCCGGTCGTCGATCGCATCGATCACCTGCAACACGTGCCTGCGCACCTTGTAGCAGGGGATGACAACCGCAATGACGTCGCCAGACTCCAATGATTCCATAGTGAAATTACCCATATTCATGGCCGTCCGCGCCGCGGGCATGGACACTCAACCCGGGATTCTCCGCCAACACCGCTCTACGCGGCGACAAGATCGGCGCTTCCGGTCATTGGCACGCCCCCGCCTGGTCGAAGCGATAGAGGCTCTGGGGGCCAAAATCGAAACGCCCGGCCGCCTCCCGCGCGACATGCACGTCGGACGGGGCAATGATCCAGTTGACGCCCGGTGGCAGCTCGCCAGCGAAATCGGCCGCCTTGCCTATGCTACGGACATGCTGCAGGTTGGCGAACTGCATGAGGAAGAACGAAGACCGGCCATAACGATCGTCGACAAGGACCAGGCCACTTCCCGGCCGCGCGCCCACCAGGCACTCCCGAAGCATGTCCCCGGCCTCGATCATCGCGCGGTTGTCCCGTGCGCTCTGCCGCAGCCAGTTGGCCATCTGCACATGGCTGCCGAGCATCAGGAGCACGAGGTAGACCAGGTAGGATCTGGCCGCGAACCTGTCGCGGAGAGCGCAGACAAAAAAAGCGACTGCCGCGAGCACCACCAACCACATCAGCCAGTTGTTCACCCCGGGAAGCGACCAATGCTTCAGGCCCGAGGTGAAGAAAACGAAGATATCGGGATAGTCCCACGGATAGATGCGGTACTGGAAACGCAGGTAGAAGCAGAACATGAGCACCGAAACCAGCAGCGCCGTGCCCATCACCTTCAACCTTCGCGAGGCGTACACGCCCCATACCGAGAACAGCAGCAGCAGCGGCAGCAACGGCTCCAGGTAGCGGCCGTGGAGGCGGTACTTCTCGAATTCACTCACCTGCGAAGCGGTATTGGTGAACGCGCCGATCATGGCCAGGAACGCAATGCCCAGCAGCGCGACGAATACCGCCAACCGCCTCCGCTGAAGCGCGTCACCGGCAAGTGGCGCCTCGCTACGCCCCGTCGCCAGCGACCTTGCCGCCCTCCAACACTCCCCGGCGATCACCAGGCAGCCCGGCGCGAACATCAGCATCAGCACCCACGCGTGGCCGACAACATAGTCCAGCATCGACCAGGCATTGCTCAGCAGATACGCCGGCGAGGACAGCCGCTGCAGATAATAGGCATAGAAGTTTGAAACCACCCCGCCCGCACCACCGCCGGCGTCACCGGCGAGCAGGCGCACCATGTAGACAAGCCCGGCGGTCGCGACCAGGTAGAGCGCCGCGCGCGCCATGCCCGACCTGATCCCCGCCCACCTGCTACCGACCTGGCCTGCCAGATCGGCCACCATGAAGAACGCGGCGGTACCGACCACAAGGGCCGCCGCGTGCGGCTTGGCAAAATAGGCGGCCGCAGACACCAGCGCCGGAAGCAATACCGCCCAGACCGACCCCCGCCCCGCCGCCCACAGAGCCAGTGCGACCCCGGCATAGACCAGCGCCTGGAATTCAACCTCGGGGAGAAGAAGCGTCGAATAGAAGGAGAATGGAAACAGCAGGTAGATTATGGACGAGATGGCAGCGGTTTTCCGGTCAAAAACCCTGCTGCCCAGCCAGAACACCAGCAATGATGACAGGACGAACAGCAGCGCGTTGCACAGGCGCCCCACGAGTGCCACGCGCTCGGTCGAAACCAGTGTCCACGCCTCGAAAAGAACCCGATACAGCTTGTTGTCGATCGGCTGCATCGCCGGATCGTAGCGATACAGCTCCTGTCCCTGAGCCGCGTATTTCGCCCCCATGAAGTAGGCATACTCGTCACTGGCCATGACCGGCGATTCGGTCGAAACCACGCGGGCCACCAGGATGACGAAGGCAACGAACATCGCCACCAGCAACGCTTTAGGCACCGGCGTGACCAGCGGCTGCCGCCAGAAATGCTTCATAGGACAATCCACCTGACGGCAAGCCGGAAACCCGGAAACCGGGCACCTGCTGGATCACATTCGAGAAAAAAAGCCCGCACCGGTTACTTGATAATCACGGCCCGGCCATTGTCACACACGACTTTCTGTCCACCGCGATCGTAGGAGAGCGTCAGGCGATAAGTGCCGGCATCCAGGCCCGATGCATCGATCTCGCTGGAGAAGCCCGATTTCAGCGCGCCAGCGGCCCCGCCGTGGGCCTGCTGGACGTCCGGTCGCTCCATCGTGGGCACCACCCCGTGCTGCCAGACGCGACCATCGCCGGACTGCGACGCGACGCGGATCACCAGCGCGGCAGGCGCGTCGGCACCGGCTTCGTCGACCAGCCATCCCGCGACCACGAAGCGCCTGTTCTTGAGCACGATCGGAGTCATGTCCTGCACGACGACACCATCCACCGCCTCGATGTTGCAGGCGCTGGAGAGGATCGGCGCGATGCCGGACGAAACCTCGGCGACCAGGCCCTGTTTCCCTTCCGCGTCGGCATTGGCCTGGTCGCCGGACGCAACGGGCTCGGGACGGCTGCAGGCAGCCACGAGAGCAAGCAGGGCGAGGGAGACGAAACGCTTCATGTTCACTCTCTGGATGGCGGGTGATTCACATCGGGCCATGTCAATGCTGGAAAGCCGTCGCCCCTGAAAGCGCGACATGCCTCCCGTTGACACGGGTAAAGCCGTAGCGCGGTGCCGGAGCCGGCCCGCGGTGCGCGAAAAAAACGTCGTGCTGATATACCTGACGCGACGACGGAACACAATGGAAAACCATGCTCCGCCGGGTAAGGCCAGGATCCGTGGCCAGGCTCCCGCCGTGGGGCAACTGCGGATGCCAGATCGCGACATCACCCTTTTTCAGTGCCACCACGGCCGGTGCGCCAACGCCGGAGGCGGCCCTGATCACTTCACCGTAGTACTGCTCCAGTGCTTCATTGATCAGCGCACTACGCTGTGCTGCGGGCATGCGAGCCGCGACGGCGTCATAGATCCGGTGAGGGTCGCACTCAAAACGATGCCCTCCCGGAACATACATGAGCGGACCCGCATCGACCGAGATGTCCTCGAGCGCAACCCACACACCGAAGAAAAGGTTGCGCGGGAACGTTTCGAAGAAGGGGGAATCACGGTGTATCGGCTGCTGGCTCCCATGTTCGAAATACAACGAAGAATAGACCGAGGCCTCGTCCCCCAGCAGGAAATCAAGAATCGCCATCAACCGCGGGTTGCACCCGATGTTCGCGGCCGCGCCCGAGGACAGATGAAAGTTGACCACCCGCAGCAGGCGCCCGCCGGCATCCTTGTGCCGTTCCACTTCGGTGCCGAGATCGTCGATGAAGCGCTGATAATCGCTGACCACCGTGTCGCATTCCGTACCCGCTATCGCCGACGGAAGCACCACGAACCCGTCCTTGATCATGCGCGAACCGATCGCCTCCAGCTGCACGTCTCCTGCCGCCCGTCCCTGCAACTGGGCGACCGCATCCGCCTGATCCAGCCACAATCCTTCCATTGCCCACTCCTGATCAACTTGCAGTTGAAGTGAAAAGCCCGGAGAGCCGCACCGGGGCTTCAGGCCGCAGCCATTGGCTTGGTGGCGACGAAAACCACAGGCCAGGCATGCCCATCGGGGTAAGGGCACCCATTCGAGAACACCCCCTCGACAGGATTGAACGCCAACCACGCCTCAATGCGACAAAAGCCCGATGCCGCCACCATGTCGAACAGGTCCTGCCCGAACTGGATGAAGACCAGGGCTCCTCCTTCGTCGACCGGATTGCCATGATAGGCAGCAGGCAGGTCATGCACCAGCACACCATCGCGTAGCCGCGCCCGCCTGATGGATGCATTCAATCCCTCATAGAACGGTGTGGAAAAGACCAACCTTCCGCCAGGCACAAGAATCCGATGGCATTCGCGCAACGCGGCCAGCGGATCGGGCACGTGCTCAAGGACGTCGAAGTGCATCACCAGTTCCAGCGACTCACTCGCATACGATGCGTCATCCATGCTTTCGTGGCGCACCTGCCGGCCACCACGATCCACCAGCTCCCCGGGGCGGCATTTGTCGCCGAGGAATTCGCTTCCTGTCACGCCAGGAACACGCCGGAACAGGGCTTCGAACAGGGGGGTGAGCCGTTCGAACACTGCCGCCCGCGGCACGCCCCGCATGCGGGCCAGCACATCATCGACGACGCCAAGCACACCCCGCATCCTCCCGTTCAGGCCGCACGCGCACAGCATGCCCTCGGACAGGTTCGACCACCCTTCCGCCTGGGCCGGTTGGAAGAACCAGCCCCAGATGCCACATCCCCTGCAGAAGCCGAACGCCCGCCCTTCATCCAGTGCCCGCGTCTCCAGCATGTGCGCCACCGGCGACAGAGCCTCCATCGCGATACCCAGCGATGACATGCCATCGAAACCGCGCATGGATTCATCTGCAACCTGCATCACATCTCCTTCGCACGATGGGCAAGCGGTTCTCGCCTATAATTGGCCGTTTGCACGTGCCGATACAAGGCCCGCCCGGACAGACGCCGGCTACGCCAGCCTAGGACAGTAACTTAATGCTCCGTTCAGGACCCACTTCCGCCTCATCCATATCGCCGCTGGCGCTTTGCGCGTCGATCTGGCATCACCGCGCCACGATCAGGGCGTTGGCCAGGCGCGAGGTACAGAGCAAATACCGGGGATCGGTGCTTGGGGTTTTCTGGTCGCTGATAAACCCGCTGTTGATGCTCGCCATCTATACATTCGTTTTCAGCGAGATATTCCGCATGCGCTGGGGCGGCGGGCTGGACCACCCACTGGATTTCGCACTGATGCTGTTCACCGGAATGATAATCTTCGGATTCATCTCCGAGACCCTGTCACGCGCGCCGCACTTGATTACCGGCAACCCGAATCTGGTCAAGAAGATCGTATTTCCCCTTGAAATATCCGCACCGGTCGCGGTCATCAGCGGATTGTTCCAGCTCATGATTGGCCTCGCGCTGCTGCTGCTGGTATTCACGGTGACCAAGGGAGCGCCGCCGGCAACCACCCTGCTGTTCCCGGTCATCGCCATCCCCCTGCTGCTGCTTACCCTCGGCGCCACCTGGTTCATCTCATCGCTGGGCGTTTTCATCCGCGACATCAGCCAGCTGATCGCGCACCTGCTGATGGTGACGATGTTCCTGTCCCCCATCTTCTACCCGATAACCGCGATCCCGGAAAAGTTCCGTGCGTTCTTCTACCTCAATCCGCTGACCTTTCTGGTCGAGCAGACCCGGCGGATACTCATCCTCGGCCTGCAGCCGGATTGGCAACAGTTGATCGCATTCACCGGAATGTCCGCGCTCGTCTGCTATCTCGGGTTCGTATGGTTCCAGTTCACCCGCAGGGGCTTCGCAGATGTCCTCTGAGATCGCACTGCGCGTCAACCACGTCAGCAAGGTATTCCGCGCGTACTCCAACCCGGCAAAGCGCCTCACTCACGCGCTCGGCATCCGTGCGAACAACCTGCTCAGGACGTTCGGGCTCCCGCAACTGGCGGGCGACCAGGCCGCGGTCCAGGAGTTCACCGCGCTCGACGACATAAGTTTCGAGGTCATGCGCGGCCATACCACGGGCATTGTCGGGCGCAACGGCGCCGGGAAATCCACACTGCTGCAGATCATTGCCGGCACGCTCGCACCCAGCCAGGGTACGGTCGACGTCAGCGGGAGAATCGCCGCACTGCTGGAGCTGGGGTCCGGCTTCAATCCCGAGTTCAACGGCATCGAGAATGCCCGGCTCAATGCCGCGATCCTGGGGCTTTCCCCGGAAGAGATCGATGCACGGATGGACTCCATCCTCGCGTTCGCCGATATCGGCCATTTCGTCAACCGGCCGGTCAAGACCTACTCCTCGGGCATGATGGTTCGCCTTGCGTTCGCGGTGCAGGCGCAGGTCGACCCGGAGATACTCATCGTCGACGAAGCACTGGCCGTAGGCGATGCGAAGTTCCAGTCCAAATGCTTTGCCCGGCTGGAGGCCCTGAAGGAAACGGGAACGTCCATCCTGTTCGTATCCCACTCCACCGAACAGATCGTCAGCCACTGCGATGACGCCATCCTGATAGAAGGCGGGCGGCTGCGGCAGCGCGGGCAACCAAAGGACGTGGTCCACACTTACCTGGACCTGTTGTTCGGCAAGCCGCCGGCATCCACGCCGGCGACGGGACAGGCACCCCGACCCACGACGCCAGCGCACACTGGCGGCACCCCCGCGCCGGAAACGCGGGGCAACCGGTACGTCGACCAGCCCCACTACAACCCCTATGAATTCAGGTGGGGCGACGGTGCGGCATGCATCGCCGATTTCAGGCTGCTCGCCAATGGCACCGAGGCAGCGCAGATCATTCCCGCGGGTACTTCGCTGCAGCTGTTGCTTGGAATATCGTTCGAACGTGCCATCAGCCGCCCGATCATGGGCCTGACGATCAAGTCGAAGGACGGTGTCACCGTCTTCGGGACGAACTCGGAACTGAGCCGTTTCGCCGGCCTGCCCGGCTCGGTCGCGGAAGGCACGGAAATGCAGGTGGATATCCACTTCGAATGCAATCTTGGCCCAGGTGATTACTTCATATCGGTCGGCCTGGCCAGCCGGAGTGGCGAAGAGATCATCCCCCACGACCGGCGCTATGACTCCATACACTTCACCGTCACGGACGACGAGTGCTTCGGCTTCACCAAGCTACCGATGACTTTCAGCATCAAGGAACTACGGTCTTGACTACCAACAACAACTACTCCGATTTCCTGAGCCGCAATGGCCTGCGCAGGAATGATGACACGGGAGTATGGTCGCGCGGACCGGGCACCAGCTTCGACTACAGCGACGGCGACGAGGTCGAGAACAGGATCGCCAGGGCCATCGCCACCAGTAATGATGTCTCGCTGTTTTCAGCGGAGCTGGCGGAGCACCAGACCGACTGGGCATCCACTTACCACCTGAGTCCGGTGCGCGCCAACCTGCTGCGCCCTCTTCAGCCCGTCCTTGGAGGCAGGAAAGTCCTGGAGATCGGGGCCGGCTGTGGGGCCATCAGTCGATACCTCGGCGAACAGGGCTGTGAGTTGCTGGCACTGGAAGGCAGCGAGCGACGCGCGGCGATCGCCGCAAGCCGCTGCCGTGACATGGACAACGTCACCGTCGTCAACAGCAGCTTCGACGAACTTCCGGACGGACCCCGGTTCGATGTGGTGACCTTGATCGGGGTACTGGAGTATGCCCGCAAGTATTCATCCGGACCCGATGGCATCGCGACCACCCTGCGCAAGGCGAGGTCGCTGCTGGGCGAAGGCGGGGTGCTCATAGTTGCGATCGAGAACCAGCTGGGGCTGAAGTATTTCGCCGGGATGCACGAAGACCACCTGGGCCGCGCCATGGAGGGCATCCAGGATCACTACGCGCCCGATGGCGTGGTGACGTTCGGTCGTCGCGAGCTGTCCGATCGCATCCTGGCCGCGGGTTTCACGTCCTGCGAATTCGCATTGCCATTCCCCGACTACAAGCTTCCAAGCAATCTGGTTCTTCCCGCGGGTTGGGACAACCACGCGCATTTCGATTGCGCCACCCTTGCCGGGCAGGCCACGCGCAGCGACCGGCAGCTCAACCACCCGCTCCTGTTCTCGACTGGCCAGGCCTTTGCGGTAGCGCAACGCAACGGTCTGATCGCCGATCTTTCGAACTCGTTCCTGGTGCTCGCGCAGGCGACCGAGGGCGCCCCCCGCTTTGCCGGGTTCTCGCCTGGCATCCTGGCGCACCACTATGCCGTCGAACGAACGCCGCGCTACGCCACCGCCACCACCATCGTGGAGCAGTCCGGATCGATCGAGGTCCGCAGGCAACCATTGGCCGGGAATGCGCCGGGCATGGCGTCGCCACTGCTTTCCCATGCAGTGCGCAGCGAGCCGTACGTGCCCGGCAGGCATTGGGTGGATGAGCTTGACCTTGTCCTGAGCCGGCATGGCTGGAACGTGGATGACGTGGCAGGCTGGCTGCGCCAGTGGATGGATGCACTGCAGCTCAAAGCCACCGGGCACGACATTGGCGAGCGGATCTCGCTGCACACGCAACTGCCGGGCAACCTGATCGACGCGGTGCCCAGGAATCTGATCAAAGCCGCCGATGGCGAGTGGGTCTTCTTCGACCAGGAATGGGAGCTGCGCCATCCCATAAGCCTGGGCTACCTCATGTTCCGCGCCTTCAACGTAAGCCTGGCCTCGGTTACCTGCGTGGCGGAGCCGGCAGAAACCGAGCTTCTGCATGTACCGACGCTGTTCCGGGCCTGCCTGCGGCAACTGGGCATGGTCGTAACGGCATCGGACATTCTTGATTACCTCGACTTCGATGCCGCATTCGAGAGCGAGGTCCGTGGAAAGCTGGCCAGGCCGCTGACGCTCGCACAGTATGAGGCCTACGTGCTCGCGTCCACGCCGGATATCACCTCACTCCTGCATGGCAACCAGGCATGCCTGCCTGCCGATGTGGTTGAAACACTGGCACGGCGCAAGGCCGATCTCGAGAGCGCGCAGGACGAGCGTGATTGCCTGCGACGCAGAGCCGAGGAGGTGGAGCATGCAGTCGCGCTCCGCGATAGCGAGCTCGCATCCTGCAACAGCCGGCTGCAGGAGCAGGCGCTGGCTCTTGCCGATGCGTCCTCCGCGTTGCTCACGGCCAATGCCGCGGCAGCTGCACTGCAACAGGAGCTGGAGAGCGTCGCGGCGGAACGGCAAAGCGTCGCAGCGGAACTGGAGGCGACCAGGAACTCGGCAAGCTGGCGCATCACCCGCCCGCTCAGGACCACGAAGGCGTTTGTCCGCCGTTCGCTGCGCACATCCGTCCAAGGCGCGACGGGCGGCGCCCGCAAGCTGTATCGCAGGCTGCCGGTTTCCATGCACCTGAAGCTGGCGATCAAGAACGCGCTGTTCCAGAATTTCCCGATTCTGTTCTCGCGGACCAACGCGTACAGGCGCTGGAAGGCCCATGTCGCGACCCATGGAGCAGATGTCCACGCATACGCCCCCATTGCGCAACCCCATATGCTGGATGCGCCCGGCGCGGCATCCGCCCTGTACGTGGCGGACGGCGTGGCCGAATGGAGCGACTATGGCGACGTCAAGCGCAGGATCGCCGAAGCACTGCATGCACGGCATGACCGTGAACCGGCCAGCGTCAAGATGCATGAATTCAGCAACCGGGATCTGGAGACGATCGCCGGACAGCTGAAACTGCCCGCCCCGGTCGAGTCGCCCGACGTCAGCATCGTGATACCGGCATACAACCATGCCGCACGCACGCTCGAATGCCTTGCATCGATCGCGGAATGTCACGATCCGTCGGGGCCGACGATCGAGATCATCGTCGCCGACGATGCTTCCACCGACGCATCCGCGCTCGCGGTATCCCGCGTTGCCGGCGTTCGTTTCGTGCGGCAGACGGAGAACCTGGGCTTCCTGCGGAACTGCAACCGGGCCGCCGCACAGGCAAGCGGCAGAACCCTGCTCTTCCTCAACAACGATGTGCAGGTGAAGCCAGGCTGGCTCAAGGCGATGTGGACCTGCCTCGATTCCGACCCCAGCATCGGCGCCGTCGGCCCGAAGATCGTCTACCCCAGCGGCTGGCTGCAGGACGCGGGAACCCGCCTGCACCCCGATGGGACCGCAGAGATGATCGGCCTGAACAGCCTGCCCGACAGACCGGCGTACTCGTATGACCGCGACGTGGACTATTGTTCCGGGGCGTGCCTGCTGGTTAGGCGCGACGACTTTGTCGCGCTCGGCGGGTTCGATGACCAGTTGGCGCCCGCGTACTGCGAGGATGCTGACCTGTGCATGCAGTTGCGAAAGCACGGCAGGCGGATCGTGTTCTGCGCAGCCGCGGAAGTCGTCCACCATCTGAGTGTCACTTCGGACTCGTTGCCCAGTGACTACAAGCTCAGCTGCATCACCCGCAACCTTGGAGTCTTCAGCGGGAAGTGGCGCGAAGAGCTGGATGCGTTGCAGCAGGTCCGCACCATCGCCTTCTACCTTCCGCAGTTCCACCCGATTCCGGAGAACGACCTGTGGTGGGGCGAAGGCTTCACCGAATGGACCAATGTCACCAAGGCCCGCCCGAACTACGTGGGCCACGACCAGCCCAGGATCCCCGCCGATCTCGGCTACTACGATCTCCGCGTTCCGGAAGTGATGAGCAAGCAGGCCGAGTTGGCACGCCGCTATGGTATCGGCGGCTTCTGCTTCTATTACTACTGGTTCGCGGGCCACAGGCTGCTGGAGCGGCCGATCGAGCAGATGTTGGCGTCGGGCGAACCGGACTTCCCGTTCTGCCTGTGCTGGGCCAACGAGAACTGGACCCGGCGCTGGGATGGGCAGGAGCAGGACGTGCTGATGGCCCAGCAGCATTCGGACGAGGACGACCTGGCGGTCATCGAGGACCTGGCCCGCTATTTCCGCAGCCCCAGCTACATCCGCATCAATGGCAAGCCGCTGCTGTTGGTCTATCGCGTGACGCTTTTCCCCGATTTTGCCCGCACGTCCTCGCTGTGGCGCAAGTACTGCCGGGAGAACGGCATTGGCGAGATCTACCTGGCACAGGTGGAGTCGTTCGAACTGGCCAGCGCCGGCATCCACCCGGAAGACCTGGGGTGCGATGCCGCCGTCGAGTTCCCGCCGCAGGGCATGGCGGAGCCGCGCCAGCCTTCGGGTGAGATCATCAATCAGAACTTCGCCGGTGCGGTCGCGGACTATCGCGACCTGGCCGTGCGCTATGCCACCCGCGAGCTCCCTGCCTACAAGCGATTCATGGGCGTAATGCCGGGATGGGACAACACCGCGCGCAGGCAGAACAACAGCTACAGCTTCGAACATTCCAGCCCGGGCGCGTTCCAGGCTTGGCTTGAGACGTCGGTCAAGCGTACCCGCCAGCAATACAGCGGCGATGAGCAGATCGTGTTCATCAACGCATGGAACGAATGGGCCGAAGGCGCATACCTGGAACCCGACAGGCGCTTCGGCCACTCTTTCCTGCAGGCCCATCTGAACGCGCTGGAAGCCGAGCACCTGGTCGAGCGCAAGACCTCCTTCCCCGGTTGAATACATGAACCACGGATCCGACATCGTCCTGATTGGCCACCCTTTCGCACCCATCGGTTGCGGCGAAAGCCTGCGCTGTTCGTATCGCGCATTCCGCTCCGTCGCGCTGGCACCGCTGCTGCTCGATGTATATGGCCACTTCAAGCCCGAGCCTGACGCGGAACGCGAGTTCGCGCCCGCCCTTACCGACAAGCTGGGGCGGATCAACGTGTTCCACCTCAACGCCGACGAGGTCGACAGCGCGCTGTCGCTGCTCAGGCTGCCGGCCGACTCCTACAACATCCTCTATCCGAACTGGGAACTGTCGCACTTTCCGGAGCCCTGGATCGGCGCACTCGACCGCTTTGACGAAGTGTGGTGCCCTTCCAGGTTCATATTCGATTCCATCAACGGGCATACCCGGGCAACTACCCGGCATCTTCCGGTCGCGTGCGAAGTGACGCTTTCGTCGATGCTCTCCCGTCGATACTTCGGCATACCGGAGAGCGCATTCGCGTTCCTGTTCTTCTTCGATTTCCGCTCGTTCGCGGCGCGCAAGAATCCAGATGCGGTGGTGAACGCTTTCCTCCAGCACTGTGCGGCGCTGCCCACCGCCAACTCACACCTGGTCGTCAAGACCAACGGCGCGGAAGCCGATCCGGCGGCGTTTGAGCGACTGCAGAAGACGCTGAGCCCATTGCGCGGCAGGGTGACCTTCATCAACAAGACGATCAGCGACAACGAGATCAAGAACCTTGTGCGCTGCTGCGACAGCTTCGTCTCGCTTCATCGCTCCGAAGGCTATGGCCGCGGACTTGCCGAGGCAATGTACCTGGGGAAGCCGCTGATCTGCACCGGTTACTCGGGGAACCTTGATTTCATGGATGCCCAGTCGGCATTGCTCACCGATTTCTCGCTCGTGCCGGTCAAGGATGGCGAATACCCGTTCGCGGCAGGCCAGGTATGGGCAGACGCGGATGTGGAGCAGGCTGCCAGGTTCATGTCAGAGCTGTACCTGGACAGGAATCGGGCACGTGAACTCGGAAGACGGGCATCGCGCACCGTCCGCGCGCGCGTCAGCTATCGTACCGTCGGCATGAGCTACAGGACGCGCATCCAGGAAATACGCGACACGCTGCAGAGTGGATTCGTGGCGCGGGCCAGCCAGTCGGCAGGCCCGGCACGCTGATCCTGCTCGCGGATCGCCGCGGCCGACCGGCACCCATGCCCCTCGCCTGCCCGGGGGAGCAGGCGCCTGCTGGCGCCTGAGCCGAAAAAAAGGGGGATCATGCGATCCCCCTTTGGCATTCCGATCAGGCCGACACCGCGTTGACCGCAGTGTCGGCGCCAACGGCGACCGCTCGCGGCACCGGGCCCTTCCGGGACCGTATACACATCTCAGCCACGGCCATCGGCGATGCGGCGCAGGTCCGCCTCGACCATCATCTCGATCAGCTGCTGCAACGACGTGGTCGCTTTCCACCCGAGCCGGGCCTGGGCCTTGGCCGGATTGCCGAGCAGGACATCCACTTCAGCCGGCCGCATGAACTGTTCGTCGATGACCAGATGATCCTCCATGTTCAGTCCGACGTGGGCAAACGCGATCTGGCACATCTCCCTGACGGTCGAGGTGATGCCGGTGGCCACCACGTAGTCGTCCGGTACGTCCTGCTGCAGCATCATCCACATCGCCTCGACATAGTCGCCCGCGAATCCCCAGTCGCGCTTGGCGTCGATGTTGCCGAGCCGCAGCTGCTTCTGGCGTCCCAACTTGATGGATGCCACGGCATGGGTCACCTTGCGGGTCACGAACTCAATGCCGCGCAGCGGGGATTCATGGTTGAAGAGGATGCCGCTCGACGCATGCATGCCATGGCTTTCGCGGTAGTTGACGGTTGCCCAATGCGCCATCAGCTTGGCCACGCCGTAAGGACTGCGCGGATAGAACGGGGTCGCCTCGTCCTGGCGCTCCGCCTGGATCAACCCGAACATCTCGCTCGTCGAGGCCTGGTAGAAGCGCGCCTGCGGATTGACCAGCCTTACCGCCTCGAGAACCCTCAGCGCCCCGAGGCCATCCACGTCGGAGGTCAGCAACGGCTGCTGCCAGGACGTACCGACGAAGCTCTGCGCGCCCAGGTTGTACACCTCGTGCGCATTCGACACCTGCATCGCCCGGATGAGCGAGGAGAGGTCCGTCAGGTCACCGTCGATGAACTTCACGTCGTCGACGATGCCCAGTTCGCGGAGACGCCACAGCGTATCGGTGCTCCGCCGCGCCAGCAGCCCGCTGACCGAGTACCCCTTCTCCAGCAACAGCTTCGCCAGATAGGCACCGTCCTGGCCGGTGATTCCCGTAATTAGGGCCGAATTTCCGCGGATGATCACGTCCTGCTCTCCATTTCTTCAATAATGTCTTGCAACGTCTTCTCCCAGGGAATGGCGGGGAGCCAGCCGGTGTCACGTGACACCCATGTGTTGTCGGCCACCATCCTGCGCTGCTCCGCCGGGCGGAATTTCGAAGGATCCTGCTCTATTTCCGCATCCACTGCCTTCAACGCGAGCAACCGTTCCAATATTCCACGGACGCTGCGCTCGACGCCGCTGCAGAGCTGGTAGGTTCGCCCGGAGGTACCGGAGACCAACAGGCGGGCATAGCCGGCAACGATATCCCGCACGTCGGTGAAGTCACGGGTCACGTCGATATCGCCCGCTCGGATGACCGGCGCCCTCTGCCCGCGCGCAATGGCTACCACCTGGGCAGCGAGAGCCGGCACCACGAAGGCTGCGTCCTGGCCGGGGCCAACGTGGTTGAACGGACGCGCGACCACTACATCCAGGCTGTTGGATCGGTGCCATTGCAGGCACAGCAGTTCCGCGGACAGCTTGGAAACCGCGTAGGGATTCCTCGGTGCCGGAGGGTGCTGCTCCGTCACCGGCAACTGCGACTCATGCACCGCTCCATACACGTCGCCAGAGCTCACATAGAGAAGGCGCCCGGAAAAGCCCACGCTGTCCAGCGCCTGCAGCAGATGCAGGGTCCCCATGAGATTGATCTCAAGGGTCCCGGCGGGATCCTCGAAGGAGCGGGGTACGAAGCTCTGCGCTGCCAGGTGGATGACATGATCGGGCCGGATCGAGGCCACTTCGGCCTGCAGCGCCGACCGATCGCGGATGTCCACGTTCTGCAGGGTCGCAAACTCGACGCCGGCGAACGCCGCAGCCCCCATCAGATGCCTGCCGACAAAGCCGGAGGCGCCCGTCACCAGAACGCGACGACCGCTGAGCTCATGCATCAAGCGCATTCTCCAGATCCGCGCGCAGGTCCTCCACATCCTCCACGCCGACGCTCAGGCGCACCAGCGCGTCACTGATGCCCAGCTGTTGGCGACGGACCGGCGGGATCGAGGCATGGGTCATTACCGCGGGATGGTTGACCAGGCTTTCCACGCCACCGAGGGATTCGGCCAGGGTGAACAGCTGGGTGCGCTCGCAGAAGCGCTTCGCCGTCTCGAAGCCGCCCTTGAGCACGACCGAGACGATGCCCCCGAAGCCGCTCGTCTGCGCCGACGCCAGCGCATGCTGCGGGTGCGACGCCAGGCCCGGATAGATGACCTTCTCCACGGCCGGGTGCGTTTCCAGCCATTGGGCCAGCGCCAGTGCGTTGGCGCAGTGCGCCTTCATCCGCAGCGGCAGCGTCTTCAGCCCGCGCAGCGCCAGGAAGCTGTCGAACGGGCCCTGCACGCCACCCACCGAGTTCTGCAGGAAGGCCATCTGCTCGGCCAGTTCGGCGTTGTCGCCGACCACGACCATGCCGCCGACCATGTCCGAGTGGCCGTTGAGGTACTTGGTGGCCGAGTGCACCACGATGTCCGCACCCAACTGCAGCGGGCGCTGCAGCATCGGCGAGGCGAAGGTGTTGTCGACCACCACGATCAGCCCATGGCGCTGGGCGATGGCCGCGACCGCGGCGATGTCCACGATCTTCAGCATCGGGTTGGTCGGCGTCTCGATCCACACCATTTTCGTCTTCGGCGTGATCGCCGCCGCCAGCGCGGCCGGGTCGGTCAGGTCGACGAAGCTGAAATCCAGCCCTGCGGTGCGCCGGCGCACGCGCTCGAACAGGCGGAAGCTGCCGCCGTAGATGTCATCCATCGCCACCACGTGGCTGCCGGCATCGAGCAGCTCGATCACCGTCGAGGTCGCGGCCATGCCCGAGGCGAACGCGTAGCCGCGGCTGCCGCCTTCGAGCGCGGCCACGCAGCGCTCATAGGCGAAACGGGTGGGATTGTGGGTGCGCGAGTATTCGAAGCCCTGGTGCACGCCCGGGCTGGACTGCGCGTAGGTCGAGGTCGCATAGATCGGCGGCATCACCGCGCCGGTACTCGGGTCCGGCGACTGGCCGCCGTGGATGGCCAGGGTGGCGAGCGACAGGCTGCGCTCGCCGCCATCGCCGCGTGGATGCTGATCCGTCATGGTGCTTTCCGGCTGGTAAGGGGGGAAATTCTACGGGGACGACCTGAACCGGCCGTTCTGGCTGCCGCGCTCACTGCACCCGCCGCCGCAGGTAGTTCAGCAGGTCGATGCGGGTGATCAGGCCGAGGAAGTCGTTGCCGTCCATGATGATGGCGACCTGGCCACGGTCGAATACCGGCAGCAGCGCCTCGATCGGCGACTTCACGTCCAGCCGGTCGAGCTTGCTGACCATGGCGATGGCCACCGGATCGCGGAACCGCGCTTCGTCGCCGTAGACATGCAGCAGCACGTCGCTCTCGTCGATGATGCCGACCAGGCGGTCGCCATCCATCACCGGCAGCTGCGAGACGTCGTACAGCTTCATGCGCTGGTAGGCGGTGGTCAGCAGGTCGTTGGGGCCGACCACCACGGTGTCGCGCTGGCTGTACGGGCGCAGGATCAGGTCGCGCAGGTCGCCGTAGCGCGGGCGCTCGAGGAAACCGTTGTCCAGCATCCAGTAGTCGTTGTACATCTTCGACAGGTATTTGTTGCCGGTATCGCATACCAGCACCAGCACCTTCTTCGGGGTGGTCTGCTCGCGGCAGTACTTCAGCGCCGCCGCCAGCAGGGTGCCGGTGGAGGAACCGCCGAGGATGCCTTCCTTGCCCAGCAGTTCGCGCGCGGTGTGGAAGCTCTCCGCGTCGCTGATTGCATAGGCCTTGCTGACCCGGCTGAAATCGGAGATCGACGGCAGGAAATCCTCGCCGATGCCTTCCACCAGCCACGAGCCCGATTTCTCGTTGAGCGTGCCCTCGTTGATGTACTCGGCCAGGATCGAGCCGACCGGGTCGGCCAGCACCAGTTCGGTCTTCGGCGACAGCCGGGCGAAGGCGCGCGACAGCCCGGTCATGGTGCCGGAACTGCCGCAGCCGAACACGATGGCGTCCAGGTCGCCGTCCATCTGTTCGAGGATCTCCGGGCCGGTGCCGAATTCGTGCGCGGCCGGATTGTCGGGGTTGCCGAACTGGTTGACGAAATAGGCACCCGGGGTGCGCTCGGCGATGGTCTTGGCCAGGTCCTGGTAGTACTCGGGGTGGCCCTTGGCCACGTCCGAGCGGGTCAGCACCACTTCGGCGCCCATCGCCTTGAGGTTGAAGATCTTCTCCCGGCTCATCTTGTCCGGGACCACCAGGATCAGCTTGTAGCCCTTCTGCTGGGCCACCAGCGCCAGGCCCAGCCCGGTATTGCCGGCGGTGCCTTCCACCAGTGTCGCGCCCGGCCTGAGGTCGCCGCGCTTCTCCGCCGCCTCGATCATCGACAGGCCGATGCGGTCCTTGATGGAGCCGCCCGGGTTGGCGCTTTCGAGCTTGAGATAGAGCTCGCAGACACCGGCATCCAGGCGCTGGGCCTTGATGATCGGCGTGCGCCCGATGAGTTCGAGTACGGAGGAGTGGATTGCCATCGATATGCTTGGGATCGCGCCGCGCCGCGGCCGGAGCCCGATTATCCGATGGATATGCGCGAAAGTCAGGCGACGATCGGTTGTTGGATCATTGCCAGCGCGCCTTTGCGCAAGCGACGCGGGCAAGGGCGGCCGACGAGGAGGCCGCCCTTGCCCGCGACGGAAAGTTTTCAGCGTGGGGAAGGTTCAGTTGAGCCAGTTTTCATACATCCGCAGCAGTTTCTGCTTGGCCAGCAGCTTTTCGCGTTTCATCTGCCCCAGGGTCACATCGTCGATGGGAAGTACTCCCAGTTCCGCATCCATGCATTTCTTGTTCAGCTTCTGGTGCTGCTGATAGAGCTGCTTGAACTCGGGGTTGACCTTGATCAACGCGTCGATCTCACTCTGCGGCTGCCCTTCGAACATGACTACCTCCTACATGCGGAAACACGAACGCCCCGGCCTTGCGGCACGGGGCGCTCTGGGATGGAGGTCCGGACGGGGCACGGCCGAACCCGAGGCCGCATTCCGGCGCACTGCCCGGAAGCTGTCTGCTGCTGGTTCGCGCCACGGTTGCACTGGCCCGGTCCTCCGCTGTCCGGGCGACGAAAATGCCGCCCGGACAATTGACCCTACGCCTGAAAAATAGTTCCGGCAAGCGCGCTGGATGGAGTCTGAAAAGGTTCAGCAACGGGCGCACATTCAGCGGCGACGGCGGCGCCGCGCCGTGGCCGGTAGCGGATACCGGGGGACCACAAGCAGTAGTGCCGGAGCGGGGTGGGACCCCACTCCATGGGTGCCGGCGGCGCCGTCAGGACATCACGGCGCGACGATCACCTCGGCGGAGCGGGCGCGGGTGGCGGCCGCCTTCTTGCCGCTGGCCTGGATGCGGTTGGCGCCGACACCGGCCGCCACCAGGGCGTCCTTCAGCGCCTGCGCGCGGCGCTGGCCGACCCCGTTGGCGCTGTCGTACCCCTCGATGGTCACCCGCCCCTTCTTGCCGATGTTCAGGTACTCGGCCAATGCCTTGAGCTGGTCGCGCGCGGCAGCCGACGGGGTCGCCTGGCCAGCGGCGAAGGCGTCGCCGGCCAGGGTGAACACCTCGCCGCGATTGTCGAACCTGGACGGCGGCAGCTTCTTGCCGGAGACCAGTTCGGCTTCCTCGCGGGCCAGCTTGGCGGCGTTCTGCTGGGCCGAGCTGACCCGCGCGGCCTGCTTGCCGGCCACGCTGGTCAGCGCTGCTTCGGCGTCCTGGCGGGCCAGGGTCTCGGCCTCGGCCGCCTGGCGCAGGCGCTCGGCTTCCTCGGCCTGGATCTGCGCCTGCACCCGCAGCCGCTCCGCCTCCTGGCGGGCACGGGCGGCCTCGCGCCGACTCGCCTCGACCAGCAGCTCGCTGCGGGTGCGTTCGAGCTGGTCGACCTCGCGGCGGGCGGCTTCGGCACGGGCGCTGGCCTCGGCGATCGCCACCCGGCGCTCGGCCAGGTAGCGCGCCTGGTCCAGTTCCTTGCGCTTGGCCTTGGCCAGCACGGCGATCGCCTGCTGCGCCTGCAGGCGCTCCAACGCCGCCAGGTCGGTGGTGCGCGCGTCGGCCTGCAGGCTGACCAGGCGCTGGTTCAACATCGCCACCGCCGGATCCTCGGCCGCGGCGACGAGCAGCGGCGCGGCCAGCAGGCCGGCCACGAGCAGGATGCGGATGCCCATCAGTGTCCCTCCCCGGTCGCCAGCTGGCGTTGCAGGCGCTCCACCTCGGCCCTGCGCTGGGCGAGCATGGCCAGCGCCACCGCCTCCTCGCTCTGGGCCCGCGCCAGGTCGGCGTCGACCGCGGCACGCTGCGCCAGCAGGGGCGCCTGCTTGCGCTCGCGGCGGTCGCCGGCCGCGCGCTGGGCCTGTTCCAGCTGCTGCCGCGCCAGGGCGATGGTGTCCGGCGCGTACTGGTCGGCATCGGCGCGGTCGGCGCGTTCCAGCGCCTGCTGCGCGGCAAGCAGGTCGGCCGCGGCCGGATCCTGCGCCATGGCGCTGGCGCAGAGCGCAGATGCGCACGCGGTCACATACAGGAGACGTCGTAAGTGTGCGAAGCTAGGTTTCATTGGGGAGCCGTCGCGGAAAGGTGAGCACGGCCATTGTCGTCAAGGCCGCCGCGTGCTTGCAACGTTGGGCGGCGAATGCCTGGGGAATCATCCATGGATATCGGCTATTTCCTGAAGCTGATGACCGAAAAGAACGCATCGGACATGTTCCTGACCACGGGGGCGCCGGTGCACATCAAGATCGAGGGCAAGCTGTACCCCCTGGGCAATACCGGCCTGCCGCCGGGCATGGTCAAGAAGATCGCCTACTCGCTGATGGACGAGGGCCAGGTGCCGCAGTTCGAGCGCGACCTGGAGCTGAACATGGCCATCGCACTGGCCGATGTGGGGCGTTTCCGGGTGAACGTATTCAAGCAGCGCGGCGAAGTGGGCATGGTCATCCGCGCGATCAAGAACCGGATCCCCTCGATCGAGGAGCTGAAGCTGCCGGACGTGCTCAAGGACGTGATCATGACCCCGCGCGGGCTGGTGCTGGTGGTCGGCTCCACCGGTTCGGGCAAGTCCACCTCGCTGGCGTCGATGATCGACCACCGCAACGCCACCACCACCGGGCACATCCTCACCATCGAGGATCCGATCGAATTCCTGCACCGGCACAAGCAGTCCATCGTCAACCAGCGCGAGGTCGGGCTGGACACCCACGCCTTCCACAACGCGCTGAAGAACGCGATGCGCGAGGCGCCGGACGTGATCCTGATCGGCGAGATCCTCGACGCCGAGACCATGGAGGCGGCCATCGCCTTCGCCGAGACCGGCCACCTGTGCCTGGCCACGCTGCACTCCAACAACGCCGACCAGACCATCGAGCGCATCCTCAACTTCTTCCCCGAGAGCGCGCACCGCAACGTGCTGATGAACCTGTCGCTGAACCTGCGCGCGGTGATCAGCCAGCGCCTGGTCAAGGGCACCGACGGCCGCCGCCGGCCCGCGACCGAGGTGCTGATCAACACGCCGATGATCCGCGACCTGCTGCGCCGCGGCCAGGTGCACGAGATCAAGCAGGCCATGGAGCAGTCGCTCGAGGAAGGCATGCACAGTTTCGACCAGTGCCTGTTCCGGCTGGCCAAGGAGGGCGTGATCGAGCAGGAGGAGGCGCTGCGCGCGGCCGATTCGCGCGATGGCCTGGCGCTCAAGTTCCGGCTGTCCGAGGGCGCCAGCGGCGAGCACGACCCCTATGCGGATTTCTCGGCGGCGGCACCGGCGTCGATCACCCACGGGTTCTGAGGCGCGGCGCAGCACTGGCCCTCCACGAAGCCCCGCCGCGGCGGGGCTTTTTCGTGCTTCCGCTGTTGCCGTGCGGCGGGGTCAGGCCGCGTCCGGCTGGTTCTCCGGCCGGGCGGCATCGAAGGCCGGCAGCGCCAGGCAGGCGGCTTCGATCCGCCGCAGGGTCGGGAAGGGATCCAGATCCAGGCGGAAGCGGCGCGCGTTGTACAGCTGCGGCACCAGGCAGCAATCGGCCAGCCCGGGCGCGTCGCCATGGCAGAAGCGGCCGGTCTGCGCCGTGCCCGCCAGCGTCGTTTCCAGCGCCGAAAGGCCGGTGCGCATCCAGTGCAGGATCCAGTCGTCGCGCTCGGACTGCGGTACGTGCCATTCCTGGTCGAAGAACTGCAGCACGCGCAGGTTGTTGAGCGGATGGATGTCGCAGGCCACCAGCTGCGCCAGCGCGCGCACCCGCGCGCGGTCGCCCGCTGCCGCCGGCAACAGCGCCGGCTGCGGGTGGGTTTCTTCCAGGTACTCGAGGATCGCCAGCGACTGGGTCAGCACGCGTTCGCCATCGCACAGCGTCGGCACCAGCTCCTGCGGGTTGAGCGCGGCGTAGGCCGGGGCGTGCTGCTGGCCGCCGTCGCGCACCAGGTGGACCGGCACGGTCGCGTACTCCAGCCCTTTCAGGTTCAGGCCGATGCGTACCCGATAGGCGGCGCTGGAGCGCCAGTAGCTGTAGAGCGTCAATCCCTGTTGCATGTCCGTTTCCTTGTGCCTGCAGGCCACCATACCCGGCGGCGACGGGAACGCCCGCGCCGCCGGTCGGTCCATCGTGCCGCCGGCCGGGAAGCCGCCGCCGCTGCCGTGGGCGTCTGTCCGCGGACCGACGGGCCGTGCCGCCGTCAGGGCCGCGCGGCCTGCTCGATACGCTGCTCGATGGCGCCGAAGATGCTGGTGCCGGCGCGGTCGAACATTTCGATGCGCACCACGTCGCCGAAGCGCATGAACGGCGTCGACGGCTTGCCGTCGCGCAGCGTCTCCACGGTACGGCGCTCGGCGAAGCAGGACGCGCCCAGCGCGGTGTCCTCGTTGGCGATGGTGCCCGAGCCGACGATGGCGCCGGCCGACAGCGGACGGGTCTTGGCCGCGTGCGCGACCAGCTGGGCGAAATCGAACTGCATGTCCACGCCGGCTTCCGGGGCGCCGAACCATTCGCCGTTGATGTGGGTCACCAGCGGCAGGTGGACCTTGCTGCCCTGCCACGCCTCGCCGAGCTCATCGGGGGTGACGAATACCGGGCTCAGTGCCGAACGCGGCTTGGACTGCAGGAAGCCGAAGCCCTTGGCCAGTTCGGCCGGGATCAGGTTGCGCAGGCTGACGTCGTTGACCAGTCCGACCAGCTGGATGTGGCCGGCGGCCTGCTCCGGCGTCACCGCCATCGGCACGTCGTCGGTGATGACCACGATTTCGGCCTCCAGGTCGATGCCGTAGTCCTCGCTGACCACCTTGACCGCATCGCGCGGGCCGTAGAAGCCGGCACTGGTCGCCTGGTACATCAGCGGATCGGTGTAGAAGGTCTCCGGAACCTCGGCGCCACGCGCCTTGCGTACCCGTGCCACGTGCGGCAGGTAGGCGCTGCCATCGACGAACTCGTAGGCGCGCGGCAGCGGCGCGGCCAGCGCCTGCATGTCCAGGTCGAACACGCCATCGGCATCGCCATGGTTGAGCGACTCGGACAGCGCGTTCAGCCGCGGCGCGACGTTGGACCAGTCCTCCAGCGCCTGCTGCAGGGTGGCGGCGATGCCGGTGGCGCGCACGGCGCGGGCCAGGTCACGCGAGACCACGATCAGGGTGCCGTCGCGGCCACCTTCCTTCAGGGAACCAAGCTTCATCGGAGCGTCCAGTCCAGGGGCGGGAAACAAGTTTCGATTGTAACGAATAGTCCGGCGGCGACCAGCGCCGCGCAGGCGGCGCCGGTAATCCACCCGATCACGCGTCGCGAGGGCGCCGCCGCGACCGGAGACGGTACCGCGCCCTGCCGGCCGACCGGGAGCCCGCGTCACCCGACCGTACCTGAACAGGGATTTTTGTGCCGTTCCCGAACATCCCTTAGACTATCGCGGTCTGCCAGCGGCCGTCCGTTTCCCTTCCGGGACCGCCGGCGGCGCAGGACCGCAGGCCTCGTCGCCCGGTCCGCCCGCCCGCCCCCATTCCGACGCCTTTCGTCTCGCATTCCGGCCAGCGCGCCTTGCGCTGGTCGCACCCATGATCTCGCAGCGCGGTTTTACGGGAACGCTCCGAGCCGACCGGTCGCCACGACCGGCAGCGCAGGCCCATCCGGGCCGGCGCTTCCCCATATTGCGGAGTTTCCATGTCGTTCGAAGATCTGGGCCTTGCGCCCTTCCTGCTGCGCGCGCTCGCCGAGCAGGGTTACGAAAACCCCACCCCGATCCAGCAGCAGGCCATCCCCCTGGTGCTGCAGGGCCACGACCTGCTGGCCGGCGCGCAGACCGGTACCGGCAAGACCGCCGCGTTCGGCCTGCCGCTGCTGCAGCACCTGGCCACCTCGGCGCAGGAAGTGCGCAGCGGCCCGCGCCGGCCGCGCGCGCTGATCCTGACCCCCACCCGCGAACTGGCCACCCAGGTGCATGACAGCCTGCGCGGCTACAGCAAGTACCTGCGCATCCCCAGCACCTGCATCTACGGCGGCGTCGGCATGGGCAACCAGTTGGACGTCCTGCGCCGTGGCGTGGACCTGCTGGTGGCCTGCCCGGGCCGCCTGATCGACCACCTGGAGCGGCGCAGCATCGATCTGTCCGGCATCGAGGTGCTGGTGCTGGACGAGGCCGACCGCATGCTCGACATGGGCTTCCTGCCCTCGATCAAGCGCATCCTGGCCAAGCTGCCCAAGCAGAACCGGCAGACCCTGCTGTTCTCGGCCACCTTCGCCGACCCGATCAAGCAGCTGGCGCTGGAGTTCATGCGCAATCCGCGCGAAGTCATGGTGACCCCGCGCAACACCGTGGCCGAGACCATCGCCCACCGCGTGCACCCGGTCGACGCCGGGCGCAAGCGCGAACTGCTGCTGCACCTGTTGAGCGCCGATTCGCGCGAGCAGACCCTGGTGTTCGCCAAGACCAAGCACGGCAGCGACAAGCTGGCCACGTTCCTGGACAAGTCCGGCATCAAGACCGCGGCGATCCACGGCAACAAGAGCCAGAGCCAGCGCCTGCGCGCACTGGGCGACTTCAAGGCCGGCCGCGTCACCGTGCTGGTGGCCACCGACATCGCCGCGCGCGGCATCGACATCAACGAGCTGCCCAAGGTCATCAACTACGACCTGCCGATGGTGGCCGAGGATTACGTGCACCGCATCGGCCGCACCGGCCGCAACGGCGCCAGCGGCCAGGCGGTTTCGCTGGTGGCGCAGGAGGATGCAAAGTACCTGCGCCAGATCGTGCGCCTGCTGGACCGCGACATGGATATCCGCGACGTGCCGGGCTTCGAGCCGCACACGCCGATCCGCTGGGGCAACAGCGCCCCGGGCAAGGCCGAGCAGCCCGGCGGCGAGCGTCCGCCGCGCCGTGGCAGTGGCGGCCATGGCCCGCGCCGGTCCAATGGCGATGCACCGCGTGGTGGCCGCGGCGGCCAGCAGAAGCCGGGCGGCCAGCGCAATGCGGGCAGCGGCCAGCAGCGGCGCGACGGACACCCCGGCGGTGGCCAGCGGCGCGGTGGTGGCCGGGGGCAGAGCCGTACCACGGCCTGATTCCGGGCTGCCGGTTTGAGGTAACTGAAAAGCCGACGCGCTGCGTCGGCTTTTTCTTTGCTGCGGTGTTCTGGACGCCAACCTCCCCGCCGCGTCACTCCCCGCGCTGTTTCGGCGTGTTGAGGTGGTTGCCCTGCAGCAGCGCATTGAGCAGCAGGCGCTCGGTGCCATGCCAGTACTTGCGGTGCGCCGGGTCGTCGGCGAACAGCACCACGTTGCCGCTGCCGCTCGGCACCACCTGCAGATAGCTGGAGCCGGCCACGCGGGCGCGGTTGGCATCGGACAGGTAGCCGTTCACCACCGGCTGGCGGTCGATGTTGACCACATTGAGAAAAGCATTCTTCCCCGGCTCGAACACCAGCCCGCTCTCCTTGTTCACCCAGATCCGCCGCTGCTGCACGCCGAACCCCAGCGGATGGGTGGGATCGATATCGGCACTGAGGATGTTGCCGCTGACCCGGCCCAGCGCGAACACGTCGCGCACCGTGCCGAAATCCAGCCGCTGGCCTTCCTCGCCCTTGCCGTCCCCGCGCAGCTTGGCCTCGACCAGGCCCTTGTCGATCGCCCAGCGCGCGCCGCTGCCGTACACCACCAGCGAGCCGCCGGCGGCGATCCAGCGCTTGAGCGCCGTCACGCCCGCCTCGCCGACCGTGCCGTAGCTGCCAGCGGACAGCACGATGGAGGTGTAGCGCGACAGGTCCACGCTCGCCAGTTGTGCGGGATCGAGCTTGCTCGCAGGCAGGCCCAGCGCGGTATCCAGTGCAAACCAGGCCGAGCCGATCTCGGTGGCCGAGACCCCCTCGCCCATCACCAGCGCGATGCTCGGTGCACGCAGCACACGCACGTTGTCGCTGCCCAGGTCGATGCCACTGGCGGTACGGCTGCTGTCCAGTGCATGCACGGTGACGCCGGCCTCCTGCGCACGCGCCAGCACCCGGGCCTGCAACGCCCTGGCATCCAGCGCCTGCCCGGCAACCGGGATCACCACCGCGCCATGGCCGAACGCCACCTCACCGGCAGCGGTGGCGGCGGTAAACGGCTGGTGCGCGGTGCGCACGCGCACGCCGTCCCGCAGCAGGCCACCCAGCAGGCGGTAACTGCCGAAGTCGCGCGCATCGGCCACATAGGCGAAGCCGGCACGTCCGCCATGGATACCGCCCTGTGCCGCCGGCGCCGCTTCCACTTTCACGCCCGTCGGCAACGCCCCGCGACTGGCGGCATAACGCAGGCCATAGGCCGGCGCGACCGCGTAGGAGGTGCCGCTGTAGAACACATCCCCCTTCACCGGCGGGGTGAATTCGAAGATCGCATGGGCAAGACGGAACTGCGGCTGCCGCACCGGCACCACATAGGCCGAACCGGCGTGGAAGCGCTTGCCATCGACTTCGACATCACGCGCCAGCGCATGCACCTGGATGCGGTGCTGCAACAACAGGGCAAGCAGCCTGCGGGTGAGGGTCGCATCGGCGGCATCGCCGAACACCCAGTCGCGTACCGGGTAAGCGGCCGCCTGGGCCAGGGCACTGCGGAAGAACGCCTTCTGCAGGACGAACAGGCGCATGCGGTCCTCCACCGCGCCGCGCACGCTGGCAAGGCCGGTGGCCACCTGGTTGCGGATGGTGAAGTCGAAATGCAGCGGCCCGTTCACCGTTTCCTGCACACGTCCACGCGAGCTGGCTTGCTCCACGGTCACGCCGACCGCGCCATGGAAGTCCGGGTACGTGGAGCCATAAATCGGCGAGAAGTTGTCGAAGTTCTCGCCGGTGTAGTACAGCGAACCCAGCGCGTCCAGCGCCTGCGCGTGGAAGCGCGCCAGCCAGTGGTTGGCCTCGTACGAGGACCTGGGCAGCAGGGGGCTTTCCATGCTCTTCGGCGAGGGCTCGAAGTAATAGGTGCTGTCCTTGCCCATCTCGTGGAAGTCGATCTGGATGTTTGGGTACCAGCGATGGAACTGCGCCACCTTGGGCCAGCTGTCGGCCTGCGCCAACGCCAGCCAGTCGCGGTTGAGATCGGTGAAGTAGTGATTGACCCGCCCCGTGGGGAACGGTTCGACATGCTCCCTGTCGGCGGGGTCCGCCGAGGGCGGGCGCGAACCCCAGGCGTTGTGCCAGTTGCTGGCGCGGTCGCGGCCGTCCGGGTTCTGCGCCGGGTCGATCACCACCACCGCATTCTCCAGCCAGACCGCGGTTTCGGCATCCTGGTTGGCGGCAAGGTAGTAGGCGGTGAGCATTGCCGCCTCTCCACTGGAGGTTTCATTGCCATGCACGCTGTAGCCCAGCCACACCACCGAAGGCGCGTCATCGCCGGGCAGCGGTTGCGCAGGGTCGACCAGCGCCTGCCGCTGCGCGGCGATCTGCGCGCTGCGTGCGTGGTTGCGCGGCGAGGTAATGGTCACCAGCAGCAGCGGGCGCTGTTCGTAGCTCTGGCCGATCACCTCCACCCTGACCCGGTCGGAGACGCGCGCCAGTTCGTTGAAGTACGCCACCAGCCGGTCATGCCGCGTGTAGTGGCTGCCGATGTCGTAACCAAGGAACTGCTGCGGCGATGGCACTCGTGCATCGAACTGCCGCGCGGCGGGAAAGTAGTAGCTGTTCTGGGCGAAGACGGGCATGGCACCGATTGCCAGCAGCAGGGCCAGGGCGAGAAAACGGAATGACATGGATCGGAACTCCCGTTGCACGGCCTGCCGACGGGCCGCCGTTGCGGACTTTTCGTGAGGTGCCCATTCGATGGATGGGCCTGGCCCCGCTCCTTGGCACAGGAGCGGGGCTTCAAGGTCAGAAGCGGTAGTCGAAGCCCACCGTGTAGTAGCGCCCGCGCAGGTCGTACTGGCTGAAGTCGTACGGCGCGCGCACGCCGGGGAAGGTGGCATCGTGCGGCGGCTGGCGATTGCCGATGTTCTGCACCTTGGCGTACAGCGAGAGCCTGTCGATGCCGGTGTAGCCCAGGTACAGGTCGAACTGGCTGTAGCTAGCCACGTCCTTCTGCACGGCCTTGGCGGCGACGCTGCCTTCCTGGTCGTAACCCCCGGTGTAGTACCAGGTCAGCGCCGTGCGCCAGTCACCCAGGGTCCAGTCCAGGGTGGTGGTGGCCTTGATGTCCGGCAGCGATGGGCCGAGGTTGGAACCGGCGTAATCCACCAGCGGACCGTCAATCACCTGTGGGCGCCTGTAGTCGATGACGTAGGTCAACGCGGAGGACAGGCCGAAATCGCCGGCACTGGCGCTGGACCAGCGCTGGCGCAGTTCCACGTCGATGCCCGAGGTCTGCAGCTCGCTCAGGTTCTGGTAGCGGTTGTAGACGGCCAGCAGCTTGCCGCGCGCATCGCGCAGCACGCTGGCCGGGTCGTTCTCGGCCACCAGCGTGGTGGTGTTGCCGCTGCCGATCAGGTTGTCGAGCCTGACGCGGTAGTAGTCCACGCTCAGGCTGGTGTTGGCCCACGGCGACAGCACCACGCCGGCATTGAAGCTGCGCGTGCGCTCCGGGTCGAGAGTGCGGTTGCCGACGGTGAAGAAGGTCGGGGTCTGGCGCGAGCCGGGCACGTCCGGGTCGTGCGGGTCCACCACCGAGCCGTAGGCGATGTTGGTCGAGGCCGAGTTTTCCGACAGCGACGGCGCGCGGAAGCCGCGCGAAGCGGCGGCGCGTACCAGCAGCCCGTCCAGAGGCTGCCAGCGCAGGCCCAGCTTGGGCGAGAACGCATTGCCGAAATCGCTGTAATGGTCGACGCGCGCGGCGGCCTGCAATTCCAGCGTGCCATGCAGCGGCACGTTCACTTCGGCATAGGCGGCGGTGACCTTGCGCTCGCCATGCACCTCGGCGATGGCCGGGCGTACCTGCAGGCCGGCGTCGATCTGCCACGGATTGTCCGAATCCAGCTTTTCCTGCCGCCATTCCACGCCGGCGGCAAAGCCGACCTGCCCCGCCCGGGTTTCGCCCAACGTGCCGGACACCTTGGCGTCCAGCCCCTTGAGGATCGAATCGGCCGGGCGCAACGTGCTCAGGCCGATGGCCTTGAGCACCGCCGGATCGGTGGCCGACGGCTTGAGCAGGTTGTAGCTGCCCGTGGCCAGCGCGTCGTACAGTGCCCAGCGGTTGGCGAAGCCACCGGAGACCGTTTCGCGCTCCTTGCTCGCCGCCTGGAACGCGCCCACTTCCCAGTCCCATTTCTCACCCTGCCCGCGCAGGCCGACCAGACCACGATAGGCCTGCGAGCGGTTGGTCTTGATGGTGCCGCCAAGATTGAAGAAGGTGTACTCGATCGGCACGTCCACGCCATACGGGTTGTAGGGGCTGGCCGCCGGCAGGGTGGAACGCACCGGCTCGGCAAGGCCGGTATCGGCGTTGAGTGCGAAGCGCCCGTTTTCCAGGGTGAAGAATGGACTGGAGCCGAACCAGGACACGCCCTTGATGTCGCTGTAGAGCACCTCGGCGAAGGCATCGACCGAATCGTTCAGGCGCAGCGTGCCGTTGAGGTAGGCCTGCCAGCGCCTGGTCGAGGGGATCAGGGTGGTGTACGGCGCCTGGTTGAAGGCGCAGGTGTCGCCGGCCAGCCCATCGATCGGCGCGCTGGCGGTGAGCACGGTGCCCTCCGGGCAGTTGCCGGCAGCGTCGAGCATCGGCACGGACCTGCCATTGACCAGGAAGCGCGCACCCTTCGCCGACCACCCGTTCCAGCGCCCACCGGCCTTGTCGGTGTAGATGCCCGAGCGGGTCAGGTCACGCTGGTTCTGGTCCAGCCGGTCGCGGTTGTAGCCTTCCAGCGACACCAGGAGGGTGTAGCCATCGTTCTCCAGGTCGCCGATACCGCCGACAAACTTGACGTTCTGCTGGTCCAGGCCGCCGGCGTCCGAGGTACCGCCGCTGGCGCCCACCTCCGCGCCCTCGAAGCCCTGGCGGGTGATGATGTTGACCACGCCGGCCACCGCATCGGAGCCGTACACGGCAGAAGCGCCGTCCTTGAGCACTTCGATGCGTTCCACCGCCACCAGCGGCAGTGCATTGAGGTTGACGAACGTGTCCGACAGGCCGCCGGACGGGAAGCCGTAGTTGGCCAGCCGGCGGCCATTGAGCAGCACCAGCGTGTTCTTCTGCGACAGGCCACGCAGGCCGATGCCCGCCGAACCGGACGCCCAGCCACTGTTGCTGGTTTCGTTGGCGGCGTTGCCGGTATTGGCCGAGATCGAGCGCAGCAGGTCGGCCACCGTGGCCTTGCCCGATTCCTCCAGCTGCTGGCGTTCGATCACCTGCACCGGGTTGGCGGTTTCGGTGTCGCTGCGCTTGATGTTGGAACCGGTGACCTGCACGGCGGAAAGGGTGGGACCGACGGGTGCATCGGCGGATTCGGCGGCGACGGACAAAGGCGCGGCCAAGGCGGTGGCCAGGGCCACCACGAGCGGGGAGAAATTGGACATCGGGATACGGAAGCGAAGGGGAGGAAAGCAACCCGCATTCAGCCAGTCCGGCGCGATTCGGGCCAATTACGTCCCTTCATGCGCATATAACGAAAAAGAAACAACATCCCTTCATCTTGATAAAAGGATGAATTAATCTACCAAAGGATTTCCCGCCCGGGCGCTACAATCGCGGCATGGACATCTTCAAAGATTTCACCCTCGAGGCCGCCCACCGGCTGCCCAACGTCCCCGCCGGCCACAAATGCGCGCGCCTGCACGGGCACTCGTTCCGGGTGCGCCTGGAAGTGAGCGGCGAGCCCGGTGCAGAGTCCGGCTGGGTAATGGACTTCGGCGACATCAAGGCCGCCTTCCAGCCACTCTACGAACAGCTCGACCATCACTATCTCAACGACATCCCCGGGCTGGAGAACCCCACCAGCGAGCGCCTGGCGATGTGGATCTGGGACCGGCTGCGCCCCGCCCTGCCGCAGCTCAGCGCGGTGACCGTGCACGAGACCTGCACCTCCGGCTGCCGCTACCGCGGCGTCTGAGCTGAACGATTCCCCGGCGGCCGCAGGCGCCGGACTTCCACGCCGCCATGGCGAACGTTATGCTGCGTCGCAACAAACGACGGAGCACGGCATGTCCGCCCGGTTCGACGAAGGTTTCGGCGCTTACACCCGGCAGTTCACCGCGCTGGCGCATCGCGCCAACCGGCTGGCACTGGAGACCGCGGAGAGCGCATTCGGGGTGCAGCTGCGCACCTTCGAGCGCAATGCCAGCGCGACCGCCGGTTTCCTCGACGAACTGGCCCGCCCCACCCCGCAGGCCGACCTGCCAGCGCTGCTGCCCAAGGGCCTGCAGGTGGCCCGGGAGAACCTGCAGCGGCTGGCCTCGGCCGGGCAGGAGATCGCCGGACTCGGGCTGCAGAGCGGACAGGCGCTGGCCGAACTGGCACGGCAGCCCTTCCAGAAGGGCACCGGCAGGCGCCAGCGCGCCAGGAACGGCTGACTCCCCTCAACAGCGCGCGGATCCCCCTCCCCCGCGCCCTGTCCGGACCCGGCAACGCGCTCTCTCCCGTTGCCGGGTCTTTCTTTTTCAGCACCCCGTGCACACGCCCGGGGCGATGCCGGCGGCGGTGCCGCGCGGACATCGGGCGCAGCGGTTAGACTTCGCCCCATGTTCAGTTCCACCACGCTCACCGGCAGCAAGCCGGAACAGTACGCCCAGCTGCTGGCCCAGGCCCGCGCGCTGGTCCACGGCGAAACCGACCGCACCGCCAATGCCGCCAACCTGTCGGCACTGGTGTACCACGCGCTGCCGCAGCTCAATTGGGTGGGTTTCTATTTCTTCGACGGCACCGAACTGGTGGTCGGTCCGTTCCAGGGCCTGCCGGCCTGCGTGCGCATCCCGCTGCACAAGGGCGTGTGCGGCGCGGCGGCCAGCACCCGCCAGACCCAGCGCGTGGACGACGTGGATGCGTTCCCGGGCCACATCGCCTGTGACTCGGCCTCGCGCTCGGAACTGGTGGTGCCTCTGGTCCACGACGGTGCGCTGGTCGGCGTGTTCGACCTGGACAGCCCGGTCACCTCGCGCTTCGACGCCGACGACCAGGCGGGGCTGGAGGCCATCGCCCGGGTGTTCGTCGAGGCGCTGGCGTGAGTGCGCTGAAGCTGCGCAACATCGGCCCGAAGAGCGCGGCGTGGCTGCGCCAGGTCGGGTTGCGCAGCGCCGAGGACCTGGCCGCGGTGGGCGCCGTCGGCGCCTTCGTCAAGGTCCGCCGCGCCGGCTTCAAGCCCAGCCTCAACCTGCTGTACTCGCTGGAAGGCGCGCTGGTTGGCTGCCATTGGCAGGACGTGCCCGATGCCCGCCGCCAGCAACTGGTCTCCGAGTACGAAGCCGCGGCCGGTGGCCTGCCGGCTACGCGTGCCGGGCAGATGGCCGGTCCGGTCCACGAAACCCACATGCAGCCGCACGCGGCCGCTGACGACGGCGACGACGAGGTCGGCGAGATCCGTTTCAGCGAGGACTGATGCCCGCAGCCAGGGCCGCTACGGCACCGGCAAGGCGATTCCCCCCAGCAGTACCAGCGCCAGCAGCAGCAGGCTTTCGGTGACCTCGACGCTGGCGCCGAGGCAGTCGCCGGAAATACCGCCCAGCCGGCGCCGCCACCAGGCCGCGACCAGCGCCACCAGCGGCAGCGCCAGCAGCAGCGGCCAGGCCACCAAGGCGGTGACCACGGCCAGCAGCAGCGCCCACGCCCACATCGAGCGCAGGCTCAGCTGCCATGAAAAGCGTTCGGCCATGCCCGCAGCGTGCAGCGACGGCAACAACCGGCTCCACCACAGCGTGCCCCAGCGCGCCCACGCCGGCACCAGCACGATGCCGTACCACAGCGGGCTGGCGGACAGTTCGGACAGCAACACGAACTTGAGCAGCAGCTGCATCGCCAGGGTGACCACGCCGAACACGCCCAGGTGCGGATCCTTGAGCACTTCGAGGAAACGCTGCGGGTCGCGGTGCGCGGCACCGAAGGCATCGGCGACGTCGCCCAGCCCATCCAGGTGCAGCGCGCCGGTCACCCACACCCACGCCAGCAAGGCAAGCACGCCGGCGAGCCAGGGCCGGTCGCCGAGCAGGTACAGCGGCGCGGCCAGCAGCGCGCCGATGATCCCGCCGACCAGCGGGTAATACACCGCGGCGCGGCTGAGGTCGTCGTCGCGGAAGTCCTTCACCTGCGGCGTCGGCAGCCGGGTCAGGAACTGGATGGCCAGGATCAGGCGGCGCACGCTCACGGCTGGCACAGCTCCAGCAGCTCACCCCACACCTGCCCGTCCTGCGCGCGCTCCACGCGCAGGCGCACGCGGGTGCCGTAGTCGATGCGCATCGCCCACAGGGCCGCCAGCGGAATGCCGCACACGCGCGACACCGCCAACCGCAGCACCCCGGCGTGGCTGACCACCAGCACCGGCCCGTCGCCCTCGTCCTCGTCCAGCAGCCGCTGCAACTGGGCATCGATGCGCTGCTGGAACTGTTGCCAGCTCTCGCCGTTGGGCGGTACCACCGCATGCGGCGCGTCGTACAGCCCGGCCAGCAGTTCGGCGGGGATTTCATCGTAATGGCGACCGTCCCAGTCGCCGAAATCGAGTTCGGCCCAGTCCGGATGGATTTCGCAGAACAGTTCGCGGCCGGCAAGCAGCGCGGTGGCGGTATCCAGCGCACGGCGCCGGGGCGAGGCGATCACCCGGCTCCACTGGCCGTCGGCGTGGCGCTGCAGCAGCGCGTCCACCGCGCCATCGAGCAGCGGCGGATCGCTGCGGCCGTCCAGGTGTCCCTGGCGTCCGGTGGAGGCATGGCGCATCAGGTCCAGGATCACGGCGCCGCGCTCCGCTCGGCAACCGCGGCTTCGGCGAACGTGGCCATGCCGTTGTGCAGCGCGCAGGCCAGGCGCAGCAGCGGCAGCGCCAGCGCCGCGCCGGAACCCTCGCCCAGCCGCAGGTCGAGCTGCAGCAGCGGGTCGGCCTGCAGTTGCTCCAATACCCGCGCATGACCGCGCTCGGCGGAGCGGTGCGAGAACAGCAGCCACGGCCGCAGCGACGGATTGATGCGCACTGCCGCCAACGCGGCGGCCGAAACGATGAAGCCATCCACCAGCACCGGCACGCCACGCTGGGCGGCGGCGATCATGGCCGCGGCCAGCGCCGCGATCTCGAGCCCTCCGACACGGCGCATGGCTTCGCGGCCCGGGTCGGCGGCGGCGGCGATGGACGCGCCATGCAGGGCCAACGCCTGCGCGGTCACGGCCTGCTTGTGAGCGATCCGCGCCGCATCCAGGCCGGTGCCGGCGCCCACCAGTTCGGCCAGCGGCAACGGCCCCAGCACCGCCGCAAGCGCACTGGCCGAGGTGGTGTTGCCGATACCCATCTCGCCCAGCAGCAGCAGGTCGGCACCCTCTCCGCAGGCCGCGGCCACCGCGCGCTGGCCGGCGGCGAACGCCGCGTCGAGGTCAGCCGGCGCCATGGCCGGGCCGGTACTGAAATCGTCGGTGCCGCGACGCGGCTTGTCCCAGGTCACGCCACTGACCGGCGCATCGGCCAGGCTGCCGACGTCCCAGACATGCAGCGGCACGCCCAGTTCCCGCGCCAGCACCGCAATGGCGGCGCCACCGGCGGCGAAGTTGCGCAGCATCTGCACCGTCACTTCGGCCGGATACGCCGACACGCCCTGCGCGGCGATGCCATGGTCGCCGGCGAACACCAGCACCGGCACGCGCGTGGCCTGCGGCTGCTCGCGCCCCTGCAGCGCGGCCAGTTCGATGGCGAGGGTTTCTAGGCGCCCCAGCGCCCCCTCGGGTTTGGTCAGTTGCCGCTGGCGGGCGATGGCGTGCTGCCGGTGCGGCTGTGAGGGCGCCGGGCAGGCCCGGGTGAACCATGCGTCTGTCACGTGTGTTCCGATACCGCGTTGCAATCGCGCATTGTAGGGCGCGTGCCGCCGGCGCGATGTGCCGTGGCGGGCGCCACGACGCCGTGGGCCGCCCATCGCGCGGCACGCCGGGCAGCGCCGCGGGCGATGGCATAGAATGCCCGCACTTTCGGGTGACTGGCCGGACTCGCTCCGGCCGGTTGAAACGGGAAGCCGGTGCCGCGCCTGCCAGGGACATCCTGGCCCGCGCCAGTCCGGCGCTGCCCCCGCAACGGTAAGCAGGACAAGGCCAGGCATACCGCCACTGTGCATCCATCGCACGGGAAGGCGCCTGGCCGGAAGCGTCGACACGCTTCGCCTGCAAGCCCGGAGACCGGCCCGGAAGCCGACTGGTTGCGATGCGGAGGGCATGGCGGCGGCAGTAGCGCCGTGCGCGCACTCCGTCGTGTCCCTCTCCTGGCAGCCTCCACCGTCCATCCGCGCGGGAGCGCGCGGATCCAGGAGTTCCCATGAAATTGCCTTACCACACCCTTTCCCTCGCCCTTGCGCTCGCACTGCCGGGCCTTGCCAGTGCCGAACAGGCACCGACCGAGCTCGACGACGTGGTGGTCACCGCCACCCGCACGCCGGTCTCCATCGCCGACAGCGTCGTGCCGGTGCAGGTCATCGACCGCGAGCAGATCGATCGCAGCCAGGCCGCCTCGCTGCTGGACCTGCTGCGCGGCCGCGCCGGCCTGGACTTCGTCAACCAGGGCGGCCCCGGCAAGATCACTTCGCTGTTCATGCGCGGCAGCGCCTCCAGCCAGGTGCTGGTGCTGGTCGACGGCGTGCGCATCGGCGCCGCCTCCAGCGGCATGCCGGCGCTGCAGGACCTGCCCATCGACCAGATCGAGCGCGTGGAGATCGTGCGCGGGCCGCGTTCGAGCCTGTACGGCTCCGAGGCGATCGGCGGCGTCATCCAGATCTTCACCCGCGCTGCCGGCCAGGGCCTGCAGCAGAACCTGGCGCTGACCGCCGGCAGCCACAACCTGCGCCAGGCCAGCGCCGGCTTCAGCAACCGCGGCGAGCGCGGCTGGGTATCGGCGCAGGGCGCCTGGCAGAAGACCGACGGCATCAACGCGTGCAACGGCTCGGCCACGCTGTTCCAGGGCTGCTATGTCGACGAGCCCGACCGCGACGGTTACCGCAACGCCTCGCTCAACGTGCGCGGCGGCTATGCGCTGTCCGAGACCCTGGGCGTGGAAGGCCACATGCTCGATGCCGCCAGCCGCAACCAGTACGACGGCAGCATCTACAGCGGCAACGAGGCCGACAACCAGCAACGGGTATACGGCGGCAAGCTGCGCTGGGCCCCGGGCGATGCATTCCGCCTGTCCGCGCAGATCGGGCGCAACGACGACCAGGCCGACAGCTACTACGTCCAGGCCGGCACGCGCAGCTTCGTGTCCACCTTCGACACGCGCCGCGACACCGCCAGCGTGCAGGGCGATTTCCTGTTCGCCGAAGGCCAGCAGCTGAGCGTCGGCGGCGACTGGCAGAAGGACCAGGTGACCAGCACCACCGCCTATTCGATCGACAACCGCGACAACACCGGCGTGTTCGCCGAATACCAGGGCCGCTTCGGTGCGCATTCGCTGCAGGCCAGCGTGCGCAACGACGACAACGAGCAGTTCGGCAACCACACCACCGGCAGCCTCGGCTACGGCCTGGCGCTCGGCCACGGCCTGCGCCTGACCGCCAGCGCCGGCACCGGCTTCAAGGCACCGACCTTCAACGACCTGTACTACCCGTGGTCGAGCAATCCGGCATTGAAGCCGGAGGAATCCACCAGCGTGAACGTCGGCATCGCGCAGTACGGCGAGGGCTGGAACTGGACCTTCAACGCTTACGAAAGCCGCATCGACCAGCTGATCGCGCTGGACAGCACCTACACCCCCTACAACATCGCCAAGGCGCGCATCCGCGGTGCCGAGCTGACCGGCTTCGCATCGCTGGCCGGGTTCGACATCAACGCCCAGGCCAGCTTCACCGATCCGCGCGACCACACCCGCGGTGCGGCCAGCCACGACAACTGGCTGCCGCGCCGTGCGCGCAGCAGCGCCCGGCTCGACGTGGACCGTGGCTTCGGGCCGCTGCGCGTGGGCGTGACCGCCAGCGCCACCGGCCATCGTTTCGACAACGCCGCCAACACCCTGCGCCTGGCCGGCTACGGCACCGTGGACCTGCGCGTGGAGTACGCCCTCAACGAGGCATGGAGCCTGCAGGCCCGGGCGGCCAACGTGTTCGATCGCGCGTACGAAACCGTGGCCTGGTACAACCAGCCTGGCCGCGAGTACCAGCTGACGCTGCGCTACCGCTCGCGCTGAAGCCCCAGCACGACCGCTCCATCGACGCCCCGGCCTCCCGCCGGGGCGTCATTGCATGCCGGCCGCGGCCTCAGCGGCTTCATGGCCGTGGCATGTCCGGGCGTGGCCCCGGGCAGCGACAGAGGCAACATCCCCGCGCCGCGCGGAGCGGCCGGTTGCCACTCAGCAGCGTGCCGTCAGTTCCCGCAGGTCGTCGATCACCGCGACCGCACCGGCCGCGTCCAGATCCAGATCGCGCGGGTAGCCGTAGCGCACCAGGGCGATCGGCATGCCCGCGGCGTTGGCCGCCTCCAGGTCGGTGGCCGAGTCGCCGACCATCAGGCACCGTGCCGGCGCGTGGCCCAGCAGCCGTGCCGCATGCAGCACCGGCTCGGGCGCGGGTTTGCGCTGCGGCAGGGTGTCGCCGCCGACGATGTGCGCGAAGTATCCGGCGATGCCCAGATGCTCCAGCAATGGCGGCACCAGGGCCGACGGCTTGTTGGTGCAGATCGCCATCGGCAGCCCACGCGCCTGCAGGAGCTGCAGGGCGTCGGCCACGCCGTCGTACAGCCGCGGGCTGCGCAGCAGGCAGTCGTGGTAGTGGCGCATGAACATCGGCATCACCTCGTCCGCCGCATGTCCGCTGCCGGCGTGCGCCAGGGCGATGGCGACCAGGCGGCGCACGCCTTCGCCGATCCAGCTGCGGACGGTCGCCTCGGGCACGCGCGGCAGCGACAGCTCCTCCAGCGAGCGGTTGACCGCCTCGGCGATGTCCCCGGCGCTGTCCACCAGCGTGCCGTCCAGATCGAATACCAGCGCTGCGATGCCCACGTACCCACTCCATGACAGTGAACCGTCGATTGTAACGGGGCGCTGAAACCCGTCAGTCCACGACGACATCGCGGAACAGGTCGCCCTGCAGCGCCGTATCCTCGCGGTCGCGGAAGCCGGACAGGCCCACGCCCACCAGCCGGTAGCGCGTGTCCGGCGGCAGCTGCACGCGCTGGCACAGCGCCAGCGCGATGTCGCGCAGCTCCTCCTCCGAGGCCGGCGGCGCATCCGGCGTGAAGCTGCGGGTGAGGATCCGGAACTGGGCGGTCTTGAGCTTGAGCACCACGGTATGGCCGATGCGTTCGGTGCGCCCGGTCGCGCGCCACGTCCGCGCCGCCAGCTGGGCGATCAGCTCGTCGAACTCGCCCAGCCGCAGGTCCTCGGCGAACGTATCCTCCGAGGAGATCGACTGCACCGGCTGGTCGGGCTCCACCGGGCGCTCGTCGATGCCGCGTGCGCGCCGGTACAGGCGTTGCCCGAACGTGCCGAACAGCGCCTCGAGCTGCTCCAGCGGCAGCCGGCGCAGGTCGCCGACGGTAGCGATGCCCAGCGCCGCCAGGCGCCCTTCCATGACCTTGCCCACGCCCGGTACGCGGTTGACCGGCAGCGGCGTGAGGAACTGCTCCACCCGCGCCGGCGGCACCACGAACTGGCCATCGGGTTTGCGCCAGTCCGAGGCGATCTTGGCCAGGAACTTGTTCGGCGCGATCCCGGCCGAGGCGGTGAGCGAGGTCGCCTCGCGGATCTGCGCGCGGACGGTACGCGCGATCTCGGTGGCGATGCCGCCACAGGTCGACGACCCGGACACGTCCAGGTAGGCCTCGTCCAGCGACAGCGGTTCGACCAGCGCGGTGTGCTGCAGGAATATCTCGCGGATCTGCCGCGACACGGCCTTGTAGCGGGCGAAATCCGGCGGTACGAACACCGCGTTCGGGCACAGCCGCTCGGCACGCACCGCCGGCATCGCCGAACGCACGCCAAACCTGCGCGCCTCGTAGGATGCCGCGCACACCACCGAGCGGACCCCGCGCCAGGCCACCACCACCGGCCTGCCCCGCAACGCCGGATCGTCCCGCTGCTCGACCGACGCATAGAACGCGTCCATGTCGATGTGGATGATCTTGCGCATGGCGAGCAACACGACCGCGGAACGAAGGACCGCCATCATAGCGCCGCGCCCCATACGCACCGGTACGATCTGCGACGAACGTGCCGCCTTTTGCCCGAAACACTACGGACGCGTACGGTTAAAACTGTTGATTGAAAGCCCGCGCATCATGCATGCTCGGGCGTTAACCCACGTTTTCGTGCTCCGGATTACCGCTTCGATGAACCGTCTCAATGCGTTCTCGCGCGAACAGCTGCTGGCCAGTGCCCGCGGCGAGCTGTTCGGGCCCAACAAGGGCCGCCTCCCCAACGACCCGATGCTGATGTTCGACCGCATCACCGATATCCGCGACGACGGGGGGCCACATGGCAAGGGCCTGGTGCGCGCCGAGCTCGATATCCGCCCCGACCTGTGGTTCTTCGGCTGCCACTTCATCGGTGACCCGGTGATGCCGGGCTGCCTGGGCCTGGATGCGATGTGGCAGCTGACCGGCTTCTTCCTGACCTGGCTGGGCGCCGAGGGCCGCGGCCGCGCGCTGGGCTGCGGTGAGGTCAAGTTCACCGGCCAGGTGCTGCCCAGCGCCAAGCTTGTGCAGTACGAAATCGACATCTCGCGCGTGATCAACCGCAAGCTGGTCATGGCCCAGGCCGACGCCCGCATGCTGGTCGACGGGCGCGAGATCTATACCGCCAAGGACCTGCGCGTGGGCCTGTTCACTTCCACCGAGAGCTTCTGATGCGTCGTGTCGTCATCACCGGCATGGGGATCAACTCCTGCCTTGGCAACGATCTGGATACCGTTTCCAGCGCCCTGCGCGAAGGCCGTCCCGGCATCGTCGCCCTGCCCGACCATGCCGAAGCCGGCCTGCGCAGCCAGATCGGCGGCCGCGTCGACATCGACCTGGACGCGCAGATCGACCGCAAGCTCAAGCGCTTCATGAGCGACGCGGCGGCCTACAGCTACATCGCCCTGCGCGACGCCATCGCCGACGCCGGTTTGGACCAGGCCCAGGTCAGCAGCGTCCGTACCGGCCTGATCGCCGGCTCCGGCGGCGGCTCCAGCCAGTGGCAGGTGGAAGCCGCCGACCTGCTGCGCAACCGCGGCGTGCGCAAGGTCGGCCCGTACATGGTGCCGCGCACGATGTGCTCGACGGTCTCGGCCAACCTGGCCACCGCCTTCAGCATCAAGGGGCTGAGCTACTCACTGTCCGCCGCCTGCGCCACCTCGGCGCACTGCATCGGCGCGGCCGCCGACCTGATCCGCCACGGCGCCCAGGACATCGTGTTCGCCGGCGGCGGCGAGGACCTGCACTGGTCGATGAGCGTGATGTTCGATGCCATGGGCGCGCTGTCCACCGGCTTCAACGATACCCCGGCGTCGGCATCGCGCCCCTATGACGCCAACCGCGACGGCTTCGTCATCGCCGGCGGCGCCGGCATGCTGGTACTGGAAGACTACGACCACGCCATCGCGCGCGGCGCGCACATCCATGCCGAGCTGATCGGCTACGGCGTGACGTCCGACGGCGCCGACATGGTCGCCCCGTCCGGTGAAGGCGCGGTGCGCTGCATGAACATGGCGCTGGCCGGCATCGACCGCCCGATCGATTACCTCAATACCCATGGCACCTCCACCCCGCTGGGCGACATCACCGAGCTGGGCGCGGTGCGCGAGGTCTTCGGCGAGCAGGTGCCGCCGATCTCCTCGACCAAGGCGCTGTCCGGCCATTCGCTGGGCGCGGCCAGCGTGCACGAGGCGATCTTCTGCCTGCTGATGATGCGTGACGGCTTCATGGCCGGCTCTGCCAACATCGAGACGCTGGACGCGCGCGCCGAGGGCTTCCCGATCTTGCGTCAGACGCAGGAGGCGGCGCTGGAGACGGTGATGTCCAACAGCTTCGGCTTCGGCGGCACGAACGCAACGCTGGTATTCGGCCGGGTGTGATCTTCGCGTTCCAGCGACAGCGATTGAAGCAACGGCGCCTATGGGCGCCGTTGTCGTATGCGCGGAAGGCCGGTCAACGTGGTTCATCCACGGCAAGTGGCGCGCGTTCTCCGAGGCAACCGCCAGCAAAGCTGCTGCCTCGACCCAGCAACGACCAGATCCACCGGCGTGTATCTCTGCCGGCGCATGCCTGCGGACGGTAGCGCTTTCCAAGCCTCTGGGTCGGACGCCAGATCAGAGTGACGGGAGCGTCATCTGCGACATCTAAGCGCGGTGACACTGGGCCCTGTACTTTTCGGGCACACCGAAGAGCCTCTCCCGCCTAGGCGGGAGGCATGAAACCTCTCCCCTCTTGGTGCCGGACGTACTGTCGCGGTTCGGGGAGCGCATCGGCACGGGAACGACAGGGCAGCACTTGAACGAGCTGGCCTGGAGCCGGGGCTGGCCGCGCGACCAGGATTGGATCCAGCGCTTCCAGAGCGGCCCATTGGGTGGCGATGCGCAGATCGCCGACCGTGTCCTAGAAGGCCGTTGCCAGCGTGCGATTTTCTTCGAGGACCCGCACGTGGCGCGTCAGCACGAGGCGGACATCCAGTTGCGGGAGCGGGCGGTGACCACGGTGACGGACAAGGCGGAGTGTATCACCGCGCCCAATCTGGCCGCCCGCTGGGCCATTGCGGCGCGGCAGCGCTCGGAGCAACGCTGATCCTCAGGGCGCCGCAGGCAGCAACGGCACCGCGAGCCGGACGCGGTGCCGGATGTTTTCCTGCGCAA
>NZ_JBWJPA010000006.1:0-276158 GCF_056393075.1 Stenotrophomonas sp. Steno-Z10-HUANG
TGCGTGAGGGTGACTTCAACTTCCTGCCTTCGCTGCCAACCACCGGCCGGCGGCGAAGGAGCGGAAGTATGCAACCTGTTTCAGGTTTTGGGAAGAGGCAAATACACATCACCTGCACTTCCCGCATGCGCGGTGTGAACCGATGCGACAACGCCGGCTCAGCCGCCGGGCTTGGCGGTTTCGATGACCACGCCCAGTTCCCTGCCCGCTTCGGCCACCTTCACGCGCCGCCCATCGGCCCGGGCGATCAGGTAGTCCGCCGCCACCCAGCCACTCTGTTCGCCGTGGCGCACGTTGCACCAGCTCAGGTCGTCCAGGCAGCGCTGCACTTCCACCGTGGTGCCGACCGGCAGTACCGCCACCCGGTCGGCGCGCGTGTCCGGCGCGCTGCGCAGGTTCAGGCCGCTGCCACTCACCTTGGCCGGCGGCTCGACGATTTCGGGCTGGAACCACAGCACCACCGCGATGATGGCGGCGGCAGCGGCAAGGCGCGGGATGAGACGGGGCATGGCCGGTCCCTGCGGAGAAGAGCGTCCATCAATACCGCGGCCAGGCATCACCGCGGCTGAATCCCGCCGGGGCGATGCCCATGGCCGTCAGGCGGCCATACCACTGTGCCGCAGCAGGGCATCGATCCGCGGTTCGCGCCCGCGGAACGCGAGGAAGTTCTCGGCCGCACTGCGGCTGCCGCCGCGCGACAGCACTTCGTCGCGGAAGCGCGCGCCAGTGGCGGCGACCTGGTCGGGCGCTTCCTCGAACGCGGCGTAGGCATCGGCGCTGAGCACTTCGGCCCATTTGTAGCTGTAGTAGCCGGCCGCATAGCCGCCCGCGAAAATGTGGCTGAACTGGTGCGGGAACCGGTTCCACTCCGGCGGGACGTTGACTGCGACCTCGCCGCGTACGCGCCCCAACAGCTGCAGTACGTTTTCCTGGGAAGGCTGGTACTGGCTGTGCAGCAGCATGTCGAACAGCCCGAACTCCAGCTGGCGCACGGTGAACATGCCGCTCTGGTAGTTCCTGGCGGCCAGCATGCGTTCGAACAGCGCGCGCGGCAGCGGCGCACCGCTGTCGACGTGCGCGGTCATGGCCTGCACCTGCTCCCATTCCCAGCAGAAGTTCTCCATGAACTGGCTGGGCAGTTCGACCGCATCCCATTCCACGCCATTGATGCCGGCCACGGCCAGCTCGCCAATGCGGGTGAGCAGCTGGTGCAGGCCATGCCCCATCTCATGGAACACGGTAGTCACCTCGTCATGGCTGAAGGTGGCCGGGTTGCCATCGCTGCCACGCCCGAAGTTGCAGACTAGGTAGACCAGCGGGGTCTGCACGCCGGCCGCGGTGACGCGGCGGTTGCGGCAGTCGTCCATCCACGCGCCGCCGCGCTTGCCTTCGCGGGCATACAGGTCCATGTAGAACTGGCCGACCAGCGCGCCGTCGGCGTCGACCAGGCGGTAGAAGCGCACATCCTCGTGCCAGACCGGCGCCCGGTCCGGCTGGACCTCCAGGCCGTACAGGCGCTTGATGACCGCGAACAGGCCGGCGAGCACCCGCGGTTCGGTGAAATACTGCTTCACCTCCTGCTCGGAATAGCTGTAGCGCGCCTGCTTGAGCTTCTCGCTGGCATAGGCCAGGTCCCACGCCTGCATCTCGCCCAACCCCAGTTCATCGCGGGCGAAGGCTTCCAGTTCGGCGCGATCGCGCTGCGCATGCGGCCGCGCGCGCGCGGCCAGGTCACGCAGGAAGTCCAGCACCTGCGCCGGGCCCGTCGCCATCTTGGTGGCGATGGAATACGCGGCGTAATTGTCGAACCCCAACAGTGCGGCCAGTTCGGTGCGCAGCGCGAGGATGCGGTCGATGTTGCCGCCATTGTCGAGCGCGGCGTCGCCGAATTCGGACGCGCGCACCGCATGGGCGCGGTAGAGCGCCTCGCGCAACGCGCGGTTGTCCGCATAGGTCTGCACCGGCAGGTAACAGGGCATGTGCAGGGTCAGCTTCCAGCCTTCGCGCCCTTCCCGGGCGGCGGCAGCACGGGTGCTGGCACGCACATCGGCCGGCAGGCCGGACAGTTCGGCCTCGTCCTCGACATACAGGGCGAATGCGTCGGTGGCGTCGAGCACGTTCTGCGAGAACTTCGCCGACAGCGCCGACAGTTCCTGCTGGACCTGGGCGAAGCGCGCCTTGCCGGCCTCGTCGAGCTCGGCGCCACCCAGGCGGAAGTCACGCAGGGCATTGTCCAGCACCTTGCGCCGGGCCGGGTCGAACGCCGCGGCCTCCGGCGACGCCGCCAATGCCTTGTACTGCGCATACAACGCCGGGTTCTGCGCCATCGCGCTGCCGAAACGGCTGATCCGGGGCAGGTTGGCGTTGTAGGCCTCGCGCAGCTCCGGGGTGTCGGCCACCGCCTGCAGGTGGGCGACCTGGCCCCAGGCGCGATACAGCCGCTCGGTGGCGTCGTCCAACGGCGTCACGAAGGCCTCCCAGCTCACCGGCGCGACGGTTTCGGCGGCCTTCACCGCGGCTTCGGCTTCAGCCAGCAGGACATCGATGGCTGGAGTGACGTGCTCCGGGCGGATCTCGTCGAATCGCGGCAGGCCGGAGAAGTCGAGCAGGGGGTTGGCAATCATGGGCAGTCCTGGAAACGGGTCCGGCGTGGCTGGTATCAGCTCCGATATGGCGACGGCTCGAGCCACGCACAAGGCAGCGCCGGCAGCCCCTGCCCGTTCACCGCCGCGGCGACGGCGGCGTCGGCGGCGGCCACGTCGATACCCTGGTGGTCGTACCAGGCGGGGTCGTAATAGCTGTGCGCATAGCGCTCGCCGGCATCGCAGAGGATGCTGACGATGGACCCGTCACGGCCGGCATCGCGCATCAGCTGCGCGGCCTGCAGCACGCCGATGAAATTGGTGCCGGTGGAACCGCCGACGCGGCGCCCGAGGGTGGCGCTGACGTGGCGCATGGCGGCCAGGCTCAGGGCATCGGGCACCTTGACCATGGCATCGACACAGGTGGGGATGAAACTGCGCTCCACGCGCGGGCGGCCGATGCCCTCCACACGCGAGCCGCCTTCGCAGGTCAGGTCGCGCCAGTCGGCCCCCGCCAGCGCGGCGCAGTAGCCGTCATAGAACACCGATACCTCCGGGTCCGCGCACATGATCAGGGTGTCGTGGCGGCGGTAGCTGACATAACGCCCCAGCGTGGCCGCGGTGCCGCCGGTGCCCGGGCTGCAGACGATCCATTCCGGTACTGGATGCGGCTCCTCGGCCATCTGCTTGAAGATCGATTCGGCGATGTTGTTGTTGGCGCGCCAGTCGGTGGCGCGCTCGGCGTAGGTGAACTGGTCCATGAAATGGCCGCCGGTTTCGCGCGCCAGCCGTTCGGATTCGCAGTTCAGATCACAAGCGCGCTGCACCAGGTGGCAGCGCCCGCCCTGGAACTCGATGGCGGCGATCTTCTCCGGCGAGGTACTGGCCGGGATCACGGCGATGAACGGCAGCCCCAGCAGGCGCGCGAAGTAGGCCTCGGACACCGCGGTCGAGCCGCTGGAGGCCTCGATCACCGGGCAGCCCTCGCGCAGCCAGCCATTGGCCAGCGCATACAGGAACAACGAGCGCGCCAGGCGGTGCTTGAGGCTGCCGGTCGGGTGGCTGGATTCGTCCTTCAGGTAGACGTCGATGCCGGGGAAACCGGGCAGGTCCACCGGGATCAGGTGGGTATCGGCCGAGCGGTTGAAATCGGCTTCGATCTTGCGGATGGCCGCCGCCACCCAGGCGCGCTGGGACATGGATCACACACTCTAATGAAAGCTGAAGCCGATTCTACTGCGGACGGCAACCGCTGCCGCCGCGGGCAGCGGCGCGCGCCGCACGGTGGTATGGTGCGCGCAGGTTTCCCTACCGACGCCGCGTGCCGCGCATCCTGCTGCCCCTGCTGCTGTGCCTGTCCCTGATCGCCGGTGCGATCGGGTCGGTGTGGTCGGCCACGGCGATGGCGATGCCGGCCGCCGCCGCCGCGCCGGTCGCGGCCATGTCCACGGACATGGAAATGGGTCACGGCTGCTGCCATGACGGCGGCGGCCTGCACGATGCGTCCAAGCCGTCCCCGGCTCCCGCGTCGCCCTGCGACGACGGCAAGCAGTGCGACTGCACCCAGCACTGCAACATGCTGCCCACGCCACTGGCGTCGCCGGCCAGTGCCATCGCCCGCGCGACCGAGCCCGGCGCGCCCACGCCAGGGCGTTACGACGTGCGTCCGCGCCAGCTGCACCGGCCGCCCATCGCCTGATCCGGCTGTTGCCGCCGCGCGGGCCATTCGCGCGTGACGGCCATCCCCCCCGGGGCACGCAGCGCGTAGCGCGGGTGACGTCGGTCGCCGCCTTCCGCCGGCGCCTCCCGCGCGCCCCCGGCAAATCCGCAGTTGCCGCCCGCCTTCGCCGGCGGGCGACCGATGGAGTTCCCATGAATAACGATTTCCTTTCCGACCCGCGCTCGGTGCTGTCGCGGCGCCGCTTCGTGCAGGGCCTGGCCCTGGGCGGCGTCGTCGCCGGCAGCGGCCTGTGGCGCGCATCCGACGCATTCGCCGCCGTCCCGCGGGCGATGGCCGCCAGCGAGCTGCGCGGCACCGACCTGAGCCTGGCCATCGGCCGCTCGACGGTCGATTTCACCGGCCGCGCGCGCAGCGCGGTCACCGTCAACGGCTCGCTGCCGGCGCCGATCCTGCGCTGGCGCGAGGGCGATACGGTCAGCATCCGCGTGGCCAACACGCTCGCCGACGAGATGACCTCGATCCACTGGCACGGCATCCTGTTGCCGTCCAACATGGACGGCGTGCCGGGGCTGAGCTTCGACGGCATCGCCCCCGGCGAGGCCTTCCAGTACCGCTTCCAGCTGCGCCAGTCCGGCACCTACTGGTACCACAGCCATTCGCTGTTCCAGGAACAGGCGGGCCTGTACGGCGCGCTGGTGATCGATCCGCTGGAGCCGCCGCCGTACCGCGTCGACCGTGAGCACGTGGTGCTGCTGTCGGACTGGACCGACCTGGACCCGGCCGCGCTGTACCGGCGGATGAAGAAGATGCCGATGCACGACAACACCTACCAGCGCACGGTGGGCGATTTCATGCGCGATGCCCGCCGCGACGGCCTGCGCGCCACCCTCGCCGACCGTGGCATGTGGGGGCGGATGCGGATGACGCCGTCGGACCTGTCCGACATCAACGCCCACACCTATACCTACCTGATGAACGGGACCGCGCCGGCCGGCAACTGGACCGGGCTGTTCCGCAGCGGCGAGAAAGTACTGCTGCGTTTCATCAACGGCTCGGCGATGACCTACTTCGACGTGCGCATCCCGGGGCTGAAGATGACCGTGGTGGCGGCCGATGGCCAGTACATCCACCCGGTGAGCGTGGACGAGTTCCGCATCGCGGTGGCCGAGACGTTCGACGTGATCGTCGAGCCCAGCGGCCAGGACGCGTTCACCATCTTCGCCCAGGACATGGGCCGCACCGGCCATGCCTGCGGCACGCTGGCGGTGCGCCACGGCCTGCAGGCGCCGGTACCGGCGCTGGACCCGCGGCCCTTGCTGACCATGGCCGACATGGCCCACGACCACGGCGGCGGCCACGGTGACATGCCGATGACGCACGGAGAGCCTGCCGGACAGGCAGCGCATGGCACCCACGGCGGACACGGCAGTGGCGGTGGCAGCGCGCCGAAGCATCCACCCGGCGAGCGCGGCAATCCGCTGGTGGACATGCAGAGCGCGGCCAGTTCGCCGCGGCTGGAAGACCCCGGCATCGGCCTGCGCGACAACGGCCGCAGGGTGCTCGCCTATGCCGACCTGCACTCGCTGTTCGAGGACCCGGACGGACGCGAACCCGGCCGCGAGATCGAGCTGCACCTGACCGGGCACATGGAGAAGTTCGCCTGGAACTTCGACGGCGTCCCGTTCGCCGGTGCCGAGCCGCTGCGGCTGAACTACGGCGAGCGCATGCGCATCGTATTGGTCAACGACACGATGATGACCCACCCCATCCACCTGCATGGCGTGTGGAGCGACCTGGAGGATGCCAATGGCCAGTTCCAGGTGCGCAAGCACACCGTGGACATGCCGCCCGGCACCCGCCGCAGCTACCGTGTGCGCGCCGATGCGCTGGGGCGCTGGGCGTTCCACTGCCACCTGCTGTACCACATGGAAGCGGGCATGATGCGCGAAGTGAGGATCGAGGCATGAAGACACGTACCCGATCGCTGCTGTTCATCGCCCTGGCCGCGGCCACCGGCAACGCCGCCGCGCAGGACCCGCATGCCAGCCACCACGGCCATCACCGCCATGGCGCCAGCGCCAAGCCGGATCCGCATGCGGGCCACGTGCCTGCGTCGCCCGGCAACGCCGCCGAGGCCGACCCGCACGCGCACCACGCCGCCCACGCGGCAGCGGCGAAACCGGCCGCACCGGCCCCCGACCCGCATGCGGGCCACCGGATGCCGGCCAGCACGTCCGCACCCGCGGACATGCACGCCAGCCATGCCGCGGCGGCGGCCCCTGCGGCCGACGCGGTACCGCCACAACCGGCCACGGACCCGCACGCCGGCCATGCGATGCCGGCATCCGCCGCGCAGTCCATGCACGGCGATGATCCGCATGCCGGCCATGCCACTCCCGCCGCACCCCCATCGCGGCCTGCCTCCGGCGACGCCCATGCCGGCCATGGTTCTGCGGCCAACGGCCTGGACGTGCATGCCACGCATGCCGATCACGCCGGCCATGGCGCCGCGGCCATGCAGGCGCCGCGCGAGCCGATTCCCGCGCCGACCGCCGCGGATCTGGCGGCGGCGTTCCCGGCGCTCGCGCCGCATGCGATGCAGCACGCGCCCGGCATCAACAGCCTGGTGCTGTTCGATCACCTGGAAGCCTGGGACAACGCCCGCGGCAGTGGCCAGTCGTGGGCGGCCAAGGGTTGGGTCGGCGGCGACATCGACCGCCTGTGGCTGCGCAGCGACGGCCAGCGCAGCGAGGGCCGGTTCGGCGAATGGTCGCTGGACGCACTCTACGGGCGCGCGATCTCGCCGTGGTGGGACCTGGTCGGCGGCGTCCGCCATGACGGTGGCGATGCGCCCGGGCTGACCCGCGCCGCCATCGGCGTGCAGGGGCTGGCGCCATACAAGTTCGAGTTCGCCGCCACCGCCTACCTGGGTGGGCCGCGCCGGGCCGAACTGGCGGTGGAGGCGGAGTACTCGCTGCTGCTGAGCAACCGGCTGATCCTGCAGCCGTCGCTGGAGGCCAGCGTGGCCGCCGACGACGACCCGCGCCGCGGCGTCGGCAGCGGACTGGGCCACGTCGGCGCCGGCCTGCGCCTGCGCTACGAGATCACCCGCCGCTTCGCGCCTTACGTCGGCTTCGTGCATGAGCGGCGCTTCGGCCGCAGTGCCGACCTGCACCGCGACGCCGGGGAAGCCGCTCGCGAATCGCGCTGGGTCGCCGGCGTGCGGTTCTGGTTTTGACCCCGCCCCCACGGCGGAATGCCCCGTGGCGTTCCGCCCCCTTCCGAAGGAGATCCACATGAACACACTGCTGCACAGGACGATATCCGTGCTGATCGTCGCCAGCGCCGTCTTCGCCGTCGCCGCCTGCGATGCCGCCCCGCCAGCGGCGGCGGGCAAGCCACCGGCAGCCGCGCACGCCGCCCACGCGACGCAGGTCGTGCACGTCCACAAGGACGCCAACTGCGGCTGCTGCAACGGCTGGATCGCGCACATGCGCGCGGCCGGCTTCACCGTGGTGGCCCATGACAGTACCGACATGGCCGCGGTGAAGCAGCGCCTCGGCATTCCGCTGTCGCAGGCGTCATGCCATACCGCCGAAGTCGGTGGCTACGTGCTGGAAGGCCACGTGCCGGCCGCGGACGTGCAGCGTCTGCTGCGCGAGAAGCCGGCCGCGCGCGGGCTGGTGCTGCCGGGCATGCCCATCGGTTCTCCGGGCATGGAGTCCGCCGATGGCCGCCGCGAGACGTTCACGGTCGACCTGCTGGGCAAGGACGGCAGCCTGCGGCCCTACGCCCGGCACCCCTGAGCGGCAGGCAACGGCGCACGCCACCGGGAACGCGGCACGCTGCGTTCCCGGTGCATTGCCGCGCCGCGCTCTAGAATCGCCCTCTCCCCCATATCAGGAACACCGCCATGAGCCTGAACGCTCTCCACCAGCAGCCCGGCGTGGCCGCGCAGCCACCGGCCGAAACCAGCGGCTTCGTCTTCAACCACACCATGCTGCGGGTCAAGGACATCGCCGCTTCGCTGGATTTCTACACCCGCGTGCTCGGCTTCCGCCTGGTCGACAGGCGCGACTTCCCGGAGGCCGCTTTCAGCCTGTACTTCCTGGCCTACGTACCGGCGGGCATGCAGGTGCCCGAGGATGACGCCGCGCGCCGGCTGTGGATGGCCGGCATTCCCGGCGTGCTGGAACTGACCCACAACCATGGCACCGAGCACCAGGACGGCCCGGTCTACCACGATGGCAACAGCGAGCCGCGCGGCTTCGGCCATATCTGCGTGTCGGTGCCGGCACTGGAAGCGGCCTGCGCGCGCTTCGAGGAACTGGGCGTGCCGTTCCAGAAGCGCCTGCAGGACGGGCGCATGAAGAACCTGGCGTTCATCAAGGACCCGGACGGCTACTGGGTCGAGATCATCGGCAACCGCTGAGGTCGCCGGTAGCCGCGGCCGGCGCACGGGCCGCGGCTACTGCTGCGTCACGCCGGCGCCTGCTCGCGCGCGATGCGTTCGGTCTCCGCCGCCAGCAGTTCCGGGTGCAGGTCGAACTGGTCGGACAGCAGCAGGGTGCGCGCGGCTTCGGTGACTTCGATGCGCTCGGCCTGCAGCAGGTCGCCGTCGCGGAACAGTTCGATGTAGCTGTCGAGCACGCCGGACAGGGTGCCCTGGGCGGTGTCCGGCGCCGCCAGCACCAGCTGCAGGCCCAGCGAGCGCAGGTAGTTGGTGGTGGCGCGCGCGTTCTGCGCGTCGATCTTGTCGCCGAACTCGTCGAGCAGGATCAGCCCCAGCCCGCCCGGGTGCGCTTCGCTCTTGCCGTAGGCCGCGGCCAGCGCGGCGCCGGCGATCACGTACAGCGGCGCGCGGTGTTCACCGCCGGAGCCCGAGCGCATGCGTTCGCTGAGGCTGCCGATCACCCGGTCGTCCTGGCGGATCTGCACTTCGAAGCGGAAGAAGCGGCGGTAGTCGTCCAGCGGCGAGTTGGCCACGTGGGTGGCGGCCTTGTCCTCGACCAGCGCGCGGAACGCCTCGGGCACCTGGCCGGCGCTCTCGAACAGCGTGTCCTCGCCGCCGATGTCGGCGGCGCGCTGGATGAAGCGGTGCAGTTCGCGGAACTCCGGCACCACTTCGTAATGGAACTGGTAGCGCTCGTTGTTGGAGAACGCCGGGCTGGCGCGCAGGGTGCGGTTGAGCGTGGCGATCTGGGTCTTGAGCCGGGTGAAGTTGTCGTACAGGGTGGAGGCCACGCCGGTGCGGAAGGTATCCACGGCGGTGGCGTAGGCCTGGCGCGCCTCGGCCTCGTACTGCACCAGCTCGGTATCGCGCAGCTGGGTCAGTTCGCGCTGCAGCAGGCTGCGCGCCGGGCGCCAGGCGCTGGCGTCGAAATCCAGCTCCAGCCCATGGTCGCGCGCGTACTGCGCCAGACCGCTCCAGGCCTCGGGCAGCAGCCGTGCCAGCTGCGCGTCGCTGTCCCTGGCGCGCTCCTCGCAGCGGCGCGCGCGTTCTTCCAGCGACGGATATTTTTCGTCCAGCTCCTCGCGCTGGCGTTCGACCCGGTTCGGATCGACGTCCGCATCGGCGAAGGCGTCCACCGCGCGCCGCGCGATCAGTTCTTCCTGCTGGCGCAGGCCTTCGAGCAGGGCCTGGGTGCGCTCGAGGTCGGCCGCCGCCACGGCTTCCTGGCCGACCAGCGCGTCGGCGCGCTGCTCGCAGCCGGCGAGCTGGGCGTTCAGTTCACGCAGCTGTTCGGACAGGCGCAGCAGGTCCGGGTCCAGCGAGGCGAGGCGGCTTTCCTGCGCGCTGCGGTAGCGTTCGGCCACCTGGCGGTGTTCGAGCACGCGCTCGTGCAGCGCCTGCGCCACCGCGTCGGCATCGGCCAGCCGCGCCAGGCCGCGCTGGCAGTCATCGGCGCGGCGCAGGCGCGGCTCGATCTGGCGCAACTCCTGTTCGGCCTTCTCGATTTCCTCGTGCAGCACGCGCAGCCGCGCGCGATTGTCGGAGGCGCCGATGCGCAGGTCGCCGGCCGCCGGCAGGCGCAGGCGTTCGATGCTGCCGCCGCGTGCCAGCAGGCCGTCGCGGGTCAGGCCCTGGCGGCTGCGTACCAGCTCGGCCTCGGTTTCGACGCAACGCAGCTCGCCGAGCTGGCGGCGCAGGAACGCCAGTGCGTCGGCGTTGACGCCCTCCAGCAGCGCGGCGACGCTGCCGCTCTCCGGCTCGTCGGCGCCACGCGACCTGCGTGCATGGCTGGACAGGGCGAGCTTGACCCCATACACCGAGCGCCCGCCGGACAGGCCGCGGTACAGCTTGACCGCGCGTTCCTCGTCCTTGTCCGGGATCAGCAGGGCTTCGACGTTGCTGCGCAGATAACCTTCGATGGCGTGCTGCCAGGTCGCGTCGGTGACCCGCACCAGGTCGCAGACCGGGCGCGCGTCGATGCCGGCATCACGCAGGTAGCTCATCAGCCGCACCGTGTCGGGGTGCAGTTCGGCCTGGCCGGCGGCCAGACGCTTCTGGTTCTGGCGCGCGGTCTCCAGCGCGTCGCGCGCCTTGTCGTGGGCCGCGTGCAGCTGGCGGGCGTGGCGGTCGACCCGCTCGCGCAGCGGGGCGGCGGCGCGCAACGCCTGGCGCGCACCGGCGAACAGGTCGTCCGGGGTCCATGGCAAGGCGGCCTCGGCGGCCAGCGCCGACAGTTCGGCATGCCACGCGTCCCACGCTGCGCGCGCGCCGGCCAGCGCGGCGGCGTCGATGTCGTCCAGCGCGAGCGCGTCGAGCTGGCGGAACTGGTCGCGCACGAAGCCGACTTCGCGCGCCAGGTCCTTCTTCAGCTGCGCGAGGCGGTCGCGGTCGCGGCCGGCCAGTTCGTCCAGCTGCGCCTGCTCGCCGTAGCCGGTACTGCCCTGCAGGCGTGCGTTGGCGCGGGCCTGTTCCTCGCGCAGGGTGTCGCGTTCGACGCGGGTGTCGGCCAGGCGGCGACGGGTGTCGGCCAGCGTGTTCTGCGCGGTGGCGAGCGCGCCTTCGGCCTGGTCGAGCTGTTCGCTGTACAGGTCGCGGGCATATTCGGCGGCCAGTGCGCGCGCCGAGGCGGCGCGGGTGGCCTGCGCGGCGATCTTCTCGTACTGGCGCTCCGCGCCCTCGGCGGCGTCGATGCGCTGCTTGACCTGTTCGATCTTCTCCTTGATCTGGCGGAAGCTGTCCAGCAGCGCGCGGAAGCGGGCGATGTCGGTGGGCCGGTCCTCGGCCACCAGGGTACGCACGAACAGGTCCACGTCCTCGACCCGCTGCAGGTTCAGCGCGTTGAGGAAGGCCTTGCGGTAGGCGTTGAGGTCGGGGCTGGCCGACGGGCTGGCGCGCAGCCGCAGCAGCAGGTCGCGCAGGAAGCGTTCGGCATTGGGATGCAGCTGCGGGGTCTCGCCCACCTCCTTGCAGCGGCGCGCGATGTGTTCGCGGAAGGTATTCCAGGCCAGCGGCAGTTCCTTGCCCTTGACCCGCTCCAGGTGCTCGTCCAGCGCCAGCGCCACGCCCGGCAGCAGGTACAGGCCGTGGGTGCGGTGTTCGGGCTCGTCGACCGAGGCGCCGAGCGCGATGCCGGCGGTCAGCGGCACCCCGGTGTCGGTGTCGCGGAACACCAGCGAGATGTAGGTGGTGGCGGTGCGGCGCTTGCGCCCTTCCTCGCCGCTGCGGAACACGCCCAGGCAGTAGTCGCGGATGGTACGCGCGCGGTGGCTGCCGCCGGCCTGGGCGTTGAAACGGATGCGGCTGCGGTCGCCGCCCAGCAGCACGATCTGCAGCGCGTCGAGCAGCGCGCTCTTGCCGGCGCCGTTGGGCGCGATGATGGCGCTGGTCGCGTCCAGTTGCAGGCTCTGCGCCTCGAACAGGAAGAACTGCACCAGGTGGATGCGTTCAAGCTGCTGCATCGTCGTCCTCCGCGCCGGTGTCGCCGGCCTCGTCGCGGTTGTGCTGGTCCAGGCGCTGCAGCCATTGCTCGCCGACGATCTCGACGATGGCCGGGCGCACCCGCAGGTGGAACGGCTGCGGGTCGTCGCCTTCGGAGTCGATCAGCCGGCATACGCCCCAGCGCTTGAGCGTGCGCGCCAGCGCACGCAGCGAGCCGACGTCGGGCATCGCGCGGCCGGTCAGCGCCTGCCAGCTCTCCTGCAGGTCCGGCAGTTCCACCACCACCTCGCCGTGGTCCTCGATCAAGCCCTGGCGCATGGCCTCGTCGTAACGCTGGCGCAGCACCAGCAGGGCCAGGGTTTCGTCCAGCGTCACCGGCGCGCCCTCGCCATGGGCCGGCAGTGCCACCACGTAGCGGTAATGCGCGTTGCGCTCCAGGCGGATGCCCAGCGGCTCCAGCGCGGCGACGAAATCGGGGTAATGGTCTTCCACCAGGTGGTAGGCCACGCGCGAACGCGGGTCGGTGGCGTACAGCACCTGCTCGGTGGCCAGGCGGTAGGCGGCGCGCTCGAAGTCCTGCACGGCATAGGTGCCGTTGGACATCTGGCTCAGGGTGTTCCAGCTGCGTTTCATGCGGTTTCCGGGAGTTTTGCGCCGACCCGCAGGATGCGGAAGCGCGGGCCGCGCAGGTAATCGTTGTGGTCGCCGTTGCCGGCATCGAGCAGCTCGACGCGGAAACCGCGCAGCAGGCGGCTGAGCGGGTCCTCGCGGCGCAGGCCGCCGACGCGGTTGCCACGCAGGGCCAGCGTGAGCAGGGTCTGGTAGGCGCGCAGGTCCTCGATGCTGGCGATGTCCAGCCGCGCCGAATCGACCGCCGCGCCCTGCCGCAGGTGGCGACCGACGTAGCGCGCCATGTCCTCGGCGTTGACCAGGCGTGCGCGCTTCATCCGCCGCAGCAGCGACAGCCGCGCCAGCTGCTCCGGCGTGGGCGGCGTGGTGGCGTTGGCACTGCGCGGGATCGGCGCCGGCTTGCGGTGCGGCGGGCGCAGGCGTGCTTCGTCCATCAGCGGGCCGGGCGCCACTGGCAGCCGCAGCGCGTCCTCCGGCGCCGACAGCACGCCGCGGCAGGCGCGGCGCAGCAGCACGTCGAGCCGGTCGGGGGCGCGCAGGCGGTAGTCGAGGAAGGCCAGCGCGCGGCGGTTGGCCTGGCGGATGTCCTCGTCCAGCCGGGCCAGGTATTCGTCGATGCGTTCCAGCTCGCGCAGCCGTCCCAGGCTGCGTGACAGCCGCTGCTGGGCGCGCGCGGCGTCGCCGCCGGTCACATGTTCGGCGTACCAGGCCACCAGCGCTTCGCGCTGCGCGCCGGACTCCAGCTGCTGCACCATCGCCAGGATTGAGCTGCGCCGCGCCATCGGGTGGTCGGCGCGGTGCAGTTCGGCATAGTCGCCGATGAACAGCTGGCCGACGTAGCGCTCGAACCACTGCCGGGCGAACTGCGCGGTGGTCTCGGCCTTGCTCAGTTCCGGCATCAGGTCGCGCACCTGCAGGCTCATCGAGGCCAGCGACACCAGCAGCCGCCGCGCCTGGTCGGCGGCCTCGTCGAGGATGCCCCCGTCCAGGCGGCCTTCGGCCACCTGCTGCAGCTGCAGCTCCACCGAGCGCATCTTGGCCGAGACGAAGGTCGGGCCGTGCTCGCTGAACTCCACCAGGGTGGACAGCAGCTGCGCCACCATCGGCGGCATGGTCACCATCTCGCGCGCGCCGATGCGTTCCTGGCGCAGCCAGCCGGCGGCGCGGAAGCGGTCGTGGATGGCGCTGGCGCGCACGTTCAGCAGCGCGTCCGGGGCCTGCCCGTCCTCGTCTTCCCACGGGTCGTCGGCAAGCAGGTAGCGCTCGATCGCGGCGGTGATCTCGCGGCGCGGGAAGCCGTGGCTGGGCGGCACCGGCGCGTCCGGGCCGAAGAACTCGTCGAACATCCGGCACAGCAGCGACCAGTAGTTCTGGCGGTTGGCCGAGGCCAGCGGGCCGAAGATGCCGGCGGGTACGACCGAGAACAGCGGCGGGGTGGTCGTGGCGGTGGTGGTGGTCAAAACGTCGGGGTCCTGCAGCTTCCTGCCGTGCGGCGGCGATTGTGGCATATCGCCGCCGCCGGCGGCCCCCGGCGCGGGAGGGTCGCGGGGCCGCAACGACGACGGGCGCCACCGGGGCGCCCGTCGTGGCAAACAGCCCGGGTGGCGGCTCAGAACTTCTGCGTGTAGCGCAGGTAGACGATGCGGCCGTAGGCGTTGTACAGGTTGAAGTTCCAGGGCCGGCCGTCGGTTTCGACCAGCTGCGGGTAGCGGTTGCCCAGGTTGTTGGCGCCCAGGGTGATGCCGGCGTTCCACGGCGCCTTGTAGGTCAGCGCCAGGTCATGGGTGACATAGCTGCCCACGCGCGTGCCCGGGTCGCCGGCCAGGAAGCCGAAGGTCGGCTTGACCCCGGGGTTGCGCTGGTCGCCGATGTAGTTGACGTTCCAGTTGACGCTCCAGTCCCCGCGGCTCCAGATGTTGCGCAGGCTGCCGCGCATCTCCGGGGCGGCCGCCCAGCCCAGCCGGTCCTTGACCGTGGCCCCGTCGGTCACCTTGAACTCCAGCACGCGCGCCACCTGCAGCCAGCTCTCCAGCCGGCCCCAGCCGCCGCCGTCGAAACGGCCGCGCAGGTTCAGGTCCAGGCCGCGGGTGCTGAGGTCGCCCTCGTTGGCATAGGCGGTGTTGATCTCGCGGATGGAGCCGTTGGCGCGTCGCTCCACCGAGGTTCCGGCCGGCAGCGGCAGGCCGTTGTTGTCGAACTCCACCAGCTCCTGGTACTCGATCTGGCGGATGCGGTCGTCGATGCGGATGTGGTAGTAGTCCAAGGTCAGGTTCAGCCAGTCCAGCGGGTCCCAGGCCAGGCCCAGGCTGTACTGGCGGGAATGCTCGGAGCCCAGCGCGGGGTTGCCGCTGGACCAGGTATCGACCTGGTAGCTGACGTCCTTGCTGACCGGGCCATCGGCGATGCCGTCGTTATTGGCGTCGCCGCCGCACTGGGCGGACGAATAGCCCACCGCCAGGCAGCTGCGGTAGTCCTGCACGTGCTCGGCCGAGAACGAACGCTTGGCATGGATGCTGTTGAGGTTGGGCGCGCGAAAGCCCTTGCCGACCGAACCGCGCAGGGTCAGGTTGGCCAGCGGCTGCCAGCGCAGCGAGAGCTTGGGCGACAGGTCGCCGCCGTAATCGCTGTAGCGGTCGTAGCGCGCGGCCAGGGTGAAGTCGAACCCGTCCGCCACCGGCAGCAGCCATTCGGCGAAGGCGGCCTGCACGCGGCGGTTGCCGGCCGCCGAGTTGCCCGAGGAGCCGGCCACGACGCCGGCTTCGGACAATGAATCGTAGGTGTCGGCATAGTCTTCGCGGCGCGACTCCAGGCCGAACGCCAGCGCCGAGCGCCCGCCGGCCATGTCGAACAGGTCCAGGCTGGCGTTGGCGTAAAGCTCGTCGATGACGAACTTGCCCTCGCGGCTGGTGGTGGTGGTGAAGCCCTTGATGACCTCGTCGGGGTTGCCGAACGGGTCGCGCAGGTTGTAGCGGCCATCGGCGGCGGCGGCCTCGGCCAGCGGGGTGACGATGTAGCCGCGTCCCTGGTCGCGCAGGCGCGCGTCGCTGCGGCGCACGCCGGCATCCACGCTGAGCCGGTCATTGACCTGCCAGTCCACGCCGACGCCCAGGTCGAGCACGGTGTTGTCGATGTAGTTGTCGCGGTTGCCGGCCGCGGCGTAGCGGTGGTAGATGAAGGCGCCGAGGCCGTCGCCGGGCACCGGGTCGTTGGGCGAGTTCTCCGCCACGTAGAGCACCCCGGGCGTCGGCGCGTAGCGGCCGAAACTGCTGGCATGGCTGTAGCTGGCGGTGGAGTACAGCGACACCGCGTCGTTGACCCGCAGGGTGCCGCGCGCGAACAAGGCCTTGTTCTTGATCGAGGCCTCGTTGGCGGCCACCGCGTTGTAGTCGTAGACGCAGTTGCTGCCGTTCATCCAGAAGTTCGGATCCTTGCAGGCATAGCCCGGCAGCGCACCACCGGCATCGCCCTCCTCGCCCGGGCTGGTCGCGCTCTCGAAGTAGAAATTGTTGCCATAGAGCGAGCTGCCGCGCGTGTCGCCGCCGAGCTGGTCGCGGGTGAACACGATGCCGCGCGCGTTGTAGGACGCGCCGAACATCAGGTTGCCGCGCTCGCCGGAGGTACCGAGCAGGAGCGATCCCTCCTCGGTGTCACCGCCGGCGACATCGGGCGATCCCCTGCCGAGACGCAGTTCGGCGCCGTCGAAATCCTTGCGCAGGATGATGTTGACCACGCCACCGATGGCGTCGGAACCGTACAGTGCGGAGGCGCCGTCGGACAGCACCTCGATGCGCTCCACCGCCGCCATCGGGATGGTGTTGAGGTCGGCATTGCTGCCCAGCGACGGCGCGTACGGCGCGCGGCGGCCATCGACCAGCACCAGGGTGCGGTCCGAGCCGATGCCGCGCAGGTTGACGTCGGATACGCCCTGGGCGCTGCTGCCCGAGCGCGGGCTGAAGTTGCCGAACGAGGCGAACGTGGTATCGCGCAGCACATCGGCCACCGAGACATGGCCGCTGGCGTCGATCGCGGCGCGGTCGATCACGGTGACCGGCACCGCGCCCTCGATGTCGGCGCGCTTGATGCGCGAGCCGGTGACTTCGATCCGGTCCAGGCTGCGCACGTCCGGCTGCGATTGCGCCAGCGAAGCGAACGGGACCAGTGCGGCGGCGATGCCCAGCGGGAGCACGGCCAGCCGGGCGACCGGCTTGGAACAGCGATGTTTCACGGATTTCTCTCCAGGTAATGTTGGTGGGACGTCAACGCCACACGACGTTAATGAGCCGCTCACGCCACTGCGCCGCATGCCCTGTCCATTGGGTTTGCAGGGTCTGTCGACAGCGCCTGCGCGCCACTGCGGTACAGCGACGGCGACACGCCGAAGCGGGTGCGGAATGCGCGCGAGAAGCTGCAGTTGTTCTCGAAGCCACTGGCCGCGCCCACCTCGGTGATGGACAGCGAGGTGTCGCGGATCAGGCGCGCGCTGCTGGCCAGCCGCAGCCGCACCGAGGTGGCCTGCGGGCATTCGCCGTAGACCGCACGGAAGGTCTTGGTGAAGTACCAGACCGACATGCTGCTGAGCTCGGCCAGCTCGCCGATCCTGACCACCCGGTGGGTATGTCCTTCGATGTACTGCAGGGCGCGCTGCATGCGCGCATAGACCTGCCGCCGGTGCGACAGTGAACGCCCCGGGCAGCGCGCGATCAGCGCCTGCTGGCCCTGCTGCAGCCCGGCCAGGGCGCGCAGCAGCCGTTCCACCTGCCAGCGGTCGGCGGGCGTCGCCTGCATGCCGCGGCCCGGGCGCCCCAGCACCGCGCGCCAGCGGCGCGCCAGCAGCCGCCGTGCCAGCCCCGTCGCGCTGCCACGGCCCGGGAACAGCGCCAGCTGCGGCGAGCGCAGCAGGCGCATCTGCAGGGCCGCCGGCAACACCAGCCCGACGGCGACGGTGCGTTCACCGGCATGCAGCAGCGGGTGCGCGCCACGGTCGAAGTGGATCCACTGGCCGGCCCCGAGCCGGAACGCACCCGCCCGCGCGGCAATGTCCAGCTCGCCCCGGAGCACCAGCCAGAACGACGCCTCGGCCGCGCCCAGCGCCAGGCTGGCACCGCGCGCGAGCGTCGCCAGCAGCGGCAGGTCGGCATCGCCCACCTGCTCCAGTTCGCGCGTATCACCACGGTCCAGCCACAACACCTGCATTTGCACCTGCATGACCACTCCTTTGTTGGAACTGGCCATCTGTTTGCGCGTCCGCGTGCCGAAATGCCGGAAATGCAGCCGAAATCTTTCCGAAATCCGCTGCCGGCGGCGTGCCACAGAGCCTTGCCGCGTCCGCGCGGCGGACAGGCGGACAGTGCGGACAGCCCGTGCGCACTGGCTGCGCCGCGTATCCGGCGTCCGCGGCGGACACACGAACGCGCAGGCCCGCACCAGGACGGTGCGGGCCTGCGTTGGATCACGGGGTGTCGGGTCAGTTGCGCCGGCGCGCGAGGCGCTTGTACTCGGCCTCGTCGATCGCGCGCATCCCGCGCACCGCGCAGCGGCCGGACCGGGAAGTCACCACGCTGCCTTCGGTGCAGACCACGTTCTGGCGGCCATCGGTGGCGATCACGATGTTCGAATTGCGCATCATCGCCTCGCAGTAACCGCCGAAATCGAGGCGCAAATGCTTGTCGCCATCAGCGATGACCATGCCCTCGCCGCCCACGCGCGCCGCCTTGTGCTGGCCGGACAGGGTGACGCAGGACGCCGGCGTGGCATCACCCTGCTTGCCAGCCGCCACGGCATCCACGGGCAACATGGCGGCGGCGGCCAGGCCTAGGACGATCATCAGATATCGGTACATGGTGCTTTCCTTCTTCATGCCGTGCCCGGCATGGGCACGGACACAAGGCTAGGCAGCGGCCAGCACCGCGGAATCTGCTTGAAGTCGCGATGACCAAGGACCGGGCATGACGCCAAGCCATGCAAACCGCGTGGCGGACGACGCAGGCGAAGGCATCGCCTGGCTGAACGCCGGTGCGCGACCTGACCAAAGGCACATGCCGCTGTGCCGGTGGCGACACATCCTCGGGCGGTGACGGGGCCGTGGCTGCGGCACGGCATCGCACCGGACCGACGCGGTCCGCGTGCCGTGCCGGTGCGGTGCGCGCCCCGTCCATGATCAGGGCGGGCATGCTGGCCAGGCCTGCAGACGGGCAGACCGGCACAAGGGAAGAGCAGGCAGTGAACGACGTGGGTGATACCGGCAACGCGGACCGGGCGCAGGCGTCCGCGGGCCGTATCCTGCGCGTGGGCGACCACGATATCGACGTGGACCGGCGCACCGTGGTCTCGCGCATCGATGGCAACTCGCGGCGGGTGACGCGCAAATCACTGCAGGTACTGCGGGTGCTCGTGGACGAGGCCGGGAAAGTGGTGAGCCGCGACGTGCTGCTGGCGCGCGTGTGGCCCGACACGCTGCCCACCGACGACGTACTGACCCAGGCCATCGCCCTGCTGCGCAAGGCATTCGGCGACGACCGCGGCGCGCCGCGCTACATCGAGACCATCGCCAGGGGCGGCTACCGCCTGCTGGCCACGCATGCGTGGCTGGCGGCGCCGGTCGCGAATGCCGAACCGGCGCGGGACGCCGCCACGCACGAGGCCACGGCGCCGGAACTGCATCCGGAACCGGATCCGGCCCCGCACCCGGCCCCGCCCGCCGCGTCGCGGCGCGCAGGGCGGCGGTGGTGGCCCGCGCTGCTGGCGGTCGCGGTACTGGGGGTGACGCTGGTGCCGGCGCTGCTGCTGCCCGCCCGCACCGCACGCCACGCCGCGGCAACCGCGGCCGGCGGCGCGCGCGAGGCGTCGCTGCAGTACCACGCCATCGTGTCCTCGCCCGAGCAGGAGACCGCGCCGCGCCTGTCGCCGGACGGCACGCAACTGCTGTTCGCGCGCCAGGACCCCGCCACGGGCGGGCAGCGGCTGTACCTGCAGCGCACGTCGCAGGCCAGCGCGCAACCGTTCACCTTCCCCGTCGGCGACGAGCGCGACAGCCTGCCGGCATGGTCGCGCGACGGCCGCCAGGCCGCGTTCGTGCGCAGGTCCGGGCAGGGCTGCCACTTCATGCTCGCCGCGGCCGACGGCGGCGCCGCGCGGGTGGCCGGCGCCTGCGCGGACCGCGAGGGGCAACCGTTCGACTGGACCCCCGATGGCGGCGCACTGGTCGCCGGTGGCCTGCGCGCGGACGGCGGCCGTGGGCTGCACCGGCTCGATCTCGCCAGCGCGCGCTGGCGCGCACTGGACTACGGCGTCGACCGCGATGCCGTCGATTCGCTGCCGCGCCATTCCCCCGATGGCCGCTGGCTCGGCTTCCGCCGCGGCACCACGCTGGGCGACCTGTGGGTCATGCCCGCGGCCGGTGGTACGCCGCGCCGCGTCACTTCGCTGCGCGGCGACATCCGCGGCTGGGCCTGGCTGCCGGACAGCCGCGGCATGGTCTTCAGCCTGGTCAAGGAAGAAGTCCGGCTGTACCGCGTCGACCTGGCCGGTGGCACGCCGGTGCCGCTGCCGGTGCTGGGGGGCGGCAACCCGACCTACCCCGACATCGCCGCCGACCACTGGTCGATGGTGTTCGAGATCGACCGGCTGCGCAGCGGCATGTTCCGCTTCCGCACCGACGGCAGCGGCGGCGGCGAACCGGTGTTCGCATCCAGCGGCGTCGACCTCACCCCCGGCATCTCCCCCGATGGCAGCACCCTGGCCTTCGTGTCCGACCGCAGCCTGCACGCGCAGCTGTGGATCGGCCAGCCGGCGCACCCGCAGACGCTGCGTCCGGTGGCCGGGCTGGTGCCGGTGCCGCGCCATCCGCCGGTCTGGTCCGCTGATGGCCGCCGCCTGCTGGTGATCGGCCGTGGTGAGCACGGCGACCGGCTGTTCGAAGTCGACGTCGGCAGCGACACGGTGAACGCGTTGCCGGTGCCGGCCGCGTCGCCGGCGTTCGCCGCCTACACCGATCGCAGCGACCGCCTGCTGGTGGGCACCGACGCCGGCCAGGGCCGGCTGCAGCTCACGCTCTACTCGCTGCCGGACTGGCGCCGCATCGCATCGCTGGACGACGTGGCGGTTGCCCGCCATGACCCGGCCGGACACCGGGTCTGCTTCACCCGGCCGGCCCGCCGCGGCCTGTGGTGCGCCGACCCGACGCTGCAGGCGGTGGTCCAGCATGACGCCGGGTTCCCGGACGTGGCCCACTACCGCGAGTGGAGCATCGCCGCGGGAACGCCGCACTACAGCGGGCCGGCCGCGGGCTGCGGAACCGCGTGGCTGCCGCTCGGCCAGGCGCGCCGCGACGGCGGCCGCACCCGCTGCCTGATCGCCGCGCAGGCCACGCTGCCCGGCTCCAGCAGTGTCGACCGCGAAGGCCGCTGGTTGTATGCATCGTTGCCGCTGGAGCACAACATCGACGTCGGCTGGACCTCGCTGCAGGCATTGGCCGCGACCGCGCGGTGACGGCGGGTGGGCGGCTGCCCCCGCGGTGGCCGCGGACAGCGTCGCCCGCGCAGGCACGCCTGTCATCGGCCTGCGCTACTGTCGACCACCGCCTTCCGCCATCGCGTCGCGCCATGCCCGCCACCGCTTTCCCGGCCGCCACCGGCCGCCCCCCGTCGCAGCGCGTCCGCAGCCGCCCCGCAGGCGCGGTGCCACCGGGGAGCCGCCGTGGCACATGAAACCGATGCGCCCGGCGGCGCTGACCCGGTGGCCGGCGACAGCGCATGGCGCGTGTTCCTGGTGTTCCTGCGGCTGGGCCTGGTCGCCTTCGGCGGGCCGGTCGCGCACCTGGGTTACTTCCACGCCGAGTTCGTCACCCGGCGCCGCTGGCTGGACCCGCGCGCCTATGCCGACCTGGTCGCGCTCTGCCAACTGCTGCCGGGCCCGGCCAGCAGCCAGGTCGGCATGGCGCTGGGCCTGTCGCGCTGCGGCTACCGTGGTGCGTTCGCTGCCTGGGCCGGCTTCACCCTGCCATCGGCCATCGCCCTGATCGTCTTCGCGCGGTTCCTGGCCGGGCATCCCGGGGTGATTCCGCCCGGGGTGCTGCACGGACTCAAGGTCGTGGCGGTGGCGGTGGTGGCGCAGGCGGTCTGGGGCATGGCACGCAACCTGTACGCCGGCGGCACGTGGCTGGCGCTGGTGGCGATGGCGGCCGCCATCGCCCTGGGCGTTCCTTCGGCCTGGGTGCAGCCGGGCCTGATCGCCGCCGCCGCGCTGGCCGGCCTGCTGCTGTTCAAACCCACGCCGGCGCCCCCAGGCGGCGCCTGGACGATCGCCGTGGGACGCCGCGCCGGCGCGTGGTGGCTGGCGCTGTTCTTCGCCCTGCTGGTGGCGCTGCCGCTGCTCGCCGCGCTGCGGTCCGGCCACGCCATCGCCGAGGCCAGCGCCTTCTTCCGCGCCGGCGCGCTTGTGTTCGGTGGCGGCCACGTGGTGCTGCCGCTGCTGCAGGCGGCGGTGGTGCCAGCGGGCTGGGTCGACAACGACACCTTCCTCGCCGGCTACGGCGCCGCGCAGGCCATGCCCGGGCCGTTGTTCGCCTTCGCCGGCTTCCTCGGCGCCTCCATGCAGGCGGCACCGTCGGGCTGGAGCGGAGGGTTGCTGTGCCTGCTGGCGATCTTCGCCCCGTCGTTCCTGCTGGTCGCAGGCGCGCTGCCGTTCTGGAACCGGCTGCGCGGCAACGCGCGCATGCGCGCCGCGCTGAGCGGCATCAACGCGGCGGTGGTGGGCCTGCTGCTGGCCGCGCTCTACGACCCGGTAGGCACCCATGCCATCCATGCGCCGCGGGACATCGCGCTGGCGCTGGCCGCGCTCGCCGCGCTGGCATGGTGGAAGCTGCCGCCGTGGCTGGTGGTGGTCGGCTGCGGTGCCGCCGGCGGGATCGCGGGCATCGCCGGCCTGCAATGAACCGGCGGCCGGACGCGGTTGCCGCGCCGGCCGCCGTAGGGTCAAGCGGGCACCGCCGCGCTCACTCCACGGTGACGCTCTTGGCCAGGTTGCGCGGCTTGTCCACGTCGGTGCCGCGCGCCAGGGCGGTGTGGTAGGCCAGCAGCTGCACCGGGATGGTGTGCACCACCGGGCTGAGCACGCCGGCGTGGCGCGGGGTGCGGATCACGTGCACGCCGTCGGAGGCGGTGAAGTTGCTGTCCTGGTCGGCGAACACGAACAGCTCGCCACCACGCGCGCGCACTTCCTGCATGTTGGATTTCACCTTCTCCAGCAGGCTGTCGTTGGGCGCGATCACCACCACCGGCATCTCCGCGTCCACCAGTGCCAGCGGCCCGTGCTTGAGCTCGCCGGCCGGGTAGGCCTCGGCATGGATGTAGGAGATTTCCTTGAGCTTGAGCGCGCCTTCCAGCGCGATCGGGTAGTGCAGGCCGCGGCCGAGGAACAGCGCGTTGGCCTTGCCGGCGAAGCGCTCGGCCCAGGCCACGATCTGCGGCTCCAGGTTCAACACGTGCTGCACGCTGCCCGGCAGGTGCCGCAGCTGCTCCAGGTAGTCGGCCTCGCGCGCGGCGTCGACCCGGCCGTGCAGCCGGCCCAGCACCACCGCCAGCTGGAACAGCGCCGCCAGCTGGGTGGTGAAGGCCTTGGTCGAGGCCACGCCGATCTCGGCGCCGGCACGGGTATAGCAGACCAGTTCGCTGGCGCGCGGGATGGCGCTCTCGGGCACGTTGCAGATCGACAGCGTGTGCGCGTGCCCCAGCGACTTGGCGTACTTCAGCGCCTCCATCGTGTCCAGGGTTTCGCCGGACTGGGAAATGGTCACCACCAGGTGCCTGGGGTTGGCATAGGCGGCGCGGTAGCGGTACTCGCTGGCGATCTCCACGCTGCACGGCAGCCCGGCGATGGCCTCGATCCAGTAGCGCGCGGTCAGCCCGGCGTAGTAACTGGTGCCGCAGGCGAGGATCTGCACGCCCTCGATGCCGGCCAGCACCGTTTCGGCGTTGCGGCCGAACAGCGTGGCAGGGAAGCCGCCGGCGTCGATCGCCGCCTCGATGGTGTCGCCCAGCGCGCGCGGCTGCTCGTGGATTTCCTTCTGCATGAAGTGGCGGTACGGGCCCAGCTCCAGCGATGCCAGCGACACATCGGACAGGTGCTCCTCGCGCTGCACCGGCATGTCGTCGGGGCCGAACACGCGCACGCCGGCGCGGGTCAGCTCGGCGGTGTCGCCTTCCTCCAGGAACACCACGCGGCGGGTGGCCTGGATCACCGCCGACACGTCGGAAGCGACGAAGTTCTCGCCCTCGCCCAGGCCCACCAGCAACGGGCAGCCCATGCGCGCGACCACCATCCGCTCCGGCTCCTTGCGGCTGATCACCGCCAGCGCGTAGGCGCCGGTCAATTCCTTGACCGCCCGCTGCAGCGCGCCCAGCAGGTCGTCGTGGTCGGCCTGCAGGTGGTGGTGGATCAGGTGCGCGATGACCTCGGTATCGGTCTGCGACTCGAACGTGTAGCCCAGCGCGCGCAGGCGCTCGCGCTGTTCCTCGTGGTTCTCGATGATGCCGTTGTGCACCAGCGCCACGCCGTGGCTGACGTGCGGGTGGGCGTTGGATTCAGTGACGCCGCCATGGGTGGCCCAGCGGGTGTGGCCGATGCCGAGCATGGCGGTGAAACCTTCGGCCGCGGCGGCACTGGCCATCTCGGCCACGCGGCCGGTGCGGCGCACGCGGCGGATGTCGCGGTCATTGAGCACGGCGATGCCGGAAGAATCGTAGCCCCGGTATTCCAGCCGCTTCAGTCCTTCGATCAGTACCGGTACCACATCGCGATCCGCGATCGCTCCCACAATGCCGCACATAGTCCATCCGCCTGGGTTCACAGACGGACATTCTAGGTCAGCCGCTTCGGACATCCATCGGACATCGGCGCGACACCCGGCCGCGGACACTGTCCGCGCCGGTGTCCGCGGACACCCGGACACCGCACCACGCAGGAATTAATCCTTGTTTTTCATGCACATGGATGTTGGCACGGGACGTGCTTAACAGATACCAACTCTTCCAGCGAAGCCGACGATGATCCGCGACACCTCCGCACAGGACCAGACAATCTCCCAGCGCTCGCGGCCGCAGTGGCGCCGCTGGCTGTGGCCGGCCGTGGCCACGGTCGTGGTGCTGGCGGGCATCGGCTTCGTCGCCAAGGGCTGGCTGGGCGGCTCGCGCTCGTTCGATGGCGCGCGCCTGCGCATCGCCACCGTGGGCCGCGGCGACCTGGTGCGCGACATCGCCGCCGACGGCCGCGTGATCGCCGCCAACAGCCCGGTGCTGTACGCGATCTCCGCCGGCACCGTGACCCTGAAGGTGGTGGCCGGCGACGTGGTCAAGCAGGGCCAGGAGCTGGCGGTGATCGACAGCCCGGAACTGCGCAGCAAGCTGGCCCAGGAACAGGCCACCCTGGCCGGCCTGGAGGCCGAGGCCGGGCGCGCCGCGCTCGACGCCACCCTGGCCCGCGCCACCGCCAGCAAGGTCACCGACCAGGCCGCCATCGACCGCCAGGCCGCCGCCCGCGACCTGGAGCGCTACCAGCGCGGCTTCGACGGCGGCGCGGTGCCGCAGGTCAACCTGGCCAAGGCGCAGGACGACCTGAAGAAGGCCGAGATCACCCTGCAGCATGCGCGCAGCGATGCCGCGCTGCAGAGCCAGGGCGCGGACCTGGACGCGCGCAACAAGCGCCTGCTCGCCAACCGCCAGCAGGCGGTGGTGGCCGAGGTGCAGCGCCAGGTGGACGCACTCACCCTGCGCGCGCCGTTCGACGGCCAGGTCGGCCAGGTGCAGGCCACCCAGCACACCCAGGTCGCGGCCAACGCGCCGATCCTGGGCGTGGTCGACCTGTCGCGCTTCGAGATCGAGATCAAGGTGCCCGAGAGCTTCGCCCGCGATCTGGCGATCGGCATGCCGGCCCAGCTCACCAGCGGCTCCGGCCAGCCGTTCCCGGGCGAAATCTCCGCGGTTTCGCCGGAGGTGGTCAACGGCGAGGTCGTGGCCCGCATCCGCTTCTCCGACAAGCAGCCCGAGGGCCTGCGCCAGAGCCAGCGGATGAGCGCGCGGATCCTGCTCGACACCCGCAAGAACGTGGTCAAGGTCGAGCGCGGCCCGTTCGTCGAGCAGTCCGGCGGCCGCTACGCCTGGGTGGTCAACGGCAGCACCGCCAGCCGCCGCCCGGTGCAGTTCGGCGTCAGCAGCCTGGGCGAGGTCGAGATCGTCTCCGGCCTGCAGCCGGGCGAGAAGGTCGTCGTTTCCGGTACCGACCTGTTCGGCGACGCCGAGAAGGTTTCCATCAACTGATCGAAAAGCCGGGCGCGGGGAACGGGCAACGGGCAATGGAAGCGACGGCAATCGTCCAGACCCCTGCAGGCGCGATCCCCCACCCTTCCGCCCCTGCGCTTCCTGTCCACCACGCCTGATCCCGCGTTTCCCGTTTCCCCTTTCCCAGAGGTCATCCCATGCTCCAGATGCAATCTGTCTCCAAGGTCTTCCGCACCGAGCAGGTCGAAACCCACGCGCTGCGCTCGCTCGACCTGCACGTGCGCGAAGGCGAGTTCGTCGCGGTCACCGGCCCGTCCGGCTCCGGCAAGACCACCTTCCTCAACATCGCCGGCCTGCTGGAGACCTTCACCAGCGGCAAGTACCTGCTCGACGGCCAGGACGTCAGCCACCTGGGCGACGATGCCCGCTCGCGCCTGCGCAACCAGAAGATCGGCTTCATCTTCCAGGGCTTCAACCTGATCCCCGACCTGAACCTGTTCGACAACGTCGACGTGCCACTGCGCTACCGCGGCATGCCCTCGGCCGAGCGCCGCGAGCGCATCGAGAAGGCGCTCAGCAGCGTCGGCCTGGGCTCGCGCATGAAGCACTACCCGGCCGAGCTGTCCGGCGGCCAGCAGCAGCGCGCCGCCATCGCCCGCGCCCTGGCCGGCAGCCCGCGCCTGCTGCTGGCCGACGAACCGACCGGCAACCTCGACACGCAGATGGCGCGCGGCGTCATGGAACTACTGGAGGAGATCAACAGCCAGGGCACCACCATCGTCATGGTGACCCACGATCCGGAACTGGCCGCGCGCGCGCAGCGCAACGTGCACATCGTCGACGGCCAGGCCACCGACCTGCTGCGCGAACCGTCGCTCGGGCGCGCGGTGGCGTCGGTCGAAGCGGCCACCCAGGCCTGAGCCACGGACATGCTGTCGCTGCTCCCCTACTACCTCCGGCAAGGCCTGCGCAGCCTTCGCCGCACGCCGGTGCTCACCGGGCTGATGGTGCTGTCCATCGCCATGGGCATCGGCGCGGCGATGACGACCTTGACCGTGCGGCACCTGCTGTCCGGTGACCCGCTGCCGGGGCGCAGCCAGCACATCTACTACCCGCAGATCGATGCGACGCCCAGCGAGGAACCGCGCGCCAACCCGCTGGACATGCTCGACTACACCACCGCCGTGGACCTGTGGCGCGCGGCCAGGGCCGACCGCCAGGCGCTGGTGGTGGACAGCCCGGTCAAGCTGCAGGCACCGGACAACGGCGAACCGGCGAGCATGGCGACCATGCTCTCCACCACCGCCGATTTCTTCCCGATGTTCCAGGTGCCGATGGCCTGGGGCAGCGGCTGGTCGGCCGAGGACGACGAACGCCGCGCGCGGGTGGCGGTGATCTCCTGGGACCTCAACCAGCACCTGTTCGGAGGCACGGACAGCACCGGGAAGATGCTGCGCATCCGCGGCAGCGACGTGCGCATCGTCGGCGTGCTCGCACCGTGGCGGCCCTCGCCCCAGTTCTACACGGTGGCCGGCGGCCGCTTCGCCCAGGGCGATACGGCGTCGTACTACGCCAAGCCAGAGGACGTAATGGTGCCGTTCTTCACCGGCCTGCAGATCAACGCCGGCAACTTCCACCAGTTCACCTGCTGGGCGCTGCCCGAGCGCCCGGGCCACCTGGAGAACTCGCCGTGCGTATGGCTGCAGCTGTGGGTCCAGCTGGACAGCAGCGCCAAGGTCGCCGCCTACCGCCAGTTCATGGACGGCTACGTGCGCCAGCAGAACACGCTGGGCCGCATCCGCCAGACCGGCAACATGCGCCTGCCAAGCCTGATGGAATGGCTGGACTACAACGGCGCGGTGCCGCGCGATGCGCGCCTGCAGTCGTGGCTGGCACTGGCGTTCCTGGGCATCTGCCTGTTCAACACCGTCGGCCTGCTGCTGGCCAAGTTCCTGCGCCGCAGCGGTGAGATCGGCGTGCTGCGCGCACTGGGCGCCACCCGCACCATGGTGTTCCTGCAGTGCCTGGTCGAAGCGGCGCTGATCGGCCTGGCCGGCGGCGTGGCCGGGCTGGGCCTGACCCTGCTGGGGCTGTGGAACGTGCGCCAGCAACCGCTGGAATACGCCGACATGGTGCACCTGGACCTGCCGATGCTGGCCCTTACCTTCGCCCTGGCCGTGGCCGCCACGCTGCTGGCCGGCCTGTTGCCGGCGCTGCGCGCGAGCCGGATCGACCCCGCACTGCAGGTCAAGTCGCTGTGAGCATGCGCATGGACATCAAACCCATCCTGTCGACCCTGACCCGGCACCGCGTTTCGGCGCTGCTGATCATGCTCGAGATCGCCCTGGCCTGCGCGGTGCTGTGCAACGCGCTGTTCATGGCGGTGTCGCGCATCGACCTGATCGGCCTGGACAGCGGCGTGGACGAAGCGTCGCTGGCCACGCTGTCGCTGAACGACTGCGAGGGCTGCAACCCCGCCGACATCAACGGCCGCTGGCTCGAGCTGCTGCGCCGCCAGCCCGGGGTACAGGCCGCCGGCGTGGTCAACAGCCTGCCGTTCGCGCAGCGCGCCGGCGCCGCCGGCGTCACCCTGGACCCGGAAGGCAAGCGCTTTGGCGGCGTGCCGCACTTCTACACCGTCGACCCCGGCGCGATCCAGGCGCTGGGGCTGGTGCCGGTACAGGGCCGTGGCTTCACCGCCGCCGACTACCAGCCGGTCGACAACTTCCTGCCGGCCAACGCGCAGGTGTGGATCACCCGCGATTTCGCCGAGCACCTGTGGCCCGGCGAGAATCCGCTCGGCCGCGAGTTCTGGATGGGCACCTCGCACCTGAGCGTGGCCGGCATCGTCGCCCACTTCGCCGTGCCCAACCCCGGCCGCAGCGAAGGCGGCGTCGCCGCCGCGCAGTGGTCGGTGATCGTGCCGGTGGCCACCGACGCGCAGAGCGGCACCTACGTGGTGCGCGCCGATCCGCGCGACCTGCCGGGCATTCTCCACGACGCGCTGGCGGCGGCACCGCGGCTGGTCCCCGAGGCCATCGTCAACCGCGAATACAGCCGCACCCTGGCCGAACTGCGCCACCGCTATTTCACCCAGGACCGGGCCATGACCCGGCTGCTGCTGGGCGTCTGCCTGGCAATGCTGCTGGTGACCGCGCTGGGCATCGTCGGCCTGGCCAGCTTCTGGGTACAGCAGCGCACCAAGCAGATCGGCATCCGCCGCGCGCTGGGCGCCACCCGGCGCCAGGTGGTGGCCTACTTCCAGACCGAAAACCTGCTGCTGAGCGCCGCCGGCATCGTGCTGGGCATGTTGCTGGCCTATGCCGGCAACCAGGTGCTGATGCACTACTTCGAGACCGACCGGCTGCCGCTGCTGTACCTGCCGCTCGGCGCGATCGCCCTGTTCGCGCTGGGCCAGGCCGCCGTCATCGGCCCGGCGCTGCGCGCCGCCTCCGTTCCGCCCATCGTCGCCACCCGCGGTCAGTGACCGCCCGCAAGGATACGTCCATGTTCGCCTACTACTTCAAACTGGCGCTGCGCAGCTTCCGTCGCAACAAGGTGCTCACCGCGTTGATGGTGCTGGCCATCGCGCTCGGCATCGGCGCGGCGATGACCACCCTGACCGTGTTCAAGGTGCTGTCCGGCGACCCCATCCCGCACAAGAGCGAGCGCCTGTTCTACGTGCAGCTGGATCCCTACACCAAGGAAGGCTACAAGCCGGGCGAAGAGCCGGAGCAGCAGCTGACCCGCTTCGACGCCGAGGAGCTGCTGCGGCAGAAGAAGGCGCCGCGGCAGGCGATGATGACCGGCGGCGACGGCATCGTCGATCCGCGCGTGGATGCGCTCAAGCCGTTCAGCGTGAGCGCGCGTTACACCTCCGCCGATTTCTTCCCCATGTTCGACACCCCGTTCCTGTACGGACAGGGCTGGAGCGGCACCGAGGACAGCGGCCGCGCGCGGGTGGCGGTGATCAGCCGCAACCTCAACGAGAAGCTGTTCAAGGGCCAGAACAGCGTCGGCCGCGAGGTACTGTTCGAAGGCCATCCGCTGCGCATCGTCGGCGTGCTCGACAGCTGGTCGCCGCAGCCGCTGTTCTACGACGTGTTCGTCGGCAAGTACGACCGCAAGGAAGAGGTGCTGCTGCCGTTCTCCACCTCGCGCGACCTGCAGCTGGACCGCAGCGGCAACATGAACTGTTTCGGCCGCGAGATCGTCAATGACGCCACCGCGCTCAACGTGCCGTGCGCCTGGATCCAGTACTGGGTGGAGCTGGACGCGGCCGGCGACGCCGGTGCGTTCAAGGCCTACCTGGACAACTACTCCGAGCAGCAGCGCGCCGCCGGCCGCTTCGAGCGCCCGGCCAACACCCGCCTGCGCAACGTCATGCAGTGGATGGACTACCGCGGCGTGGTGCCCGGCGACGTGCGCCTGCAGATGTGGCTGGCGTTCGGCTTCCTGCTGGTGTGCCTGGTCAACACCGTCGGCCTGCTGCTGGCCAAGTTTCTGCGCCGCAGCGGCGAGATCGGCGTGCGCCGGGCGCTCGGCGCCAGCCGCGGCGAAATCTTCAAGCAGTGCCTGGTCGAGGCCGGCACCGTCGGACTGGCCGGCGGGCTGCTCGGCCTGCTGTTCGCGCTTGGCGGCCTGTGGGCGGTGCGCCAGCGCCCGGCCGAGTACGCATCGCTCGCGCACCTGGACGGCTCGATGCTGGTGCTGACCTTCGCCCTGGCCATCTTCGCCAGCCTGCTGGCCGGCATCCTGCCGGCCTGGCGGGCGATGCAGGTGACCCCGGCGCTGCAGCTCAAGAGCCAGTAAGGCTGGAACGACTGGAGGGGTGGCGAGCAGGTCCGACCGGCTCTCCACCCGCTTCCCACCCCTCGTTTTTTCTTCCGCTTCCGGAGAACCCCATGGAAATCCGCCCCATCCTCTCCACGCTGGCGCGCCACAAGATGGCGGCCGCGCTGATCGTGCTGGAGATCGCGCTGAGCTGCGCCATCATCTGCAACGCACTGTTCATCGTCACCCAGCGCCTGGAGACACTGAACCTGGCCAGCGGCATGGACGATGACCGGCTGGTCGAGATCGCCCTGAGCGGCATCGGCCAGCAGACCGACGCCGATGCCCGCACCGCGCAGGACCTGGCGTCGCTGCGCGCCATCCCCGGCGTGGAGCGCGTGGCCATCACCAACCAGCTGCCGTTCCAGAACGGCAGCTGGAACACCTCGCTCTCGCTCAGCGCCGAACAGGAAGTCCCCACCCTCAGCGCCACCCAGTACATGTTCGGCGAAGGCACGCTGGCATCCATGGGGCTGAAGCTGGTCGCCGGCCGCGACTTCAACGCCGACGAATACAAGAGCAGCGACGAGCTGAACAAGATCGAGGACGTGAGCAACCTGTCCTCGGCCATCCTGCTGAGCAAGGCCGCGGCCGACAAGATGTTCCCGGAAGGCGATGCGCTGGGCAAAACCGTGTACATGGCCAACATCCCGCTGACCATCGTCGGCGTGGTCGACACCCTGCTGCGGCCCAACCTGATGGGCGGCAACCGCACGTTCTCGGCGATCTTCCCGATCCGCATGAACTTCTCCAACAGCGGCCGTTACCTGATCCGGGTCAGCGACCCGGCACGCCGCGCCGAGGTGCTCGAACAGGCGCTGGCCGCGCTGGACAGGAACGACCCCAACCGCCTGGTCTGGCGCAAGCAGACCTACGAAGAGGGCCGCGCCAAGTACTTCGCCAACGACCGCGACATGATCGGCCTGCTGCTGATCGTCAGCGCCCTGCTGCTGCTGGTGACCGCGCTGGGCATCGTCGGCCTGGCCAGCTTCTGGGTGCAGCAGCGCACCAAGCAGATCGGCATCCGCCGCGCCCTCGGCGCGACCAAGGGCCAGATCCTGCGCTACTTCCAGACCGAGAACTTCCTGCTGGCGACCATCGGCATCATCGTCGGCATGCTGCTGGCGTACCTGCTGAACCAGTGGCTGATGGGGCGCTACGAGCTGCCGCGGCTGCCGCTGCTGTACCTGCCGCTCGGCGCCGCGGCGCTGTGGCTGCTGGGCCAGGTCGCAGTGTTCGGCCCGGCGCGCCGCGCCGCGGCGATCCCGCCGGCCGTCGCCACCCGCAGCACCTGACCACGGACGCCCTTCCCGCGGCGGCAGGACGCACGCGGGGAGGCAGGCCCGGGACCCGTCCCGGGCCACAGGGAACACCGCACCACGGGGAACCATATGCTCGGCTACTACCTGCAGCTCGCGCTGCGAAGCTTCCGCCGCAACAGGGTACTGACCACCTTGATGGTGGTGACGATCGGCATCGGCATCGGTGCGGCGATGACCACGCTGACGCTGTACAAGGTGCTGTCCGGCAACCCGATACCGGACAAGAGCACGCGCCTGTTCTACCCGCGGCTGGAGCCGCGCACGCTCGGCCGCGACGTCAGCCTTGACCCGGAGCCGATGGACCAGCTGACCCGCTTCGACGCCGAGGAACTGCTGCGGCAGAAGCGCGGCGTGCGCCAGGCGATGATGAGCGCCGGCGCGGTGACGGTCCTGCCCGAAGGCACCGCGGCGCAGCCCTTCCGTGCCGCATCGCGCTACACCTCGGCCGACTTCTTCACCATGTTCAACGCGCCGCTGCGCGCCGGCCGCGGGTGGAGCGCGGACGACGACGCCGCCCGCGCGCGGGTGGCGGTGATCGGCTCCGGGTTGGCCACGAAGCTGTTCGCCGACGCCGACCCGGTCGGGCGCGAGATCCGGCTGCCGCAGGGGGTGCTGCGTGTCATCGGGGTGATGGACGAATGGACGCTCAACCCGCGCTTCTACGACCTCAGCAACCGCCGCTTCGGCGGCGGCGAGCAGGTGTTCCTGCCGTTCTCCACCTCGCGCGACATGCGCCTGCCCACCCAGGGGAACATGAACTGCTGGGGCAACAGCAACAACGACCCGGAAGGCGCGCGCGGGCGCAACGCGCCATGCGCCTGGGTGCAGTACTGGGTGGAGCTGGAATCGCCCGGACAGGCTGCCGACTACCGCAAGTACCTGGCCGACTATTCGGACCAGCAGCGCGCCGCCGGCCGTTTCGAACGCCCGGCCAACGTGCGCCTGGACGACGTCATGGGCTGGCTCGACGTCAACCGCGTGGTGCCCAACGACGTGCGCATGCAGATGTGGCTGGCGTTCGGCTTCCTGCTGGTGTGCCTGCTCAACACCGTCGGCCTGCTGCTGGCCAAGTTCCTGCGCCGCAGTGGCGAGATCGGCGTGCGCCGTGCGCTCGGCGCCGCGCGCGGCGATATCTTCCGGCAATGCCTGGTGGAAGCCGGCGCCATCGGCCTGGCCGGCGGCCTGCTCGGCCTGGGCTTCGCCGCGCTGGGCCTGTGGCTGATCCGCCAGCAGCCGGACGATTACGCGCGGCTGGCGCAGATGGATACCGGCACCCTGCTGCTGACCGTGACCCTGGCGCTGGCCGCCAGCCTGCTTGCCGGCCTGCTGCCGGCCTGGCGCGCGATGCAGGTGCCGCCGGCGCTGCAGCTCAAGAGCCAGTGAAGCAGGAACGAGTGAAGAGGAGTGAGAAGTGAGAGAAGTCCAGATCAAGAGCACTTTCAATCAAGTCTGTCGTTTTTTCATGAGCAGTGATCACAGCTGAGAAATGAAGCAACGGCTTGCCGTCGCTTCTTCTCGCTCCTCACTCCTCTTTACTCATTCCTCGCTCCCGGAGATTCCCATGGAAATCCGTCCGATCCTCTCGATCCTCATGCGGCACAAGACCGCCGCGGCGCTGATCGTGCTGGAGATCGCCCTGAGCTGCGCGATCATCTGCAACGCGATCTTCGTGATCGGCAACCGCACCACGGAGATGCGCCGCGAAAGCGGCATCGCCGAGGACGAACTGGTCCATATCAGCGTCAGCAGCCTGCAACCGGACCGCAACCGCGACGCGATGCGGCGCGAGGACACCGCCACCCTGGCCGCCGTCCCCGGGGTCAGGTCGGTCAGCAGCGTCAACCAGCTGCCCTACGGCGACAACGTCTGGGCCTCTGGCATCAACCTGCGCCCGGGCCAGGCCGACGCGGTCGTCACCGCCTCCAACTACATGGACGACGGCCACCTGCTGCCCACCCTGGGCCTGCGCGTGGTGGAGGGCCGCGGCTTCAACCCGGACGAGTACCAGGACCAGGACGCCCTGGACGCACCGGGGCAGGCGCCGCAGGTGCCCGCCGTGCTGCTGAGCCGCGCGCTGGCCGCACGCCTGTTCCCCGGCGGGAGCGCGCTGGGCCGCGACATCTACGTGTGGGGCGACCAGCCCACCCGCGTGGTCGGCGTGGTCGACCGGCTGATCGCCCCCGGGCGCGGACGCATGTTCGAGGACAGCGACCACACCATGATCTTCCCGCTGTGGGTGTCCCAGGGCAGCTATGTCCTGCGTACCGACCCGGCCCGCCGCGACGAGGTGCTGACGGCCGCGGTGGCCGCGCTCACCCGCGCCGACCCCAACCGGATCGTCGACACCCGCAAGACCGTCAGCGAGATGCGCCGCGACTTCTACAGCCGTGACCGCGCGGTGATCTGGCTGCTGGTGAGCGTGTGCGTCGCACTGCTGGCGGTCACCGCGTTCGGCATCGTCGGCCTCGCCAGCTTCTGGGTGCAGCAGCGCACCCGCCAGATCGGCATCCGCCGCGCGCTGGGCGCCACCCGCACCCAGATCCTGCGCTACTTCCAGGCCGAGAATTTCATCCTTACCAGCACCGGCATCCTGATCGGGGTACTGCTGGCCTACACCTTGAACCTCACCCTGATGCGCCAGTACGAGCTGCCGCGCCTGCCCCTGGCCTACCTCCCGGCCAGCGCGCTGGTGCTATGGCTGCTGGGCCAGGTCGCGGTGTTCGGCCCGGCGCGCCGCGCCGCGGCGATCCCGCCCGCCGTCGCCACCCGCAGCGCCTGACCGGCGCAGGAGAAACCCGATGAAGACCCCGCTGTACCTGTTGCCCCTGCTGCTGGCGCCGGCCGTCCCGGCACTGGCGGCCGATGACCTGGCCACTACCATCGCCACGCTCGACCGCGCCGTGTTCGACAGCTTCAACCATTGCCAGGATCCGGCCCAGCTGGAGAAGCACGCCGGCTATTTCGACCCGGCGGTGGAGTTCTACCACGACACCGGCGGCGTCACCTGGACCCGCGAGGCCATGCTCGACAACACCCGCCGCCATGCCTGCGGCCGTTACACGCGCGAACTGATCGACGGCAGCCTGCAGGTGTTCCCGGTCAAGGATTTCGGCGCCATCGCCCAGGGCAGCCACCGCTTCTGCGACACCGCCAGCGGCAAGTGCGAGGGACTGGCCGACTTCGTCATGCTGTGGCGCCTGCACGATGGCCAGTGGTCGATCACCCGCGTGCTGAGCTACGGCCACCGCACGGCGCCCACCCCCGCGCAGCCATGAACTACACGCTGGAAACCGGCCTGCGTGGCTGCCTGCGGCATCCGCGGACAATGCTGCTGGCGGTCCTGACCCTGGCATTGGGGCTCGCATCGGTGATGACCATGCTGACGCTGTTGTCGGTGCTGTCGGCTGATCCGCTGCCCGGCATCAGCCACAGGCTCTACATCGCCTGGGCTGATTCGCGCCCGGCGCCACGCAGTGGCGAGAACGACACCATCGATGGCACTGGCGCCAGCGTACCGCCGCTTTGGAAGCTGCAGGACGTGCAGGCGATGCGTCACCAGCAGGCGGACGTCCGCCAGGTGGCGCTGCTGACCGCGCCGCTGTCGGTGAGCAATGCCGACGGCAGCAACACGCGCACCGCATCGGCGGTGCTGGCGGTAGGGCCCATGCTGTCGATGTTCGGCGTACCACTGCGCCATGGCCGTGCCTGGACGCCGGAGGAAGAACAGACGCGCGCGCCGGTAGTGGTGATCAGCCGCGCGCTGAGCCAGCGCCTGCTTGGCCGCGAAGACGGCACCGGTGCGGGGATCCGTCTCGGCCGCCATACATTCCAGGTGATCGGCATCAGCGAGCGCTGGGCACCACGCCCACGCCCACATTTCCTACCCGGCAACGATCCCGGTTGGCAGGGCCATGGCGACGAGATCTTCGTGCCGGCGATGGCCGCGGTGGACGCGGGCGTGGAGGTCACCAGTACACGCCAATGCGATGGGGGGGGCTTCGATGGCTTCCGCTTCGACGAAATCAACATCGACAACTGCCGGTGGCTGGTGCTGTGGGCCGAGCTGCTGGATGGGGTTCAGCATGAAGCGTATGCACGCAGTCTGCAGGCGTTCGCAGCGCAGCGGCGGGCCAGTGGGGCCTTCGAGCGCGCTGCCGACACGACCCTGCGGCCCATGGGCGAATGGCTGCGCTTCAACCGCGTCGTGCCCGACAGCGTGCGCCTGAACCTGTGGCTGGCCGCCGGCTTGCTGGCCTTGTGCCTGGTCAATGTCGCCGGCCTGTTGGCCGCGCGCTTCCTGCGCCGTGCCGGCGAGCACGGCGTACGCCGTGTACTCGGTGCGCCACGGCGCTCGATCATCGCCGCCTGCCTGGTGGAAGCCGGACTGGCCGGAGTGCTGGGGGGCGTACTCGCATTGCCGTTGACACTGGGCGGGCTGTGGCTGATGCGCCAACAGGGTGAGGCGTATGCACCACTGGCGCGCTTCAGCCTCCCACTGTTCCTTGCCTTGCTGGCGCTGGCACTGCTCACCGGCCTGCTGGTGGGATTGCTGCCTGCGCTGCGCGCGGCCCGGCAGGAGCCGGCGCTGCAGGTCAAGACGCTCTAAGGAAGACCAGCATGTTCCCTCTGTTGTCCGCGCTGCGCCGCAACCCATTGATGCCCCGGCTGATCGTGCTGCAGGTCATGGTGGCCAGCGCGATCCTCTGCAACACCCTGTTCCTGCTGGGCCAGCAAGCCGCCCCCTTGCTGGTGGATGATGGCCTGGCAGGCGATGAACTGGTGATCGTCGACCAACTGGTCAGCCGCGGTGCGCCATGGACCCCCGCGCAGGTCCGTGCAGGTCGCGATGCCCTTGCATCGATCGCCGGCGTCCGCGCCGCCAGCGCCGCGTCCGGCGTACCAATGCGCCAGACGCTGACCCTGGCCTTCGAGCTCAAGTCAGCCGACGGCACGATGCTGGCGACCACCGGCTATGTCGGTGAGCGCCTGCTGGAGACTTTCGGCCTGCGCCTGACCCGCGGACGCGACTTCCTGGACACCGAGTACCGCGACATCCGCATGGCCGACGACATGCATACGCCGATCATCATCACCGAAGCGCTGGCGCGGGCGTTGCTGGGGGATGCCGATCCCGTTGGAGCAACGTTGCGGTCGAGCGAAGACAAAGGCAGCTACAGGGTCGTGGGTGTCGTCGCCCATCTCATGCGCTACCAGCTGTCGGAACTTGACGACGGAAAGGCGGAATACTCGATCATCATCCCCGGCATTCTCGACGGCATGCCCATCGCCAGCTATGTGCTGCGCACCGCCCCCGGCAACCGCGAAGCGCTGCGTGCGCAGGTGTCGAAGGTGCTGGACCAGCACTTCTCCGGGCGGCTGGTCGCGGGCATCGCGCCGGTGGTGGCCGACTATGAACGCCTGCGGGACGACGGACTGCGCACCCGGCGCGCGGCGGTCTGGCTGCTGTCCACGGTGAACGCCGTGGTCGCCACGATCACCCTGATCGGCATCGCCAGCCTCAGTGGCTACTGGATCCAGCAGCGCACACGCCAGATTGGCATACGCCGCGCCCTGGGGGCCACGCGCGGACAGATCCTGCGTCACTTCCTGGCCGAGAACCTGGTGCTGGTCGGTGTGGGGTTGGCGCTGGGCCTGCTCCTGGCGCTGGGCATCAATCAATGGCTGATGCAGCATTACGAGTTGGCACGGCTGCCGTTACCCTACCTGCCGGCGGCGGCGGTGTTGCTGCTGGCGCTGGGACAGCTGGCGGTTGCCGGCCCGGCGCACCGCGCAGCGGGGCTGCCGCCTGCCAGCGCGGCCCGCAGTGTGTAAGGCCGGCGCTCCCCCAACCCCTTCTTTCCTGCAAGGCCCCGAATGCCGCAGATACTGATCATCGACGACAACGCCGCCGTGGCCACCGCGCTGGACGTGCTGTTTTCGCTGCACGACATCGAGACGCGCCATGCGTGCTCGCCCGCGCAGGGGCTGGCGATGCTCGCCGAACAGGAGTTCGACCTGGTCATCCAGGACATGAACTTCACCGCCGACACCACGTCCGGCGAAGAGGGACAGGTGCTGTTCCGGCAGATCCGCGACAGCTGGCCGGACCTGCCGGTGATCCTGCTGACCGCGTGGACCCACCTGGACAGCGCGGTGGAACTGGTCAAGGCCGGTGCCGCCGACTACCTGGCCAAGCCCTGGGACGACGGGCGCCTGCTGACCACGGTCAATAACCTGCTGGAGCTGGCCGAGACCCGCCGCGAACTGAGCCGCCGCCGCCAGCGCGAGCTCAAGCAGCGCCAGAGCCTGCACGAACGCTACGACCTGGCCGGGGTGGTATTCGCCGACCCGGCCAGCGAGCGGGTCATCAGCCTTGCCTGCCAGGTCGCGCGCTCGGACCTGCCGGTGCTGATCACTGGCCCCAACGGCGCCGGCAAGGAGAAGATCGCCGAGATCATCCAGGCCAACTCCGGCAAGCGCGGCGGCGCGTTCGTCGCGCTCAACTGCGGCGCGATCCCGGCCGAGCTGATCGAGGCCGAACTGTTCGGCGCCGAGGCCGGCGCCTACACCGGCGCCAACAAGGCGCGCGAAGGCAAGTTCGAGGCCGCCGACGGCGGCACCCTGTTCCTGGACGAGATCGGCAACCTGTCGCTGGCCGGGCAGATGAAGCTGCTGCGCGTGCTCGAGACCGGCCGCTTCGAGCGCCTGGGGTCCAACCGCGAGCGCCAGGTGAAGGTGCGCGTGGTCAGCGCCACCAACGCCGACCTGCCGGCGATGATCCGCGACGGCAGCTTCCGCGAGGACCTGTATTACCGGCTCAACACGGTGGAACTCGCCCTGCCGGCATTGGCCGAGCGCCGCGAGGACATCCTGCCGCTGGCCCGCCACTTCCTCGGCGACGAGGGCAAGCCGCTGTCGCCGCAGGCCGCGCAGGCGTTGCAGCGGCATACCTGGCCCGGCAACGTGCGCGAGCTGCGCAACGTGATCCAGCGCGCCAGCCTGCTTGCGCAGGGGCCGCGGATCGAAGTGGCCGACCTGAACCTGCCGCGTGCGCCGCAGCGGCCCATCGCGCAGGCGGACGAACCTGACCGCGCGCGCATCGTCGGCGCGCTGGAGCGCGCCGGCGGGGTCATCGCCCAGGCGGCGGCGGACCTGGGCCTGAGCCGGCAGGCGCTGTACCGGCGCATGGACCGCCACGGCATCCCGCGCGACTGACATGCACATGCTGAGAACCCGCTCCTTCACCTTCCGCCTGTTCCTGCGCCTGTTGCCGGTGCTGGGCCTGGCCGCGGCGCTGCCGTGGCTGCTGGCTTACTGGATGGACCGCGGCTGGGTGGTCACCGTGGTTTCCACGGTGCTGCTGCTGTCGCTGATGTGGTGGACGCTGCGCCGCGCCACCGCGCCGATCCGGTCGCTGCTGCGCTCGCTGGCGGGCATCACCAGCAGCTACCGCGACGGCGAGTACAACTTCGGCGTGCACTGGCGCGGCGACGACGAGCTCGCGCAGCTGGTCAAGGCGCATGCCGAGCTCGGCGACGTGCTGCGCGAGCAGCGCCAGGCGCTGGTGCAGCGCGAGCTGCTGCTCGACACCATGGTGCAGAACACGCCGGTGGCGATGCTGCTGCTGGCCGATGGCGGCGATGGCGTGCAGCGCGTGGCGTTCTCCAACATCTCCGCGCGCAAGCTGCTGCACGGCGGCTGGAAGCTGGAAGGCAAGCGCATGCACGAGCTGCTGGAAAACATGCCGGTGGAGCTGCGCAATGCCATCGCCCGCGGCGGCGACAGCCTGTTCGCGGTGCGCGAGGCCGACGGCGACGAGGACGACGAGCAGATCTACCACCTGTCGCGGCGCAGCTTCCATCTCAACGGCCGCCCGCACGACCTGCTGCTGTTGCGCCTGCTCACCGCCGAGCTGCGGCGCCAGGAAGTGCAGACCTGGAAGAAGGTGATCCGCGTCATCAGCCACGAGCTCAACAACTCGCTGGCACCGATCGCCTCGCTCGCGCATTCGGGCGCCGAGCTGGTGCGGCGCGGGCGCATCGAGCGGCTGGAGGACATCTTCGGCACGGTCGAGGAACGCGCGCGGCACCTGGAGGGTTTCATCCGTGGCTACGCGCGCTTCGCCAAGCTGCCGCAGCCGCAGCTGCAGACCGTGGCCTGGGGGCCGTTCCTGCGCGGGCTGCAGCAGCAGATCCCGTTCCGCATGGTGCCGCCGCCCGAGGACCTGTGCAGCCGGGTCGATCCGGCGCAGTTCTCGCAGGCGCTGCTCAACCTGCTCAAGAACGCGCACGAGGCCAGCAGCGACAACGGCGTCACCGAGGACACGGTCGAGGTACGGCTGGCGCGGCTGCCGCATTGGCTGCGCATCGAGGTGCTGGACCGCGGCACCGGCATGAATGAAGCGGTGCTGCAGAACGCGCTGATGCCGTTCTATTCGACCAAGCGCAACGGCACCGGCCTGGGCCTGGCATTGACCCGCGAAATCGTGGAAGCGCACGACGGCCGCATCTCCCTGCAGAACCGCAACGACGGCGGTCTGTGCGTAACGCTGCTGCTGCCGGCCGGCGGCTGACCCGCGGCGGCGCGCCTGCCGCATCGCGCTAGCGTGCGTCGCCGGCGATGGCGGTTGCCGCGGTGGCTGCCGGCACCTGCCCGGCGTACCGATACCACGCGCCGCACCCGTATACCCGCGGCGCTGCCCGGCGCGCGTCGCTACCCGGCCGGCATTGCGGGCCGGCACTGCGATGGACGCCGCCGACAGTGGGCACTACGCGCACAACCGGTGCCGCCCGCGCATTGCCGCCGCGGCCGCGGCCGGCAGGTCAGGTCTTCTTCTGCGGGCGCTTCCAGCCTTCGATGGTCTGCTGGCGGCTGCGCGCCACCGTCAGCCGGTCCTCCGGCGCATCGCGGGTGACCACCGAGCCGGCGGCGATGGTGGCGCCGTCGCCCAGCGTCACCGGCGCCACCAGCGAGCTGTTGGAGCCGACGAACACGCGGTCGCCGATACGGGTCTGGAACTTGTTCACGCCATCGTAGTTGCAGGTGATGGTGCCGGCGCCGATGTTGCTGCCGCTGCCGATCACCGCATCGCCCAGGTAGGTGAGGTGGTTGGCCTTGCTGCCCTTGCCCAGCGTCGCGTTCTTGGTCTCGACGAAGTTGCCCACGTGCACGCCGTCGGCCAGCACCGTGCCCGGGCGCAGCCGGGCGAACGGGCCGATCAGCGCGGCGCCGTCGCTGACCACGCCGTCCAGGTCGCAGTGCGGCCGCACCTGGGTGCCGGCACCGAGCTTGACGTCCTTCAGCCGTACGAAGGCGCCGATGGTGACGCCATCGCCCAGCTCGACCTCGCCCTCCAGCACCACGTTGGCGTCGATCTGCACGTCGCGGCCGACCTTGACCGTGCCGCGCTGGTCGAAGCGCGACGGATCGAGCAGGCGCACGCCCTGTTCGCACAGCGCACGCGCCGCGCGCAGCTGCCAGGCCCGCTCGAGCTGCGCCAGCTGCCAGGAATCATTGGCGCCCTCGGCTTCCTGCGGGTCGGCCACGTGCACCAGCAGCGCCGGGGTGTACTCGGCGGCCGCCGCGGCGAACACATCGGTCAGGTAGTACTCGCCCTGTGCGTTGGCGTTGGACAGGCCCGACAGCCAGCGCCGCAACGCGGTCGATTCGGCGGTGATGATGCCGGTGTTCACGGTGCGGATGCGCTTCTGCTCGTCGTTGGCATCCTTCTGTTCGACGATGGCCGCGACCTTGCCTTCGGCATCGCGCACCACGCGGCCGTAACCACCCGGGTCGTCGAGTTCGGCCACCAGCACCGCGAGCCGCGGCGCGTCGTGCAGCAGCGCGCGCAGGGTATCGGCACGGATCAGCGGCACGTCGCCGTACAGCACCAGCACCTGCGCGGTATCCGGTACCGCCGGCATCGCCTGCAGCACGGCGTGGCCGGTGCCCAGCTGCTGCACCTGCTCCGCCCAGGCCAGGTCGTCCTGGCCGGCGAAGGCGGCGCGCACGGCCTCGCCCCCGTGGCCGTGCACCACGTGGATGCCGGCAGGCTGCAGCTGGCGCGCGGTCTCGATCACGTGCGCGAGCATCGGCCGCCCCGCCACCGGTTGCAGCACCTTGGGCAGGGCCGATTTCATGCGCTTGCCGGCGCCGGCGGCGAGGATGATGACGTGCAGCGGGTGGCTCATCGGCAGGCTTCCGGTAATCGATGCAGGGATTCTAAGAAGGCACCGGCAGGCCGTCGAGCGCGGTGGCGCGGCACCACCGGGCATGTGCGTGGCAGGCCTGCGGCGCGCCTGCCGCTGGCCCCGTGCGTCAGGCGCATGATCGCCGCGGGAAATCCCGCAGCTGGACGATGCCCCGCGCAGGGCGCGCGACCACTGCAGCGCAGGTGCCCCGCGCGCGCCATGGGCATGCGGCCGCCGCCAGCGGGTAGCATGGGCGCCTTTCCCTGCCTGCGTTCATCCCGATGACCCTGTTGCGACAAGGCGGTCGCTATATCGCCGCCGGCCTGATGCAGTTGCTGCTGGACTGGCTGGTGTTCGTGGCGGCCACCGCCGCCGGCCTGCCGCCGGTGCCCGGCAACCTGCTCGGGCGCGGCAGCGGTGCCCTGCTCGGCTTCTGGCTCAATGGCCGCTATACCTTCCCGCGCGCGGACGGACGCCGCCACGGCTGGAAGCACTTCGCCCGCTTCCTCGCGTTGTGGCTGCTGATGACCGCCGCCAGCAGCGGGCTGCTGGCATGGACCACGCATGCGCTGGGGCTGCAGATGGCATGGCTGGCCAAACCGCTGGTGGAAGGCGGACTGGCGGTGCTGAACTTCTTCCTGCTGCGCCACGTGGTCTACCGTTGACCGAAGCGAGGTGCGTGCCGGGCAAGCCCGGCACCTACGGGGCGGCGTAGGCGGTGAGACGCCATGCAGGCCCGGTTGCTCGATGGGGATGCGGGGTTCGCTCCGCAGGGGGGCTTTCCGGCGAGGTGCGTGCCGGGCAAGCCCGGCACCTACGGGGGCGACATGCCCGGCGAGGCGCGGTGCCGGTCTGAATGCTTGATGGGGATGCGGGGTTCGCTCCGCAGGGGGGCTTTCCGGCAAGGCGCGTGCCGGGCGAGCCCGGCACCTACGGGGGCGACATGCCCGGCGAGGCGCGGTGCAGACCCTGTTGCTCGATGGGGATACGGGGTTCGCTCCGCAGGGGGACTTTCCGGCTAGGTGCGTGCCGGGCGAGCCCGGCACCTGCGGGCGGGCAGCCAACGAAAAACGCCGGGCAAGCCCGGCGTTTTTCGTTACCTCGACCGCACCGTGCTCAGTGCTTGAGGTTGCGGCGCAGGCGCTCCAGCGCCTGCAGCTGCGCGGTGACTTCGGCCAGGCGCTGCTGCGCCTCGGCCAGCTCCATGGCTTCGCCACGGTTGGCCAGCACGCGCTCGGCTTCTTCCTTGGCCTTGCGCACCGCCGCCTCGTCGATGTCGGTGGCGCGGATGGCGGTGTCGGCCAGCACGGTCACGACCTGCGGCTGCACTTCCAGGATGCCGCCGGAGATGGCGAAGTCCAGGTGCTCGCCGGCGGCGGTGGTGACCACGACCTTGCCCGGCTTCAGGCGGGTGATCAGCGGCGCATGCTTGGGCGCGATGCCCAGCTCGCCCAGCTCACCGGTGGCCACGACCAGGGTCGCTTCGCCGCTGAAGATCTGCTGCTCGGCACTGACGATGTCGCAACGGATGGTGCTCATGGAACTCTCTTCGCCTGGTTGGGTGGGCCTGCGCCCACCGCAGGATGCCGCAGAGGCGGAGCGGACTCCGCCTCACGCCGGAATTAGGCCTTTTCGGCCATCTTCTTGGCCTTCTCGACCGCTTCTTCGATGCCGCCGACCATGTAGAACGCCTGCTCCGGCAGGTGGTCGTACTCGCCATCGACGATGGCCTTGAAGCCACGGATGGTTTCCTTCAGCGGCACGTACTTGCCCGGCGAGCCGGTGAACACTTCGGCCACGTGGAACGGCTGGCTGAAGAAGCGCTCGATCTTGCGCGCGCGCGACACGGCCTGCTTGTCTTCCTCGGACAGTTCGTCCATGCCCAGGATGGCGATGATGTCCTTCAGCTCCTTGTACTTCTGCAGGGTCTGCTGGACGCGCTGGGCGGTTTCGTAATGCTCGTTGCCGATGACCTGCGGGTCCATCTGGCGCGAGGTGGAATCCAGCGGGTCCACCGCCGGGTAGATGCCCAGCGAGGCGATCGAGCGCGACAGGGTCACGGTCGAGTCGAGGTGGGCGAAGGTGGTGGCCGGCGACGGGTCGGTCAGGTCGTCCGCGGGCACGTACACGGCCTGGATCGAGGTGATCGAACCGGTCTTGGTCGAGGTGATGCGTTCCTGCAGGACGCCCATTTCCTCGGCCAGGGTCGGCTGGTAGCCCACCGCCGACGGCATGCGGCCCAGCAGCGCGGACACTTCGGTACCGGCCAGCGTGTAGCGGTAGATGTTGTCGACGAACAGCAGCACGTCCTTGCCCTTGCCGTTGGCGTCCTTCTCGTCGCGGAAGTACTCGGCCATGGTCAGGCCGGTCAGGGCGACGCGCAGGCGGTTGCCCGGCGGCTCGTTCATCTGGCCGTACACCATCGCCACCTTGTCCAGGACGTTGGAGTCCTTCATCTCGTGGTAGAAGTCGTTGCCCTCGCGGGTACGCTCGCCCACGCCGGCGAACACGGACAGACCCGAGTGCGCCTTGGCGATGTTGTTGATCAGCTCCATCATGTTGACGGTCTTGCCGACGCCGGCACCGCCGAACAGGCCGACCTTGCCGCCCTTGGCGAACGGGCACATCAGGTCGATGACCTTGATGCCGGTTTCCAGCAGTTCGGTCGAGGACGACTGGTCTTCGTACGACGGCGCGGCGCGGTGGATTTCCCACGAATCGGACGCGGCGACCGGGCCGGCCTCGTCGATCGGGCGACCCAGCACGTCCATGATGCGGCCCAGGGTGCCGGCGCCGACCGGCACCGAGATGGCGCGGCCGGTGTTGTTGGCGACCAGGCCACGCTTCAGGCCATCGGTGGAACCCAGCGCGATGGCACGGACGATGCCGTCGCCAAGCTGCTGCTGGACTTCCAGGGTGATGTCGGTGTTCTCGACCTTCAGCGCGTCGTACACCTTCGGCACGTCGCTGCGCGGGAATTCGACGTCGACGACGGCGCCGATGATCTGAACGATCTTGCCCTGACTCATTGCTGCATCCTCTAATTAAATGCTTTGACTGTGCGCGTCAGACTGCTGCCGCGCCGCCGACGATTTCGGAGATTTCCTGGGTGATCGCTGCCTGGCGGGCCTTGTTGTAGACCAGCTGCAGGGTTCCGATCAGCTTGTTCGCGTTGTCGCTTGCCGCCTTCATCGCCACCATGCGTGCCGCGTGCTCGGAAGCAACGTTCTCCAGCACGGCCTGGTACACCAGCGACTCGATGTAGCGCGTGATCACGTGCTCGAGCACGGTCGCGGCATCGGGTTCGTACAGGTAGTCCCAGTCGTGCGAGGCGACCTGCGTGTCGCTGGCCGGCAACGGCAGCAGCTGGTCGAAGGACGCCTTCTGCGTCATCGTGTTGATGAAGCGGTTGTAGACCAGGTACACGCGATCGACCTTGCCTTCGGTGAAGGCGTCGAGCATCACCTTGATCACGCCGATCAGCGTCTCCAGCTTCGGCTGGTCGCCGATGTGGGTGACGCTGCCGACCATGTTCACGTTGACCCGGCGGAAGAACACGCTGGCCTTCTGGCCGATGGTCACCATGTCGATCTCGGCGCCCTTTTCCTGCCAGCCGCGCATTTCGGCCACGGCCTTGCGGAACAGGTTGTTGTTCAGGCCGCCGGCCAGGCCGCGATCCGAGGAGATCACGATGTAACCCACGCGCTTGACGTTGTCGCGCTCGACCAGGAACGGATGCTGGAAGTCGGTGCTGGCCTGGGCCAGGTGGCCGATCACCTGCTTCATCGCCTGCGCGTACGGACGCGAGGTCTTCATCCGATCCTGCGCCTTGCGGATCTTGGAGGCGGAGACCATCTCGAGCGCGCGCGTCACCTTGCGGGTGTTCTGCACGCTCTTGATCTTGGTTTTGATTTCGCGTCCGCTTGCCATCTCTTATTCCCATGGAGCGGGGGCCTTCCCCCGCTGTGTCACAGTGAAGCGGGGCCAAGGCCCCGCTCTACGTGCGGCTTACCAGCTGCCGGTGGTCTTGAACTCGGAGATGCCCTTCTTGAAGGCGGCTTCGATCTCGTCGTTCCAGGCGCCGGTGGCGTTGATCTTGGCGGTCAGCTCGCCGGCGGTGTTGGCGAAGTGGGCGTGCAGGCCCTCTTCGAACGCCAGCAGCTTGTTGACCGGCACGTCGTCCAGGTAACCCTCGTTGACGGCGTAGATCGACAGCGCCTGGTTGGCGATGGACATCGGCGCGTACTGCTTCTGCTTCATCAGCTCGGTGACGCGCTGGCCACGCTCCAGCTGCTTGCGGGTGGCTTCGTCCAGGTCCGAGGCGAACTGCGCGAACGCCGCCAGCTCACGGTACTGGGCCAGCGAGATGCGGATGCCGCCGGACAGCTTCTTGATGATCTTGGTCTGGGCCGAGCCACCGACGCGCGACACCGAGATACCGGCGTTCACGGCCGGGCGGATGCCGGCGTTGAACAGGTCGGTTTCCAGGAAGATCTGGCCGTCGGTGATCGAGATCACGTTGGTCGGGACGAACGCGGACACGTCGCCGGCCTGGGTCTCGATGATCGGCAGCGCGGTCAGCGAACCGGTCTTGCCGGTGACCTTGCCCTCGGTGAACTTCTCGACGTACTCCTCGGACACGCGGGCGGCGCGTTCCAGCAGGCGCGAGTGCAGGTAGAACACGTCGCCCGGGTAGGCTTCGCGGCCCGGCGGACGCTTCAGCAGCAGCGAGATCTGGCGGTAGGCCACGGCCTGCTTGGACAGGTCGTCGTACACGATCAGCGCGTCTTCGCCGCGATCCATGAAGTACTCGCCCATGGTGCAGCCGGCGTAGGCGCTGATGTACTGCATCGCAGCCGACTCGGAAGCGGTGGCGGCCACGACCACGGTATGGGCCAGCGCGCCGTTCTCTTCCAGCTTGCGCACGATGTTGGCCACGGTCGAGGCCTTCTGGCCGATCGCGACGTACACGCACTTGATGCCGGTGCCCTTCTGGTTGATCACCGCGTCGATCGCCATGGCGGTCTTGCCGGTCTGGCGGTCACCGATGATCAGCTCGCGCTGGCCACGGCCGATCGGGATCATCGAGTCGACCGACTTGTAGCCGGTCTGCACCGGCTGGTCGACGGACTTGCGCCAGATCACGCCCGGGGCAACGCGCTCCACCGGAGCGGTCAGCGAGGTGCCCAGCGGGCCCTTGCCGTCGATCGGCTCGCCCAGCGCGTTGACCACGCGGCCGAGCATTTCCGGACCCACCGGCACTTCCAGGATGCGGCCGGTGGTCTTGGCCACGTCGCCTTCGCGCAGGTGCTCGTAGTCGCCCAGCACCACGGCGCCGACCGAGTCGCGCTCCAGGTTCAGCGCCAGCGCGTAGGTGTTGTTCGGCAGCTCGATCATTTCGCCCTGCATCACGTCGGCCAGGCCGTAGATGCGCACGATGCCGTCGGACACCGAGGTCACGGTGCCTTCGTTGCGCGATTCCGCGGACAGCGCGACCTTCTCGATGCGGTTCTTGATCAGTTCGCTGATTTCGGAGGGGTTGAGCGTGGTAGCCATCGTCAAGTCCTAGTGCCGGCGATCAAGCCGGACGATAAGTGAATTCAGTTTGCGAGCGCGGTCTGCAGGCGCGACAGCTTGCCCTTGAGCGAACCATCGATGACCACGTCGCCGGCATCGATCACGGCGCCGCCGATCAGCGAAGCGTCCACCGCGGTCGACACCTCGACGTCGCGGCCGAAGCGGCGACGCAGCGCGAGCTTGATCTTTTCCAGCTCGTCGGCCGACAGCGCGGCCGCCGAGGTGACGGTGGCCTTGACCACGTTCTCGGCTTCGGCGCGCAGCTGGTCGAACAGGCCGGCGATCTCCGGCAGCTGCTGCAGGCGGTGCGATTCGGCCAGCAGGTTCAGGAAGCGGCCGTAGGTTTCGCCCGCCGCTTCCGGGGCCAACAGGGCCACGGCGTCGCCGCGGGCCAGCTCCGGATTGGACAGCAGGGCCGACACGCGCGGATCGGCGGCAACGCGGGCGGAGAACGCAAGCGCTTCGGACCACGGCGCGAACTTGCCTTCCTCGCGCGCAATCGCGAACGCGGCGCGGGCATACGGGCGGGCAAGCGTGAGGGCCTGGCTCATCTATCAGATCTCCGCGGCCAGCTCGTCGAGCAGCGCCTTGTGGGCGTTGGCGTCGATTTCGCGCTTGAGCAGCTTCTCGGCACCGGTCACGGCCAGCACGGACACCTGCTTGCGCAGGTCTTCGCGGGCGCGGTTGGCGGCGGCGTCGATTTCAGCCTGGGCCAATTCTTTCTGGCGGTTGGCTTCGGCGATGGCTTCGTTCTTGGCGGCCTCGACGATCTGGTTGGCGCGGGCATGGGCCTGGTCGATGATCTCGTTGGCCTTGCCACGGGCTTCCTTCAGCGCCTCGTTGACCTTCACTTCCGCCTGGGCCAGGTCTTTCTGGCTGCGATCGGCCGCGGCGAGGCCTTCGGCGATCTTCTGCTGGCGCTCTTCGATGGCCTTCATCAGCGGCGGCCAGATCTTGGTCGCGATGATCCAGATCAGCGCGGCAAAGGCCAGTGCCTGTGCAAAGAGGGTGAGATTGATATTCATGGGTTAGCTCGATCGCTGGTGTCGGGGTGGTTGCGCCGCCGTGGCGGCGCAACCGGACCTTCATCCGAAGCCGGATGCCCGCAGGCACCCGGCCGTCTCACTTCAGCTGGATCAGCCCGCCAGCTTGGCGGCTTCGGCCAGCAGGGCAGCGGCCAGCGGGTTGGCGAAGGCCAGCAGCAGGCCGACGGCGACCGAGATGATGAACGCGGCGTCGATCAGGCCGGCGGTGATGAACATGCGGACCTGCAGGACCGGGATCAGTTCCGGCTGGCGGGCAGCCGATTCCAGGAACTTACCAGCCATGATGGCCAGACCCAGACCGGCGCCCAGCGCGGCCAGGCCGATCATGATGCCGACGGCAAGGGCGGTGGAGCTCTGAACTTGGGCGAGATTGGTCAGGACGGCGAAGTACATGGTTTTCTCCGAGAACTAAGGGTAGCTAAGGGTGATGAAACGGATGAAGGTTGGAACTGGTTGAAGCTTGTAGCTTAGTGGCTGTCTTCCGACAGGCTCAGGTACACGATCGACAGCATCATGAAAATGAAGGCCTGCAGCGGAATCACCAGCAGGTGGAACAGCATCCAGCCCAGGCCGAATACGCCACCGGCAACAGCACCGAACAAGCCGGCGCCGCCCAGCACCCAGATCAGCAGGAAGACGATCTCGCCGCCGAACATGTTGCCGAACAGTCGCATCGCCAGGGAGATCGGCTTGCTCAGCCACTCGACGATGTTGAGGATCAGGTTGAACGGCATCATCCACTTGCCGAACGGGGCGGTCAGGAACTCCTTGACGAAGCCGACCACGCCCTTGGAACTGAGCGAGAAGAAGACCATCAGGAAGAACACGCTGATCGACATGCCCAAGGTGGCATTGACGTCGGCGGTCGGCACCGGCTTCCAGTAGTGGACGCCCGCCCATTCCAGCGGCTTGGCGATGAAATCGGCCGGGATCATCTTGATGAGGTTCATCAACAGGATCCAGAAGAAGATGGTGATCGCGATCGGCGTCACCAGCTTGCTCTTGCCGTGGTAGGTGTCCTTGGCCTGGCGGTCGACGAACTCCAGGCAGATTTCAACGAACGCCTGCCACTTGCCCGGCACGCCGGCGGTGGCCTTGCGGGTGGCCATCCAGAAGGCGAACACCATCAGCAGGCCCATCAGCACCGCGGTGACGACGGTATCGACGTGGATGGTCCAGAAGCTGCCGCCGTCCCCGACCTTGGCGGTCAGGTTCTGCAGGTGATGCTGGATATAGGTGGTAGGGGTTAGAGCCTCGCCCGCCATGAGTCCGGATACCTTTTGTGAATTCGATCAACGCCTGGCCAGAGCCAGAACCTGGAACATCAGCGCCACTGGAATCGCTGCCAGCAGGGCCAAGGGAGGAAGCCGCCACCAGACGAACGCCATTGCCAGCACGGCGACAATCAGCACGATCTTCAGCGCGAACCCCAGGAACATGCGGATCATCGCCGAACCGGCGGCCTGAACGCCGCCGCCGAGTCCCACCCATGCCGCCAGCACCGTCCCCGCCACCACCGCCACGCCGGAAACCAGCGCGCCCAGGGCGTACTTCGGCCCCAACAGCAGGAAGGCCAGCGCGAGGACAACCACTGCGACCAGCGGGTACACCGCGGCACGCAGCATCAGCCGCCGACCCGCATCAACGGAGTTCAGCACGTGGAATGTCCTGCTTCATGGAACAAGGAGATCTGGCGGCGCCGGGGGCGCCTCGTCGAGCCGCGAAAGTATAGCAGCGGGACATTTTGCGAGACAACCGCCACAAGCCGCCCCCCTGCGGATCGCAAGTTGCGGCATTTACTGGAATTTTCAGCCGTCCCGGGTTAGGGCGGGCGAATCCCGTTTTTGCGCTGCAACATGCGGAACTTCGGCCGCGGCGGCGGGTCACACCTGCACGTCCGCCGCCATTACCTCGTCGATGTGCGCGACGGACGCACCGGGCGAGGTGGCCCGCCCAGGGCCACCTCGCCGCATTTTGCACGCCGCGTGCACTCCGCGGTCACGCAGGTGCCACATCGCTTCGGCCACGGTAGCCGCTCCCTGATTTCCTACACGGAGCGAACCGAACGATGCGCCTCCCCCCGCACCTCCCGACCTGCGCCTCCTGCGCGCTTGCCCTGGCCCTGCTGCAGGCCGCGCCCGCCCACGCCGCCGACGGCGATCCGCGCTTCACCCTGCGCCTGGGCGCGATGAACATCGATTCGTCCAATACCCTGCGCGGCAGCGGCACGGTCGGCGGCCAGGAACTGGCGTTCGACGAGGATTTCGACCTGGGGGGCAAGGAATGGGAGCCGCGCGTGGACGGCCTGTTCCGCATCAGCGAGCGGCAGCGGCTGATCTTCGATTACTTCCGCTACGACAAGGACCGCCGCCAGGCGCTGGGCGAGAGCATCAGCTTCGACGGCACCACGGTGCCGGCCGGCAGCTTCGTCAAGGGCAACCTGAAGTACCAGGTGGCCAGCCTGGTCTATGACTACGCGGTGGTCGACGGCGAGCGTTTCGACCTTGGCCTGCAGCTCGGCGCCGAGTACGCCAAGGTGGACGCCAACGCCTATGCCGACCTCGGCCAGCTGTACCAGGGCCAGGTGCTCGACGAGAAGACCGACGGCATCGCCCCGGTGGTCGGCGCGCGCCTGACCTTCACCCCGTCCGAACACTGGCTGATCAACCTGCAGGGCCAGTACCTCAACACGCGCTGGGGCAACTTCGATGACTACGAAGGCGACCTGAGCCGCGCCAACGCCATCGTGCAGTACAACGTCAACCCGAACTTCGGCATCTTCGCCGGCTACGACTGGTTCAAGCTCGACGTCGACCGCAAGGGCAGCGACGGCCTCATCGGCCTGAAGCAGGAATTCAAGGGCCCGCTGGTCGGCGTGAGCCTGTCGTTCTGACCCGGCCGGTCACGGCATGCGTGGCGGCGGGCCATGCCCGCCAGGTGCCGTGCGGGCAAGCCGGCACCGCGCGGCATGGCAGCGCGTCCCGGCACCGATGGCAGGCCTACAGCAGCCTGCCTTCGGCATCGGTGGGCGGCGCCGGGAACATCTGCGCCGCGACGCAGAGGTAATCCGCCAGCGGCATCTGCCCGATGCTGGCGCGGCGCTGGTCCACCTGTTCCGGCGCTTCCATGGCCTTGGGCTGCCACCTGCCGCCGATGGCGGCGAGCTGGCTGCCGTAACGCTGCGGCTTGCCGGCGTTCACCAGCACCCGGTCGGTCAGCAGGGCGAATTCGCGCGATGAGACCTCGCCGCTGGCCAACCGCGGCGCCAGCCCGTCCAGCACCTGCCGCTGCAAGCCGGCATCGGCGTCGGCGTGCTGCACCAGCAGCCAGGCCGCGCGCAGGCCATCCACGCCAACCGCGCGCACGTCCGGCAGTCCCCCATGATCGGCGACCACCTGCCTGATCTTCGCCAGGTTCGCCGCGTCCACCGCAAGCATCTTCTCGACCATCGCCTGCGACCAGTCGCCGTCGCGCGCCTGCTGGTCCAGGCGCGCCATTTCCAGCAGTTGTCCGCGCAACCGCGGTTCGGACGGCTCGATGCCGGCGCTCCTGCGCGCCAGTGCCTGTTCGCGCAGCCTGTCCGCCTCCACGAACGGCGCCGCACCCGGGCATTGCAGCAGCGCCGCGTCCAGCTGCGGGTCCGCCTCCTCCGCCAGCGCACCGCCCGCACCTGCCAGCCACACTGCCGCCACGATCGCTCGCCACATTTCCCTGTTCCTGCAGACGCCGGAAACGACGACGCCCCGGTGAAGGGGCGTCGCGTGGATCACTTCTTCTTCGGGAGGTACAGGTCGGTGATGGTGCCGTCGTAGATCTCCGAAGCCATCGCCACCGATTCGCTCAGCGTCGGGTGGGCATGGATGGTGTGGCCGATGTCCTCGGCCTCGGCACCCATCTCGATGGCCAGGCCGATTTCGGCCAGCAACTCACCGGCATGCACGCCGACAATGGCGCCGCCGATCACACGATGGGTCTCTTCGTCGAAGATCAGCTTGGTGAAGCCCTCGGTGCGGCCGATGCCGATGGCGCGGCCGCTGGCCGCCCACGGGAACTTGGCCACGCCAACCTTCAACCCCTTGGCCTTGGCCTCGGTCTCGGTGACGCCGACCCAGGCGATCTCCGGGTTGGTATAGGCCACCGACGGGATCACCCGCGCCACCCACTCCTTCTTCTCACCAAACGCCACTTCCGCGGCCAGCTTGCCCTCGTGCGTTGCCTTGTGCGCCAGCATCGGGTTACCGACGATGTCGCCGATGGCGAAGATGTGCGGGACGTTGGTGCGCATCTGGCGGTCGACCGGGATGAAGCCGCGGTCGGTCACTTCCACGCCGGCCTTGTCGGCATCGATCTTCTTGCCGTTCGGCGCGCGGCCCACGGCCACCAGCACGCGGTCGAAGGTGCCGCTTTGCATCGCCGGCTTCTCGCCCTCGGTGGCGGCCTCGAAGGTCACCGTGATGCCCTTCTTGTCGGCGGTGACGCCCGAGGCCTTGGTCTTCAGGTGCACTTCGATGCCCTGCTTCTTCAGGCGCTCGGCCAGCGGCTTGACCAGGTCCTTGTCGGCGCCCGGCATCAGCTGGTCCATGAACTCGACCACGGTGACCTGGGCACCCAGCGCGCTGTACACGGTGGCCATTTCCAGGCCGATGATGCCGCCGCCCACGACCAGCAGCGACTTCGGCACGTCGGCCAGTTCCAGCGCGTCGGTGGAGTCCATCACGCGCTTGTCGTCCCACGGGAAGTTCGGCAGCTTCACCGCCTGCGAGCCGGCGGCGATGATGCACTGCTCGAAGCGCAGCAGCTGGGTCTTGCCGTCGTCGCCGGTGATCTCCAGTTCGTTGGCCGAAACGAATTTCGCCACGCCCTGCACGGCGCGCACCTTGCGTTGCCTGGCCATGCCGGCCAGGCCCTTGGTCAGCTGGCCGACGACCTTTTCCTTGTACTCGCGCAGCTTGTCCAGGGTGATCTTCGGCTTGCCGAAGGCGATGCCCAGTTCATCGGCATGCGCGGCATGGTCGATGATCTCGGCCGCGTGCAGCAGCGCCTTGGACGGAATGCAGCCGACGTTGAGGCAGACGCCACCGAGGCTGGCGTAGCGTTCCACGAGCACGGTATCCATGCCCAGGTCGGCCGAACGGAACGCGGCGGTGTAGCCGCCCGGGCCGGCGCCCAGCACCACCATGCGGCATTCGATGTCGGCGGCGCGGCCGGTCGACGGCAGCGCCCGCGCGGCCACGGCCGGGTCCGGTGCGCGGTGCGACGGGGTCACCGGCGGCTTGCTGCCCGGCGCCACGTTGCCGGCGCCGGCCACGGGCGTGGCGCCCTGCGCGTCCAGCACCACCACCACGTCGCCCTCGGACAACTTGTCGCCGAGCTTGACCTTGATCTCCCTGACCACGCCGGCGGCGGTGGACGGCACTTCCAGCGTGGCCTTGTCCGATTCCAGCGTCACCAGCCCCTGGTCCTTCTTCACCGTGTCGCCCACGGCCACCAGGATCTCGATCACCGGCACGCCGCTGTAGTCGCCGATGTCCGGCACCTTGATCTCGACCGGGCCACCGCTTGCGGCCGGGGCCGCAGCTGCCGGCGCGCTCACTACCGCCGGCGCGGCCGCAGCCGCGGCGGCTGGCTGCGCAGCGGGAGCCGGCGTCGCGGCGGGGGCGGCAGGCGCAGGTGCGGCGGCCGCGCCTGCGGCTTCCAGCACCACCACCACGTCGCCCTCGGACAGCTTGTCGTCGAGCTTGACCTTGATCTCCTTGACCACGCCGGCGGCGGTGGACGGCACTTCCAGCGTCGCCTTGTCCGATTCCAGCGTCACCAGGCCCTGGTCCTTGGCCACCGTGTCGCCCACGGCCACCAGGACCTCGATCACCGGCACGTTGCTGTAATCGCCGATATCCGGGACTTTGACTTCAATCGTGTTCGCCATCTTTCAAGTCCTCGGGATCAGAGCAGCACGCGGCGCATGTCGGCCAGCACCTGCGACAGGTACGTGGTGAAGCGCGCGGCCAGCGCACCGTCGATGACGCGGTGGTCGTAGCTCAGCGACAGCGGCAGCAGCAGCTTCGGCGCGAACTCCTTGCCGTTCCAGACCGGCTGGATCGAGGACTTGGAGACGCCCAGGATGGCCACTTCCGGCGCATTGACGATCGGGGTGAACGCGGTGCCGCCGATGCCGCCCAGCGAGCTGATCGAGAAGCAGCCGCCGCTCATCTCGGCCGGGCCCAGCTTGCCGTCGCGCGCCTTCTTCGCCAGTTCGCCGGTTTCCTGCGCGATCTGCACCACGCCCTTCTTGTCCACGTCGCGGATGACCGGCACGACCAGGCCGTTCGGCGTGTCGGCGGCAAAGCCGATGTGGAAGTACTTCTTCAGGGTCAGGTTCTCGCCGCTGGCATCCAGCGAGGCGTTGAACTCGGGGAACTTCTTCAGCGCCGCGGCGCTGGCCTTGATCAGGAACGCGAGCATGGTCAGCTTGATGCCGGCCTTCTCATTCTCCTTGTTCAGCGCCACGCGCAGCGCTTCCAGGTCGGTGATGTCGGCCTGGTCGAACTGGGTGACGTGCGGAATCATCGCCCAGTTGCGCGCCAGGTTGGCGCCGGAGATCTTCTTGATCCGCGACAGCGGCTGCACTTCGGTCTCGCCGAATTTGCTGAAGTCCACCTTCGGCCACGGCAGCAGGTTCAGGCCACCGCCAGCGGCCACCGGGGCGCCGGCCACGGCAGCACCGCCGCCGGTCAGCGCGCCCTTGACGAACTTCTGCACGTCGGCCTTGGTGATGCGGCCGCCCTTCTCGGTGCCAGCCACCTGGGCCAGGTCCACGCCCAGCTCGCGGGCGAACACGCGCACCGCCGGGCTGGCGTAAGGCACGTTGGACGGCAGCACGCCCTCGGCGTTGAACTGCACCGGCGGGCTGGCCGGCTTGCTGGTGGCCAGCACGGCTTCCTGCGCGATCTCGCGCTGGGCCAGCTTGTCCGCCACCGGGGCCACGGCCACCGGCTCGACCCTGGCGCCGGTCTCGGCGGTCGGCTCGACCTTGGCCGGTGCGGCCGGCGCGGCGACGGCGGCCGGCTTTGCGCTCTCCTCGGCCACTTCGATCAGCGCCACGACCTTGCCCTCGGACAGGGTGTCGCCGACCTTGACCTTGATTTCCCTGACCACGCCGGCCACGGCCGACGGCACTTCCATGGTCGCCTTGTCCGATTCCAGCGTGACCAGGCCCTGGTCCTTCATGACCGTATCACCGACGGCGACCAGCACTTCGATCACCGGGATGTCGCTGTAGTCACCGATATCGGGGACAACTGCTTCCTTGATTTCGGCCATGAAACTACTCCAGCAACAGTGAGGGAAACTCCTATTGTGGCGCCAGTGCGGCGCAGCGCCAACCGCCGCCCGTGGATTCGCATACGTATGTCCGCGGACAGGGACGGGCCATGGCAGGCCGGGCGCGGCTGCGCGCGCCCGCCGCGCGGGCATCACCGGCCAGGTGCCTGTCCCGGCCTGTCTCCACGGCCAGGCACCGCGGAAATGGACTGTTCCGCCACCGGCAACCACGGCGCCAGCCGCCGCCATTCATCCAGCAGCCGCGCGAACGACCAGGCGGCGTTGGCCGGGCTGGTGGACGGCAGCGCCAGCACGGTCACCCCATGTCCGGCCGGCAACGCGGGGCGCACATGGCGCTCGAACGCCTGCGCCGCCGCGGCGCCGTTGCAGGCGATCGCGCGCAGATGCGGCAACCGCCCGAGCAGTTCCGGCAGCGGGTTGGCGACTTCGCTGCCACGGACGATGGCCGCGTCCAGACTGCCGCGCCGCCGGCACCGGCCGATCACGTCCCATAGCCCGACACCGGCCTGCTGCAGCCGGGCCAGCCGCAATGGATAGTCCAGCGCCGGGTCGAAACCGCACAGCGCCCCCATCAGCGGCCAGAAGCGATTGCGCGGATGCGCGTAATAGCGCGCCGCCTGCAGCGAAGCCATGCCCGGCATCGAACCGAGTACGAGTACGCGGCAGTGCGCGTTCACCTGCGCAGGCAACCCCAGCAGCAGTGTTTCGTTCGTCACGCGCGACCCAACTCCATGAATGATCCTGCCGCAGCCGCGCCCGCCATTCCGGGCGTGGCGCCATTTTCGCTGAACGACACAGCATGAGGGCATTGGCGCGTACGGATCGATTCATCCTGCCGCGGCGAGGATGGGCGCGCCCCGAGCGAGGGCCTCGATAACAACGCAATCCCGAGAGCACTACGAGGAGTCACCCCATGCGTACCATCAAGATCATGAGTTTCGCCGTCCTGGGCGCCCTGGCGCTGTCGCCCGCCGCGTTCGCGCAGGACGCCGGCGCCGCGCCGGCCGATACCGCCTCCGGCAAGCGCTTCGCCGTCGTCGGCGGCGTGACCCTGCTGCAGCCCAAGAGCGGCCCGGCCACCGGCATCGACAAGGTCGACGGCGGCCCGGCGCCGACGCTCAGCGCCAGCTACTACTTCAACGACAACGTCGCGGTCGAACTGTGGGGCGCGGCGGACAAGTTCGACCACCGCGTGCGCACCAGCGGCGGCGCCAAGGCCGGTACGGTCGAGCAGCAGCCGCTGGCGCTGAGCGCGCAGTACCACTTCGGCGCGGCCGACAACGTGTTCCGTCCGTTCGTGGGCGCGGGCTACTACGAGTCGAACTTCAGCAACGAGAAGATCGACGGCCTGGCCGCCGGCGGCGACCACGTGGGCCTGCGCACCGCCAAGGGCGCGATCGGCACGGTCGGCGTGGACATGAACATCAACTCCACCTGGTTCGCCCGTGCCGACGCGCGCTACATGCATGCGCGCCCGGAACTGAGCGTGGCCGGCAGCGGCACCGGCGAGAAGCTCAAGCTGGACCCGTGGACCGTGGGCTTCGGCATCGGCGCGCGCTTCTGATCCAGCCCGCAAACGGCGCCAACGGCAGGCACGGACCGTCCGCGGTCCGTGCCTGTCGCGTTCATGGCCCGCGGCGCTGCGCCAGCAAGGTCATGGCGTACCGTCGTCGCCCCACTGCAGGGTGCGGTAATCGAAGCCCGACTGCAGCCGCGGCTTGACGATCTCGAAGAACGGCGACACGTCGAAATCGCGCGGCGTGTACAGGCTGTAGTTGCGGATATGCAGGATCTCGCGCTGCTGCTGGCGGCCGCCGGCATGGCCAAGCACGGTCTCGATCCCGGGCAGGATCGGGTAGCGGATCGACTCGAACGCCTGCGCCAGCAGGGTCGAGCAGATCGCCTTGGTCGGCTCGCCGCTGCCCAGCGCGATCATGCGCCGCCGCATGTGCCCGGGCACCGGCGGCAGGATCAGGTAGCGCGCCAGGTCGAACACGTTCTTCAGGTCGTAGCTGTAGCCGATGCGCGCGCGCATGAAGCCGACCAGCTGGTCGATGACCGGCGGCGGCAGTCCATGCGCGCGGCAGATGCGGGTATGCACGTCACTGAACGCGTCCAGCGGCACCCGCCGCACACCCGCTTCCACGTCCACGTCGATCAGCATCGGCCGCCGCGGCCCGCCCGGCTCCAGCGCTTCCTCGCCGATATACAGCGCCGCGTGCGACCAGGTGGACTGGGTGAGGTACTTGATGACGGTGGAGAAGCGGCTGTTGCCCTCCACCAGCAGCACGTCGCCACGGCGCAGGGTGCGCGCCAGCAGCTGCGGGCCACTGGTGGGCGGATGCGCCTGCCGGCGCCGCGGCTGTGCCAGGAAATGCGCCATGCGACGCCCGGCAAAACGCAGCAATCCCATCCCTGCCCCTCCGCGAAAGCGTGGGAGGAAGCCTAGCCCCCGCCGCCGCCGCCGCACAACCGCTCGGCGCATGGCGGCGGCGCGTTGCGGCGGCGCCTTGCGCGGCGTGCGCCAGCGGCATGTTGCCCGGCGCTACGCCAGGAGCAGGCCCGCGTGCTTGCGGAATCCACCGGCGTCACACCGACGCCGGCGGCGCGCAGGGCGCCGCCGCACGCGCGGGCCGGCAGTGCGCGGTTCGCGCTCAGAACGCCGGCAGCACCGCACCCTTGTACTTGTGCTCGATGAAGGCCTTCACTTCCGGGCCGGTCAGCGCTTTGGCCAGCTTCTGCACGCGCGCGTCGTCGCGGTTGTCCGCGCGCGCGACCAGGAAATTCACGTAGGGCGAATCCTTGCTTTCGATCGCCAGCGCGTCACGGGTCGGGTCGAGCCCGGCGTCGAGCGCGTAGTTGGTGTTGATCAGCGCCAGGTCGACCTGGTCGAGCACGCGCGGCAGCATCGCCGAGTCCAGCTCGCGGAACTTGAGCTGCTTGGGGTTGTCGACGATGTCGCGCTGGGTGGACAGCGCGTTGGATGGATCCTTCAGCTTGATGACGCCGGCCTTGTCCAGCAGGATCAGCGCGCGGCTGTTGTTGCTCGGGTCATTGGGAATGACCACGTCGGCACCGGCCGGCAGCTCGGCCAGCGACTTGATCCGGCGCGAATAGGCGCCGAACGGCTCGATGTGCACGCCGACCACGGTCACCAGCCGGGTCTTGCGGTCGCGGTTGTAGGCATCCAGGTACGGCTCGGTCTGGAAATAGTTGGCATCCACCTGTTTCTGCACCAGCTGGTCGTTGGGCTGCACGTAGTCGTTGAACACGCGCACGTCCAGGGTGACGCCCTGCTTCTGCAGGATCGGCTTGACCACTTCCAGGATCTCGGCGTGCGGCACCGCGGTGGCGGCCACCACCAGCCGGGATTCGTCGGTGGCGGGCTTGCCGCAGGCCGCCAGCGCCAACACGGCGGCAGCGGCGAGCAACGGACGGAACAGGGAAGTCTTCATCGGTATTCCAGTGCGGCGGGAGGGGATGCGCGTAGGTGCGGGGCTTGCCCCGCACGGGGTTTTGCCGGGAAAGCCCCATGCCGGGCAAGCCCGGCATCTACGAAAATGTTGCTCAACGGCGAGTGTAGTGGCGTACCAGGCGGTCGCCCAGCATCTGCAGCAGCTGCACCAGCACCAGCAGCAGCACCACCGTGACCAGGGCCACATCGGTGTGCGAACGCTGGTAGCCGTCGCGGAACGCCAGGTCGCCGAGGCCGCCCGAACCGATCGCGCCGCCCATGGCGGTGAAGCCGATCAGGGCAATGGTGGTGACCGTGGCGCCGGCGATCAGCCCCGGCCGCGCTTCGGGCAGCAGCACCTTGAACACCAGCTGCGCGGTGGTGGCGCCCATGGCCTGGCTGGCCTCGATCACGCCGCGGTCGACCTCGCGCAGCGCCGTCTCGACCAGCCGCGCGTAGAACGGCGCGGCGCCGACCACCAGCGGCAGGATCGCGCCGCGCACGCCCAGCGAGGTGCCCATCAGCGCCAGCGTCATCGGGATCAGCACGATCATCAGGATGATGAAGGGCACCGAGCGCAGCACATTCACCACGAGCGCGGTGAGCCCGTACAGCAACGGGCGGCGGTGCAGCTGCGGCGAGCCGGTGAGGAACAGCAGCACGCCCAGCGGCAGGCCGATGGCCAGGGTCAGCGGCAGCGAGCCGGCCAGCATCAGCAGGGTGTCGACGGTGGCCTGGCCGATGTCGGCCCATTTGCCGGCATCCAGGTGGCGGAAGAAGCCGTCGGTGGTGGTGGCGATCATCGGCGCAGTTCCTCCACGTGCACGCCGGCCTCGACGAAACCGGCCTGGGCGGCGTTCTGGTCGCCGCCCACCAGGGCGACGGTCAGCTGCCCGTAGGGCGTGTCCTTGATCCGGTCGATGCGGCCGGACAGGATGTTGTAGTCCACCCCGGTCTGCCGCGCGATGCGGCCCAGCAGCGGTTCGTAGGTACCGTCGCCGAGGAAGGTCAGGCGCACGATGCGCCCGCCCACGGCGGCGAAATCGCGGTGCAGTTCACCCTCGTCCACGTGCTCGGATTCGGACACGAAGCGGCGCGTGGTCGGGTGCTGCGGATGCAGGAACACCTCGCTCACCGGCCCGCTCTCGACCAGGCGGCCGGCATCGAGCACCGCCACCCGGTCGCAGACCCGGCGGATCACGTCCATCTCGTGGGTGATCAGCACGATGGTCAGGCCCAGTTCGCGGTTGATCTTCGCCAGCAGCGCCAGCACCGAGGCGGTGGTCTGCGGGTCGAGCGCGCTGGTGGCCTCGTCGCACAGCAGGATCTTGGGCGCGGTGGCCAGCGCGCGGGCAATGCCCACCCGCTGCTTCTGCCCGCCGGACAGCTGTGCCGGGTACTTGGCCGCGTGCGCTTCCAGGCCGACGGTATGCAGCAGCTCGGCCACGCGTGCGTCGATCCGCGCCTTCGGCGTGCCGGCCAGCTCCAGCGGGAAGGCGACGTTGCCGGCCACGGTGCGCGCCGACAGCAGGTTGAAGTGCTGGAAGATCATGCCGATGCGCCGGCGCAGCGCGCGCAGGCCCTCGGCGTCGAGCGCGGTGGCATCCTGGCCGTCGATCAGCACGCGGCCGCCGCTGGGTTCCTCCAGGCGGTTGATCAGGCGGATCAGGGTCGACTTGCCGGCCCCCGAATGGCCGATGATGCCGAACACCTCGCCGGCGCCGATCGCCAGGTCGAGCGGATGCAGCGCGGTGATCGCGCGGCCTTCCACGGCATAGGATTTGTGCAGGTTCTGGAACTCGATCACGGCCAGGCAGCGGGCGGACGGAAGGGCGGCAAGCCTAGCAGCGCCGCGGCCGCGGCGCCCGCACGGGCAGCGGGAATCTTATTCCTTTTGGTTCTATGCACGCCCGGACGGCCGTCAGGGGTGGTCCACCTGCCCCGCCCGCCGCGCGTGCTGGACCCGCTCGCGGTGCAGCAGGTACAGGCCGCTGGCGACGATGATCGCCGCGCCGACCCAGGTCATGCGATCCGGCAGCACGCCCCACAGCAGCAGGTCCCAGCCGATCACCCAGACCAGCCCGGTGTATTCCAGCGGCGCGATCATCGACGCCTGCCCCAGCTGGAAGGCACGGGTCAGCGCGATCTGCCCCAGCGCACCGGCCAGGCCCATGCCGGCGATCAGCCCGGCGTGCCGCCACTGCAGGGGTTGCCACTGCGGCCACGCCAGCAGCCCGGCGCCGATCGCCATGATCAGCAGGAACCACACCACCATCGCCTGCGGGGTGTCGGTGCGGGTCAGCAGGCTCACCGTCACCGCGGCGATGGCATAGGCGGTGGCCGCCAGCAGCACCATCAGCCCCGGCAGCGAGATGAAGCCGTCCACGCCCGGGCGCAGGACCACCAGCACACCAACCAGGCCGATGGCGATCGCGACCCAGCGCCGCGGCCCCACCCGCTCGCCCAGCAAGGGCACCGACAGCGCGGCCACCAGCAGCGGCGCGACGAAATAGATCGAATAGGCGGTGGACAGCGGCAGGCTGCGCAACGCGTAGACGAAGCAGCCGATCATGGCCATGCCCAGCGCGCCGCGCAGCAGGTGCAGGCCCCAGCGCACCGGGATCAGCGAGCGCGGGCCGGCGGTGGCCAGCACCCACACCAGGACGAACGGCAGCGAAGCGGCGCCGCGCAGCATGGTGACCTGCAGGGTCGGGTAGCTGGCCGACAGCAGCTTCATGCCGGCGTCCATCAGCGAAAAGAAGGCGACGGCGGACAGCATCCACGCCACGGCGGCGGCGGGGGAGCGCGAGACAGGGGGGGAAGAAACGGACATGGCGCGATTATCGCAGGCCACGCCGGCAACCGCCGCCGCGCTGCCGTTATGCTCGCCGCATCTTCCGCCGGAGCCGGATGCATGCCTGTCGCTTCCACCCCGCTTCGCTGCCTGGGCCCACTGGCCCTGTCCCTGGCCTGCGCGACGGCCGCCGCGCAGGCGCCTGCCACCACCGACCTGGCGCGGCTCGACGGTTTCGCCCTCGGGCTGGAGGCGGCCGGACGCTTTTCCGGCGTGGTGCTGGTCGCACACGATGGCCAGGTGGTGTTCGAGAAGGCCTATGGCCTGCGCGACGAGACCGGCGAGGCACCGCTGCACGCCGATGACCGCCTGAACCTGGCGTCCGCCGGCAAGATGTTCACCAGCGTGGCGATCCTGCAGCAGGTCGCCGCCGGCCGCATCACCCTGGACAGCCACGTCGGCGAGGTGCTGGAGGACTACCCCAACCGCGCCTTCGCCGACACGGTGACGGTGCGGCAGCTGCTCACCCACACCGCCGGCGCCGGCGACGTGGACGAACTGTTCGGCGCCGCACATGCGGCCGAGCGCGCGCGGCTGCGCAGCGCCGCCGACATCATCGCCCTGCACGGCCGGCGCGCACCGCAGTTCGCCCCGGGCACGCAGCAGAAATACGGCAACTATGGCTACGTGGTGCTGGGGCGGATGGTCGAGGTACTGTCCGGGCAGGACTTCGAGTCCTACGTCCGCGCGCATGTGCTGGCGCCGGCCGGGATGACCCGCACCGGCTTCGTCGACTGCGACGACCCGGCGCCGGACCTGGCGGCGGGCCATGTCGAGGTCGAGGGCAGGCGCGTGCGCAACTGCGCCACGCTGCCGGCGCGCGGTTTCGCCGCCGGCGGGCAGGTGGCGCCGGCCAGCGACCTGCTGCGCTTCGTGCAGGCACTGGTTGACGGCCGGCTGCTGCCCCTGCCGCTGTTCAGGCAGGCGACCACGCCGCAGCACGAGTTCATGGGGCTGGGCTTCTTCGCCACGGGCTACGGCCCCGGCGTGCCCGAACGCGACTTCCGCTGGGGGCATGGCGGCAGCGCCGACGGCATCTGCACCGACGTGCGCACCTACCCGCATACCGGCGAAACCGTGATCGTGCTGTCCAACAAGGACGCGCCGGCCTGCTTCGCGGTATCCAACCTGCTGCATGCGCAGTGGAAGGACGCGCCCTGACGACGGCGCCACCGGGCGATCGCCTAGAATGGCCGCTGTTTTTCCGCCAGGAGCTCTCCCATGCCTTCCTTCGACGTCGTGTCCGAAGTCGACAAGCACGAACTGACCAACGCCATCGACCAGGCCAACCGCGAGCTGTCCACGCGCTTCGATTTCAAGGGCGTGGACGCGAAGTTCGAGCAGGAGGGTGACGCGCTGATCAAACTGGCCGCGCCCAGCGATTTCCAGCTCAAGCAGATGGCCGACATCCTCAAGCAGCGCCTGGCCGCGCGCGGCATCGACTTCCGCTGCATGGAGTTCGGCGACATCGAGACCAACCTCGGTGGCGCGCGCCAGCAGGTCAAGGTCAAGCAGGGCATCGAGCAGAAGCTGGCCAAGCAGATCGCGGCGAAGATCAAGGAGTCCAAGATCAAGGTCGACACCCAGATCAACGGCGACAAGCTGCGCGTGAACGGCAAGAAGCGCGACGACCTGCAGGAAACGATCGCGCTGCTGAAGAAGAGCGAGTTCGAGCAGCCGCTGCAGTTCGACAACTTCCGCGACTGAGCGCGCGCGGCAGGCCCGCGGGCGCGGCGTGATGTCCGCGGCGGCCCGCGCGCCGGCGCCGCGGCACGGCCCGCCATCGCCTAGAATGGCCGCCCCGTTGCCCGCCTGTCCGCCATGAACGACACCGCCCACGACCCGATCGCCGACACCCGCCGCTGGCTGGAGAAGGCCGTGATCGGGCTCAACCTGTGCCCGTTCGCCAAGGCGGTGTACGTCAAGGAGCAGGTGCGCTTCGTGCTCAGCGACGCCAGCACGCCCGAGGCGCTGCTGGAGCAGCTGGCCGAGGAACTGCTGCTGCTGCGCGACACGCCGGCCGAGCAGATCGATACCACGCTGATCGTGCACCCGCAGGTGCTCAGCGATTTCCTCGACTACAACGACTTCCTGGACAACGCCGACGCGGCGGTGGAGGCACTGGACCTGCAGGGCGTACTGCAGGTGGCCAGCTTCCACCCGCAGTACCAGTTCGCCGGCACCGCGCCGGACGACGCCAGCAACTACACCAACCGCGCCCCCTGGCCCACCCTGCACCTGCTGCGCGAGGACAGCGTGGAACGCGCGGTGGCCGCGTTCCCGGACCCGGACGTGATCGTCGAGCGCAACATCGCCACCCTGGACAGGCTCGGCGTGGACGGCTGGAAGCGGTTGCTGGACGGGGAGTGAGGCGGCCGCTCCCGGCCGCCGGCGCGCAGCGGCGAAGGAACCGATGAAGGCGGCGGCCCGGCGCGGTCGCCGTGGCCGGGTTCCGTTCGCGCCTTACCCGGCCCGCGTGCGCGCCGCGGGCGGACCGTCCAGCAGCGGCAGCAGCAGCCCGCGCACATCGTGCAGCGAGCCGGCGATGGCATGGCCCAGCGCGCGCACGTCCGCGTCCGGCTGCAGCAGGTCCGGCACCTGGATCACGGTCATGCCGGCGGCCAGCGCCGCGCGCACGCCGGTGGGCGAATCCTCCAGCGCCAGGCAGTGGCGTGGCTCGACCCCCAGCCGCGCCGCGGCCAGCAGGTAGATGTCCGGCGCCGGCTTGGGGTGGGCGACGTCGCTGCTGGTCGCCACGTGTTCGAAGTAGCGCAGCAGCCCGGCGCTTTCGAGCTTACGCAGCGCCAGCGGGCGCCGCGTGGAGGTGGCCACCGCGCGCGGCACGCCGTGCGCGACCAAGGTGTCGAGCAGGTCGGTGATGCCCGGGCGGTGCGGCACCCCGGCCGCCACCAGCCGTTCATAGCGCGCGTACGAATCCTGCAGCAGGGCATCCACCGCACCGGCGCCGACCTGCCCGGCGATGCGCTGGCGGGTGAGCGCGTCGCTGGAGCCGATCAGCGACAGCAGGAACGCCTCGGGCAGCGGGTGGCCGGCGTCCGCAGCGGCCTGCGCCAGACAGCCCAGCAGCGCGCGCTCGCTGTCCAGCATCAGCCCGTCCATGTCGAAGATCACCGCCTGTGGCCGCGCCGCCAGCGACGCCAGCAGGGTCATGGCGCGTCCCCGAACAGGACCTGCAGATCGGCGGCCGACAGCACCCGCCACTGGCCTTCGGCCAGCCCGTCCAGCGCCAGCCCGCCGATGCGGCTGCGGTGCAGCGCTTCGACGTGGTTGCCGACCGCGGCGAACATGCGCCGCACCTGGTGGTAGCGGCCCTCGTGCAGGGTCAGGCGCGCGTGCCGCGGGCCCAGCACCTCGAGTTCGGCCGGCAGCAGCGGCTTGTCCTCCGATTCCAGCAACAGCGTGCCGCTGGCGAAGGTCGCCGCCTCGTCGCCGCGCAGGTCCTGCGCCAGCCGCGCCTCGTAGACCTTGTCCAGCTTCGACTTCGGCGACACGATCCGGTGCAGCAGCGCGCCGTCGTCGGTCATCAGCAGCAGCCCGCTGGTGTCGCGGTCCAGCCGGCCGACCGTGGACAACAGCGGCGAGCGGTCACGGAAGCGGGTGGGCAGCAGGTCATAGACCAGCCGGCCCTGGTCCTTGGTCGAGCAGGTATAGCCGGTCGGCTTGTGCAGCATCAGGGCCAGGCCCGGCGGCGGATCCAGCGGCTCGCCATCGATGCGGATGGCGTCGTGCGCGACCTTGTCGTCGGCGTACAGCACGTCGCCATCGGCATCGGTGACGCGGCCCTCGCGGAACAGCCACTGCACCTGCTTGCGGCTGCCATAACCGAGGTTGGCGATGTGCTTGACCAGCTTCATGCGCGGCCCCCGCGGGTGCCGACGATGACCTTGAAGCCGTCGCGCTCGGCCGCCACGCGCACCTGCCCGAAACTGTCGTTGAGGATCTGTTCGTACGGCAGGTGCCGGTTGGCGACCATGAACAGGCGCCCGCCCGGGCGCAGCGCCTGCGCGGCCACGGCGATGAAGCGCTGGCCGATGTCCGGCCGGTCCTCGCGCGCGGGGGTATGGAACGGCGGATTGGAGACGACGAAGTCGTAGCGGCCGTCGATGCCGGCGGTGACGTCGTGCCAGCGGAAATCCAGCTGCGCGCGGCTGCCGGCCAGGTTGTGGCGGGCCAGCGCCAGCGCCCGCGACTCGGCTTCGTACAGGTCCAGCGCGGTCACCGCGGGGCAGCGCGCCAGCAGCTCGGCCGACAGATAGCCCCAGCCGGCGCCGAGGTCGGCGCCACGCCCGGCCAGGTCCGGCGGCAGCTGTTCGACCAGCAGCGCCGAGGCGCGGTCGATGCGGTCCCAGGCGAACACCCCGGGGCGGCTGAGGAAGCGCCCGTCCATGATCGGCCGCGGCGCATCCAGCGCCGCCCAGCGCGCGCGCAGCGCCTCGTCGTGGTGGCCGTCACGCGGCGCGCTCCAGTACACCCGGCAGTGGTTCTTGGTGAGCTTGCCGCCGAGGCCGGCCAGGCGCTCCAGGTCGCTTTCACCCGAACGCGCGCCCTCGCTGTTGGCCTGGCAGGCGACCAGCACGCCGCCCGGCGCCAGCTGCGCCAGCGCCCGCGCCAGCAGCGCGCGCGCTTCGTCGCGCTGGCGCGGCGGCAACACCAGCACCAGCGGGTAGGTGGCGGCGGTGTCTTCCACGGCGGCCTCGTCGCGCACCTCCCAGCCGCCGCGCTCCAGGGCCTGCGCGAACGGCCGGAAACTCTGCACGCACACCAGTTGCCCGGGCGCGGCATGCTCGCGCAGCGGCCAGCCCTCGCGGGCGCGCAGGAACAGCACCGGCCCCTGCGGCCACGGCAGGCTGCCACTGGCGAACGGGAGGAACAGGGTCTGCAGCGGGGCGTCTTGGGCGGCGGCCATCGCGGATATCCAGCGGAACGTAGCCGGTCATTCTAGCGGCCCGTCCGGGCCGGGGCCGGCCACGCGCGGCGTGGATTCAGCGGCCGGTACAGGCTTCGCGGACCGCGCCTACCAGCTGCGCCACGCTGTACGGCTTGGCGACGTGCACCTGGAAGCCGGCCGCCAGCGCGCGGCGGCGGTCATCGCCCCGCGCCAGCGCGGTCACCGCGACCGCCGGCAGCTCCGCCGCGGAAATGCCCATGGTCTCGCGCAGCGTGCGTGCCAGCCCGTAGCCGTCCATGCCGGGCATGCCGACGTCGCTGACCAGCACATCGAAGGCGGCGTGGCCACGCAGGTCCAGCAGCTCCAGCGCTTCTGCGGCCGACGCCGCCGCCACCACCTGCGCGCCCTGCTCTTCCAGCACCCGTCGCAGATAGGCCAGTACCTCCGGCTGGTCTTCCACCGCCAGAACCCGGGTCCCGGCCAGCGCGTGGCCGGCCACCACCTGTTCGCCGGCCGCGACCCGCTGCACGGTGCGCCGCGGCCGCCCGGCGTTCTCCACCCGGTATGCCGGCAGGCGCACGCTGAACGTGGCCCCCTGGCCAGCACCCGCGCTCTGCGCGCACACCGAACCGCCATGCAGTTCGGTCAACTGCCTGGCGATGGCCAGCCCCAGCCCCAGGCCGCCATGGCGGCGGGTGGTGGTGGTGTCGGCCTGGCTGAAGCGGCTGAACAGCTGCGCCAGGAACTCCGGCGCGATGCCGTCGCCGTTGTCGCGCACGTCCACCACGTATTGCCCGTCCTCCTGCCGCAGCACGACCTCGATCCGGCCCTCGACCGGGGTGAACTTGATGGCGTTGGCCAGCAGGTTCCACAGCACCTGCTGCAGCCGCGTGGCATCGCCCAGCACCGGGCACGGCGCCCGCGGCACATCGACCACCAGCGCCTGCGCCTTGTCCTGCGCCGCCAGCTCCTGCAGGCGCACGGCCTCGCGCACCTGCTCGGCAAGGTCGAGCACCTCGACCTCCAGCTGCACCTTGCCCAGCAGCATGCTGCTCAGGTCGAGCATGTCCGACATCAACCGCTTCTGCGCCAGCGCGCTGCTGGCGATGACCTCCACCCCGCGGCGCATGGGATGGTCGGCCTCCATGCGCTGCAGCAGCAGTTCGCTCCAGCCCAGGATGGTGGTCAGCGGGGTGCGCAGTTCGTGCGACAGGGTGGCGAGGAACTCGTCCTTGACCCGGGCCATGCTCTCGGCGGCGCTGCGTGCGGCACGCTCGGCGCCCAGCAACTCCTCGCGCGCCATCTCGATCTCGCGGCGCTCGGTGATGTCCGGGCTGTTGCCGGCCAGGCCGATGAAGCGGCCATCGGCCGAGAAGCGCGGCGCGGCGTTCATCTCCAGCCACCGCCACTGGCCGTCATGGCGGCGCAGGCGCGCGCTCAGGTGCAGTTCGCGCTCGTTGCCCAGCGCGTCTTCCAATGCGTACTCGAAGACCTTCAGGTCCTCCGGGTGCAGCAGCCCTTCCCACCAGCGCGGCCCGAAGCGGTGGTCGGCCTGCAGGCCGAAGAAGCTGCCGAAGGCATTGTTGACGAAACGTACGTGGCCCAGGTCATCCAGTACCCAGACCGGCATCGGCAGGCCGTCGGCCAGGGCGCTGAAGCGCGCCTCGCTTTCGGCCAGCTCGGTCTCGATCTGCTTGCGCCGCGAGATGTCGACGAACAGCACCGCGAGCCGCCGCGCCGACGCCGGCCCCAGCCGCACCGCCTCGACCGAGTACCAGCGCCCGAGCTGTGGCAGGTAACGCTCGAACTGCGCCGGCACGCCCTCGTCGACCACCCGCCCGAACACCCGGAACCAGTACTCGTCCAGCCCCGGCAGCACCTCGGTGGCGCGGCGCCCGGCGACACCGGCCAGCCCGGTGATGCGCTCGAAGGCCGCGTTCACCCTGCAGTGCAGGAAGTCCACCGCGCGGGCCTCGTCGAACAGCACCTCGATCACACAGAAGCCGGTACCGGCGGCCTCGAACACCTCCTGGTACAGCGACGCGCTGTCCAGCCCCGCCACGACCTGCGGCGGCGGAACGAACGGCTCCAGTTCGGATGGATGCGTGCTCAAGGGGGTTGATCGGGTCCTCGCGGCGATGCCGCAACAGGGAAAAGTCTCGGCGTCCGGCTATCCACGGCATGTGATGATGAACCGTCCGCAACCCGGCTCCAACCGCCGGGCGGCGGGCGATTGCCCGGCGCGGCGATCGCCCCCACACTGCAGGGACACCCGATTCCGGAGGTTCGTCATGAAAACCCCGACCGTAACCGCCCTGGCGCTGGCGTGCCTGCTCGCGGCGGGTAGCGCCGATGCCCGGCCCGCCACTGTCACCGACCCGCAGGCGCCGCGCGCCCTGGCCCAGGAAGGCCCGGTGCAGGTGCAGTGGAACGATCCGTCCGGGTTCACCGAACTGCGCCAGAGCCACAATCGCTGGGACGCCGAGCGCGGCAACTGGGTGGTGGACCTGGCCGAGTACCTGCGCAAGCAGGCATCCAGCAAGCTGCCGGAGGGGCAGCAGATGAGCGTGACCATCACCGACATCAAGCGCGCCGGCGACTACGAGCCGTGGCAGGGCCCGCGCCTGGACGACGTGCGCATCATGCGCAACATCTACCCGCCGCGGATCAACCTGCAGTTCACCGTCACCGACGCCCAGGGCCGGTTGATCGACCAGGGCGAGCGCAAGCTGGTGGACAACGCCTACCTGTATGGCACCACGCGCCTGTCCGACACCGATCCGCTGCGCTACGAGAAGCGCCTGCTCGACGACTGGCTGCGCCGCGAACTGCGCGAGGACCGCGCCACCGCCGGGCTCTGATGTCGGCAGTGGTGCGCGCGAGCGCAGGGGAACGAAAGGAAAAGGGCCGCGTTCGCGGCCCTTTTCTGTTGCCTATTGCGACAGATAGACGCGCGGGGTGCGCTTGAGGCTGCACGGCAGCCGGTAGGCGCTGGTGTTGCAGCGCGGCGCCAGCTCGGAAATCGTCGGCGAGGTTCCCCACAGCTGTACGACGCTGCCCAGCCCGGCCTGCGGGTGATCGGTCAGGTCGACGGTGAGCATGTCCATCGACACCCGCCCGATCAGCTGGCCGGGCACGCCGTCGATCTGCACCGGGGTGCCGTTGGGCGCGAACTGCGGATAGCCGTCGGCGTAGCCCATGGCCACCACGCCCACGCGCGTGGGGCGCTGCGCGACGAAGCGCGCGCCGTAGCCCAGCGGCTCGCCGACGCCGATCTCGCGCACCGCGATCACCCGCGACTGCAGGGTCATCACCGGCCGCAGCCGTGCCGCGTGCGGACCCGGCTGCGGGTACAGCGGGTCGGCGCCGTACAGCATCAGGCCGGGGCGCACCCAGTCGCTGCGCACCTGCGGCCAGCCCAGCAGCGCCGGCGAGTTGCACAGGCTGGTCTCGCCCGGCAGGCCGTCGATGGCGCGGTTGAAGGTTTCCAGCTGTTCCAGCGTGCGCGGGCTGTCCAGCTCGTCGGCGCGCGCCAGGTGGCTCATCAGCACCATCGGCGCGATGTGCGGCAGCGCCGACAGCCGCGCGTGCGCGGCGCGGAACTCGTCCACTCCCAGTCCCAGCCGGTGCATGCCGCTGTCCAGCTTCAGCCAGACCTGCACGGTGGCGTCGGTGCTGAACGCGGCCAGCGCCTCGACCTGCCACGGCGAGGCCGCCACGGTCCACAGCTCGTGCTCGACGATCAGCGGCAGTTCGGCGGCGTCGAAGAAGCCCTCCAGCAGCAGCACCGGCTTACGGATGCCGGCCTGGCGCAGCTCCAGCGCCTCCTCGATGCAGGCCACGCCGAAGCCGTCGGCCTCGGCTTCCAGCGCGCGCGCGCAGGCGACCGCGCCGTGGCCGTAGGCGTCGGCCTTGATCACCGCCAGCGCCTTGCCGCCGCCCAGCTCGCGCGCCAGCCGGTAATTGCCGCGCAGCGCGTCCAGGTCGATCAGGGCCTGTGCCGGGCGCATCAGCCGCGCTCCTGGCCGCCGTAGCGGAAGATATCCAGGCCTTCGCTGCTGATCTGCGGCGTCCGGCCGTCCATCAGGTCGGCCAGGTAGCGCCCGGAACCGGCGGCCATGGTCCAGCCGAGCGTGCCGTGGCCGGTGTTGAGGAACAGGTTGCGGTACGGGGTGGCGCCCACCACCGGGGTGCCGTCGGGGGTGGCCGGGCGCAGGCCGGTCCAGAACTCGGCGCGCGACAGGTCGCCGCCGTGCGGGTAGAGATCGCCCACGACCTTTTCCAGGGTGGCGCGCCGGCGCGGGTCCAGCGACAGGTCGAAACCGGCCACCTCGGCCATGCCGCCGACGCGGATGCGGTCCTGGAAGCGGGTGACCGCCACCTTGTAGCTCTCATCCAGGATGGTCGAGGTCGGCGCCATCGCCGGGTCGGTGATCGGCAGGGTCAGCGAATAGCCCTTGAGCGGGTATACCGGCAGGCGCATGCCCAGCGGCGCCAGCAACTGCGGCGAATAGCTGCCCAGCGCGACCACGTACCGGTCGGCGGTCTCCAGCCGGCCGCCGATGCGCACCCCGGTGATGCGGTCGCCGTCGCGCTGCAGTCCCGCCACGTCCTGGTCGAAGCGGAACTCGACCCCGGCGGCGGCGGCCAGCGCGGCCAGTTTGTGGGTGAACAGCTGGCAGTCGCCGGTCTGGTCCTCGGGCAGGCGCAGCGCGCCGACCAGGGTGTCGGCGGTGCCGGCCAGCGCCGGCTCCACGCGGACGATGCCCTGGCGGTCCAGCACTTCATACGGCACGCCGTACTGGCGCAGCACCTCGATGTCCTGGGCGGCGGCATCCAGCTGCTGCTGGGTGCGGAACAGCTGGGTGGTGCCCAGCTGGCGGCCCTCGTAGTCGATGCCGGTGGCCGCGCGCAGCTCGTTGATGCAGTCGCGGCTGTAATCGGACATGCGCACCATGCGCGCCTTGTTGATCGCATAGCGGCCGGCGGTGCAGTTGCGCAGCATCTGCCACAGCCAGCGGTACTGGGCGATGTCGGCGGTCGGGCGGATGGCCAGCGGCGCGTGCTCCTGGAACAGCCACTTGATCGCCTTCAGCGGCACCCCGGGCGCGGCCCACGGCGAGGTGTAGCCGAAGGAGAGCTGGCCGGCGTTGGCGAAGCTGGTCTCCAGCGCCGGGCCGGGCTGCCGGTCCACCACCGTGACCTCGTGGCCCGCCTGTCGCAGGTACCAGGCACTGGTCGTGCCGATCACACCACTGCCGAGTATCAGAACCCGCATCGTCGTCTCCTGGGAACCTGCGCGCGCCCGGCGCAGGCGCGGCGGGGGATGGCGGCAGGCCCTGACCCTGTCAATTCCCTGCGCCGGATCGCGCAGGGGCCATGAACGGCGCAGTATATTCAGCCCATTCCAGTGTTTTTCCCCGTATTGGCGGATAAAACAGGGTAATTTCCCGTTTCCTTCACGCAAAACAGAGCACCCATGGCCGCCCGCAGCCGCGAACTGGACAAGATCGACCGCCGGATCCTGCGCATCCTGCAGGCCGAAGGCCGCATTTCCTTCACCGAACTGGGCGAACGGGTGGGCCTGTCCACCACCCCGTGCACCGAGCGCGTGCGCCGGCTGGAGCGCGAGGGGGTGATCACCGGCTACTACGCGCGGCTGGACCCGCAGTACCTCAAGGCGGGGCTGCTGGTATTCGTGGAGATCTCGCTGGCCTACAAGTCGGGCGATATCTTCGAGGAGTTCCGCCGCGCCGCGCTGAAGCTGCCCAACGTGCTGGAGTGCCACCTGGTCTCGGGCGACTTCGACTACCTGATCAAGGCGCGCATCAACGAGATGGCCTCCTACCGCAAGCTGCTCGGCAGCACCCTGCTGACCCTGCCGCACGTGCGCGAATCCAAGAGCTACATCGTGATGGAGGAAGTAAAGGAAACGCTCAGCCTGCCCATCGCCGACTGAGCCGGCGACGGCAAAGCGGCGGGACAGGCCCGCCGCTGGCTCACCCCGCAACGCCCGTCGCGTTGCCAGCGGCGGTCCCGCTCCGGCGCCTTGTGCGCCTGCTTGTCCGCCTTGCCCGCGGCTTGGCTGGCGCTGGCCATCTTCGACGGCCGCGACGGTTCCTGCGGCGCCGGCTGGCCGGCGCTGCGGGGCATGCCCCGGGTTCGGAGGGGGGTGGTATAGGTTGGACACCCGGTACGCCGGTACGGCAGTGGCGCGCATTGACCCCGCCTGCGCACAGTGCGCCCGGGAAGGGTCAAGCAGGCGCCAGGGCACGGTGGTTCCGGCCACCGCAGGGATGCCTGCGCGGCGCGCGTTGCCGGCGGTCAGGCCCGCGGCCGCTCAGCGCACGATGCGCACGCCGTCGCCGCTGGGCACGGTGTCGTGGTAGCGCCCGGTACGGGTGTCCATCACCCGCCCCGGGCCGGCCGGGCGCATGCCGTTGAGCCGTCGCCCTTCCTGGTCGTACACCGGCACCTGGGCCGTTTGCGGCTTGGCCGCCGGCCGGGGCCGGACCGGGGCCGCCTTGCCCGCCGAATCTTCCAGCCGCTCGCGCAGGCGCGCGTTGTCGGCCGCCTGGCCGGTGGCGTCACTGGCCGGTTTCGAGGGCGGCGGCAGGCTCACCGGCCGGGTCTCGGTCGGCGCCGGCGTGGGCTTGAGCTGGGCCAGGGCCGGGGTGGCCGCCAGCAGCGTGGTCAACAGCAGGGCAATCCGTTTCATCGGGTACTCCCACGGGTCCATGTCTGGCCATGATGCACCTGCGCCGCTGCAGGCGGGTTAACCGCCACGGTTGGAGCAGCGCCGGCCGCGCCCTACCATGGGGCCTCCCCCCTGGAGGCGCGGCCATGACCGCTTTCGACCTGACTCCCCCCGATGCCGCCCGGCGCGACGCCCTGGTCGCCGGCCTGGGCGACGACGAAAAGCGCGTCCTGCTGCATCACGGCACCGAGGCGCCGTTCTGCGGCGTGTTCCTGGACAACAAGCGCGAAGGCACCTACTGCTGCCGGCTGTGTGGCCTGCCGCTGTTCCGCTCCAGCACCAAGTTCGACTCGGGCACCGGCTGGCCCAGCTTCTTCGCCCCGTTCGACCCGGCCCATGTCGGCCGCATCCGCGACACCAGCCACGGGATGGTGCGCACGGAAATCGTCTGCGCCCGCTGCGGCAGCCACCTGGGCCATGTGTTCCCGGACGGCCCCCCGCCGACCTTCGAAAGGCATTGCCTGAACTCGGTTTCGCTGTCCTTCGTCGGCCGCGGCGAGCGCTGGCCGGACCCGCTGCGGCGCGGCGGGGCCGAAGCAATGCCCGCCGACTGAGTTCACACTTTCCCCCTTCAGTTCCGGCCGGCGCGGCCGACAACGGGATATCCCCTCCCGTGTCCCGCGCCCATGCTCATCATCGTCGGTCTGCTTGTCGTCATCCTCAGCGTGCTCGGTGGCTATGTCGGCGCGCACGGAAAGCTCGGCGCGCTGTGGCAACCCTATGAACTGGTGATCATCGGCGGCGCGGCACTGGGCGCGTTCCTGGTCGGCACCCCGGCCAAGACGGTGAAGAAGACGCTGCAGGCCGTGGTCGGCGTGTTCAAGGGCCCGCGCTACAAGCAGCAGGACTACCTGGACGTGCTGAGCCTGCTGTACGAACTGCTCAACAAGGCGCGCCGCGAGGGCTTCATGTCGCTCGAGGAGCACGTGGAGAACGCCGCCGAGAGCCCGATCTTCGCCAATTACCCGAAGATCCAGGCCGACCACCACCTGATCGACTTCATCACCGACTGCCTGCGGCTGATGATCGGCTCCAACATCGAGCCGCACGAGCTGGAACCGCTGCTGGAGCTGGAGCTGGAAAAACACCACCACGAGGCCATGGAGCCGGCGCACGTGCTGACCAAGGTGGCCGACGGCCTGCCCGGTTTCGGCATCGTCGCGGCAGTGCTGGGCATCGTGATCACCATGGGCTCGATCGGCGGCGACATCAAGGAAGTCGGCGCGCACGTGGCCGGCGCCCTGGTGGGCACCTTCCTCGGCATCCTGCTCGGCTACGGCTTCATCGGCCCGGTCGCGGCCGCGGTGGAGGCCCGCGCCGAACAGGATTCGCGCATCTACGAATCGGTCAAGACCGCGCTGCTGGCCTGCCTGCGCGGCTACAACCCGAAGATCGCCCTGGAGTTCGCGCGCAAGACCGTGCCGTCGGCACTGCGCCCGGGCTTCACCGAGTTCGAGCAGCACCTGAAGTCGGTCAAATAAGCCATGGCCAGCAACGATGCCAAGCCCACGGTGATCGTGCGGCGCGTGAAGAAGATCCAGGGCGGCGGCCACCACGGCGGCTCGTGGAAGGTCGCCTACGCCGACTTCGTCACCGCGATGATGGCGTTCTTTCTGGTGATGTGGCTGCTGGCCTCCACCAGCAAGCCCGAGCGCGCGGCCATTTCCGAGTATTTCCGCAACCCGAGCCCGTTGAGCGGCACCAGCTCCACCCCGGCGCCGGGCATGGCCGGGCCCGGCGGCGCCAGCACCTCGATGATCAAGCTCGGCGGTGCCACCGACATCTCCCGCGGCAACAGCAACGACCCGTTCCAGAACCAGCGCGAGTCGATCCCCACGCCGGTGGACGAACGCGAGCGCGAGAAGCAGCAGCTGGAGGCGCTGAAGCAGGAGCTGGAGGAAGCGATCAGCAAGAGCCAGGCGCTGGAGCCGTTCAAGGACCAGCTGCTGCTGGACATCACCTCCGAAGGGCTGCGGATCCAGATCGTGGACAAGCAGAACCGGCCGATGTTCGACATGGGCAGCGCCAAGCTGATGCCGTACACGCGCGAGATCCTGCGCGAGCTGTCGCACTTCATCAACCAGGTGCCCAACCACATCAGCATCAGCGGCCACACCGACATCACCGCCTATTCCACGCAGCTGGGCTACAGCAACTGGGAACTGAGCGCGGACCGCGCCAACGCCGCGCGCCGCGCGCTGCTGGAAGGCGGCATGGGCGAGGACAAGGTGGCGCGGGTGGTCGGGCTGTCGTCGTCGGTGCTGTTCGACAAGACCGACCCGCAGAACCCGATCAACCGCCGCATCAGCATCGTGGTGATGACCAGGGAGGCCGAAGCCGCCGCGCTGTCGGCGATCGCCGCGCTGCCCGCTCCGGGTGGATCCGCCGCTGCCCCAGCTGCCGCGCCTGCCGGCGGCGACGCAGCGGCCGGTGCCGCACCCGGCCCGGGCGTCGACTGAACGGCCGCGCGACGCGCCGGTTCGGCAACCAGCGAAGCGGCCGCCTACAATGGCGGCCGTTTCCTTTTGTGCAGCCCTCATGTCCAAGCAGTCCAAAGCCAAGCGCGACAAGCGCAAGAAGCAGCAGCCCCGCCGCCCGTTCCTGCGCCTGGACGCGCAGCAGCAGGTGCAGAACCACGCCGTGCTGGTGAACGAAGAAGGCCAGGTGGTCGCCGCCATCGGCCTGCAGGGGCGGCAGTGGCTGCTGTCCGTCGGCGGCCAGACCATGGGCAACGCCGACAACCCGGTGCCGATGCTGGCCATGCTCAAGCACCTGGCCAACGTGCAGGAGAAGGAAGGCCGCAAGGTCGCGCTGGAGTATTCGGAGCAGCTGCAGCAGCTGATCGACGCCGCCGCCGCGGCCGAAGGCAAGAGCGCCGACGACTACCTGGCCGGCCTGGTCGCCGAGTTCGAGGGCGTCGAAGGCGAGGACGCCGCGGTCGCGGACGCCGGCAATGACGCCGTGGACGCCGTGGACGCCGTGGACGCCGTGGACGCCGTGGACGCCGACGCAGGCGAAGCAGCGGCCGAGGCCGGCGACAAGCCGCAGGCCTGAGCGGTGGCGCCGCGGTGACGGTCTATATCGACGATGCGGTACACCCCTGGCGCGGCGAGCGCTGGGCGCATCTGCTGGCCGACACCCTGCCCGAGCTGCATGCCATGGCGCAGCAGCTCGGGATTCCGCGGCGGGCATTCCAGAACCGCCGCAGCGGCGCGCACTACGACGTGCCGGCGGCGCTGCGCGATACCGCCATCGCGCTGGGCGCGCGCGCCATCTCGCGCCACACCGACCGCGACCTGGTGCGGCGGGTCATCGCCAACGCGCGCGCGCAATACCAGCCGTAGGCGCGGGGCTCGCCGCGCACGCCTGCCGCGGCACCTGCCACGTCCGCCAGCGGCGGCGGGACAAGCCCCGCAGCCACGCGCGGCGGGATTCAGAACGGGTCGCTGCCCGGCCGCACTTCCACGCCCAGCAGCGAGCACAGCGCCAGCATCGCCTCGTCGTCACGGCTGAGCGCGATCCAGCCGGCATAGTCGTCGCCGCCGGTGTTCCAGTTCCACAGCGTGTAGCCATGCTCGCGCAGGCGGTCGTGCGCGGTCGCCATCAGCGCCGGCACGTCGAGATCCTGCGCGAAATCCTCGTCGTCCAGGTCCCCGCCCCAGTCGATGCGCAGGTTCCAGCGCGCGGCCAGCTCGTCGATCGCGGCCACGAACGAATCGATGTCCTTCCAGTCCACGTAGAAGCCGGCGCGCCAGTCGATCGCGTCCTTCAGGTCCCACAGCCACTGCTCGTCGCCGCTGTCGTGCTCGGCGCCGGCACGCGCCTCGCGCCAGGCATCGAACTGCTGCAGCGCGGCCTCCTCGTCGCCCGGGTTGACCAGCCACAGCAGGTTCCACACCCGCGCCGGATGGTCGTCCTCGTCGAAGGTCGGCAGCAGTTCGTCGGAATCTTCGTAATCGGCACTGTTGTCGGGCATGGCGGCGCTCCACTGCGTGATGGCGCGCATTCTGCCGCCACGCGCACGGCAGCGGAAGCGGCAACGGTTATCCTTGTGCGCATGAAGAGGGCCACGGTGGCCGTCAACGAACACAGATCATGAGCGATACCCCTCCCGACCGCCTGGCGGTGAACCCCAGCAGCCCGTTCCACGACCCGGCCGCGCTCGAACGCGGCGTCGGCGTGCGCTTCAACGGCATCGAGCGCGATGACGTGGAGGAGTACTCGGTCAGCGAAGGCTGGATCCGGGTGCAGGCCGGCAAGGCCCGCGACCGCCGCGGCAACCCGATGACACTGAAGATCAACGGCACGGTCGAGCCGTATTTCCTGGAATTGAACAGGAAGTAAGCCAGGGCGCCCCGCGCGGGCGCCGGCAATGCCGGCCGCGGGCTCAATCCCGCTGCCGGCTCTCCAGCAGGTCCAGGTTGCGGATCAGCCTGCGCGCGACCTCGTCGGGTATCTGCCCGTGCCGGGTCAGGCGGAACAGTTCCTCGCGCTCGGCGGTGAGCCCGGCCGCGCGCAGGCTGCGGTAGGCCTGCTCCATGCGCCGCACCTTCTCCGGGTCCTCGTCGGGGCCCTGCCCCTTCTCCAGATTGCGCTGGTACAGCAGGCTGACCCGCGCCGCGGCGTCGTTGTAGAGCTGCACGTTGGTGGTGGTCTGGCCCTCGACCAGCTGCTGCCGGGCTTTCTCCACCGCGGCCAGCGCGGCCTTGGACGACAGCGTGCGGGCCAGGTCCTCGACCCGCCGGCTGTCGTCGTCCCGCGGCAGCTCCAGCCCGCGCAGCAGCCGCGGCAGCAGCAGGCTCGCGCCCAGCAGCGAGACCAGGATCACCGACGCGGCCAGGAAGATCACCAGGTCGCGCGCCGGGAACGGCTCGCCGCCGGGGACCATCAGCGGCAGGGTCAGCACGCCGGCCAGGGTGATGGCGCCACGCACGCCGGCCACCGACATCGCCAGCACCACCCGCCACGAGGTCTGGTTCGCACGCGCCTCGCCGCGCCAGCGCGCGCGCAGCAGGTTCCAGCGCAGCGACAGCCACACCCACACCAGGCGCAGCACCACCAGCATGGCGTTGATCGCCACCACGTAGATCGCCAGCCACCACCAGTCGCTGTGCCCGGTGACCGCCAGCGTATCCACCGCGCGCCGCACGATGCCCGGCAGCTGCTCGCCCAGCAGCACGAACATGATGCCGTTGAAGCTGAACTGCACGGTGCTCCACACCGCCGCGCGCTGCACCCGCATGCTGCCGCTGATGCGGCCGGTCAGCTCGACATAGCTCATGGTGATGCCGGCGGCGACCGCGGCGAGGATGCCCGACGCGTTGAACTCCTCGGCCAGCAGGTAGGCGGCGAACGGGATCAGCAGGTTGACCAGCAGCGCCGCGCCCGGCTCCTCGCCGAAGCTGCGCCACAGCCAGCGCTGGAAGGTGGACACGCCCAGGGTCACCGCCACGCCGATGGCCAGGCCGGCGAAGGCCACCCACAGGAAGGTCAGCGAGGCCTGCGCCAGCGAGAAGCTGCCGGTCATCACCGCGGCCACCGCGAAGCGGAAGCAGACCAGGCCGGAGGCGTCGTTGAGCAGCGATTCGCCTTCCAGGATGTGCATCAGCCGCTTGGGAATCGGCACCCGCGAGGCGATGGCACCCACCGCGACCGGGTCGGTGGGCGAGACGATCGCCGCCAGCGCGAACGCCACCGCCAGCGGCATGGCCGGGATCAGCCAGTGGATCAGCAGGCCGGCGCCGACCACGGTGAACACCACCAGCCCGAACGCCAGTTCCAGGATCGCGCCCTTGTCGCGGAACAGGCCCTGCTTGGGGATGCGCCAGCCGTCAAGGAACAGCAGCGGCGGCAGGAACAGCAGGAAGAACATGTCCGGCTCGAGCGCATGGCCGCGCTTGAACACGCCGGCGATCAATGCGCCCAGGCCGATCTGCACCAGCGGCAACGGCAGCGAGAACGGCAGGATCCTGACCAGGTAGCCGCTGGCGACCACCGCCACCAGCATCGCCAGAACGACTTCGATCGTGTTCATGCCTCTCCACGAAGTCACCACCATGGCAGCGACGGTTGGAACAACGCGGAAAAACTATCACAGGCACGCGCCGCCGCCGATGGGGCGGCGGGTATCCGCGCAGGAAGCGCCGGACCTATTCCGCGCCGTCGAAGCGGTAGATGTCCATCGCCAGGAAGCCCATGTCGATGCCGGCGTCGATGCGACGCGCGCCGAGCCGGTCCGTGCCGGCCGCGCCCATGGCGAAATGCAGCGGCAGCAGGTGCTCGTCGGTGGGGTGCGCCTGTTCGGCGAACGGCGCCTGGCGGCGGTAGTCCAGCAGCGCCGGCACGTCATCGGCGTGCAGCTTCTGCTCCACCCACTGGATGAACGGACGCACGTACGGCGCCTCCCCGCCCTGCGCGTAGTGGTGCCAGTCGTGCAGGTTGTGGGTGATGCTGCCCGAGCCGACCAGCAGCACCCCGTCCGCGCGCAGCGGCGCCAGCGCGCGGCCCATCGCCCATTGGTGCGCGGGGCCCAGCGCCGGCTGGATCGACAGCTGCAGCACCGGGATGTCGGCCTGCGGGTAGAGGAAGCGCAACGGCACCCAGGCGCCGTGGTCGAGCCCGCGCTGCGGATCGATCAGCGGCGACAGCCCGGCCGCGGCCAGGCGCGCCGCCACGTCCTGCGCCAGTTCCGGCGCGCCGGGCGCCGGGTACTGCAACTGGTAGAGCGCCTCGGGAAAGCCGCCGAAATCGTGGATGGTCCGCGGCCGCTCCGCCACCGATACCGTCGGCGTGCGGCCCAGCCAGTGCGCCGAGGCCATCACGATGGCGCGCGGGCGCGGCAGCGCGGCAGCCAGCTCGGCCAGGCGCGGCCCCACCGCACCGGGCTGCAGCGCGGTCATCGGCGACCCGTGCGAGATGTACAGGGACGGCAGCGATGTCGATGGCATGGGGAACTCCAAGGGGGCGATGCGATGCCACACAGGTTATTGCCGCGGCGCCCGGCAACAAATAACCTCGGCATCAACGTTTTATTGCCAAAGCGGAAACAATGGACACCATCGATGCCATGCGGGTGTTCGTCGCGGTGGTCGAGCGCAATGGTTTCAGCGCCGCCGCGCAGGCCCTGGACCTGTCCACCGCCGCCGTCACCCGGCAGGTCGCCGCGCTGGAAAAGCGCCTGTCCGCACGCCTGCTCAACCGCACCACGCGGCGGGTCAGCCCGACCAGCACCGGCGCCGCCTACTACCAGCGCTGCGTGCAGCTGCTGGCCGAGTTCGACGCGCTGGAGGCCTCGGTCGGGGCGCAGGCGCTGCAGCCCTCGGGCCGGCTGCGGATCAACGCGCCGGTCAGCTACGGCATCGCCCGCCTGGCGCCGTTGCTGCCCGGCTATGCCGGGCGCCATCCGCAGGTGGAACTGGACCTGTCGCTGTCCGACCGCCAGGTGGACATGGTCGAGGAAGGCTTCGACCTGGCGATCCGCATCACCCGCCAGCCGGCGCCTTCGCTGATCGCCCGGCGCCTGGCCGAAGCGGCCATCGTGCTGTGCGCCGCGCCGGCCTACCTGGCGCGGCATGGCACCCCGCAACACCCGGACGACCTGTCGCGGCACGCGTGCCTGGCCTACAGCTACTGGGCCGGGGGCGACAGCTGGCAACTGCAGGGGCCGCAGGGCGAGGTAAGCGTGCCGGTGGCCGCGCGCATGCGCGCCAACAACGGCGAGGTACTGCGCGAGGCCGCCATCGCCGGCATGGGCATCATCGCGCAGCCGGATTTCATCGTCGGCCAGGCCCTGGCCGACGGCCGCCTGGTGCCGGTACTGGCCGACTGGCGGCTGCCGCCGGTCGGCATCCATGCGGTCTATGCCAGCCGCAGCCACCTGGCGCCGAAGGTGCGCAGTTTCATCGACTACCTGGTGGAACGGCTCGGCGCGGACGCCGCCCCCCCTGGCTCACGCTGAGTCGGGCGCCAGCGCCAGCAGCGCCAGCAGTTCGCGCAGCGGCATCGGCCGGCCCAGCAGGTAGCCCTGCACCTGGTCGCAGCCGTGCGCCACCAGCCAGTCGAGCTGGCCCTCGGTCTCCACGCCCTCGGCGATCACCACCAGTCCCATGCTGTGCCCCAGCGACAACAGTGCGCGGCAGATGGCCGCGTTGCGCGGGTTGCGTTCCACGTCGGCAACGAACGCACGATCGATCTTCAGCGAATCCAGCGCCAGGTGCTGCAGGTAGGACATGCTGGAGAACCCGGTGCCGAAATCGTCCAGCGCCACCGCGATGCCATTGGCGCTCAGGCTCTCCAGCACCTGCATCGCCTGCGCCGGGTTGCGCATCAGGCTGCTCTCGGTCAGCTCCATCTGCAGCGCGCCCGGCGGCAGCCCGTGCTCGGCGGCGGCGTGGGTGAACTCGCCGACCAGGTCGCTGTTGAACAACTGCACCGCCGACACGTTGACCGCCACCGGCAGCCCGGCCCAGCCGTTGTCGGCCAGCACGCGGCTGGCGCGGGCCGCGGCGCGGATCACCCAGCGGCCGAGCGCGATGATCTGCCCGGTGTCCTCGCACAACTGGATGAAATCCGACGGCGGGATGAAACTGCCGTCGGGCTGTGGCCAGCGCAGCAGCGCTTCGAGCACCGCCGGCGAGCCGTCGGCGGCATGGCGGATCGGCTGGAAGTACAGCTCGAACTCGTCGCGCTCGATGGCCAGGTGGATGCGCCCGGCCAGTTGCAGGCGGTCGGCATGGCGCTGTGCCAGGGTGTGGTCGAAACGCAGTACGACCACCCCGTTCTCGCGGGCGGCGTGCGCGGCCTGGGCGGCGCGGCCCAGCACCAGGTCGGCGCTGGTGCCATCGCCGGGGTTGCCGGCCACGCCGATGCGCGGTTCCAGCTGGTGGAAGGAATCGCGGCCGCGCACCGGTTCGGATACCGCCGCGCGCAGTGCCTCCAGCGCCTGCGCGGGATCGTGCTCCTGCGCCACCGCCAGCACGAAATCCTCCGCCGGCTGGTAGGCCAGCAGGCCATAGCGCGTGCCCAGCGTTTCCAGCCGGGCCACCATCGCCTGCAGGACCTCGTCGCCGGCTTCGCGGCCCAGGGTATCGGTCACCATCTGCAGCCCGCGCAGCTGCGCATGGACGATGGTGTAGCCGGCGCCGCTGGCGTCCAGGCGCTCGGCCAGCGCCTCGATCGTCAGCAGCCCGGTGCCGGGGTGGTGGCTGGCACGCCAGGCCAGGTCGCGTTCATAGGCCAACCGCTGACTGACATCCTCGGCGAGCACCAGGCACGCCGGGCGCCCGTCGAATTCCAGCCGCGCCATATGCGCCAGCACCTCGAACAGGCTGCCGTCGCGGCGCCGGTGCATGCGCACCCGCGGCGCCGGCGAACTGCCGTCGCGCGACGCCTCCAGCGTGCGCCGGATCTCCTCCCTGGCCTCCTCCGGGCGGATGTCGAGGATGGTCATGGCGAGGAATTCCCTGCGGCTGTACCCGTACTGGTCGATCGCCGCCTGGTTCACCTCGAGGAACTGCAGGGTGTCCAGGTCGAAGATCCAGAACGGGGCGGGGTTGCGGTCGAACACCAGCCGGAACTGGTGTTCGGCGCGCTGCACCCGGGCTTCGCTGCGGACCCGCTCGGTGATGTCGGTGACCGCGCCGGTCATGCGCGGGTGCGGCCCCAGCCCCTGCACGCGCTCGCCGCGCGCGGACAGCCAGCGCACCGAGCCGTCGCGCAGCACCAGGCGGAACAGCGCGTTGACCGCGCGCCCGGCTTCGGTCGCCTGCTGGACCTGCTGGCGCAGCCACGGCCGGTCTTCCTCGTGCACGTGCGCGTAGAACTCCTCCAGCCGCGCCTGCCGCACCGGCAGCGCGAACATCCGCCGGGTCAGCGCCGACCAGCGCAGGGTGCCGTCCTTGCGGTCGATCGACCAGGTCCCCACCTTGCCGACCTGGTGCGCCAGCGCCAGCTCCGCCGCGCCGGCACGCAGCTCGTCGGCCAGCCGCGCCTGGCGCAGCGCGCCGCGGCGCATGCTGGCGTACAGGTACGCGAACCCGCACAGGTACAGCAGGTAGATGCCGCAGGCGACGAGGAAATATGTGCGCCACGGCGCCATGACCTCGTCGTAGGACAGGCCGGCGAACAGGATCAGCGGGTAATCGTGCGGCACGCTCACCGCGACGACGCGGCGCACGCCGTCCAGCGGACTGGTCGCCACCCCCAGCGCCTGCACCTGGTCCGACCCGGGCAGCGGCCGCAGCGGCCGCGGCAGCGGCCGCTCCACCGCCGACGGATCCAGGCTGTGCGCCAGCAGCGCGCCCTGGCGGCTGCTGATCGAGACCACGCCACTGCGGCCGGTATCCAGGCCGCTGACCACGCGCTGGAACACCGCCAGCCGCACGCGCGCCAGCAGCCACTGGCCCGGCTGCACCGGCACCGCGGTCAACAGCACCATGCCACCGCCGGGCAGCGCCTCCAGCCCGCCGACATACAGCTCGCCGGCCAGCACGCGGTTCTCCGGCACCACCCATTGCGCGAGCGTCGGATCGCCGCGGCCTTCGCCCAGCGGCATGCCGGCATCGTCGACCACGGTGATCGCGGCCAGGTCGGTATTGCGTTCGAGCGTGCCGCGCACGCTGGCGGCGAGCAGCGCCGGCGCCCGCTCCGGCACCTGCCGGTAGTATTCGCGGCCGTCGCGGGCGGCGCCGCGCAGTGCGCGTTCCATCGTGGTCAGTTCCGCCCGCAGCAGGCGGTCGCTGCCGGTCGCCAGGGCCATGCTCTGGCGCTGCGCCGCCTGCAGGCGGCTGCCGCGGTCGTTCCACAACATGATCGCCAGGGTCGCCGCCAGCAACAGCGCGATCACGGCACCGAACACGACGACCTGGCGCAACGGCTGGCTCATGCCCCGGGGCACCCGCATCTTCCCTGCGTCGGCATTCGCTGTGCGTGCATGGTCTCGCTCGTTGTCCCCTGCGCCATCGGAAACCGCCGGCCGCACGCGGCCGGCCGCCTGGTTCGCGCCGCGCCGCACGCACGCAACGCGACTTCCGTCCTCCCCGGAAGTCGCTGTCGATGTCCGTTCCACAGCATGCAGTACAAACGCCCCGGACGGGAAGAGTCGGCATGCCAGAAGTACCGCAATCGGCAAGGCGCGGGCGCGGGTGCGGCACTAGACTGCGCACTCCATCCCAGATTCCGGAACCGCCATGGCCCTGCAACGTTCGATCCTCGCACTCGCTCTCGGGGCCGCGCTGTCACTGGGCGGCTGCGGCGGCGGCGAGGCTCCCACCGGCGACGCTGCCGCCACCGCCACCCCGGTTGCCAGCGCCCGGCCGCAACTGGGCAGTTTCGGCTTCGACGTCTCCGGCATGGACCGCAGCGTGGCCGCCGGCGACAACTTCTTCGATTTCGCCAACGGCCAGTGGGTGCAGCGCACCACGATCCCGGCCGACCGTTCCAGCTACGGCAGCTTCAACATCATCTACGAGAAGACCCTGGGCGACACCCGCGCGATCCTGGAAGAAGCCACGCGCGCCAGCGACGGCGAGGCGCGCAGGATCGGCGACTACTACGCCGCGTTCATGGACGAGGCCACCATCGAGGCGCGCGGCGTGGCACCGCTGCAGCCGCAGCTGCAGGCCATCGCCGGCATCGGCGACCGCCAGGCGCTGGCGCGGGCACTGGGCGCCAGCCTGCGCGCCGATGTCGACCTGCTCAACGCCACCCATTTCTACACCCCGCACCTGTTCGGCCTGTGGGTGTCGGTGGACCTGCTGCAGCCGGACCGCAACGTGCCCTACCTGGTGCAGGGCGGGCTGGGCATGCCCGACCGCGACTTCTACCTGCAAGGCGGCCGCATGGCCGAGCTGCGCAAGGCCTACGAGGGCTACGTCGCGCGGTTGCTGGAACTGTCCGGCGACAGCGCCGCCGCGGCCAAGGCCGCGCGCATCGTCGCGCTGGAAACGCGGATCGCGCGCGTGCACGCCACCCAGGAAGAAACCAACGACGTCGAAAAGGGCGCCAATGCCTGGAAACAGTCCGAGCTGGCGGCGAAGGCGCCGGGCCTGGACTGGGCGGCGTTCCTGGACGCGGCCGGCCTGTCGGCGCAGCAGGATTTCATCGTCTGGCAGCCACGGGCGGTAGCCGGGTTGTCCAGGCTGGTCGCCAGCGAACCGCTGGACACATGGAAGGAATACCTCGCGTTCCGCGCCCTGGACGAGGCCGCGCCGTACCTGCCCAAGGCATTCGCCGATGCGCACTTCGCCTTCCACGGCACCGCGATGAGCGGCACCCCGCAACAGAGCGAGCGCTGGAAGCGCGCCGTCGACGAGACCAACAACGCCCTTGGCGAGGCGGTCGGCAAGCTCTACGTCGCGCGTCATTTCGACGCCGTCACCAAGGCGCGCGCCGACGAGATGGCCAGGAACATCATCGCCGCCTTCGCCAGGCGCATCGACGCGCTGCAGTGGATGTCGCCGGAGACCAAGGCGCATGCCAAGGCCAAGGTCGCCGGGCTCAAGGTGGGCATGGGCTACCCGGACAAGTGGCGCGACTACGGCGCGCTGGAAGTGAAGCGCGACGACGCGCTGGGCAACGCGCAGCGCGCGGCGCTGTTCGAGTACCGGCGTAACATCGCCAAGCTCGGCCAGCCGGTGGACCACGGCGAATGGGCGATGCTGCCGCAGACCATCAACGCGATGAACGTGCCGCTGGAGAACCGGCTGGTGTTCCCGGCCGCGATCCTGCAGCCGCCGTTCTTCGACCCCGCGGCCGACGACGCGGTGAACTACGGCGCCATCGGCGCGGTGATCGGCCATGAGATCAGCCACGGCTTCGACAACGCCGGCGCGCTGTTCGACGAGACCGGCAGGCTGCACAACTGGTGGACGGCCGAAGACCTGAAGCGGTTCAACGCCGCCGGCGACGCGCTGGCCGCGCAGTTCAGCGGTTACGCGCCGTTTCCGGGGGTGCACGTCAATGGCCGCCTGACCCTGGGCGAGAACATCGCCGACGTGGCCGGGCTGGCGACCGCGTACGACGCCTACCGCCTGGCGCGGCAGGGCAAGCCGGCGCAGGACCTGGAGGGCTTCACCCCGGACCAGCGCTTCTTCCTCGGCTTCGCCCAGGCCTGGCGCAGCAAGATGCGCGAACAGGCGCTGCGCAACTCGCTGTTGACCAACGTGCACGCGCCGGGCCAGTTCCGCGCACTGACCGTGCGCAATCTCGATGCGTGGTATCCGGCGTTCGGGGTGGAGCAAGGCCAGGCGCTGTACCTGGCCCCGGACAAGCGGGTCAAGGTCTGGTGACGCCGCGCCGCCCGCCGGGCGCGGCGCGGCACGGCGCCTGCGCGTGCGCGCGGCGATCCGCGCCTGACCCTGGTGTTCCGGAGTCACGGCGGCCAGTGCAGCAGTAGCTGCGGGTCGCGGCCCATGCGCCGGCAGGCGCGCGCGGCGATGCCATCGCCCAGCGCGGCGCGGAACAACGGCGCCGACCCGCGCAGCAGGCGCGCGGCCAGCGCCGCGCGCAGCTGCTGGCCGCGGCGGCGCCCGAGCAGTGGCGGTGCCCAGTCGGGCAACAGCGCCGCACCCGCGGACAGGAACAGGTCGCGCGAGGCCCCCGGCAACGGCACCGGCAGGCGTACGCCCTCGAGCACCGCCAGCACCTCGCGCGAACGCGCATCCATGCGCAGCTGCGGCTGCTGCGCGGCGAAGTACGCGCGCACCTGCGCCTGGCTGGCCGGCACCGCGCGCGCGCCCAGTGCCTCGGCCACGCGCCGGTATTCGGCGTAATAGCGGTCGGCGATGGCTGCCGGCACCTGGCGGCAATAGCGGCGGCAACCTTCGAGGAAACCATAGGCCTCGGTGACGTGTACCCAGGTGAGCAGTTCCGGATCGTCGGCGGCATACGCGCGGCCATCGGGCAAGGTCCCGGTGACGCCTGCATGGATGCGCCGGACCCGGTCGACCAGTGCCTGGGCCGCGGCCGCCGGCGCGTAGCTGGTGCCGGCGACGAACGCGGTGGTGCGGCGCAGCCGCCCGACCAGGTCGTGGCGGAAATTGGAGTGGTCGTAGACGCCGGCCAGCGCGCGCGGGTGCAGCAGTTGCAGCATCAGCGCGCACAGGCCGCCGGCGAGCATGCCCGGGAATTCGGAATGGATGCGCCAGGTCACGCTGTCGGGGCCGAACCAGCCCGGGTCGCCGGCCGGCGCGTCGTAATCGATGCCGCTGGGTTCGCGCGGGAAGGCGTCGAGCACCCAGCGCCGGATCTGCGCGGTGACCACCGAGGACACGGGCGTGGACAGGAGCGACATGCGGTACATCGTAGTGGAACGGCCGCGCACGCCGCCGGCAGCGGCCACGGCGCGACGGCCGGCCCGCCCGGGCAATGGCCGCGACCGGCCCGGCCGCGCCGCATGTGCGTCCGCAGCATGCCGCTGCCCTTTCGATTTTCGATTCCGCCACTTGCACGATGACGCACCGCAAAACTCCGGGGCCGGGCGTACGCCGGTCCACGGCCGCGCGGCGGCGTCATCGCATCGCGCCCATTGCCAAGCGGCGCGAAAGTGCTAGAACTGGAGCCGCCAGATCGTTCCACGCCGTATCCGTCGCTCGTTCCAGCCAGTATCTGCAAGGAGCTCCACATGATCGCGTTGTTCAAGGGTTTGGGTTTGTTGTTGCAGGACAATGAGCTGTACCGCAGTCCGTTCGAGAAACAGGTCGAACACTGGAAGAACCTCAGCGACGAACAGATACGCGACGAGGTGTCGGTGCTGGCCAAGGCCAAGTGCCAGTGGCTGATGGCGTCCATCGTGCTCTGGCAGGCGTCCTCGCTGTTGATCCTGGGGCTGATCACCAACTACCTGTGGCGCGATGATTTCCATATCACCTTCACCCGCGTGGTGATCGTGTTCGGCTCGTGGGTGTCGATCCTGTTCGTGATCTGGTTCATGGCCAACATGTTCGACCACACCGCCGGCTTCGAGCGCTGGATGAAGGCGTTCAACAGCCGCGCCCGCATCAGTTCCGACGCCGACAGCGTGGAAACCGTGGCCGAAGCGCTGGAGATGGCCCAGCACTACCCCGAAGTGCTCGACTACAAGCAGGCGGTGGCGGCCCGCCGCGAACTGCGCCACGAGGACATCCGCATCATGCGCGAGCTGGGCCGCATGCGGCAGCACTCCGAACTGGTCGGCAAGCTCAACCACATCGGCGACGACGGGCTGCGCCTGCAACCGGCGTTCTGACCCCCGCTGCCGCTGCCTCGCTCCCGCGACGCCGCGCTCAGTCGCGGCGTTGCGCGTTGTGGGCCCGCACCTGCTGGCCGAAGCCATGCGGCAGGCCCTGCACGTCGCGCACCCCGCCCACCACTAGGCTGAAATCGCCCAGCGCCTGCCGCTGGCACAGCTCCCCGCCCGCCTGGTCGCAGCAGTGCTCGCGGTAGAGCCGGTAGAAGCAGTTGCCGCTCTGGCTCTGCAGGCACTGGAAGCGGGCATGGTCGCCGGACACCGTGGTGCGGCTGAGCACGGCCTGCTCGCCGCTGACGCGGACGATCGAGGTCTGGCCCTGGGGTTCGCGGTAGCCCAGCATCGCCAGCAGGCTGCCGAGCAGGAACGTCAGGTACTGCATGGCACTTCTCCTTGTACGGGCCGCGGACGGGGCTTACATGCCGCGGAACAGGCTCATGAACGGTTGGCTGACCACCAGCGTCTCGCTGCGCACCTTCAGCCGCAGCACGCCACGGCCGCTGTCGTCGCGGCTCACTGCCGCGACCGCTTTCATGTTGACGATGGTGGAGCGGTGCACCTGGCGGAAGCACTGCGGGTCCAGCACCTGTGCCAGCTCGCGCAGCGAGCTGCGCAGCAGCAGTTCCTCGTCGGCGGTCACGACCGCGGTGTACTTGCTGTCGGCGCGGAAATACAGCACGTCCTCCAGCAGCACCAGCCGCGTCTCGCGGCCGTTGCTGGCGGTGATCCATGCCGGCGGCGGCGCACTGGTCCTGGCGGCCGGCTGCCGCGCCAGCTGTTCCAGCAACTGGTCCAGCAGGCGCCGGTCCGGCGCACCGGCCTGCAGCCGCGCGAGCACCCGCTGGCGCGTGGCCAGCAGGCGTTCGTCGGCCACCGGCTTGAGCAGGTAATCGACCGCGCCGCGCTCGAAGGCATCGATCGCGTACTGGTCGTAGGCGGTGATGAACACCACCTGGGTGCGGGGGCTGAGCGTTTCCAGCGCGCGGGCGACGTCGATGCCGGTGACGCCGGGCATGCGGATGTCGAGGAACGCCAGGTCCGGCCGCAGCGTTTCCAGCACCTCCAGCGCGGCGGCGCCATCCTCGCATTCGGCGGCGACGCGCAGTTCCGGCCACAGCCGCTGCAGCTGCGCCACCAGCGCCTGGCGCAGCAGCGGCTCGTCCTCGGCGACCAGGGCATCAAGTTGCATGGGGCAGCTCCGGTACCTGGATGGCGGCGGCCGCCGCGGCCTGTGCCGTGGGCGGCCTGCGCGGCAGGGTGATCGTGGCCGCCGCGCCACTGGGGAAGTTGGAGACCAGGGCGAAGCCGGCCTGCGCCCCGCAGCCCAGCCGCAGCCGCTCGCGCAGGTTCTTCAGGCCGATGCCGGTGCCGCCGCCGCTGCCACCGACGCCCTGGCCGTCGTCGGCCACGGTGAGGTGGACCTGGCCATCGGCCTCGCGCGCCAGCACCCAGATCGTGCCGCCACCGGGCTTGGGTTCCAGCCCGTGCTTGATCGCGTTCTCCACCAGCGTCTGCAGCGCCATCGACGGCAGCACCACGTCCTGCAGCGCTTCGGGCACGTCGATCCGCACCGCCAGCCGCGCGCCCATGCGGATGCGCAGGATTTCCAGGTAGGCCTGCACCCGCTCCAGCTCCTGCCCCAGGGTCGACAGCGACTGGTCGATGCCCGGCAGCGAGCTGCGCAGGTACTGGATCAGGTGGCCGAGCATGCGTTCGGCGCGTTCGGGATCGGTGCGGGTCAGCACCTGCGCGTTGGCCAGGGTGTTGTAGAGGAAGTGCGGTTCGACCTGCGCATGCAGCAGGTTCAACCGCGCCACGCTCAGTTCCTTCTCCGCCTCGGTGCGCTCGGCCGTCTCGCGTTCGTCGCGGCGCAGCTCGGCCACGCGCCGGCGCATCGCGCGGCTGACCGCCTCGGCGTTCTCGCGGTTGCTGCCCTCGTCCGGTATCAGCAGGTCGGCCCAGGCGCCGGCCTCGGGCTCGAACAGCAGGGAGACGCTGCTGGTGCCCTGGCCGGGCGTCACCGTCGCCGACACCTGGTTGCGCTTGATCGCCAGCCACGACCGCGGGTTCCAGCGCGAAGGCGGGCTCATGTTGTAGGGGTCCACGCGCACGAGCTTGGCGCGCAGCTGCAGGCTGCCGGGCGAGCTTTCGATATCGGTGACGCGCGGCAGCCCCGCGATCACCGACTCGACCAGCGCGAACGCCTGCCCGGCATCGAACGGCAGTTCGATCTGGCGCCGCTGGCGGCTGGACAGGCTGTCGTGGTCCAGGCGGCCCGCCGTCAGCTTGACCCGGTGCAGATGGCTGGCGGCACTGATCGCCGCCATCGCCAGCACGCCGATCACCAGCAACGCGAATATCGCGCCGGGGTCGCCGAAGACCTGCGCCCATATGATGCCCAGCACGATCAACGCCAGCGCCCAGGCCACGAGGATGCGGAAGCAGAACCACAGGCTGGCGATCATGGCGGCGGTGTTCCCGGCTGGACAGTGGTGGCGAGCATAGGCGCTGGGCCGCCATGCACAAGCGCCCTGCGACGAAGACGGGAATCGGGGGAACGAACACGGGTGCCGGCGGCTGGAACCGGCGGGCGGAAACGCGGACGCCGCCCGTTGCGGGGCGGCGTCCGGACACAGGCGGCGTCCATCCGGGCCGGATGGGCGCCGCCGGGCGGGTTCAGCGGCGCTCGTCGGCGCTGGCGTCGCGGACCGCGCGGAACGGTTCGCCGGCGCTCCAGTTCGGCCAGGCACGCGAATTGGCCAGCTGCTCGCCGAGCGTGTAGACCACTTCCAGGTCGCGCGCGGCGCCGGCGAAGGTCCAGTCCGGCTGCCATTCGTCGCCCTGCTGGTGGTAGCGCCTGGCGGTGTAGTCGTCCGAGGCCTTCTTGCCCGCCGCCACGCCGCCGTCGATCCAGTCCTGCCCGGCCGAGTACGACAGCGCCGGCACGCCGCGCTTGGCGAACGGGAAGTGGTCGGAGCGGAAGAACAGGCCGGCTTCCGGCTTCGGGTCCGGGGTGTAGCGGATGTCCCAGCCCTTGGCCACGTCCTTGAGCTGGTCCAGCAGTTCGAAGCGCGCCGAGCCGTAGATGCCGAAGTCGCGCGACGGGCCGAACGGCGCCATGCCGTCCATGTTGATCAGCGCGACGGTCTTGCCCAGCGGGTACAGCGGGTGGCTGGCGTAGTACTCCGACCCCAGCAGGCCCTTTTCCTCGGCGGTCACCGCCAGGAACACCACCGAGCGCTGCGGGCGCGGCGCCTTGGCGAAGCCGCGGGCCAGCTCCAGCAGTGCCGCGGTGCCGCTGGCGTTGTCCAGCGCGCCGTTGAAGATGCGGTCGCCGCGCGCGTCCGGCTCACCGACGCCGATGTGGTCCCAGTGCGCCGAATAGAGCACGGTCTCGTCCGGGTGGCTGCTGCCTTCCAGGCGCGCGACCACGTTGTGCGAGGTGATGACCTCGGTCTTGACCGCGTAGTCGGCCGAGAACGCCTCGCCCTTCAGTTCCACCGGGCGGAAATCGCGCGACTGCGCCTGCTTCTTGAGCGCCTCGAAATCCAGGCCGGCGCGCTTGAACAGGTCCACCGCCAGGTCGCGCTGGATCCAGCCTTCCAGCGGCGGATGCGCCGCGGCCGGATCGTCGCGCACCACGTCGAACATGGTGTTGGTGTTGGAACCGGCCACCGTCGCCCAGCCATAGGACGCCGGCGCGGTCTCGTGCACGATCAGCACGCCCGCGGCGCCCTGGCGCGCGCCTTCCTCGTACTTGTAGGTCCAGCGGCCGTAGTAGGTCATGCCCTTGCCGTCGAAGTCGCCGGTCCCGGTCTCGAAGTCCGGGTCGTTGATCAGCACCACGGCGATCTTGCCCTTCAGGTCCACGCCCTTGAAATCGTCCCAGTTGCGCTCCGGCGCCTTGACCCCGTAGCCGACGAACACCAGCGGCGCGTCCTTGATCGCGACCGCGCTGGCGCCGTTCATCGCCGCGCGCACCGCGATCTCGCGGCCCTGGGTCAGCGCCTGCGAGGTGCCCTTGCTGGACAGCGACAGCCGCGGCGTGCCGACGATATCGCCCTTGAGCAGCGGCACCGCCTGGGTCCACAGGCGCTTGCCGTCCTGCAGGTCGCCGCCGGGCTGCAGTCCGGCCTCGGCGAACTGGCGGCTCAGGTAGGCGATGGTCTTCGCCTCGCCGGCGGTGGCCGGGGAGCGGCCCTCATAGGCGTCGGAGGCCAGTTCCTTCACGTCGGCGGAAATCCGCGCGCCGTCGAACTTCGGCGGCGCGGCCATCAATGCGCTGGATACCGACATTGCCAGCAGGCTGATCACGATTCGCTTCACATCCATCTCCAATGGGTCGAACAACCACCGCAGTGTAGCCAGCACCACGACGGCGCGGGCAGTGCCGGAACGCATGGGGCCAGTAGATGCGGGGCTTGCCCCGCATGCGGCGGTGACAATCACGCGATGGCGCGCCTGCCCGTAGATGCGGGGCTCGCCCCGCATGCGGCGGTGAGCATCACGCGACGGCGGCCGGACCGTAGATGCGGGGCTTGCCCCGCATGGGACGTTGAGCATCATGCGATGGCGCGCCGGATCGCGTAGATGCGGGGCTCGCCCCGCATGAGGCCTTCCCGGCGAAGCCCGTGTCGGGCGAGCCCGGCTACGGACCGGGTGCTGGCACGCGCGGCTACAGGTTCGCCGCGCGTGCCCGCAGCGCCGCGCGTTCGCGGGCGTTGCCGCTCAGGTCGGCGGCGCGCTCGAACGCGGTGCGGGCCTCGTCGCGCCGGCCCAGGTGTTCGAGCAGATCGCCGCGCACCGCCTGCAGCGGCGCATAGTCCGCCAGCCGGCGGTCCTGCTGCAGGGCCTCGAGCAGCGGCCAGGCGGCCTGCGCGCCCTGCGCGCGCGCCACCGCCACCGTGCGGTTGAGTTCGACCACCGGCGACGGCATGACCGCCGCCAGGCGCCCATACAACGCCGCGATGCGCGCCCAGTCGGTCTGGTCGGCGCGGCGCGCCCGCGCATGGCAGCCGGCGATGGCCGCCTGCAGCACATAGGCGTCCGCCTCGCCGCCCAGTGCCTGCGCCTGCTCCAGCAGGGCCAGGCCGCGGCCGATCTGCAGCCAGTCCCAGCGGCCGCGGTCCTGCTCCATCAACAGCACCGCCGCGCCGTCGGCATCGGTGCGCGCATTCATCCGCGACGCCTGCAGTTCCATCAGCGCCAGCAGCCCCAGCACCGCTGCCGAGCCGGGCATCAGCCCGGCCAGCACCCGGCCCAGGCGCAGCGCCTCGCCGCACAGTGCCGGGCGCATCCAGTCCTCGCCCTGGCTGGCGGCATAGCCCTCGTTGAAGACCAGGTAGAGCACCTCCAGCACCGAACGCAGGCGTCGCGGCAACGCCTGCCGCCGCGGCACCTCGAAGGCGATGCCGCGTTCGGCCAGGGTGCGCTTGGCACGGACGATGCGCTGGGCGACGGTCGGCTCCGGCAGCAGGAACGCGCGCGCGATCTCGGCCGTGCTCAGGCCACACAGCAGGCGCAGGGTCAGCGCCACCCGGGCGTCGGCCGGCAGCACCGGGTGGCAGGCGACGAACAGCAGCCGCAGCAGGTCGTCGCCGATGTCGTCTTCCACTTCGCGCTCGTGGTCACGCACGACGCTCCCCTGGTGGTCCGGCTCATGCGCCATCGCCTCGTGCTTGCCGGCCTGCAGGCGGCGCTGGCGCAGCAGGTCGATCGCCCGCCGCTGGGCGGTGGTCATCAGCCACGCGGCGGGGTTGTCGGGCACGCCCTGCCGCGGCCAGTGCTCGAGCGCGGCGACCAGCGCGTCCTGGGCCAGCTCCTCGGCGCTGTCCAGGTCGCCCAGCATCCGCGCCAGGCGCGCGATCAGGCGCGGCGACTCCATGCGCCACACCGTGTCGAGCCTGCGCTGTATCTCGCGGGTATCCATCCGCCCGCGATCACACCATCGCGCCACGGTGCGCGCAAGCGCGCGCGCCGTGGGTCACGCCTCGACGAAGGCCTTGAACCCGCCCCAGAACATGCGTTTGCCGTCGAACGGCACGCTCTTGGCATCCATGCCGGCCAGGCGCGGATCGGCCATGGCACGGGCGTTGACCCGGTCGCGGTGCGCGCGCGAGCGGTAGACGATGTAGGCGAACACCACCACCTCGTCCGGCTTGAGCTTGACCGCCTGCGGGAACGAGGTGTGCCTGCCCGGCTTGACGTCGTCGGCGACCGCTTCCACGTAGGCCAGCGCACCATGTTCCTTCCACACCCTGGCACCCAGGCGCGCCATGCGCCGGTACTCGGCCAGCCGCGCCTGCGGCACCGGTAAAACGAAACCATCCACGTAGCTCATCGTCCTCTCCTCGCTGCAGCAGGTACGGAAGCGGCCGCGCCGGGGCCCGGCCGCCGCTGGATCAGCCCGGCGCGCCGTCCATGTACGCGATCTCCCAGAGGTGGCCGTCCAGGTCCTGGAAGCCGCGCTGGTACATGAAGCCATAGTCGCGTGCCGGCATCGGTTCGCTTGCGCCTGCGGCCAGCGCCTTGTCGACCAGCGTATCCACCGCCGCGCGGCTGGGTGCCGACAGGCAGGTGATGACTTCGGTGTGGCTGCGCGCGTCGCACAGCGGCCGGGGCGTGAAGCCCTGGAAGAACGGCTCCACCAGCAGCATCACGAAGATGCTGTCGCTGACGACCATGCAGGCCGCGTCCTGGTTGGTGAACTGCGGGTTGAAGGTGTAGCCGAGCGCGGCGAAGAACGTCCGGGACGCCTCCAGGTCGCGCACCGGCAGGTTGACGAAGATCATCTGCGGCGGGGCCATCGTCAGTGCGCCCCGTCCATCGGCTTCATGCAGTTGACCATCCACGGCTTGCCGTAGCGGTCCACCAGCATGCCCCAGCGTTTGGCCCAGAAGGTCTCGGCCAGCGGCATCTGCACCTGGCCGCCTTCGGCCAGCGCCGCGAACACGCGCTCGGCTTCCTCCACGCTGTCCACGTCGACGTTGATGGTGGTGGCGCACGGCCCCTGGGCAGGCGGGCCGTCGGCGGCCATCAGGATCGCACCGCCCGCCTCCACCTGGCAGTGCGCGACGTGGTCCGGCTGCGGGGTGTACCCACCGCAGGCCTCACCGTCCATGTCGGGGCCGGGCGGCATGTCGGCGTATTTCATCTCCGACACCACCTTGCCGCCCAGTGCCCGGGCGTAGAAGGCCATGGCGTCGTGGGTGTCGCCATTGAAGCCCAGGAAAGGAATCAGTTTCATCGCATGTCTCCTCGCGGTCGGATCAGTCGTTGCGTTCGATGCGCTCGCGCAGACGTTGCTCCTGCGCGCGCAGTTCCGGGGTGAAGGCCTCGCCGAAGTCCTCGGCCTCGAACACCGGGCGAATCTCCACTTCCACGGGCGCGGTGCCGTCGGCGTCGAACGGGGCGCGGCTGAGCCACTCCACGGCCTCGTCCAGGGAACGGACCTGCCACAGCCAGAAGCCGGCGATCAGCTCCCGGGTCTCGGCGAACGGGCCGTCGACGACCTGCCGCCGGGCGCCATCGAAGCGCACCCGCGCGCCGCGCCGGCTCGGGTGCAGGCCTTCGCCGGCCAGCATGATGCCGGCCTCCACCAGTCGCTCGTTGTAGGCCCCCATCGCCGCCAGCTCGGCCTCGGTCGGCATTACCCCGGCCTCGGTCTCCGCCGTCGCCTTCACGATCACCATTACTTTCATGTCCATGCCCTTCCGGTTGCGGACCGGATGATCCGCTTCACATCCGGTACGACGAACCCGCGCCGACGGAATCGACAACACCGGCGATGTTTTTCATGAACACGTTCATGGTTGCGACGTACCCTTCACCCTGCGCCATCATGGCCCTCTGCTCCCGACAGGACCCGGCCATGAAATTCCTGCTGTTGATCCATATCGACCCGGCGCTGCTGGAGGCGCTGCCGCAACCTGCCTACGACGCGCAGATGCGCGAATGCCTGCGCCATGCCGACGCACTGCAGGCACAGGGCACCGTGCTGATGTCGCAGAAGCTGCAGCCGCCGGCGACCGCGCGGACCCTGCGCATCCGCGACGGCCAGCCGCGGATCACCGACGGCCCGTTCGCCGAGACCCGGGAAATCCTGGCCGGGTTCAACCTGATCGAAGCCGCCGACGCGGAGGAGGCCATGCGCATCGCCGCGCAGTTCCCGTGGGCGGCCTACGGCAGCATCGAAGTGCGCGCGGTGGATGACCTGCAGGCCGAGCGGATGCGGCTGGGGTGAGCGCACCGGCCGCTGGCCACCTCTGGGCCGGGCGTCCGCACCCTGCCAGGCCCGGCAAGTACCGTGCCAACAAAGGCCCAGACACTTTCAGAAGAAAGCAAACGCACAATAAACAGTGAGAAAAGTCACAATACCGAAGATGGGTTTACTTGTAACTAATTGAAAAACAAAAGGAAAAAAAATTCGCCCGGAAAAATCAGTCATAAATCGTTAACTTTCCGGCAGTGGGGAGTTATGGTCGGCTCACTTGGCATTCGACTTCTGTTCATCTTCTAGTTTCCGCCAAGGACTTCCACTGGAGAGAGAAATGGTCAAACGCAAGACGATCCAACGCGCCGCGTTGAGCGCGGCCTTGAGCCTTTGCATCGCCGGCGGCGCCTACGCCCAATCCAATGCTTCAGGCTCGATCTTTGGTGCCGGCGGCCAGCCGGGCGCTACCGTCACCATCCGCAATGTCGAAACCGGGCTGACGCGCGAGATCCGTGTAGACAACAACGGTCGCTACAGCGCCTCGGCCTTGCCTGTTGGCAAGTACGAGGTGATCCTGAAAAAGGACGGCGAAGTTGTAGCCTCCAAGTCAGATGTGCTGGTGCAACTGGGCGCGGGTAGTGAGGTTTCCTTTGCCGCCGCTGGCGGCAGCGCCACGGACATGGATCGCATCGAAGTGCGTGCCAGCGCCATGTCGCCAATCGACGTCTCTGCAACCGACAGCCGCCAGGTGTTCACCGCCGAGCAGATATCGAAGATGTCAATCGGCCGCAACATCAACGCCTTGGCCATGCTCGCGCCAGGCGTCGTCGCCGCTGACTCACGCTACGGTAACGTTTCCTCGTTCAGCGGTTCGGCAGCATCGGAGAATGCCTTCTACATCAACGGCTACGCTGTCACCAACCCGCTTACCAACCTCGGCTCCACCACTTTGCCGTTCGACGCCATCGGCCAGTACCAGGTCATCACCGGCGGCTATGGCTCGGAGTTCGGCCGCGCAACGGGCGGCGTGGTCAACATAATCACCAAGAGCGGTACCAATGACTTCAAGGCCGGCGCCCAACTGGTCTGGACTCCGAAGGATTTCCGCGCGCACTCGCGCAACATCTACTACCCCAGTACGGGCAAGCTCCCCAATACCGACGGCCTGATCTATCAGCACCTGAGCGATCAGACCACCGACTCTCTGACCTACGGCGCGTACGCGAGCGGCCCGATCATCAAGGACCGGCTGTTCTTCTATGCCGGCGCGGAATTTGAGGACCAGGACAGGACCACGGTCTCCACCCGATCCAATACCGGCACCGGCTATCAGAAGCGCAACTACGAGGTTCCCCGCTGGCTGGCGAAACTGGATTGGTACATCAACGACAACCACCTGCTTGAGTTCACCGGTATCTCCGATGTGACCAAGCAGACGATGAGTGCCTACGCCTACAACTACACCGGGTCGAATGTATTCAACCCCGGGAACGTCAAGAACAGTGGTTACTACTACGAAGACGGCGGCGAGCTGTACATCGGGAAGTACACCGGCTACCTGACCGACAGCCTGACCCTGACCGCACTGTATGGCGAACAGGAACAGGACCATATCGCCAAGCCGTGGGGTTACGACCCGAGCGTGGTGTATGTCAGCGACTCCCGCAACGTATCCAACCCGGTCCGCTTTGGTGCATTCGACCAGCTCAGCTTCCCGGATGCCTACGACAAGACCGACGGCTATCGCATCGATCTGGAATGGCGTTTGGGCAATCACACCCTGCGTGGTGGCTATGACGTGCAGAACTCCGAATCACGCGCGGGCGAAGTGACGTCGGGGCCGGGGTACCGCTGGATCTACAACTCGGTAGGCGCGGCCAATGCCAACGAAACGATCCCCGGCAGCGGTGGCGCCCGTGGCCCCGGTGGCAACGGCGACTACGTGGTCAAGTACGTCTATGCCAACGGCGGTACCTTCAAGGTCGAGCAGAAGGCCTTCTATCTGGAAGACCGCTGGCAGGTCACCGACAACTGGCTGTTGTCACTGGGCCTGCGCAATGAGAGCTTCCAGAACTTCAATGCCGATGGCATCGTCTATGTGGAGCAGAAGAATCAGTGGGCTCCCCGCATCGGCGCCACCTGGGATGTCTTCGGCGACTCGTCCTTGAAGGTCTTCGCCAATGCCGGCCGCTACCACCTGGCGATGCCGAACAATGTCGCGCTGCGCGGTGCCGCCGGTTCGACGTATACGATGGAGTACTTCTCCTTCACCGGTATCGATCCGAATACCGGCGCCCCCCTGGGCACCACGGCCCTGGGCAACGGCCCGTTCTCCTCCAACAACGAGTATGGGCAAGCACCGGATCCGGCCTCGGTTGCAGCCAAGGGGCTGAAATCCCACTACCAGGATGAGTTCGTTCTTGGCTTCGAGAAGCAACTGGGCGAATCACTCACCTTCGGTGCGCGTTACATGTTCCGGGACCTCAAGAGCGCAATCGATGACATGTGCGATTGGCGCCCGGCCTACTACTGGGCCATCGAGAACGGCTACTCCGAAAGCGTCGCCGAGGCGCTGGGCGATGGCCTGGGTGGCTGCCGCCTGTTCAACCCCGGGGTAGGCAATACGTTCCAACTGGATGACGGCACCGGCAATCTGATCACCGTGCCCCTGTCGGCCCAGCAGCTCGGATTCCCGAAGCTCAAGCGCCGTTACCAGGGTATCGGGCTGTTCCTGGAGCATTCCTTCGACGGCAAGTTCTACGGCAAGATCGACTACACCTGGTCGCACAACTACGGCAATGCCGAGGGCCAGCTGAAGTCCGACGTAGCGCAGGGCGATGTGTCGCAGACGATGGACTGGGACCACCCGGAGATGATGTTCCATGCGAACGGCAACTTGCCCAACGACCGTCGCCACTACCTCAAGTCCTTCGGCTACTACCAGCTCAACGATGAGTGGCGCTTCTCCAGCACCTTCACCTTGATGTCCGGTCGCCCGAAGAACTGCACTGGCATCTACGCCGGTCCGGATCCGGATGGCGAATTCAGCGAAACCGTTGAGTATTCGGGTCCCTATTACCGCTACTGCAATGGCAAGGTCATGCCGCGCGGCTCGGCCGGTACCACGCCGTGGGTGGGACGTCTGGACATGGGTGTGGCCTACCGTCCGTCGTTCCTGAACAACAAGCTGGAACTGTCGCTTGATGTGTTCAACGTGACCAACTCCCAGACGGCACAGAACTACATCGAGTACGGCGAAATCGGCTCTGTCGGCAACCCATACCATTCGACCAACCGCGTGATCAGCTATTCGACGCCGCGCTATATGCGGCTTGGCCTCCGCTACGATTTCTGATTGCCATCATCTCCAAGTGCAGTACTTGAACCCGGCCACGTGCCGGGTTCTTTTATGCCCCGGATCTATGTGCAACCCTCAGCGTCCTGCATTGCTGCGAGGCTCGACATACGAAGTTCATGCCGTACGGCCTGGAAGTCCACCAGGTGGTGGTGTCGCAAAGCCCGGGGACAGTGGCCGGACAATGGCGATCTACTCCGGGCGGTCGGCATCGCCGAGGTACTACCCGACGGTGGGAGGGGTGTGCCGCCCCCTCTTGGGCTTACGCCATCCCGGTTGGGCGCGGACGCGGTGCAGCAGACCAGCTCCTCGTCAAACAGGCAAGCGAGCTCCACCTCCCCACGCCGGGTGGTCCAAGCCTGCTGTCGTGCAATCGCCAGAGCCTGGATCAGGCCCACGGCCACGACGATGGCTGGAAGCCAGCCAGCAGCGGTCGACCGTCCACCTGGGACGCGGTGAATGCAACGACGGCGGCTCCAATTTACCCAGGCGGGGTGCGGCCGGCCTTGCGTCACTGGCTGAGGAAGGCCCGGACAGCCCGGCCTTGTTCGCGCTGCGCCCCAGCACACATCAGCAATGAGACCAACCCAGCGGCCGGCACCGGGTCTGAACCCACATCGTCGAAGGCTGCCCGACATCCCGGAGGTCATCCAGCACCATGCGCAGACCTACCGGATCACACACTTTCCATCTCCCACGCCCGGAGGGCATTGATGGGCATCCATGGAAAATGAACCATCCTTGTTCATTCGCCGATAGCAGCAGCGAGCCCTATGTGCACCGTTTCTCCCACCGCCTACTGTCCTGCTGCGTCTATCGTCATTGCAAGCTCTTCATGTACCGTGTTGCCGCTGTAGTCTTTTGCGGTTATGCGGCAGATATAGTCGCCGGGTGACAGCTGGGCCAACCGTAGGGCATCCACTGCCAGGCGCCCGTCGCGCACCACATTGCTGACCACGTAGCGGAACCGCGTCACCGCGCTGCCGTGCACGGTGATGCCGCTGTCCTCGGCGTAGGCGACCTTCGCCGCGTCCGCCTGCGGCGGCATGCGGTTGAACTCGATGTTCATGCGCGGCTGTTCGTGGCCGGGCAGCGCGCGGCCGTCGGCGTCGAGGATCTGGTAGCCCAGCGCGTACAGGCCGAGGCGGCGGCGCGGCAGGTTGCCGTCCACTTGGTCCCAGGCCTCGACCACCAGTTGCAGGCCGCCGGCGTCGCGCGGCACCCGCAGGCGGCCGTCGCGGCTTTCGCGCAGGCGCTGGCCGCGGGCGTCGAGCAGGGCGATGTCGTCGATGCGGGGCGGCACGTGGTCGGCGTAATTAGCGAAGCCCAGCCGTACCGCATTGCGCTCGTAACCGGATGGCCCGACCGCCAGGTGCACGTGGGCCTGGCTGTTGATGCTGCCCAGCGCATCGCCGGGGTGGAAGCGGGTACCGCGGCGCACGCGCACCCGCTGCAGCTGCCCGGCCTCGTCGTGCACCAGCTGGAAGCGGGCCGGATCGAGCGGCTGGTTGCGCGGGTCGCGGCCGACCTTCATGTGGATGTAGTCGACGGTGTCCAGCGACAGGCCCTCGGCCTGCCCGCCCAGGCTCCAGGTCGCCGCCGGGCTGCTGACCTTGGCCGCGGCGATGGCGAGCACCGTCTGGCCGACGTCGCCGCGGACGTCGAAGCCACCGTGCAGGTGGTGGCGGCTTTCGCCGCTGAAGTTGCCGCGCACTTCGCCCAGGGTGCCGACCACTTCGTGCCAGCCCAGCTGCGGTGCCAGCGGCCAGCGCCCTTCGTTGCGCGGCAGCGGGTTGTCCATCGCAGGCCCGACCGGCGCTTCGGCCGCCGCCATTCCCGCCACCGGCAGTCGCAGGTGATGGAGGCGGTAGGCATCGGCATCGCCGAGCAGCAGACTGCCATCGGGCGCCAGGGCGATGCCCGCCGGGCGCGCGAAGCGCTGCGCATCGCCGGCCACCGCCACCACATGCCCGGTGGGCGAGACCTGCACCACGCGGCCGGTGATGCGCTCGCCGACATAGGCCACGCCGTCGTGGGTGAGCGCCAGCGTCATCGGCCCCCACAGCACCTGGGTGCCCTCGGGCCCACCCACCGGCGTGGCGACGTGGCCAGCCGCGGTGACGGTGCGCAGCGCGTCGTTGCGCAGGTCGGCCACCCACAGCGTGCCGTCGGCGGCGAGCGCGAGGTCGGTGGGGGTATCGAAACGCGCCGCTTCGCCCTGGCCGTCGGCCCAGCCGGGGCGGCCGCCGCCGGCCAGCGTCCACACCCGGCCGTCCGGCTCGATCACGCGGATGCGGTCGTTCCAGGTGTCGGCCACGTACACCCGCCCCTGCGCATCCACCGCCACGCCCATCGGCCCGTCGAAACGCGCCTGCCGGCCGATGCCATCGGCGAACCCGGCCACGCCGTCGCCGGCCAGTGTGCTGACGTCGCCCTGCGCGGTGACCTTGCGGATCGCATGGTTGCCGGTATCGGCGACATACAGGTTGCCGTGGCGGTCCAGCGCCAGCCCGGAGGGCGTGTTGAACGCGGCGGCGTCCCCGCGCCCGTCGGCGAAGCCCTCGCGGCCGCCGGCCAGCACGTGGAACACGCCGTCCAGCCAGCGGTAGAGGATGCGGTTGTTGTCGCCGGCATCGGCCACGTAAAGCGTGCCGCCGGTGTCCATCGCCACGCCCCAGGGATCGCTGAAGCGGCTGTGCATGCCGGAACCGACGCTGTCGCCTTCGATGCCGTCGCCGGCCAGCAGCGCGACCTGCGCGCGCCAGCCCAGCGGCGTGGCGGCCGGCGCTACCGAGGGCGTCCGTGGCGGCCACAGATAGCTGGCCGCGAGCGCGCCCCCGGTCAGCAATGCCACGACCATCACCCAATGCCTGCGTTCCATGTACATCCCAGCGGTTGCGGACCCGGCACCATAGACGCTCGCCGGCCACGGAACCACCCGGCACCGACAGGATCGCCGCCCGTCCCACGGAGTCATGCATGAATCTGCAACTGCACCTGCAGGAAAACCCGATCCGGCTGCAGCCACCGCAGGGTGCCGCGGTGGTGCTGCCGCTGTCGCTGGCGGACCTGCTGGCGGCGGGGCTGCACGCCTTTCCGCCGCAGCCCAGCGCACTGGAGCAGGCCATCCAGTGCGTCGAGGATGCGCTGATGCCGGCGATCCCGGCGCTGCGCCACCCGGCGCCGGGGCTGCTGGAATGCGCCGACCCGGTGCTGGCGCCGCTGTGGGCGGCCAGTGGACGGGCCCCCGGCACGGTGGCCACGCTGTCCATCGCCGACGTCGAGAACGTCTTCGACCGGCTCGCGCGGGTGGCGGCCGGCGTTCCCGCGCACAGCCTGGGGTTGCCCGCGCAGCCGCGGTTCGCCGCCGCGCTGGTGGTGGTGCGCGAGCTGCTGCACCACATTCCAGTGCCGGCGCTGCGGCTGCGGCCGGCGCCGGACTGAGTACCGCCCCGGGCCGCACGCCCCGCGCGGCGGGTTGCGTGCCCGCGCGGTCAGCGGCTGCCGCGCGCCGCGCGCAGGTGGGTGCCGACCGGAACCGAGAACGCGCCGTTGTCGGCCACGTCCCAGTTGATCGACCACGCCATCACACCGCGGAAGTCCGGATACGGCCGCGCCGGCTCGAGCGTGTCGCAGCCGGTGCCGCGGGCCAGGCAGTCGAACGCGCGGATGATGGCCGCCGGCGGCGCGTAGCCGGTGCCGGCCGCGCGCGGGCCGGAGGGCAGGGCCAGCGCCACCTGGTCCGGGCGCAGGCCGTGGAAGCGGCCCTTGCCGCCGGCCAGCGCGAAGCCCTCGATCAGCATCTTCGCCGAGCCCACCATCATGTCCAGGCTGCCGGCCGGCAGCCTGTCCGCGCGGTAGGGGGTGGGCAGGCCGCCGTTGTTGTAGAGCTGCACGTGCAGCAGGTCCAGTTCGTCGCGCAGCCCGTCGATCAGCGGCAGGTAGGCGCCCCAGATGCCCTCCATCGACACCCAGCCACCCTGCACGTAGGGGTGCTCCGGCGCCATCGACACGTACAGGTTGGGGTACATGGCATGCAGGCGCTTGACCGCGGAGACCAGGTGGCCGGTGACCGGTGCGCCGTGCACGACACCGGCGACCTTCTCCAGGTCGATATCGATGCCGTCGAGCCCGTAGGCGTCGATGGCCTGCGCGGTGGTGCGCACGAAATTGTCCTCGTCGCGCTGCGTGCGCAACGTCACCTTGCCCAGCTCACCACCGAAGGACAGCGCCACGATCCCGCCACGCGCGCGGCGCGCGGCGATGTCGGCGACCAGGCGCGTGCGCTCCAGCCCCGGCGCCGGATTGAACGCGACCCTGCCCTCGCCCATGTCGTCGGCGAACGCCAGCACGACCACGTCCCAGGCGTCGTCCACCTGGCCCAGCGGCAGCACCCCCGAGCCGTTGTCGAAGTTGTGCAGGTAGCCGACCAGGGCATGGCGCGGCAGCGGGTGGCTGTAGCCCGGCGTCACGCCGGGCCGCGGCTCGGCGGCGCCGACCTGCCCGGCGTGGCAGCCGAAACTGGTGACCAGGAACAACATGCACGACAACAGGCGGCTCGGCTTCATCGCAATCCCAGGCGGTGGAGGAGCGCCGATTCTAGACAGCCGCCGGCACCAAAAATCCTTCTGGAACATGAAGTTGGCGAAGTTGTCCGGTAATGACCCGCGGCCGTCCGGGCACTGTCCAGAGGGCCTGTCCGGTGGGCCGCGGCGCGGTGTCGCGGCCCGCCGCGAGGGCCACCGCGCAGGACATCCGCAGGCAACCGGGAGCAGCCATCACGCCCCGGGCATGACTCACGCCGGCGGGTTCGCTCAGCCGCAGGTCTTCATGCGTCGCTCCGCATCCCACAGGGCGCGACGCGCCAGGTCATAGGCGCTGTCGGCCGCCGACGGCAGCGTGTGCTCGGCCTCGACCGGGTCGGCGCCATGGCGGTAGCGGTACTCCAGCCGCTCCAGCGCGTCCAGCTGCTGCAGCGCGTTGCCGAACCAGCGCCGGCGTACCGCATCGTCGCAGCGCGGGTAGCGCCGTTCCAGCTCGCCGATGGCGGTACGGATGCGACGGCTGGCCTCGCCATCCAGGCCGGGCAGCGGCTCATGGCGGATCGGCGCGGCCTTGTAGGCATCGCCGGTGGCTTCGCTGCCCAGGTCGGACGCGCGCTCGTGCAACGACGGGTTGAATGCCACATCCGGCGCGCGCCGTGCCTGCGCCGGCTGGATGTCCTCGCCGTAGAGCCACTTCTCCCTGCGTGACTGCCGGGTCCCGGCCGCACGCTTCGAGAACAGGCCGGCGGTGGCGCGCTCGCCGACGCCCGTCGCCAGTTCGTCGCGGTGGGTGAACAGTTGCTCGTCCTTGCCCGGGGTGCGTGCCCGCGCCGCGACATCGTCCGGCAGCGCGATCCCGCCATCGGCGGCGTACAGGCGACGCGCGGCGCCGACGGCGGGCACCGGCGGCGATGACGCGGCCGGTGGCGGTGTCGGCGCGGGCGGCCGCTGGCCATCGGGCGGGAACGGCGGGGGCGCAACGGCGGGCGCCGCCACCCGGGTCATGGCGGGCAGCGACGAGTGCGACGGCGCCGGTGCCGGTTCCGCCGCGCGCGCCAGCCAGCGCACCTGCAGGCGCTGCTGCCGATGCTCCGCGGCGGGTTCGGGCACCTGCCACAGCACGCGGCCGGCCAGGCAGAGAATCGCCACGGTCGCCAGCCCGGCGCCGATGCGGTGGGACAGGGGTTCGCTGACGCGGGAATCGTGCATGCCTCTCCATCGCAGACCTGCACGCGGCGGGAGCCCCGCGGTGCACCGTGGCAACTACAGACCGGAGGCCGGGCGGCGAGTTCCATCGCCGTCGCGCGCCGATGCCCGGGTTACGATGCCCGCCCTTTCCGGCACCGGTGCCGCTCCGCGGCACTCCCAGCGCATGACCCACTACTCCGGCCCCCTGCTCACCCGCCCGTTGCTGGACGCCATGCGCGACGCGCAGCGGCGCGGCGACGCGGCCTGGAACGGCTCGCTCGACCTGGGCCGCGGCACCGACGCGGTGCGGCTGGAGGCCGGTCGCTGGCAGTGGCGCGGCCACGATTATCCGTGGCCGGAGCGGCTCAAGGACCGCACCGTGTACTACTGGGACGGCGCGGATTTCGCGCCGGCCTCGCGCTTCGGCAATGGCCTGTACAAGCTGGTGCCGACCGACTGGGGCGTGCCGACCTTCGAGATCGACGGCATCAAGATGCTGGTCAGCGCGCAGCTGTCGCCGATGGACGACGCGCGGCGCAAGGTTGCCCTGGTCGCGCCGCGCGGCAAGCAGGTGCTCGATACCTGCGGCGGCATGGGCTATTTCGCCGCCTGCTGCCTGGACGCCGGGGCCGCGGCGGTGCATTCGTTCGAGAAGAGTCCGGAAGTGCTGTGGCTGCGCACGCTCAATCCCTGGTCACCGGACCCGGCAGCGGCCGCCGCCGGCGGCCGCCTGACGCTGACCCACGGCGATATCTCGCTGGCCATCGCCGATATCGCCGACGCCTCGGTCGATGCGGTGCTGCATGACCCGCCACGCTTCGGCATCGCCGGCGAACTTTACTCGCAGGCGTTCTACGACCACCTGGCGCGGGTGCTGCGCCGCGGCGGCCAGCTGTTCCATTACACCGGCATGCCCAACCGGCTGACCAGCGGCCGCGACGTGCCGCGCGAGGTCGCCACCCGCCTGGGCAAGGCCGGGTTCCGCGCGCGCCCGGAACTGGACGGCGTGTTCGCGGTCCGCAACTGAGCGGCGCGCGTCATGGCAGCGGCGGCTGCCCGGTGTTGTCGCGCTGGAACAGCACCCGCTCCGGGCGGTGCAGGGCGAAACCCTGCGCGCTGTCCACGCCCAGCGCGCGCAGCAGGTCCAGGGTGTCCAGGTCGTCCACCCACTCGGCCACCACCCGGGCCCCGCGCTGGTGGCCGATGCGGGTGACGGCATCGACGATGGTCCGGCTCATCGGGTCGCGGCCGAGGTCGCGCACGAAACTGCCGTCGATCTTGATCACGTCCACCGGCAGATTCTTCAGGTAGCCGAACGAGGCCATGCCGGCGCCGAAGTCGTCCAGCGCAATGCGGCAGCCGGCCGCGCGCAGGCGCTCGATCACCCGCACCACGCGCAGCAGGTCGCGCACCGCCACGGTTTCGGTGATTTCCAGGCACAGCCGCTGCGGCGGCACGCCATTGCGGGCGATCGCATCGAGGATGAAATCGGCCAGCCCCTCGTCCTCGAGGCTGGCGCCGGAGAGGTTGATGGCGCAGCTCTGCAGGCGCTCGCCGCAGGGATGCAGGGCATTGAAATTGGCCAGCGCGGTGCGGATCACCCAGCGGTCCACCGCCGGCATCAGGCCATAGCGCTCCGCCGCCACCATGAACACGCCCGGCGCGATCACGCTGCCGTCGTCGGCGCGCATGCGCAGCAGCAGCTCCACGCGGGTGACCGGTTCGGCGCCGGGCGACAACGGCACGATCTCCTGGTAGTCCAGCAGCAGGCGGTCCTGCTCCAGCGCCCGGCGCAGCTGGCTGGCCCATTCCATCTCGCCCATGCGCCGGGTGGCGTCGGCGTCGTCGCGGTACACCCGCACCCGGTTGCGGCCGTCTTCCTTGGCCTGGTAACAGGCCGTGTCGGCCCAGGCCAGCAGGTCCTTGAGGGTGCATCCGGGCTGGTCGACCAGCACCAGCCCGATGCTCGCGCTCACCGTGTAGCTGCGTCCCAGCCAGCAGAACGTCGAACGCTCGATGCACGCGCGCACCTGCTCGGCCAGCAGGTCGGCCTGGGCCTGGTCCACGCCGGACGCCAGCAGCCCGAACTCGTCGCCACCCAGCCGCGCCAGCAGGTCGCCATCGCGGACATGGCGCCGCATCGCCTGCGCCAGCTGCACCAGCAACTGGTCGCCGGCGCTATGCCCGGACAGGTCGTTGATCAGCTTGAACTGGTCCAGGTCGATGTACATCAGCGCGAACGCCCCCTCGCCGGCGGCGTCGCGGTCGAGCAGCGCCTGGCGCAGGCAGCGCTCGAACTCGCGGCGGTTGCACAGCCCGGTGAGCTCGTCATGCGCGGCCTGGTAGCGCAGGCGCTCGGTCATCTCGCGCTGCGCGCTGGTATCGCCGGCCACCATCAGCAGGTGCGGCACGTGGTCGATCTCCAGCATGGCGAGCGAGGCATTCACCCACAGCGCGGCATCGGCGCCGCGCACCACGAATGCCTCCTGGCTGCTCCATGCGCCGTGCGCGCGGGTCGCGGCGACGGCCTCGCGACCGTGCACGGCATCGGCGAACAGGCTTTCCAGCGGCGCGCCGGCGACGGCGCCGAGCTGGGCCCTGGCCGCGCGGTTGGCGTAGGTGATGCGCCCGTCGCGCGCGTCGGCCACCAGCACCAGCGCCGGCAGCATCTCGTTGAGGGCCTGGAACCGTGCCTCGCTTTCGCCGAAGCGCGCGCTCATCCGCCGCGCCAGCTCGAGCGCGCGGCGGTGCACGCTTGCCTGCGACCACAGGAACAGGGCCAGCAGCAGGCTGATCGAACTGCCGCCGATCACGATCAACCGCAGCTGCGCCCACTCGCCCATCGGTACGCGCGGCCACAGCCGCAGTTCCCACGTACGCCCGCCGAATTCCATGCGCCGCACCTGCAGCGCCGCCGGGTCGGCCGGCAACGGCGCGCTGGCGAACACCCGTGCATGCGCCGGCAATGCGCCCAGGTCGCGGATCTCCACGTCCATGTGGTCGAGGATGCGGCCATACAGCGCCTGGCGGACCATCGGCTCCAGGCGCACGCTGACCGCCAGCGCGCCCAGCTCGCGCGCACGCCGTTCCGCGACCGTGGCCGGCATCGCGCCCGGGGTGTACGCGGGCAGGCGCACGGTGATGCCCATGTCGCCCGCCGCCCGCTGGCCGCGGAACTGCAGCAGCGGGAACGGCGCGGACAGGGCGGCCGCATCGGCGTCGCGCGCACGCCGCAGCGCCTCCATGTTCTCCGGTTGCCGGGCGACATCGAAACCGACCAGCACCTCGTTGCCTTCCAGCGGCGCGACGTACTGGTAGCGGTAGGTGGCCTGGCCAGCGGCGTCCACCTGGCGCTGCGCGAAGGCGATCAGCACGTAGCCGTGGATCCACTCCTGCGAACGCAGGTTGCGCTGGTAGCTGTCGAAGGTGCCCTGGTCCAGCTGCGCGGTGCCCGCCAGCAGCACGGTCTGCATCGCCCGCAACCCCAGCGCGGCGCCGGCCAGCGGTTCACGCAGGCGCGCGGGCGCGGCATCGGCCAGCGAGCGCTGCAGCGACTGCACCCGCTCGCGCTCGCCGCGCCATTCGCCAAGCGCCACCCGCGCCGTCAGCGCCAGGCCGGTGACCAGCACCAGCAGTGCCCACAGCGGCGTGGCGAACAGGGAGCGCGGCATCCCGCCGTCAGCTGCGGGTAGCGGGGCGTCATTGTGCATGGGCAGCCCTTGCAGGCACCGCCAGTGCGCTGCACCGGCGGCCGCTGGCCAGCGTGCCGCCGTGGACTGTCATCGCCCCGCCATCGTCCATATCACCGCCCCTGCCCGGCCCGAACCCCAGTTCGCCGGCGCCAGCAACCGGCCCGGCAACGCACCACGAACGGCCTTCCCGCCGTACCGCCGAGCGTCAATGCCACCGGCAGGATCCTGTACCACCCGGGCGATTCTACGCGCCGTCCGGGCCACGCGGCCGTCAGCGCACCTGTCCGTGCCGGCCCCACCCGCCTTGACCACCATGCCCGCTCCCGTTGCCGGCGCACCCGCCGTGTCGTCCCTTTCTCTTAACGCCAATCCGGGTATATCTCAACACCGGACAACGCCTCCCCGCACCCGGCGCCCTGCCGCACACAGGCACGCGCCGGGCCCTGCATCTGCCGCCGGTTCCGGCCCCCGCCGTGCGCACTTCCGGCCATCCGCAGATGCATGGCGCCGCACGGGGCGGGCCTCCAGACAGACCCGATGCAAACCCTGTTCCCGCCTGCGGGAGCCGGGACCGTCGTCGCGCGCCCGCGCGACGGCCCACCCACGCCGTTGCCCCGTCGCGGCCCTGCCCGGCCGCGACGGGGCAACGCCACCATGACCCGGGGCCCGTCGCCCCGCAGGAGAGTGCCCTTGAAAGATGTGAACATGTTCCTGCAGGGACCCGGGGCGGAGCGCCGCGCGGTCACCGTGCTGGCGACCGAGCGCGTGCCCCTGGAGACACTGCTGTGCCATGCCCCCAACGCCGGCACGGGCGTCCTTGTCGACCTGCATGTGCTGGTCGATGCGCAGGGCAACCTGGCCCGGCAGATCGACCATGAGGGCCTGCGCTACCGGTTCAGCGGTTCGAATGCGACCTGGGTGCTGGTGGTCAGCTGACGGCTGCGGCGTGAAATCGCCCGCGCGCGCATCGACACCGGGGTAACGGCGGCCCCCGCTACCCTGATGCCGCGGTACCGGCCGCCACCCGCGATGGCCCGCGCGGCGTCCGGACGGCGGCAGGGTCGGCGGCAGCCGGTGCGCCCTTGGCAGGCGGCCGGCACTGCCCCCGGCCGGGGTACCGCGCAGCCACAGGAGGAACCCGCCATGGTCAAAGCCGTCCCGAGCCGCCTTCCCCCGCCGTTCCACTGGGTCGAGGAACCCGATCGCAAACGCCTGTGCCTGGGCGGGGTCAAGGTGCTGGAAATCTGCCGGCGCAACCTCGGCTGGATCGTGGAGGTCTACCTGCACGAGCCGTCGCGCCCGTTGCCGATCATCGCCGTGCGCTCGGCCAGCGCCGGCATGCGCTGGGGCGCGCGGTGGGCCAAGCAGCACATGCGCATGCTCACCCAGCTGGCACGCGATCCCGGCGCGCCGGGGCATCCGGCGCACTGAGCGGCGCGGCGCCGCCGCGCGACCGTCTCCGGGCCGCGCAGCGAGCGCATGGCCGCGGCAACCGCCCGGGCCGGCCCATGCCCGGTGCCGGCCTGGGTGCGCTGCCGCGCGCTCAGCACCTGACGGCGTTGCGGCCCTGGCGCTTGGCGCGGTACATCGCCAGATCCGCGCGCCGCAGCAGTTCCGATGCGCTCTCGCCGGTGGCCATCTCGGCGACGCCGGCCGAGATCGACAGCGAGAACAGGTCCAGCTCATTGACCCGAGTCGTGTTGACCTGCTGGCGCAGGCGCCCGGCCAGCTCCATGGCCTGCGCCAGGGTGACGCCGGGCAGGATGACCAGGAACTCCTCGCCGCCCCAGCGGATGGCGCGGTCGTCGGCGCGCACGCAGGATTTCAGCACCCGGCCCACGCACACCAGCGCGTCGTCGCCGGCCTTGTGCCCGTGCACGTCGTTGATGGCCTTGAAATGGTCGATGTCGGCCATGATCACGCTCAGCGGCCGGGCCGACGCCTGCGCCTGCGCGACCAGCCCGTAGAGCTGTTCGGCACCGGCATGCCGGTTCAACAGCCCGGTCAGCGAGTCGATGGTCGCCATCTCCATCAGCCGGCACTCGCGCTCGACGCGTTCGCTGACGTCCTTGCCGGTGCTGATGTAATGCGATATCCGACCACGGCCGTCGCCGACCGGGGCAATGCTCTGCTCGACGTGGATCTGGCGGCCGCTCTTGTGGCGGTAGGTGAAGGTGGCGCGGAACGGCTTTCCCTCGCGCAGGCAGACCCGCAGGTTGCGGTAGAACAACGGGTCCTGGTGCGACGGGTACAGCATCCGCGCCGACTGCCCGAGGATTTCCTCCGGCGCATAGCCGGTGAGCCGGGCAAAGGCTTCGTTGACGAACACGACGCCGGTGTCGCGCCCGGTGATCAGGATCGGGTCGATCGCGGCATCCAGCGCCTGCAGCAGCAGCCGGCGTTCCTGCTCGGCGGCAATCCGCGCGCTGATGTCGTTCTGCACCGACACGAAATACGCGATCGCACCGCTGGCGTCGCGCACCGGGGAAATGCTCCACTCCACCGTGTAGGCACGGCCGTCGGCGGCATAGTTGACCGTGCTGCCGGCGAACGGCAGCCCCTGCTGCAGGTGCCGGCGCAGCGAGGCCATCAGCGCCCGGTCGGTGAGTGGACCCTGCAACAGGCGCGGGCTGCGGCCGAGCAGCTGCTCCGGCCGGTAGCCGCTCATGCGGCAGAACGCCGGGTTGGCGTAGACGATCAGCGGGCCGCCGCCCTCCAGCCCGGCATCGGTGATGAGCACCGCGCTGGTGCTCTGGTCGACGGCATGGGCAAGCACCGCGGGACTGGCGGCGCCAAGCAGGTCCAGCGCCTGCCCGTCATCACTCAGGCGACCCACGGTATGTCCGCCTCATGCGCGATGCGCTCGAACTGCGGGCGCCCGAACCAGTAGCCCTGCATCAAGCCGATGCCGAGATCGGCCAGGCAGCGCGCCTCGTCCGCGGTCTCGATGCCTTCGGCGATCACCTCGATGCCCAGCTCCCGGCACATCGCGACCACGCCGGCGACGATCGCGCGCCGCGGCGGGCTCTGGTCGATCGCGCGGATCAGGGCCATGTCCAGCTTCACGATGTCCGGCTGGAAGTCGGCCAGCAGGGTGAGCCCGGCGAAACCGGCGCCGAAGTCGTCGATCGCGGTCTTGAAGCCGATCCGCTTGTACTCGCTCAGGATCTCGGCCAGCCAGCTGCCATCGCTGACCTGCTCGCCCTCCACGGTCTCGAAAATGATCTGCTCGACCGGGAAGCCGTAGCGCCGCGCCGCGCGCAGCGTGGAGCGGATGCACAGCTCGGGCCGGTAGATGGCGTTGGGCAGGAAGTTGATCGACAGGTACGAACCCATCTGCAGCCGCGACGCGGTCTGGATCACCTTGTCGCGGCAGGCCTGGTCGAACGCATAGCGGTTGGACGCGGTGATCCGCGACAACACCGAAGCGGCCGGCTCGCCGGCGGTGCCGCGCACCAGGCCTTCATGCGCGAATATGCGGCGCGCGCGCACATCGACGATCGGCTGGAACGCATAGCTGAACTCGAAATCCAGCGGCTGCGCGTCGACGCACTGGGCGCAGCCGGCGCGCTTGTCGGTGGAGTTCATGCGGTGGGTTCTTTGCGCCGTGGGTCGGCGAAGGATAGCGGCTGCCACGCAACCCGGGCCAGCCACCCGCGCTGGCGGTCAACCGGCATGGGCGGCGATATCGGCGTTCTCGACGACTGCCGGCCGCGGCCCGGGGGCGATCACCAGCCGCAGCAGGCAGCGACCGATCGCCTCGGTGGTGGTGAACACCCTTGGGCAGGCGCCGGCCAACAGCGCCAGCAGCGGGTCGCCCAGCGCGTACAGGCCGCGGCGCAGCCGGTGCGGCGACACCGTGCCTTGCACCGGGCGGACCACGCCGGGGCGCACGCTGGTGTGGGCCAGCCCGCTCCGCGCCAGCACCTGCTCGGCTTCACCCTTGACCCGCAGCGGCATCAGCGCGCTGCCGGCATCGGCCCCCATGCCGGAGATGTACGCCACGAAGCCACCGGGGTTGGCGCCGGCGTACGCCGCCAGCACCCGTTCCAGCGTCGCCACGGTCGCCTCGCGGTACGCCGCCTCCGACAGGCCCAGCGGCATCGGGCCGGCGCAGTACAGGCAGGCGTCGTGGTCGCGCAGGTCGACCGCGGCCAGCGCCCCGGCGGAGAACTCCGGCGCCAGCAGCACCTGCACGCGCGGATCGGGCGAGGCCAGCGGGCGCCGGACCAGCACGCTCACCGCCTCCACCTGGTCCGAGCCCAGCAGCACGCGCAGCACGCCCTGGCCGACCAGGCCGGTGGCGCCCACCAGCAGAATGCGCTTGCCCATGACGTCGTTCCTCAGTTGCGTCCACGGCAACGCCGCGAACAGTAGCGCACGCTTTCCCAGTCGCGCGCCCACTTGCGGCGCCACGCGAATGCACGCCCGCAGGCCGCGCAGATGCGCTGCGGCAGCTCGGCCTTCGCGCGCATGCGCGGCATCAGTGCATCCCCGTCCACAGGGCCCGCGGAGCCGGCGATGCGGGGGCGAGCGCGGGGGCAATGACGGTGCGACGGGTGGACATGGCGGTGGCCCGGAGCGGCTGTGCAGTCACCGGCTTGTACGCAGGCGATGGGCACTTGGATGCATCCATGGCGGCCGTTGCTGCGTAAACCCCGGCATCTCCCCGATCACGGATGCACGCCATGCGCCTTGCCCGGCCCTTCCTGCTGCCGCTGCTGATGGCCACCCTGCTCAGCGGCTGCGCCCAGGCCAAGCACCCTCCGATCACGCCGGTGAGCTCGGTGGACCTGCCACGCTTCATGGGCCGCTGGTACGTGATCGGGATCATTCCCACCCGCCTGGAGCGCGGCAACCACAACCCGGTGGAAACCTACCGCCTGGACAGCAAGGGCCAGGTGTGTACCTGGTACCGCTACCGCCCCGGCGGGTTCCAGGCGCCGGTGAGGCTGCTGGCATCCACCGGGCTGGTGCAGCCCGGCACCGGCAATGCCGAATGGAAGGTGCGCTTCTTCGGGCTGTTCAAGGCGCAGTACCTGATCGGCTGGCTGGCGCCGGACTACAGCCAGGTCATGGTGGTGCGCGATGCCCGCGACTACCTGTGGTACATGGCGCGCACCCCCAGCGTGCCCGACGCCGACTACCAGGCCATGCTGCAGCGCGCGGCGGCGCTGGGCTACGACACCACGCGGATCGAGCGGGTTCCCCAGCGCTGGCCTGAAGCCGGCCAGGACAAGGACACCTTCGATGGAGCATGCCGATGAAATGGGCGGTACTGCTGCTGGCGCTGTCGATGCCGCTGGTCGGGTGGCTGTCCAACAGCGGCCTGTTCGGCCCGACCAACGGCGAGATCTCCGCGCGCTACCCGACCCTGATCGTCGCCGCCGGCTACGCGTTCGCGATCTGGGGCCCGATCTTCGCGCTGGACGTGGTGTTCGGCATCGGCCAGCTGGTTACCGGCGAGGACAGCTGGCGGCTGCGCCGCATCCGCTGGTTCACCGCCGCCGGCTTCGCCCTGACCTCGCTGTGGATGGTGGTGTTCACGCGGCAGTGGTTCTGGCTGGCGCTGGCGGTGATCTGGCTGAGCCTGGGCTGCCTGTTGGCGGCCGCGTGGCTGGCTTCGCATACCCGCCGCCACGCGCGCCAGCCGTGGTGGCAATGGCTGCCGCTGTCGCTGCACGCCGGCTGGGTGTCGCTGGCGGTGTTCCTCAATGTCGCCCAGGTGGTGGTGGCGTTCGAACTGCTGCCAGTCGATCACATGCTGCCGTGGACGCTGCCCCTGTTCGGCCTGGCGGCGATGCTGCTGCTCGGCATGCTGGCCATCCTGCGCGGCAACCCGTGGTACGCCCTGCCGGCGGTGTGGGGGCTGCTGGGCGTCTATGTGCGCCAGATCCAGTCACCGCTTGCCGGCGCCACCGTGGCGGCGCTGGTCGCGCTGGCACTGGCGGTGCTGCTGGTCGCGGTGGCCTTGAAATACGCGCTGTCCCCGGCGCTGCCGCCGGACCCGCCGTGACCTGCGTGCGGCTGCTGCTGGGCGACCAGCTCGATCCGCGGCACCCGTGGTTCGACCACACCGATGCGGACGTGCTGTACGTGATGATGGAAGTCCGCCAGGAAACCGACTACGTACTGCACCACGCACAGAAGATCTTGGCGATCTTCGCGGCGATGCGGCGCTTCGCCGCGCACCTGCGCGCGGCCGGCCACCGGGTCGACTACCTGGCGATCGACGATGCCGGCAACCGCCCGTCACTGGTGGACAACCTGGACCGGCTGCTGGCGCAGCACGCCGCCACCGCGCTGGAATACCAGGCGCCCGACGAATGGCGGCTGGACGCGCAGCTGCGCCGGTACGCGGCGCGGCAGGCGATCCCGGTGCGCTGCGTGGACAGCCACCACTTCCTGGCCGGGCGCGAGGAGGCGGCCCGCTTCTTCGGCAGCCGCGGGCGCTGGACCATGGAGCCGTTCTACCGCCACATGCGCCGCCGCCACCATGTCCTGCTCGAACCCGACGGCCGGCCCCTGGGCGGGCGCTGGAACTTCGATGCGGACAACCGCAAGCCGTGGCGCGGCGATCCCCCGGAGCCGCCGGATACCCGCCCGCGGCATGACCTGCGCGCGCTCTGGCAGTGCATCCAGTCCGCCAGCGTCGCCAGCTTCGGCGATCCGCAGGCGCATGCGCTGCGCTGGCCACTGGACCGCGCCGAAGCCCTGCAGCAGCTGCAGGCCTTCCTCGACCACGGGCTGGCGCATTTCGGCGACTACCAGGACGCGATCAGCGCGCGGGCGCCGCGGCTGTTCCACTCGCTGCTGTCGTTCGCGCTGAACGTGAAGATGCTCGACCCGGCCGAGGTCATCGCCCGCGCCGAGGCCGCCGCCCACGATGGCCGCGCGCCGCTGGCCGCGGTGGAGGGCTTCATCCGCCAGATCCTGGGCTGGCGCGAGTACGTGCGCGGGGTGTACTGGGCGCGGATGCCTGGCTATGACCAGTGCAATGCCTTCGGCCATGACCTGCCACTGCCGGCCTGGTTCTGGACCGGCGACACCCACATGGCCTGCGTGCGCGGGGCGATCGGGCAATCGCTGGCCCACGCCCATGCCCACCATATCCAGCGGCTGATGGTGATCGGCAACTTCGCGCTGCTCGCCGGGCTCGACCCGCAGGCCCTGCACCGCTGGTACCTGGGCATCTACATCGATGCCTTCGAGTGGGTTGAGCTGCCCAACACCCTGGGCATGAGCCAGTTCGCCGACGGCGGGCTGCTGGCCACCAAGCCGTATGTATCGGCGGCCGCCTATCTGCACCGGATGGGCGACCACTGCGGCCAGTGCCGCTACCGGCGCGACCTGCGCACCGGCGCCCGCGCCTGCCCGTTCAATGCGCTGTACTGGGACTTCCTCGACCGGCATGCGCCGCGGCTGGCGCACAACCCGCGCCTGGCCCTGCCCTACCGGCAGCTGGCGCGGATGCCGGCCGGCGAGCGCCAGGCCCTGGCCCAGCAGGCCGCGCAGCTGCGGGCGCGGCTGGACGCGCTGTGACCCTGCGCACATCCAACGCGCCGATGCCCGCGTAAGCACGATCATGCCCCGGCCCTGCGGCGTCCGCCGGACCGGGCCTCCCCCGCCCCGCTACCGAGCGCTCTCCCATGTCCCAGCCACCGAACGACCCCACCCTGCTCGACACCCTGCTGCCGCTGCCGGTGTCCGAGCGCGTCCGCCAGCGCCTGCTGCGCGCGGGCCAGCGCTTCCATGCCAACGACAACATCGCCGGGCACCTGCATGCCGGCGAGCTGGCCGCGATCGAGGACGAGGTTGCCGCCCGCGCGCAGGAGCTGCTGCGCGCGCTGGTGATCGATACCGACAACGACCACAACACCCGCGACACCGGCCGCCGGCTGGCGAAGATGTTCGTCCGCGAGCTGTTCGCCGGCCGCTACCAGCCAGCGCCGGCGGTGACCGAATTCCCCAATGCCGAGCGCCTGAACGAACTGATGATCGTCGGCCCGCTGCGGGTGCGCAGCGCCTGCTCGCACCACCTGTGCCCGATCATCGGCCAGGTCTGGATCGGAGTGCTGCCCGACGCCAACTCCAATCTGATCGGCCTGTCCAAGTATGCGCGGCTGGTCGAGTGGATCATGAGCCGGCCGCAGATCCAGGAGGAGGCGGTGAGCCAGATCGCGCAGCTGCTCGAGCAGCGGCTCCGGCCCGACGGCCTGGCCGTGGTGATGGAAGCCGACCACTACTGCATGCACTGGCGCGGGGTGAAGGACGACGGCTCGAAGATGACCAACAGCGTGATGCGCGGCAAGTTCCTTAGCGACCCGGCGCTGCGCCGCGAATTCCTGTCATTGCGCCACCGCGGCTGAGCCGGCCATGGTGGCGCGCTGCCGGGCCGGCAATGGCCCGGCACCGGTGTCCGGGTGTGCCCGGCTACAGGCCGACCATCGGCTGCATCTTGCGCGCCAGCCAGCCACGGAACTGCAGCGGGCCGTCCAGCGCCGCCACGCAGACGCATGGCACCCCCGGCGAGGTGATCGGCCGGTGCTCGATGTCGCTGTCCAGGTCGGCCATGTCGCCCGGGCCGAAATGGCCCAGCTCGTCGTCGTACGCGCCCTGCAGGATCTGCGTCAGCTCGCTGCCGTGGTGGCTGTGCAGGGGGATGCTCTTGCCCGGCGCGATCTTGAGCATGACCAGGGTGTCGCCACTGCCCGCCGCGGCACGCACCAGGTGCACGCCGGGGGCGACCCAACGCCAGCGCAGCGCCTTCCAGGTACGCCCGAAGTAGGGATGCAGCGCCCGCGGCAGCAGCTCGGCCGGCCGGTGCATCGGCGCCGGGGCCGGTTCGGCCGCGGCCGCCGGCAGCGGCTGCTGCAACCGGGCCAGGATGTCGCCGCGCAGCTGCGCCTCGCGCGCCGAGGCCACGGCCGGCTGCTGCTGCAGCAGCAGCGCGCCGCCGACGTGCTCAGCCGCGGCCAGCTGCCGCCGGCAGTGCGCGCATCCCTCCAGGTGGGTCGCCGCCACCGCCGCCATGGCCGCGGACAGGGCGCCGGCGGCGTGGCTGACCAGGGTGGCCGGATCCAGGTGATGGCGCGGGCTCATGCGGCCCCCTTCACGCTGGACTGCAGCTGCTGGAAGGCGCGGCGGATGTACGACTTGACCGTTCCCAGCGGCATGCCCAGCTCGTCGGAAATCTGCTGGTGCGACTTGGCTTCGAAGTAGGACATGCGGATCAGGCGTGCTTGGATGGCGGACAGGCGTTCGATGCGCTCGTTGAGGTCGGCATGCGCCGCATAGCTTTCGGCCGAGGAAAAATCCGGATCCTCGGTCTCCTGGCAGAACTCCAGGCCGTCATCGTCCTGGATCTCCACCGCGGTCCAGTGGGTCTCGCGGCGCAGCCGGTCGATGTGCAGGTTGCGCGCGACCCGGAACAGCCAGGTCGACAGCGTACTGCGCGCCGGATCGTAGCTGTCGGCACGCTGCCACAGCCGCAGCAGGGCTTCCTGCGCCAGCTCCTCGGCCACCACCTCCGGTGCACCGAGCCCGCGCAGGTACAGCCGCACGCGCGGCGCGAAGTGATCGTAGATGCGCATGAAGCAGCGCTGGTCGCGCTGCAGGGCGACGGCCTGCATCTGCGCGGACCAGTACCCGGCACTGCCCAGGCTTGTTTCGGCGATCGACATGACTCTGGCCGCCTCGAAGGGCGACAGGTCTCCAGGGTGGGCGTCCGGGCACATGGTAGGGCAGTTGGCAGGCGGTGCGGGCATCTGCCTGCTTGTACGCGGACGGCCCCGGTTTGGATGCAGGCCGGCGCCCACGGCGCCTGCATCCAACGGCGCGGCAATACCGTATAGAAAGGCGTACCCCGCGGACCACCGGCAATGCCCCTGCACCCAGCTCCTCCCCCTGCCCCGCCCGCCTCCCCGGCGCCCGCCCGTGTCCTGCGCAGCCTGCGCCTGTGGTTCGACAGCGCCGCCGCGGCGCCGGCCAACGATGCCGATGCCGACCGCGTCGACTGGCTGCGGGTGCTGCCGTTCGTGCTGCTGCACCTGGGCTGCGCCGGGGTGATCTGGGTCGGGGTCTCGCCGGTGGCATTGCTGGTGGCCGGGGTGCTGTACGTGGTGCGGATGTTCGCGATCACCGGCTTCTACCACCGCTACTTCTCGCACCGCAGCTTCCGCACCTCGCGCGGGCTGCAGTTCGTGTTCGCGCTGATCGGCGCGGCCAGCGTGCAGCGCGGCCCGTTGTGGTGGGCCGCCCACCACCGCCACCACCACCGCCATGCCGACCAGGCGCAGGACCTGCACTCGCCGCGGCACGGCTTCTGGCGCAGCCACATGGGCTGGTTCATGACCCCGCGCGCGTTCGCCACCGACCTGAGCCGGGTGCCGGACCTGGCCCGCTACCCGGAACTGCGCTGGCTGGACCGCTACGACGTGGCGGTGCCCGTGGCCATGGCCATCGCCCTGTACGCCACCGGCGCGCTGCTGCAGCACCTGTGGCCGGAGCTGGACACCAGCGGCGCGCAGTTGCTGGTGTGGGGGTTCTTCATCTCCACCGTCGTGCTGTTCCATGCCACGGTGACGATCAACTCACTCTCGCACCGCTTCGGCAGCCGCCGCTTCGAGACCGCCGACGACAGCCGCAACAATTTCCTGCTGGCGCTGCTCACCTTCGGCGAGGGCTGGCACAACAACCATCATTTCTACTCCAGCAGCGCCCGCCAGGGCTTTCGCTGGTGGGAGGTGGACCTGACCTGGTACGGCCTGCGCCTGCTCGCCCTGCTGGGCCTGGTGCGCGACCTCAAGCCGGTGCCCGCCTGGGTGCTGGAACGGCGGGAGCGCTGAGATGCGCATCGCCGTCGTCGGTTCCGGCATCGCCGGCCTGGCCAGCGCCTGGCTGCTGTCGCAGGCGCACGAGGTGGTGCTGTTCGAGGCCGCCGACTACCTGGGCGGGCACACCCACACCCACGACGTCAGCGTGGGCGGCCGCCCGTATGCGGTGGACACCGGCTTCATCGTCCACAACCCGGACCACTACCCGCTGCTGACCCGGCTGTTCCAGGCGCTGGAGGTGCAGACCCAGCCCACCACCATGAGCTTTTCGGTGCACAACGGGCGCAGCGGGCTGGAGTACAACGCCACCTCGCTGGATGCGCTGTTCTGCCAGCGCAGCAACCTGCTCTCGCCGCGCTTCCTGGGCATGGTGCGCGACCTGTTCCGCTTCTACCGGCAGGCGCCGGCGCTGCTCGAGGGCGACGGCCCGGGCCCCGGGCTGGGCGAGTGGCTGCAGGCCAACGGCTACGGCGCGGCCTTCCGCGACGAGCACCTGGTGCCGATGGCCTCGGCGCTGTGGTCTTCGCCGCCGCGGCAGATCCTGCAGTTCCCGGCACGCTACCTGGTCCAGTTCATGGCCAACCACCAGATGCTGCAGGTCAGCGGGCGCCCGCAGTGGCGGGTGGTGCGCGGCGGCTCGGCGCGGTATGTCGACGCGCTGCGCGCGCGCTGGACCGTGCAGGAGCGGCTGGCGTGCCCGGTGCGGGCCATACACCGCCATGGCGACCGGGTGAGCGTGGACAGCGCCGCCGGCAGCGAGGCGTTCGACCACGTGGTGCTGGCCTGCCACAGCGACCAGGCGCTGGCGCTGCTGGCCGACGCCAGCGACAACGAACAGGCGATCCTCGGCGCGATCGGCTACCAGCCCAACGAAGTGGTGCTGCACACCGACGCGTCGCTGCTGCCGCGCCGGCGCATGGCATGGGCGGCCTGGAACGCGTTCGTCCCGGGCGATGCCGACGCACCGTGCACCGTCAGCTACTGCATGAACCTGCTGCAGGGCCTGGATGCCCCCGAGCCGCTGGTGGTCACCCTGAACCGCAGCGAGGCGGTCGACCCGGCGCGGGTACTGCGGCGCCTCGCCTACCAGCACCCGGTGTACACCCCGCAATCGGTCGCCGCGCAGCAGCGCCGCGCCGTCATCCAGGGGCAGAACCGGACCTGGTTCGCCGGCGCCTACTGGGGCTGGGGCTTCCACGAGGACGGCATGCGCAGCGCGGTGGATGTCGCCGCCGGCCTGGGCGTGCGCTGGCCCACCTCATGAAGCCGCTCCTGCACAGCGCGGTCTACGAGGGCGTGGTGCACCATCGCCGCCATCACCCGCGCGCGCACGCCTTCAGCTATCGCCTGGCGCAGCTGTACCTGGACCTGGACGAACTGGACCAGGTGTTCGCCGGGCGCTGGCTGTGGTCGGTGGGCCGCCGCAACCTGGCCGCGTTCTACCGCGACGACTTCCTCGGCCCGGCCACGCGGCCACTCAAGGAGGCGGTCAAGGACCGGGTGCAGGCGGCCACCGGGCAACGCCCGGAAGGGCCGGTACGGCTGCTCACCCACCTGCGCTACGGCGGGCTGAGCTTCAACCCGGTCAGCTTCTACTACTGCTTCCAGGCCGACGGCCTGACCCTGCACAGCATCGTGGCCGAGATCACCAACACCCCGTGGCGCGAGCGCCATGCCTACGTGCTGCCGCTGGCGCAGGCGCGGCAGTCCGGGCGGCTGGCGGCATGGACGTTCGACAAGACCTTCCACGTGTCCCCGTTCATGGGCATGCAGCGCGGCTACGACTGGCGCTTCAGCCTGCCGGAGTCGCGGCTGCTGGTGCGCATGAACGTGTCCGACGGCGACCGCCGCGAATTCGACGCCCACCTGTCGCTGCGCCGGCTGCCGCTGGACGGGCGCTCGCTCGCGCGGGTGCTGTGGCGTTACCCGCTGATGACCGCGCAGGTACTTGCCGCGATCTACTGGCAGGCCCTGCGCCTGTGGCTCAGACGCACCCCCTTCCATCCCCACCCCCGTGTTTCCGGAGACTCCCCTTGAACAGCATCGTGCAGCGCGGCACCGCACCGGGCTTCGGCACCCTCGACCGCTTCCTGCGCCGGCACCTGCTGCGGCGGCTGGCAGGCTTCGCCCACGGCCAACTGCGGATCGAGGACCCGCTGGGCACGCTGCAGGCCGGCCCGGCCGACGCGGGCCCCACGGTCACCCTGCGGATCCACGACCCGGGCTTCTACCGCGCACTGGCCACCCACGGCAGCGTCGGCGCCGGCCAGGCCTACATGGACGGGCTGTGGCAGTGCAGCGACCTGGTCGCGCTGATCCGCCTGCTGGTGCGCAACCGCGACCTGCTCGACGGCATGGAGACCGGCAGCGCGCGCCTGGGCGGGCTGGCGATGAAAGCGCTGCACGCACTGCGCCGCAATACGCGCGAAGGCAGCCGCCGCAACATCGCCGCCCATTACGACCTGGGCAACGCGTTCTTCGGGCTGTTCCTGTCGCCGGACCTGATGTACTCGTCGGCCTGCTGGCGCGGGGCCGACGACACCCTGGAAGCGGCATCCACGCGCAAGCTGGACCTGATCTGCCGCAAGCTCGCGCTCGGGCCCGATGACCACGTGCTGGAGATCGGCACCGGCTGGGGCGGGTTCGCGCTGCACGCGGCGCGCCACTACGGCTGCCGAGTCACCACCACCACCATTTCGCGCGAGCAGCACGACCTGGCCGCCGCGCGCATCGCCGAAGCCGGGCTGGGCGGGCGCATCACCCTGTTGCAGTCGGACTACCGCGACCTGCGCGGGCAATACGACAAGCTGGTCTCGATCGAGATGATCGAAGCGGTCGGCGCCGAGTTCCAGGACAGCTACTTCGGCCAGATCGGACGCCTGCTCAAGCCCGACGGGCTGGCGCTGGTGCAGGCGATCACCATCGAGGACCACCGTTATGCGCAGGCGCTGGAGTCGGTGGATTTCATCAAGCGCCACGTGTTCCCCGGCTGCTTCATCCCCTCGATCAGCGCGATGCTGGCCTCCAAGACCCGCAGCAGCGACCTGGCGCTGATCGCGCTGGAGGACTTCGGCCTGTCCTACGCGCGCACCCTGCAGGCGTGGCGCGAGCGCTTCCTGGCGCAGTTGCCGGCGGTGCGCGCGCAGGGCTTCGACGAACGCTTCATCCGCCTGTGGGAGTTCTACCTGGCCTATTGCGAAGGTGGCTTCCGCGAGCGCTCGATCGGCGTGGCCCACCTGGTCCTGGCCAAACCCGGCTGGCGCCCGGCGGACGCGGAGCCGGCATGAACACGCTGGCGATCCTGCTGGCCTACCAGGCGACCTGGTTCGTGGCGGTGATCGGCGCCGGCCGCGGATCGTGGTGGCCGGGCGTGCTGGCGGCCGCGCTGTTCGCGGTGTGGCGGCTGGCGGTCTCGCCGGCGCGTGCGCTGGAGCTGCGCCTGCTGCTGGCGGCGCTGGGCATCGGCCTGCTGCTCGAATCGGTGTGGGTGGGCAGCGGGCTGCTGGACTACGCCGCCTGGCCGTGGGCCGGTCCGCCGGCGTGGATCCTGGCGCTGTGGTGCGCGTTCGCGCTGGTGGTGGTGCCGCTGCTCGGCTACCTGCACCGACGCCCGTGGCTGGCCGCCGCGCTCGGCGCCGTCGGCGGGCCGCTGGCGTACCTGGGCGCGGCCAGCGGCTGGGATGCGCTGCGCTTCTCCGAACCCCGCTGGCACGCGCTGCTGGCACTCGGCGCCGGCTGGGCGCTGGCGATGCCGGCGCTGGCCGCATTGGCCGCGCGGGGCCTGCAACGTGACATACCGCGAGGACACACGTCATGAACCTGGGCAGTCAACTGGTGGCGATCGGCGCGTTCGCCGGCGTGCTGATGCTGTGCGGCTGGCACTGGCAGCGCCGCCACGACAATGCCGGCATCGTCGATGTGCTGTGGGCCCTGGGCCTGGCCGGGGCGGCACCATGGCTGGCGCTGACCGGCAGCGGCGCCCCGGCGGCACGCATCCTGGTCGGCGTGCTCGGCGCGGCCTGGGCCCTGCGCCTGGCCTTGCACCTGTGGCGGCGCGTGCGCAGCGAGGCCGAGGACGGCCGTTACCGTGCGCTGCGCCGGCACTGGGACGGCGACCAGCGCAAATTCCTGGGCTTCTTCCTGTTCCAGGCCCTGCTGGTGGTGCTGTTCTCGCTGCCGCTGGCGGCGGTGGTCGCACACCCGCAACCTTCGCCACTGCAACTGGGTGCCGCCGCGCTGCTGTGGGCGGTATCGGTGCTGGGTGAAGCGCTGGCCGACGCGCAGCTGGCGCGCTTCCGCGCCGATCCGGGCAACCGTGGCCGTACCTGCGACCGCGGCCTGTGGCGCTATTCGCGCCACCCCAACTACTTCTTCGAATGGCTGCACTGGTGCGCCTGGGCCATTGCCGCGGTGGGCGCCCCGCACGCGTGGCTGGGCCTGCTCGGACCGGTGCTGATGTACCTGTTCCTGCGTTTCATCAGCGGCATTCCGTTCACCGAACAACAGGCCCTGCGCACGCGGGGCGACGACTACCGCGCGTACCAGCGGCGCACGCCGATGTTCTTCCCCTGGTTTCCCAAATCCTGATCGCATTGCCGAGGACCGCGTCATGACCACCACCGCCCTGGATCGCAATGAGTTGCCGCACGACGTGCCCGCCCCCGGCCTGCTGGGCCTGGCCGAACGCGGCTGGGTACCGGACGCCGTACTGCGCGCCGGCATCCGCCGCCTGTGCACCCAGCGCCTGCACGACGAGCTGGCCGGCGGCGTGGAGGCGCAGTCGCTGCGCCAGCGCGAGCGGTTGGCACAGCTGCGCCACAGCCCGCTGGCGATCGAAACCGAAGCCGCCAACCGCCAGCACTACGAACTGCCGCCGGCCTTCTTCGGCCACTGCCTCGGGCCGCGGCTGAAGTATTCATCCTGCTATTACCCGACCGGCCACGAGACCCTGGAGCAGGCCGAGGAGGCGATGCTGGCGCTGTACGGCGAACGCGCCGGGCTGGCCGACGGCCAGGACATCCTGGAACTGGGCTGCGGCTGGGGCTCGCTGACCCTGTGGATGGCCGCGCGCTATCCGAACGCGCGGATCACCGCCGTATCCAACTCCAACGGCCAGCGCACCTTCATCGAAGAACGCTGCCGCGAACGCGGCCTGCACAACGTGCGCGTGCTCACCCGCGACGTGAACACCTTGGCGCTGCCCGCCGCGGCCTATGACCGCTGCGTCTCGATCGAAATGTTCGAGCACATGCGCAACTACGACAGCCTGCTCGCCCGCATCGGCACCTGGCTGCGCCCGGGTGGCCGGCTGTTCGTGCACATCTTCGTGCACCGCACCCTGCTGTACCCGTTCGAGACCCAGGGTGCCGACAACTGGATGGGCCGGCACTTCTTCACCGGCGGGTTGATGCCGGCCGCCGACACGCTGCTGCACTTCCAGGGCCCGCTGTCGATCACCCAGCAGTGGCTGGTGGACGGCACCCACTACCAGCGCACCGCCAACCACTGGCTGCAGCGCCAGGACGAACAGCGCGACGCGGTGATGGCGATACTGCGCCAGGCCTACGGCGACGCCGCCGGGCTGTGGTTCCAGCGCTGGCGGATGTTCTGGATGGCCTGCGCCGAACTGTTCGGTTACGCCGGCGGGCAACAGTGGATGGTGTCGCACTACCTGTTCGAACGGCGCTGAGCCTACTGCAGGGGTGACGCCACCGGCGCGGACGTCATCCACGCGCGCACGGCGTGCCCGCGACACCTGCCACCGTACCCGCGTGCCACGCGAGGACTTGGCCCCTTGCCGCGTGTCACCGCGCCGCGCGGTGCCACCCATCGTTGCCCGGCGCGCAGCGTCGGACCGACAGCACGCATCCCTCTTGCATGGGTCAGCGCAGCGCGCAGGGGTGTGCGCCTGCGGCAGCCATCGTGCCAGCCGCTGCCACGTTCGCGGAACCCGCGTGCGTGTACGCCGCGTCAACGCCGCAACGTCGTTTTCATCGGTTTTTCTAGGCGGTATCGCGATCGGCATGCATCCAAGCGCGGGCGTGCTGCGTATTGGAAAACGCATGACCCCGTGCGTTTCCCATTCAGCCTGGAGAGCCCCAATGAAGTCTGCTGCCCTTGTCGTTCTCGCTGCCGGTCTGGCTGCATCCGCTACCGCACACGCATCCGGCGTCGAAGCCGGAAAGTGGAGTTTCTCCGCCTTCGGTGGCGTGGACATGCCGACCAGTGGCGATGTCCACGGCGGCGCCGTCGCGCCGGTGCCGGACCTCGGCCCGCTCAACCCCGCGCTGGCCGGCGTCAATGCCGAGCTGCGCATCCAGTCGCGCAGCCATGACCGCATCTACGGCCTGGCCGATACCTATGGCGTGGAAATGGGTTATGGCCTGAGCGACCGCGCCGAAGTGTTCGGCCAGGTGCGCTACAGCCATGCCTCGCCCGGCCGCGTGCAGGTGGGCGGCGCGTTCGTGCCGGCACTGGACACCGAGCTGCCGGTGTACGGCCGCTTCAGCGCCTACAAGAGCTACGGCGCGGAGTTCGGCTACCGCCGCTTCTTCATGGAGCCGGGCGCGGTGCGTCCGTTCGTCGCCGCGCGCATCGGCGCGACGCATACCGACGCGATCAAGGCCTCCTTCGACATTCCGGCCGCGGCCATCTCCATTCCGGATGCGCGCTTCACCAAGAAGACCTGGTCGGCCTCCGGTGGCGTCGACGTGGGCGTGATCATCCCGGTGGGCAAGACCTTCAGCGTCACCGCGCAGGCCGGCGTGCGCTACGTGGACAAGCTCAGTGGCGACGACGCCGACATCGGCGGGCTCGGCCTGGGCGGCATCAACAACGATGCCAAGCGCATCTCGGTGCCGATGAGCGTCGCCGCGCGCTGGGATTTCTGAGCGGCACCGTGTTCCGACCGCCGTGCCAGCCACGCCGCCACGGTGGCGTGGCTGGCACGGCACTGATCGACGAAAACCGCAGCCGACACTGCGTTCACCCCTGCCTCCACGCGGAGGCGATACCCATGAGGACATGACCATGCGTACCCAGATCCAGCGTCTTGCCATTGCCGCCGGCCTCGCGCTTGCCAGTGCCGCCGCCTCTTCCGCCTTCGCCGCAGGCAATCCCGCGGTGGGCGGCGCCGCCATGGATGCGAAGAAGACTATCGTCGAGAATGCGTCGGCCGCCACCGACCTCAGCACTCTGGTGACCGCGCTGAAGGCCGCGGGGCTGGTGGAAACGCTCGCCGGCAAGGGCCCCTTCACCGTGTTCGCCCCCACCAACCAGGCGTTCGCCAAGCTGCCCAAGGGTACGGTCGAGACGCTGCTCAAGCCGGAGAACAAGGCCACCCTGACCGGCATCCTGACCTATCACGTGGTGCCCGGCACCCACCCCTCCAGCCAGCTGGTCGCGGCCGCGCGCAGCCATGGCGGCCACAGCACGCTGAAGACGGTGCAGGGTGAGGAGCTGACTGTCGAACTGAAGGACGGCAAGGTGTGGGTGGTCGACGCCAAGGGCGGCAAGTCCGCGGTCACCACCGCCGACGTCATGCAGTCCAACGGCGTGGTGCACGTGATCGACAGCGTGCTGATGCCCAAGTAAGGCCATGTGCGGCCGGGCCTGCGGCATCCGCAGGCCCGTGCTGCGGACCGCCGCGCGCGACCTGGCATGCGCACGCGCTTCTCGTCGTACCCACGGTCACGGCGAGCCCACGCCGCGAGCGCCGCCCCCCCCTTTGCGGGTGCGCTTGGTCACCAGCGGATTGCGCGCATCCGACACGAACGGTACAGCGCCCCATCACCGCCTTCCGCGCCGCTGCCGCCCCATCGACCCACCTCGCATGCCTGGATTCCTTCGCGCGACGGACGGCTTGCACACACTGGTTACACCGGCGTTCCAACCGGGAGACGCCAGCGCGCCACCACGGTGACGCCAGACCGCATCCCATGCCTGCATGTGCGGCATCGGGCACATCCCACCATCCGCCGATGAAGTGCGCGGGCGGCGCCACCGCCATTCCGCCCGTGCGCGGCATTGTGCGTACGCCGCCAGCACTGGCGCCCGCCCTTCCCGCCCTTCCCGCCCTTCCCGCCCTTCCCGCCTGCCCCGATCGCGCGGTAGTGGCCAGTGCCGCCCGGCCCGCGACGATGCCGCACCCGGGACCGGGACGCGGCACCGCTGTCCACCGGCTCCAGCCTCCGTGCGGTTGATCACCGTGCTGGTGCGGTCCATCCCCATCGTCTTGAGCGGCGGTGACGCGCGAACCGAAGATCGGGCAAGCCCTGTCGTTCAATCAGGGTTCCTGCCCCGCGCCGGGCGAACCCGGAAGTTCCCCGTCAACAAGGAGTCCCCATGAAGTTCAAGCCCGTCCTGCTGGCCGCGTTGCTGGTCGTCCCGTTCACGCTCGCGGGCTGTTCCGCCGTGGCCAGCAAGACCAACACCCTGTCCGACGAGCGCATCCTCTCCGAGACCAGCGGTGTGCTGGGAATGTCGCCGTCCGACCTGACCCTGCTTGAGCGCCGTACCGAAGGCGTGAACACCTACGTGACACTCAAGGCCAAGAGCGGCAAGACCTACGCCTGCACCGTCAATGGCGGCAACCTGCTCTCCTTCGGCATGACCAATCCGCCGGTCTGCAACGCGCGTTGACGCGCCCCGCGGCGTCCGCCGGTGGTCGATGGCGGGCGCCGCGCCCCGGCGACAGGCCCGCGGCAACGGCCCCGGCCGGCAGCCGCGTGCACGCGCGTCCCCGGCACGCAACAATGCAGGCCCGAGCGGTGACCGCGGAGCCGATGTACCCGATGCCGTATCGCGCCAGCACGCACCGATCCCCGTCGCCGCACACACCGTGGCGGCGGCACCGCCGCGCCGCTCTGCTGGTGGCCGCCATCAGCGCCTGGTGGCTGCTGTACGGGCTGATGCTGGCGAGCCAGCTGGTGGACATGACGTCGGCGACCGGCGACCTGTTCACCTGGCGACGCGCCCTGATCCATGCCGCCGGCAGCACGGCCCCCTGGATACCACTGACGCTGCTCGCGTACCGGGTGGTGTCGCGCTTCCCGGTAGGGCGCGCGCACGCCGGGCGGCACGCCGCGATCAACCTGGCGCTGATCGCCGGCTTCATCGTCTTCAAGGCCGTCTACGCACGGGTGACCAATCCGGTCTTCGACTGGTATCCACTACTGCCGCCACTGCGCGAAATCCTGGTCACCAGCGTCGGCAACAATTTGATCCTGGGCATCACCGTCGTGGCGATGCTCCACGGCATCGTCTACTTCGAGCAGAACGAGCAGCGCCAGCAGCAGCTGGATGCACTGGAGAAGAACCTGGCGATGGCCCGGCTGGAGGCCGTCAAGGCGCGGCTGAACCCGCATTTCCTGTTCAACGCGCTCAACTCCGTGGCCGAACTCATGCAGGTGGACGTCGAACAGGCCGAGCGCATGCTGATCGCCATCAGCGACATGCTGCGTGACGGCCTGCGCGCCGACCAGCACCACGAGCGCTCCCTGCGTGATGAGCTCCGGCAGGTCGCGGACTACCTGATGATCGAAGGCATCCGCCTGGGCCGGCGGCTGCGCTCCCGCGTCGACGTCGACGACGCCTGCATGGATATCCCCGTGCCTACCCTCTCGCTGCAGCCGCTGGTCGAGAACGCGATCGTCCACGCCATCGCGCGGTCACGGGCACCGGGCTGGGTGGCCATCGGCGGATGGATGGATGGCCAGCACCTGCACCTGTCGATCGAGAATTCGCGTGCCACCGAAGGCGCGCGCGAGGACGGCAATGGCATGGGGCAGCGCTCGGTGAAGGAGCGCCTGCACCTGCTGTACGGCGACCGCGCCCGGCTAGAGGTGCACGACGCCGGGGCGGATGTGTACCGCGTGCATCTGCGGGTACCGCTGCCCGGCAGCCGGGTCCTGCCCGCTGCGAACGCGGAGGGCATCGGCACATGCCCTTGAAGGCGGCCATCCTCGACGACGAGCCACTGGCAAGGCAGCGCCTGCGGCGGCTGCTGGGCAAAGTCGCGGGCGCCGCGGTCCAGGTCGTGGCCGAATGTACCGACGTCGACGAGCTGATCCGCTTCGCCCGGCACCACCGGGTGGACGTCCTGTTCCTGGACATCGAACTGCCCGGAGGCGATGGCTTCAGCGCGCTGCGGCGCTGGAACGGGCCACCGCCGCGCGTGGTGTTCGTCAGTGCCTATGACCAGCACGGCGTGCGCGCGTTCGAAGACCGCGCAGTCGACTACCTGCTCAAACCGGTGTCCGCCGAACGCCTGCGCGAAACGCTCTCGCGCCTGCTGCCGCATGCGCCGCCTGCGACCGCACAGGGGGCCACTACCGATGTCCGCAGGCTGCCCCTGCCGCTGGGCCGTCGCACGGTGATGGTGGACGAGGCCGACATCCAGCTCATCCGCGCACGCGGGAATTACCTGGACATCGAAACGAAGCGGGGAACGTTCACCTTCCGGCGCACGCTCGGCGACTTCCTCAACGAACTCGACGCGGGCACCTTCCTCCGCGTGCATCGTTCGTGCGTGATCCGCATCGCCGCCGCCATCGAAGTCATCACCCTGGGCTCGGGCCGGTACCGCCTCACCCTGGATTGCGGGCGACAGGTGGTGACCGGGCGCCAGTACCGGGTGCATGTCCAGCGCAGCCTGATCGGCAGGCCTTACGGCCCGCCGTGTCCATGACGCCTGCATGGCCAGGCACATTCGCGTGCAGATGGACATTCCTCCCCGGGTTTCTGTCAGTGTGACCAGGTGCACGGGCGAGGGGACGAGCGTCATTCCCACAACCATCGCTTTCACTCACCATCCGCATGGAAGGTGACTCCACCGGTGCCAGCATGCGTCGGGATCGCCAAGGCGGGGAGAATCCAGAGCAGTGTGCCGACATGCCCGACGCCGCCCCCCGGAGGGCATGTGCAATCCAGTTCCCGACGGCGCGGCCGACGACACACGTCTCCGCCCGTACCGGTGGAGACCAGGACCACGTCGCAGCGTGCGCTGGATCCTCCGGTTGTAGATGACCCTACCCGACAGCGCGAAGGAGCCTGCATGAGCATCACCCGAACCCTCATTGGCGCAAGCCTGCTGTCCCTCACCGCCTGCGCTGGAACCGCAGGCTCCGGCTCGCGCGATGTATCGGCCGCCGAATGCCGCGCGTACTACGTGCACACCTATGCGATCAACGGCGAGGACATCACGGCCATGATGGGCGAGGCACAGCTGGACAAGGACGCGGCCACCTGCGCGGAACATGGCAGCGTGACCCGGCGCCACCTGGACTGCGCGATGAAGGCCAGTTCCATGCAGCAGCTGCAGGAATGCGGCCTGCCCAATACCTGAGGGGTTCGCGGCTACCGGGCGTTCCGGTGCCCAGAAACATCGCATGAGCGCCAGTGCCGGAACAGCAACTCGGCAGGGGATGCCACGTACCGTGGCAGTGGGGCCATAGCCCGTGCAGATCGCTTACCCCCGCATGCGCGGCATGCGCCAGGGCTTCGCGGTGGTGGGCCCACCAGGATTCGAACCTGGAACCAAAGGATTATGAGTCCTCTGCTCTAACCGTTGAGCTATAGGCCCGCTGCCGGTGCGCAAGTGTAGTGGAGGCCGCGGCAGGCGGCCACCGCCGGTCGCGCCGGCATGCGCGGCTCAGTGCGTGGACTGCGAGTACGGGCGGGCGTCGGGCCGGGTGCCCCACTCGCGGTTGGGCTCGGCCTGCAGGGTGAAGCGCAGCTCGCCGCCGGCCATGATCTCGTCGTGGCGCAGGAACGCGCGGTCCAGCGGCTTGCCATCGAGGGTGACGCGGCCGACGTAGGGATGGGCCTCGTCCAGGCCTTCGGCCACGATGGTGAAATGCTTGCCGTTGGGCAGGTTCAGGCGCGCACGCGGCAGGAACGGGCGGCCGATGATGTACTCGTTGCTGCCCGGCGTGACCGGGTAGAAGCCCAGCGCGGTGAACACATACCACGCCGACATCTGCCCGAGGTCGTCGTTGCCGGCCAGGCCATCCGGGCGCGGCGCGTACTGGGTGTCCATGATCCGCTTCAACCGGGCCTGGGTGCGCCACGGCTGGCCGGCGTAGGCGTAGAGGTAGGCGACGTGGTGGCTGGGCTCGTTGCCGTGCGCGTACCAGCCGATCAGGCCGGTGATGTCCTCCATGTGCTCGAACACCGCCGGGTCCACCTTCGCATCGAACACCGCGTCGAGCCGTTGCAGCAGCGTGTCCGCGCCGCCATGCGCGGCGGCCAGCCCCGCCACGTCCTGCGGCACGTACCACGAGTATTGCCAGGCGTTGCCTTCGGTGTAGTCGCTGCCGTAGCCGCTGGCGGCCGGGTCGAAGGGTTCGCGGAAGCGGCCGTCGCGCCTGCGCGCGCGCATGAAGCCGGTGGACGGATCGAAGGCGTGTTTCCAGTTGCCGGCGCGTTTGGCGAATTCCGCGGCGACATCGTCCCGCCCCATGGCCTTGGCCATGCGCGCGATGCTCCAGTCGTCGTAGGCGTATTCCAGGGTCTTGCTCGCCGCCTCGCCTTCCTCGTCGATCGGCACCCAGCCCAGTTCGCGGTACTGGGCGATGCCGTCATACGGCCCGTAGTTGGCACTGGCGACCATCGCCTGCAGCGCTTCGTCGGCGTCGAAGCCACGGATGCCCTTCAGGTAGGCATCGGCGATCACCGGCACCGCGTGGTAGCCGATCATGCACCACGTCTCCAGGCCGTGGAACGACCACACCGGCAGGATCCCGTAGGGGCTTTCGCGGCGCGCGGCCAACAGCGAGTTGACCATGTCGCTGCTGCGCTGCGGCGGCTGCAGCAGGGTCATCAGCGGGTGCAGCGCGCGATAGGTGTCCCACAGCGAGAAGGTCGAATAGTTTGTCCAGCCCTGCGCCTGGTGCACGGCGTTGTCGGGGCCGCGGTAGCGGCCATCGCTGTCCATGAACAGGGTCGGCCCGAGCATGCTGTGGTACAGCGCGGTGTAGAACGCGGTGCGCTGCGCCGGCGCTGCGTCCACCTCCACCGCCGCCAGTGCCTGCGCCCACTGCGCGCGGGCGGCGGCGCGCATGCCGTCGAAGTCCCAGCCGGGCGCTTCGGCGTCGAGGTTGGCGATGGCGTTGTCCTCGCTGACCGGCGAGATCGACACCTTGACCAGCAGCGGCTCGCGTCCACCCGGGCCGAAATCGAAGCTGCCCACCAACTGCCGGCCCTCGATCTGCGCACGCGCGCCCGGGTCCTTCTCCGCCGGCGGCGGAAAGCCGCGGTAGACCACATCGCTTTCGGTGTCGTGGAAGGCGTGGCCGCGCAGCGGCCGCGAGAAGCGCATGGCGTAGTACAGCTGCCGTCCCGGCGCCCAGCCGCGGGTCTGGCGGTAACCGGTCACGGTGCCGTCCGCGCGCAACCGCAGGCGCGACCACAGGACCTTGCCCGGGTAGTCGTACATGCTGGTGCGCAGGTCGACCAGCACATGCGCCGGCCGGTCCGCGGGGAAGGCATAGCGGTGCATGCCCACGCGCGCACTGGCGGTGAGTTCGGCGCGCACCCCGGAGTCGTCCAGGGTGACGGCGTAGTAGCCCGGCTCGGCGCGCTCGCTGCGGTGATCGAAGCGCGAGGTGTAGCCGCTGCCCGGCCGGGTGACGTCGCCGCGCTCGTATTTCACTTCGCCGCTGAGTGGCATCAGCAGCACGTCGCCCAGGTCGGAGTGGCCGGTACCGGAGAAGTGCGTGTGCGAGAAGCCGACGATGGTGGTGTCGTCGTGCCGGTAGCCGGCCGCCCAGCCGTAGCCGTCCCTGCGCGACCGGATCTGGGTGTCGGGGCTGAGCTGGACCATGCCGTGCGGCACCGTCGCGCCCGGGTAGGTGTGGCCTTCGCCGCCGGTGCCGATGAACGGGTCCACCGCCGCCACCGCGTGCTCCCCGGCGCGCTCGCCCGCCACCGCCGTGCCCGCCAACAGCACCAGCGCGACCATCCACTTCGCCTGCCCGACTGCCATTGCCCGCCCTTTGGATCGATCCAATCTCTATCGAAGATAACATCCGTCGCCATCGGGGTATTGGCGCGGCGCCACAAAACGAAAAGGCCCCGCGATGCGGGGCCTTCTCTTCGGTACCGCGGCGGGGCCGCAGGCCGGTCAGTCGATGTCGAGGAAGCTGCGCAGCTGCTCGGAACGGCTGGGGTGGCGCAGCTTGCGCAGCGCCTTGGCCTCGATCTGGCGGATGCGCTCGCGGGTGACGTCGAACTGCTTGCCGACCTCTTCCAGGGTGTGGTCGGTGTTCATGTCGATGCCGAAGCGCATGCGCAGCACCTTGGCTTCCCTCGGGGTGAGGCCGGCCAGCACGTCGCGCACGGTCTCGGACAGGTTGATGTTGGTGGTGTTGTCGATCGGGGACTCCACGTTGGTGTCCTCGATGAAGTCGCCCAGATGCGAATCCTCGTCGTCGCCGATCGGGGTTTCCATCGAGATCGGCTCCTTGGCGATCTTCATCACCTTGCGGATCTTGTCTTCCGGCATGTCCATTTCCTTGGCCAGCTCCTCCGGCGTGGCCTCGCGGCCGTACTGCTGGAGCATCTGGCGGGAAATGCGGTTGAGCTTGTTGATCGTCTCGATCATGTGCACCGGGATGCGGATGGTGCGCGCCTGGTCGGCGATCGAGCGGGTGATCGCCTGGCGGATCCACCAGGTGGCATAGGTCGAGAACTTGTAGCCGCGGCGGTATTCGAACTTGTCCACCGCCTTCATCAGGCCGATGTTGCCCTCCTGGATCAGGTCCAGGAACTGCAGGCCGCGGTTGGTGTACTTCTTGGCGATGGAGATCACCAGGCGCAGGTTGGCCTCGACCATTTCCTTCTTGGCCTTGCGCGCCTTGGCTTCACCATAGGCCATGACCCGGCTGATCTCCTTCAGCTCGTCCAGGCTCAGGTGCGACTCCTTCTCCACGTCGAGCGTGGCCTGCTGCTCGGCGATGATCTGGTCCTTGACGTCGCGCAGCGCCGACGACCACTTCTGCTTGCGCTTGATCGCGTCCTCGACCCATTCCAGGTTGGTCTGGTTGCCTTCCCAGGAACGGATGAAGTCCTTGCGCGGCATGCGCGCGGTGACCGTGGCCAGGTGCAGCACGCGGCGCTCCTGGGCCTTGATCCGGCCCATGGTGTCGCGCAGCAGGCGCACCAGCACGTCGGTCAGCGGCAGCGGCAGCTTCAGGGTCACGAAGGTCGCCGACAGCTCCTCGCGCAGCTTGGCCTGCGCCTTGAGGTCGCCCTTGGCATGGGCCTTCTTGAACTTGGCCATGTCGCTGGCCAGCTGCTCCATGCGGTTGGCCACTTCCACCGGATCCGGACCGGTCGGGCCGGCATCCTCGTCGCCGCCGACATCGTCCTCGTCCTCGTCGGCCTCGGCATCGCTGTCGTCGGACGCGTCGTCGCTGTCGGTGGCGGCCGGCGCCGGCTCTTCCTCGACCAGGTCGTTGAAGCCGACGATGATCTCGGCCAGGCGCTTCTTGCCTTCCTTGTGCAGCTCGTAATCGGCCAGCACCGACTCGACCGCCGGCGGGAAGGTGCCCAGTGCCGCCTGCACCTGGCCCAGGCCTTCCTCGATGCGCTTGGCGATGGCGATCTCGCCTTCGCGGGTCAGCAGCTCGACCGTGCCCATCTCGCGCATGTACATGCGCACCGGGTCGGTGGTGCGGCCACCTTCGGTGTCGAGCGCGGTCAGCGCTGCAGCGGCTTCCTCGGCGGCGGTATCATCCACCTCGCGGTTGCCGGTGTTGCCATCGCTGAGGATCAGCGTGTCGGCATCGGGCGCCACTTCATGGACGTCGATGCCCATGCCGGTGATCAGGCCGATGATGTCTTCGATCTGCTCCGGGTCGACCATGTCGTCCGGCAGGTGGTCGTTGACTTCGGCGTAGGTCAGGTAGCCCTGTTCCAGGCCCTTGCTGATCAGTTGTTTGATATCGGATTGCTGGGCAGGACGTTCGTTGGCCATGTAGTGCTCGCGCCACCGGCAGGGAAAGATAGAGAACCTACTATTATACCAGCGCAGCATAACGCTTGCCGGGCGGTGGTTTCACGGCGCGTCAGGGTCTGAGCAGGAAGGTCACCGGTCCATCGTTGACCAGGCTGACCACCATATGGGCCCCGAAGCGCCCGGTTTCCACCCCGCCAGCGTGTTTTTCACGGCAGATCGCCACCAATCGATTGAATAGCCGTTCAGCCTCGGCCGGCGCCGCGGCAGTGCTGAAGCCCGGGCGCATGCCCGAACGGGTGTCGGCGGCCAGGGTGAACTGGCTGACCAGCAGCAGGCCGCCCCCCGTATCGTGCAGCGAGCGGTTCATCCTGCCAGCATCGTCGGCGAAAACCCGGTATCCGAGCAGGCGCTCGGCCATCCGCGCCAGCGCCGCCTCGTCGTCGCCCGGCTCGACGCCGACCAGCACCAGCAACCCCGGGCCGATCTGCCCGACGATCTGGTCTCCGACGCTGACCGACGCCTGGGTGACGCGCTGGAGGAGGGAAAGCATGGCGGCTCCTGGAAAAGGGGAGCGCGCACCATATACCGCACCGGGCGGCGCGGCGACGGCCCTGCAGCCGCCCGGCGGCGCCGCTGCCGGGTCCGCCGCCGCGGCGGGCTAAACTTGCACGGATGAAACCGGAACGCGCCGCCAAGCTCTACCACCGCCTCGCCGCCGGGCTGACCGCCCTGCCCTGGTCCTGGCAGCGAACCCTGGCCGATGCCCTGGCCTGGCTGTGGCGCCGGCTGGACGCCCGCGAGAGCCGGGTGACGCGGCGCAACCTGGAACTGGCCTACCCGGCGCTGTCGGTGCCGCAGCGCGCGCGCCTGCACCGCGACATCCTCAGGACCACGGCCCGCCAGGCGCTGGAGACCCTGTACCTGTGGACCCACGACCCGGCCCGCAATCTGGCCACCCACCTGCGCGAGCGCCACGGCCAGGCGCTGTACGACGCCGCGCTGGCCGCCGGCAGGGGCGTGATCGTGGTGGCCCCGCACTACGGCAACTGGGAACTGCTGAACCAGTGGCTGGCCTCGCGCGGGCCGATCGCCATCGTCTACGCGCCCCCGGACAACCCGGTCGGCGACGCCTTCCTGCAGCGGGTCCGCGGTGGCGACAACATCCGCCAGGTGCGGGCCGAGGGCCCCGCGGTGCGGCAGCTGTTCAAGGTACTCAAGGACGGTGGCGCGGTCGGCATCCTGCCCGACCAGCAGCCGAAGAACGGCGACGGCGTGTTCGTGCCGTTCTTCGGGGTGCAGGCGCTGACCATGACCCTGGTCAACCGCCTGGCCGAGCGTACCGGCGCCACCGTGCTCTACGCCTGGTGCGAGCGGATCGGCCCGGACATCGAGTTCGCCCTGCACGTGGAACCGGCACCGGCGTCGATCGCCGACCCCGACCTGCAGGTCGCCACCAGCGCGTTGAGCGCGGGCATCGAGCGCATCGCCCGGCGCGACCCGGCGCAGTACCAGTGGACCTACAAGCGCTACACGCTGCGGCCGCCCGGCAGCGGCGAGAGCGACCCGTACGCCACCGAGCGCCACCCGCACTGATGCGCCCGCAGCATGCCCCTGCAACACTGCGTCACCCCGGTGATCGATTGAATCCGCCGGCGCCGACCCCATTAGGTTGCCGATGAACGCCACCTCCTCCCTCCCCGCTGCCGCCCTCCCCTGCTTTGGCGAGACCGCGGCGATCCGCTGCGAGCGCGCCGCCGCCGAACTGCGCGCAGGGCGACCGGTGGTGATCACCGAGGGTGACCGCCGCCTCGCCACGATGGCGCTGGACAGCGCCTCGCCGGCCGGCTTCGCCGCGTTCGCGCATGCCGCGGACGACCGCCATTACCTGTTCCTGACCACGCCGCGCGCGCGCACGCTGGGCATCGACAGCGCCCACGGCATCCGCATCGCGCTGGCCGGGCAAGGCTTCGAGGCCCTGGCGGCGCTGGCCTACCTGCGCGACACGCCCTCGCCGGACGGCCTCCCCAGCGAGGGCGACGCCCTGGATGCGGCGGCCGTGGAAGTAGCCCGCCTGGGCCTGCTGCTGCCGGCGCTGGTATCGACCACCCTGCATGCCGGCGACACGGCATTCGACGCTTGCCTGCACCTGGCGCTGGACGACCTGCGCTGCGGCGCCGCCCAGGCCGGCCAGGACTACGAGCTGGTGACCCGCTCGCCGGTGCCGCTGCGCGATGTCGGCATGACCGAGTTCGCGGTGTTCCGCGGCGGGGTGGCGCAGCGCGACCAGGTCGCGGTGATCGTCGGCAACCCCGACCTGCAGGGCGTGGTGCCGGTGCGCGTGCACTCCTCGTGCCTGACCGGCGACCTGTTCGGTTCGCTCAAGTGCGACTGCGGCGACCAGCTGCGGCGCGCCCTGCGCACGCTGAAGGAACTGGGCGGCGGCATCCTGCTGTACCTGGACCAGGAAGGCCGTGGCACCGGCATCGCCGCCAAGATGCGCGCGTATGGCTACCAGCACGAGGGGCTGGACACCATCGACGCCGACGCGCAGCTGGGCTTCGGCGCCGACGAGCGCCGCTACGGCAGCGCCATCGCCATGCTGCGTGGGCTGGGCGTGCAGCGCATCCAGCTGCTGACCAACAACCCCACCAAGGTGCAGCACCTGCGCAATGCCGGCATCGAGGTGCTGGGCAGCATCCCGGTGACCGGCGAGATCACCGCCGAGAACGAGCAGTACCTGCGCACCAAGGCCGCGCGCGCCGGCCACCACCTGGACGTCGACGCGCTGATCATGTCGGCGCAGTAGGCACGGCCGCGGCCCCCGGATGACGGACCTCCCGGGGTGCCTGTATGGTCGCGCCATGATCGAACCACCCGAGCTCCCCGCCCCGCCCTCCACCACCGCCGACTGGCAACCGCTGCCGGCGCGCGGCGCACCGTTCGCCGCGATCGGCGCGGGGCTGGCATCGATGCTGGTGCTGCTGCTGGCCAGCGGCGTGCTGTCGCTGGTGCTGCGCAACCCCTGGTGGCTGCCGAGCGTGCTGGTCGCCGCCGTTGCCGGCCTGCTGGGCGGTGCCTGGATCGGCTGGCGCCGGCATCGCCGCACGTTCTGGCGGCTGGATCCGCAGGCGCTGGGCGTGCGCCGCGGCCACCTGTGGCAGAGCGAGAGCCATGTACCGGTGTCGCGCGTGCAGCACCTGGACCTGCGCCGCGGCCCCCTGCAGCGCGCCGCCAACCTGGCAACGCTGGTCGTGCATACCGCGGGCACGCGGATGAACACCGTCGCCATCGCCGGGCTGGCGCAGGAGGACGCCGAGCACCTGCGCGACCGGCTGGCCCGCCAACTCGACCACGACGACGCGCTGTGAGCATGCCCGACAGCGCGGACGACGCACCGGACCAGCGCCTGCACCCCTGGTCGTGGCTGTTCGAACTGCAGCAGCACCTGCAGCAGTTCCTGCTGCCGCTGGTGGCCCTGCTGTTCTTCGGCAGCCGCCGCCAGGACGGCGAATGGCCGTTCCACCTGGTCACCCTCGCGGTACTGCTGGCCATGACCGGCAGCGCGCTGCTGCAGTACGTGACCTACCGCTACCGGATCGGCAGCGATGCGCTGACCGTGCGCAGTGGCATCCTCGAGCGCACCCGCCGCGAAATCCCGTTCGCGCGCATCCACAACGTGGTGGTCCACCAGAACCTGCTGCACCGCCTGTTCGGCGTGGCCGAGCTGCGGCTGGAGTCGGCCGCCGGCGACAAGCCCGAGGCGCAGATGCGGGTGCTGCGGCTGGCGCAGGCGCTGGAGCTGGAACGCCTCATCCGCCAGCGCGGCGAAAGCGCGCCGGCGGCCGTGGACAGCGGGCCCGCCGCTCCGGCCCCGCTGCTCGAACTGCCGCTGCCGGAACTGGTGCGGCTGGGACTGATCTCCAACCGCGCCCTGGTGGTGGCCGCGGCCGCCTGCGGCGCCATCTGGCAGATGTTCCCGCGCGATGTCGCGGAGGAATTCGTCCGCGACCAGGGCCGGCAGGCGGTCGGCTATGCCAGCCAGCTGCAGCTGGGCGCGGTGCCGCTGGCCGGCACCGTCGCGCTGGTCCTGGTGGCCGGGCTGCTGCTGATGGCGCTGATGTCCATCGCCCTGGCGATCGTGCAGTACCACGGCTTCCGCCTCAGCGAGGCCGAGCGCCGGCTGACCGTCGAACGCGGCCTGCTCAGCCGCTCGCGCAGCAGCGTCGCGCAGCGCCGCATCCAGGCCTGGACCCTGCGCGAAGGCATGCTGCATCGCCTGTTCCGGCGCCGCCAGCTGCGCGTGGACATCGCCAGCGGCGGTGGCCAGGAGCAGCAGGGCCGGGCGCTGAAGGAGCTGGTACCGGTAGCCGCGCCCGCGGCGTGCGACGCATTGCTGCAGCACCTGTTGCCTGCGGTGCAGTGGCCGCCGGCACGATGGCAGGCGGTGTCGATGCGTGGCTGGTGGCGCCTGTGCCTGCCGGCGCTGGTGACCGTTGCCGCGGTGACCGCGCTGGGCTGCCGCCAGTTCGGTGCCTGGGGTCTGCTGCCGCTGCTGTGGCTGCCCTGGTCCGCGCTGCATGCGCACCGCCGGGTCGCGCGCATGGGCTACAGCATCGACTCGCGCCGGGTCGCGATACGCGGTGGCTGGTGGAGCCGCTGGTGGCGGGTGGCCGAGCTGGACAAGCTGCAGGCGCTGCGCCTGGACCGCTCGCCGCTGGACCACTACTTCGGCACCGCCACCCTCACCCTGGATACCGCCGGCGCCTCCGGCTCGCCGCCGCTGCGGCTGCACTTCCTGGAAGCAGCGCACGCGCGCGAACTGATGGAGCAGCTGGGGCAGGAGATGGCGCGGCGCCGGCTGCGCTGGTAAGGGTGCGGCGGAGCCCGGCGCGCTACGACCGCGAAGGCCCCCAGTAGCCCAGCTCGCGGCGGATCTGCAGGCCGCGCCACAGCGCGCCCAGTGGCTTGCGCCCGGGCGTTCCCAGGCGGCCGGCGATGAAGTCCTCGGTGGCGGCGATCACCCGCTCCGCCGAGCGCCCGTCACGATACGGATGGATCGAATCGGCATAGCGGACGATCTCGGCCAGCAAGGCCGGCTCCGCCGACAGTGCGCGCGCCAGCATGTCCGGCAGTTGCCGCGGATCGTCGAAGTCGAGCATGTGCGGCTGCGGCACGCGGTTGCGGAAGGTCACCACCGGCTTGTGCTGGACGACGAACTCCGAAACGATCGACGACGTATCCGAAACCAGCACGTCGGCGGCGCGCTGCGCGGCCATGACCTGTTCGGGCTCGATGAAACGGGCATTGGCGCCGGCCAGCGCGCGGTAACGCTCGAACAGTTCCGGCGCGCACTTGGGGTGCAGGGTCAGCAGCCAGTAGCGCCCGCCCGCGGCGATGTCGGCGGCGATGCTGTCGTACAGGTGCGGGGCGGCACTGAGGCGCTCGGTGAAGGTGGAGCCGAACAGCACCACCGCGCGGTCGCCGGCCGCTGCGCGCAGGGCGGCGGCCTGCCCGCCATCATCGCGGAACAGCGGGTCGAGTTTCGGCCAGCCGGTTTCCTGCACCACGAAGTGGCGCTCGCGCGTGGCCAGTTCCTGGAACGGCCGCGTCGTCGCCGGTCCCTGCGTGCAGTACAGGTCGAACAGGCCGCGCACGCGGAAATGGCCACGGGCATCCTCGCGCTTCTGCACGTTGAAACCATGGAACAGCTGCACCTTGGCCCCGGCCACGAACGGCGGCACCCAGTTGGCCGCGCTGAGCACCGCGCGCGGCCGCATCGCCAGCGCCTGCTGCAGCCCGATCGACGGCACCCCCTCCAGGGTCGCCCCGGCGGCACCGCCCTCGAACCAGGCCGCGACCGCATGGCCGCCCGCGTGCAACGCCTGCGCCAGAGGCGCGAGAATAGGCAGCGCATAGCGCTCCGTCGCAAACAGCAGGTATCCGGCCATCACCATGTCCTCTTCGACCGCTCCCACCGAACGGCCTCGCATCACGGCCTGCATTATCGCGTTCAACGAAGCCGCACGCATCGGCGACTGCCTGGCCTCGCTGGCCTTCTGCGACGAGATCGTGGTGGTGGACTCGTACTCCAGCGACGCCACCGTGGCCATCGCCGAAGCGGCCGGCGCGCGGGTGCTGCAGCGCGCGTTCGACGGATTCCGCAGCCAGAAGGCGTACTGCGTGGAACAGGCCCGCCACGACTGGGTGTTGTGCCTGGACGCCGACGAGCGGATAAGCCCCGAACTGCGGCACGCCATCGAGCAGGCGCGCGACACCGGATTCAACGGCGCGGCCGGCTACCGGTTTGCCCGCCTGTCCGAATATTTCGGCCGGTTCCTGCGCCATGGCAACGCTTACCCCGACCGCGTGCTGCGCCTGTTCGACCGCCGCCGCGGCGGCTGGCGCGGCGCGCGCGAGATCCACGAGGCGGCCACTGTCGATGGCCCGGTGCGCACGCTGCGCGGCGACCTGGTCCACTACCCCTACCGCTCATTCGAGCAGCAGCTGGCCAAGACCCAGCGCTACGCGCGGATGATGGCCGAGCACGAGTTCGCCCGCGGCAAGCGCGCCACCCTGGGCAAGCTGGTGCTGGCGCCGGCGTGGCGCTTCTGGCGCGGCTGGCTGCTGCGCGGCGGCTTCCGCGACGGCTGGCACGGCCTGGTGTACGCCTACGTGCGCGCCAACTACGTGCGGCAGAAGACCATCATGCTGTGGCTGCTGCAGAATGGCCGGAACGTGGCCGATCCGCCGCGCGATCAGCCCTGAACGGGCTGCCGGCGCCCACTCTGGCGCTGCCCGGCCTGGCGCTGCCCGTCCTGCGGGCGGTAGCGCGCGGAGGCCGTCACCAGCGACAGGCCGGCCAGTACCCCCACCAGGGTGGCGTAGGTACTCACGGTTATCTGGTGGGCGAACATCGACTGGGTGACCCCACACAGGAGGTAGGCGACCACCAGCATCACCCCGGCCGCGGCGGGGCCACGGAACCCACCGATGCCGCTGTGGCGGTGCAGGTGGATGAAGATCCACAGCGGCAGGCCGTAGATGCACAGCAGCAACAGCAGGCCCGGGATGCCCTGGGTCGCGCCCCATTCGGCGACGTCGTTGTGCGCGTGCCCCAGATGGCAGCGCGCCTCCACCGCCTGCGGCAGGCGGCACTCCGGCAGGCGCTGCATGGCGGTATCGAACCTGCCGATGCCCACGCCCGTCCACGGGTGCTCGCGGAACGTGTCCCATGCCACCTGCAGCCGCTCCAGGCGTGCGCCGGCCGACGAATCCACATCCCCGGCCTCGATGCGCTGCACGTCGCTGTGCAGCTCGCTCAGGCGGGTCAGCTCGCGCAGCTGCGGGACCGCCAGCACGAGGGTTGCCGCGACCAGCAGCAGCCCGCCCAGCCAGGCCAGGCGCAGGCGCCCGCTGCCACGGCGGATCGACAGCGCCATCGCCACCAGCAGCGCAAGCAGCGCCGGCCATACCCCCCGGCTGCCACTGAGCAGGATCACCGTGCCGCCGGCCGCCATGCCCAGCGCGATCCAGCCCCAGCGCCCGGGCGGGCGGCAGAACACCAGTACGATCATCAGCATCAGGGTGACGTCGGCCAGCACGATGGCGTTGGTCCAGGCCTCGGCCCGCGCCCAGCCATGGGTCACCTGGTAAACAGCGATGGCCAGGGTCGCGAACAGGCCGAACAGCGCGCCCCGCCACAACATTTCCTGGCGGGGACGCAAGGCGTACACCCAGAACAGCACCCAGGGCATGGCCAGAAAGCGGGTAGGGTAGCCCTCGTCCCTGAACATCCCCACCGAATGCAACGACGACACCAGTGCGGAGACCAGCGCCGCCAGGGCCAGGGCCAGCAGCAGGCCGCCGACGACACCGGTGCGCACGCGCCACAGCCGCGAGAACCCCCACGCGCTGGTCGCCAGCAGCACCATGGCGAACGGCAGCACATTGACCGGCGTACTCACCAGCGCCGCCGGCAGCAGGAACAACCCTGCCGAAGCCAGCATGCCCAATGCGTCCGGCCGCTCGAGCGCAGCGGTTTCGGTGTACGTCAGATTGCGTGCCATCCCTGTCACTCTGGGGCCGAGGCCATGAATCATTCCCTACCAGAAACGCTGCCGAACCCTTCCACGGCCCCTGAATCCGTGCATGCGACCCGCGACTTCGGTAACTGGTGGACGATATCACGCCTGTATCATTCGCCTTAACAGGCCGTCCTTCCGGTGATACCTCCCCATGAAACGCATCCTGGTCACCGGCGGCGCCGGCTTCCTCGGTTCGCACCTGTGCGACCGGCTCGTCGGCAACGGCCACGACGTGCTCTGCGTCGACAACTTCTTCACCGGCAGCAAGCGCAACGTCGCGCACCTGCTGGGCAACCCCGGCTTCGAGCTGATGCGCCACGACGTGACGTTCCCGCTCTACGTCGAGGTCGACCGCATCTTCAACCTCGTCTGCCCGGCCTCGCCGGTTCATTACCAGCACGACCCGGTGCAGACCACCAAGACCAGCGTGCACGGGGCGATCAACATGCTGGGCCTGGCCAAGCGCCTGGACGCACGCATCCTGCAGGCGTCCACCAGCGAGGTCTACGGCGACCCGGAAGTACACCCGCAGCAGGAAGGCTATTGGGGCCGGGTCAATCCGATCGGCATGCGCAGCTGCTACGACGAGGGCAAGCGCTGCGCCGAGACGCTGTTCTTCGACTACTTCCGCCAGCACGGGCTTGACATCAAGGTGGTGCGCATCTTCAACACCTACGGCCCGCGCATGCATCCCAGCGACGGCCGGGTGGTCAGCAACTTCATCGTGCAGGCGCTCAAGGGCGAGGACATCACCATCTACGGCGACGGCAGCCAGACCCGCAGCTTCTGCTACGTGGACGACCTGATCGAGGCCATGCTGCGCATGATGGAAAGCGAGCGCGGCTTCACCGGGCCGGTCAACATCGGCAACCCCGGTGAGTTCACCATGCTGGAACTGGCCGAAAAGGTGATCTCGCTGGTCGGCGGCCGCTCCAGGCTGGTGTTCCAGCCGCTGCCGGAGGACGACCCCAGGCAGCGCCAGCCGGACATCGCCCTGGCCCGGTCCAGCCTGGACTGGGAACCGAAAGTGGCGCTGGACGACGGCCTCAGGGAGACCATCGCCTACTTCCGCCAGGTGCTGGCGGCATGAGCACCGCGGCCACCACATTCTCGGTCGTCATCACCAGCTACAACTACCTCCCGTTCGTGGTGGAGGCGGTGGAGAGCGCGCTTGCGCAGACGCGGCCGGCCGCGCAGGTCATCGTCGTCGACGATGGTTCCAGCGACGGCTCGCCGGCGATGCTGCAGCAGCGCTACGGCGCCGATCCGCGGGTGACCCTGCTGTTCGGCGAGAACGCGGGGCAGCTGGCCGCGTTCCAGCGCGGCGTGGCCGCCGCCAGCGCCGACGTGGTCTGTTTCCTGGACGCCGACGACCGCTGGAAACCGCGGTACCTGGAGCAGATCGGCGCGGTCTACGACGCGCGGCGCGATGTCGATTTCGTGTTCAGCGACCTGCAGACCTTCGGCATCGACAACCAGGACATCCTGTACGAGGACAGCAAGAGCCCGATCGATCTGGGCTACACCGCGATCAGCACCTACTTCTTCGTCACCTGGTACGGCGCCCCGACCTCGGCGCTCTCGCTGCGCCGGCGCTGGGCGGACACCGTGCTGGACCTGCCATCCAGCTTCCGCAAACAGTGGAAGCTGTGCGCCGATGCCTGCCTGGTCCACGGCGCCAGCATCCTCGGCGCGCGCAAGTACTACCTGCCCACCGGCTGCGTCGAATACCGGACCCACGGCAGCAACGGCTGGTGGGCGACCCGCCAGCAGCCGGCATCGCTGCACCTCAACGGCCTGCGCAACTACGGGATCGTCCGCCACTACGCCTGGCGCAACGGGCTGGACGACAACTGCTGCGTGCTGAGCAAGACCGAGTACCGCACCAAGCCCGCACCGACGCGCAAGGAACGCAAACGCTACGCGTCGCTGGCACTGCGCGGCGATGCGCCGTGGTGGAAGCGCTACGAGCGCGCGGCCAGCATCCTGTTCGGCCGCAGGCGCGGCCGCTGACGGCCGGCCGCCGGCAGGACAGCGCGCGGGGCGGCCGGGGTCAGGACGCCCCGCGGGGGCGGACGCGCCCGGGCAGGTTGTGCAGGAACCAGCGCACGTCAAGTTTGAGGCGATAGCCCTCCCGGGCCAGCCAGCGCCACGGCCCGACCGGTTCCTTCTCCCCGGTGCGGGCCTGGATGATCGACTCGAAGCTCTCGTCGCTGCTGACCAGCCCCGGCTTCAGGCCCAGGCATTCCACGCCGTGCAGCCAGGCCAGGTCCATGTAGTCGTCGACCGCGACGATCCACTCGTCCGCATGCTCCAGGAACCGCGCCGCCGCCGCCGGGGCCAGGTAGTAGCCGAAGGTACACAGCGGGCTGCGCCAGTAGCGGTGGAGGACGAAACCGCCGACGCGGCACCAGGGCTCGCTGGCCCGGTCGGCGGCATGCAGGCGGAAGTACCCGACATCCTTCGGCAGCTGCCCCAGGTCGGCCAGCAGCGCGGGCAGGCGCGGGTCGATCGCGATGTCGTCCTCCAGCACCAGCATCGGCTGCCCGCTTTCCACGCAGCGTTGCCAGAGCAGGTAGTGGCTGGCCCAGCAGCCGATCTCGCCGGGGCGGAACGGCCTGCCCTTGCGCAGCAGCCGCTTCTTTTCGGCGACATGCGCGAACAGGGGGTGCGGCTGGCGCCCGTTCACCGCCTCGAAAAACTGGAATCGCAGCCCCAGCGCGGCCGCCTGGCGCTGCATCGATGCCCGCCGGTCGGCCGATGCGGGCAGGTTGATGACGTATATCGGCAGTTCGCTGCAGGGCCGAGACATGGGAGGCACTTCTGGATTCGGGAAACGGACTGCGGCACAGCAGGCAACGCCCGCCGGCCTGCGCGTGCGGACCAGGCAACCCCCGCTCCAGCGTCACGCAACTCTGGTTGCCTGGCTGGGCGGGGTTTCACAGGGCCCGCACGCTTTTTCACAAGCATTGCACGGCCACTCGAAAAGGAATGTAAATGCGCGTTCCGTGATGATGAACACATTCAACAAGCCCGGGCCGGGCCCGGCTAGCCGCGCTTCAGTAGCCGCGCATGGAAGAAGCCATCGCCATCCTGTTCACCGGGCAGGCGCTGCCGCGTCCCGGCATCGCCATGGCCAAACGCGTCCGGCAGCGCGTCGATGCGCGCATCGGCCGTCCGCGCCAGGAAGGACGCGATCTGCTGCTGGTTCTCGCGACGCAGGATCGAGCAGGTGGCGTACACCAGCACGCCGCCGGGCGCCACCACCGGCCATAGCGCATCGAGCAGCCGCGCCTGCTGGGCGACCAGCGCGTCGATGTCGGCGGGGCGCCGGTGCAGCAGCACATCGGGCTGGCGACGGACCACGCCGGTGGCCGAACACGGGGCGTCCAGCAGCACCGCGTCGAACGGCTCGCCGTCCCACCATGCGCCGCAATCGGCCGCGTCCGCCGCCCGCACCTGCGCCGACGCACCGACCCCGGTACGGTTGAAGGTCTCGCGGATGCGCTGCAGGCGCCGCGCATCCACGTCCAGCGCCAGCAGCCGCAGGCCGGGATCACGTTCCAGCAGGTGCGCCGCCTTGCCACCCGGGGCGGCGCAGGCGTCCAGTACCCGCGCGCCGCGCGCGGGCGCCAGCGCGTCGGCCACCTGCTGCGCCGACAGGTCCTGCACCGACACCGCGCCCTCGCCGAAACCCGGCAGGCTGGCGACCGGCACCGCGACCGGCAGGCGGATCGCATCGGCGGCCAGGGCCGACCCTTCCGCTTCGATACCGGCCTCGTGCAGCAGGGCGAGATAGGCGTCGCGCGCATGGCGCTGGCGGTTGACCCGCAGCCACAGCGGCGCTGGCCGCAGGCTCGCGGCGAACACCGCCTCGGCCTGCGCCGGCCAGTCGCGGCGCACATGCTCCTGCAGCCAGACCGGCCATGCGTCCTCGGCACGGACCTCGGGGAAACCTTCACGTTGCGCCCGGCGCAGCACCGCGTTGACCAGCCCGGCCTGGCGCTCGCGTCCGAGCGCGCGCGCCGCGTCCACCGTGGCCGACAGCGCCGCATGGGCCGGCAGCTGCAACGCATCGAGCTGCGCGAAGCCGGCCAGCAGCAGCCCCTTCAGGTCGGCATCGCGCGCGCCCAGGGGCTTCTGCAGCCATTGCCGCAGCGCCTGTTCGTAGAGGGCGTGGCGACGCAGCGCGGCGAAACAGATCGCCTCCAGCAGGGCGCGGTCACGGCCATCGTCCAGCTGCGGCAGCATCGCCGCCAGCTCGGCCTTCAACGAACGGCCGCGGCCGGCCACCGCCGCCAGCACCTTGGCCGCCAGCACGCGCGTCTGCACGCCCGGTTGTTGCGCGACGCCGCCCTTCCACGGCCCGGATGCCGAAACCACCATCCGCTCAGCCCTCCACCGGCAGGTCGCGGCGGGCATTGAGGTAGTCGGCGGCGGTGATCGCCTTGCCGCCCTCGCGCTGCACCACGCGCAGGCGCAGGGCACCCTGGCCGCAGGCGATGTCGATGCCCTCGCGGGAGGCGCCGATCACCGTGCCTGGCGCCTTGCCGCGGTTGTCGTCGATGGCCACCGCGCCGTGGATGCGCACGCGCTCGCCGGCCAGCATGGCCTCGGCCACCGGCCACGGGTTGAAGGCGCGCACCCGCCGCGCCAGCGCCGCGGCGTCCTGGCTCCAGTCCAGCCGCGCCTCGGCCTTGTCGAGCTTGTGCGCATAGGTGACCCCGGCCTCGGGCTGCGGCTGCGCCACCGGCTTGAGGCCCGCGCGCAGCAGCCCCAGGCCATCGGACAGCACCCGCGCGCCCATCTCGGCCAGGCGGTCGTGCAGCAGGCCGCCGGTATCGGTGTCGGCGATGGCGGTGTGCTGGCGCAACAGCACCGGCCCGGTATCCAGCCCGGCTTCCATCTGCATCAGGCAGACCCCGGTCTCGCTGTCGCCAGCCTCGATCGCCCGCTGGATCGGCGCCGCGCCACGCCAGCGCGGCAGCAGCGAGGCGTGCACGTTCCAGCAACCATGGGGGGGGATGGCGAGCACCGCCCTGGGCAGGATCAGGCCGTAGGCGACCACGACCATCAGGTCCGGCTGCAGGTCGCGCAGTTGCTGCTGGGCCTCGGGGGTCTTCAGGCTCTCCGGCTGGAACACCGGAATGCCGCGGGCGATGGCATCGAGCTTGACCGGCGACGGCATCAGCCCACGGCCGCGGCCGGCCGGGCGATCGGGCTGGGTGTAGACCGCGACCACCTCGTGGTGGCGCGCGGCCGCGCCGAGCGAGGCGACGGCGAACTCCGGCGTACCGGCAAAAACGATTCTCATGGCAATCCAACTCCCGGAAAGAACGACGGCGCCGGGGTCGGCGCCGTGCGCTGCGCTGGTGCGCGCCCGGCCAGGCCGGGGGCGCGGCTCAGGCGACGTGCTTGCGCTGTTTGGCCAGCTTCTTGCGCACCATCTCGCGCTTGAGCGGCGAGAGGTAATCGATGAACAGCTTGCCGTCCAGGTGGTCCATCTCGTGCTGGATGCAGGTGGCCAGCAGGCCATCGGCCGCCAGTTCCTGCGCCTTGCCCTCGCGGTCGAGGAAACGCACCACGATGCTGTCGGCACGGGTCACGTCGGCATAGATGCCGGGCACCGACAGGCAGCCTTCCTGGTAGACCCGGCCGCCTTCGCTGGCGCTGGCGATCTGCGGGTTGATGAACACCTGCGGCGCGTCGTGCTCCTCGCTGACGTCGATCACCATGAAACGCTTGTGCACGTCCACCTGGCTGGCGGCCAGGCCGATGCCGGGGGCGTCGTACATGGTCTGGAACATGTCGTCGAGCAGTTGCTGGAACGCCGGGGTGGTCACTTCGGCAGGGTCCATCGGGACCGCCTTGGTGCGCAGCCGCGGGTCGGGGAATTCGAGAATGGGCAGGAGGGCCATGGGGTGCACCGGAATGGGGATGCCGCACAATTCGGCAGGACGTCCCAATTCTAGCGCCTGCGCTTGCCCCGCGCCCCGGGTTCTGCACTATAGTGCGCGAACCTGTTGGGGAATCAGGCAGATCGCAGCCATGCTGAAACAAATACGTACGGTCGCCGCCGTCGCGTTGCTGACCGTGACGACCTATGCCGTGGCGGTCGAGACCGGCGCCACCCATCCGGACACCTACGTGGTGCGCAAGGGCGACACGCTCTGGGATATCGCCGCCCGTTTCCTGAAGAAGCCGTGGCTTTGGCCGGAAATCTGGCAGGCCAACCCGCAGGTCAAGAATCCGCACCTGATCTACCCGGGCGACGTGCTGAGCCTGGCCTACCTGGACCGGGTGACGCCGCAGGGCAGCATCCAGCCGGGCAAGCGCGACGAAGCGCCGATCAACGCGATCCCGCTGGCGCAGGTTGAACCGTTCCTGAAGAACCTGACCGTCATGGACAGCTTCAAGCAGCTGCCCTACGTGGTCGGCCTGGAAGACAACCGCATGCGCGCCAGCGCCGGGCAGCAGGCCTATGTGCGCGGCCTGCAGGGCGCGCAGGCCGGCCAGCGCTATGCCGTGCTGCGGCCCACGGTGCGGTATGGCCAGCCCAAGCCCAGCGACGACCTGGACGAGCGCGGCAACGTGACCCCGTTCACCGGCGACCTGTGGCGGAGCTACGTGGCCAGCAGCGACCGCCACGAACTGCTGGGCTACGAGTTGGCCCAGGTCGCCACCGGCACGGTCACCCGCGTCGGCAACGGCGAGCACGAGACCAGCACCCTGCTGCTGCAGGCCAGCGGCCGCGAAGTGCGCGCCGGCGACCGCCTGGTCCCGGTGCAGGCCAGCCCCTACGACCTGCAGTTCGTGCCGCACGCCCCCAGCGCGGCGATCGCGGACGGCCACCTGCGCGTCCTGGCCGTGGCCGACGCCCTCACCTCGGGCGGTCCGCGCGACGTCATCGCCATTTCCGGTGGCGCCCGCGACGGCATCGACAACGGCACCGTGTTCTCGGTCTGGCGCAGTGGCCGCCATGTCACCGACCGCGTGACCGGCATGGCCACGTCGCGCACCGACGACGGGCTCAAGCCCGGTGCTGGCCGCGTGTCGCTGCCGGCCGAGTATGCCGCGCACGCCATGGTGTTCCGCACCTTCGACCGGGTCAGCTATGCGCTGGTGATGGAAGGCACCAAGCCGGCACGCGTGGGTTACGAGCTCAAGCATCCGGACGCGCAGTAGGCGCGGCGTAATCCTATGCAGCAGCACGACGGCGCCCGAGGGCGCCGTCGTCGTTTCCGGGCCAGCATCCGCGCATGCCCGCCTTTCCCGACCCTGCCGGCGCGTGCGCAGACGAAGCCGAGGCGCTGCTGGCGTTGGTGCTGGCCGGCGGCAGCGCCCGGCCGCTGCGCGATCTGCTCGACCACTGCGGCAGCGCACGCCACGCGCTGGCTGCCGGGCGCCCCGCGTGGCAGGCCGCCGGCCTGGACCGGCAGCAGGCGCAGGCGCTGGTCGCGCCGGCACCGGCGCGCATGGCGCAGGCACGTCGCTGGCTGGAGCATCCGCGCCACCACCTGCTCGGCTGGGGCGATGAGGACTACCCGCCCCTGCTGCGGCGTTGCCCGAATCCCCCGCTGGCCCTGTTCATCGATGGCGACCCGGCCTGCCTGTGGCAGCCGGCCATCGCCATCGTCGGCAGCCGCAACCCCAGCGCGGGGGGCCGCGACAACGCCTACGCGTTCGCGCGCGAGCTGTCGGCGGGCGGGTTGGCGATCGGCAGCGGCCTGGCCGCCGGCATCGACGCCGCCGCCCACCGCGCCGCGCTGGATGCCGGCGGTGCCACGTTCGCGGTGATCGGCACCGGCCCGGACCTGGCGTACCCACGCCGCCACGCCCCGCTCCAGGAGCAGGTCGCCGCGACCGGAGCAGTGGTCAGCGAGTACCCACCCGGCACGCCACCGCGCAACGGCCAGTTTCCCGCCCGCAACCGGCTGCTCGCCGCGCTGTGCCTGGGCACGGTGGTGGTCGAAGCCGCCGCGCGCTCCGGCGCGCTGATCACCGCGCGGCTGGCGGCCGAAGCCGGTCGTGAAGTGTTCGCGGTGCCCGGATCGATCGGCAACGCCATGGCGTGCGGCTGCCATCGCCTGATACGCGACGGTGCAATCCTGGTGACACAACCGGCGGACATTATGGAAGGCGTGGCCAATCTGGCCGGCGAACTGGCGGGCGCCTTGCAAAACCGGTTGCTGACCCCCATTCCTGAGGCCCCGGGCAGCCCTTGCCCGGCCCCCACCCCACCGGACCCGGACTACCAGCGCTTGTGGAATGCGCTGGGCTACGACCCAACCGGTATGGATTCGTTGATCAGGCGCACTGGATTGACGGCCAGCAGGCTGTCATCCATGCTGCTGGTCATGGAACTGGAAGGGAAGGTGTCGTCCGCATACGGCTGCTACACCCGCACCTGAGGTTCCTTCACCTCCACAGCGCCGCATGGCGCAGGCCGAGGCAATGAAAGAGAGCATCCTGGACGTCCTGCTGTATCTGTTCGAACACTATTTCAGCGAGGACGCCGATCTCATCCGAGACCGCGACTCCCTGCAGAACGGCCTGATCCAGGCCGGTTTCAGCCCCACCGAGATCAGCAAGGCCTTCGACTGGCTCGATGCCCTGGCCGAGCAGCGCCCGGCCGTGGGCCAGGCGCGGGTGGACGGGCCGGTACGCATCTTCCATGGCCCGGAGCTGGACAAGCTGGACGTGGAGAGCCGCGGGTTCCTGCTGTTCCTGGAACAGCACGGCATCCTCGATGCCGACCAGCGCGAACTGGTGCTGGACCGGGCGATGGCACTGGACCAGGACGAACTGGACCTGGACGACCTCAAGTGGGTGGTGCTGATGGTGCTGTTCAACCAGCCGGGCGCGGAAGCCGCCTATGCGTGGATGGAAACGCAGATGTTCGTCGACGAGCCCGAGCCGCTGCACTGAGGATCGACGGCGTGGCGCATCGCGCGCCACCGTGAGCGCCCGCGCGGCGCTGACGACCCCGCCGCCCGACTCCTGGCGGCCCGCCGGTGCCGGCGCGGGTAGCGGAAAGGACATCCCCGCGCGCCACGACGCGCCCCACCCTGGACAGCCACAAGGAGTCCCCCGTGAGCCAGTGGTTCTATGCCGAGGGCAACCGCGAACGCCGCGGCCCCCTGCCCGCAGCGAGCATCGTCGAGCTGTTCCGCTCCAACCGCATCGCCGGCGACACCCTGGTCTGGCGCGAGGGCGCCAGCGACTGGCGGCCACTGGCCGACTTCGCCGCCGAGCTCGGCCTGGACATGCCCGCGGGCCAATCCTCCGGGCCGCCGCTGCCACCGCCGGTGCAACAGGCATATATCATCGCTCCGGCGCCGCCACGGCCCGGACTGTCCGGGTGCGCCGTGGCCGGCATCGTCGCCGCGGTTGCGGGCGTCGCGCTGCTGGCGATCGGCGGCATTCTGGCCGCCATCGCCATACCCGCCTACAACAGCTACCTGACCCGCGCGAAGGTGACCGCGGCGTGGGCGCAGCTGCAGCCACTCACCCAGGACGTGGCGCGGTTCGCCAGCGCCAGCGGCCACTGCCCGGTCAACGGTGACAGCGGCTTCGACAGCCCGGAAAGCTACGCCGCCGGCGATGTCGCAAGCGCGCGCATCGGCCGTTTCGAGAACGGCCACTGCGGCGTGGAGGCGCGTTTCCAGGTGCCCGGCAGGCAGGCGCTTGACGGCAAGCACCTCTGGCTCGACTACGATACGCAGACCGCCACCTGGACATGCCGGTCCGACGTGGCGGACCAACATCTGCCAGCCCAGTGCCGCGGCTGAGCCGGGACGCACACACTTCACAGGGGAATATTGATGAGTCAGTGGTATTACGCCGATGCGCAGCGCGAGCGGCATGGGCCGGTCGAAGCCGACGTGCTGCGCGACAAGTTCCGCAGGAACGAGCTGGACCTGGGCAGCCTGGTCTGGCGCGAAGGCATGTCGCAGTGGCAGCCGCTTTCGGCGATGGCCGAGGAACTGCAGCTGCTGGTACCGGCGGCCGCCGGGGCCGGCATCGACCTGCGCGCGGACTACCAGGCGATCGAGGACGGCAGCGCCGTCGCCAAGGCCAGTGCGGCGGCCCAGTCGCCCTATGCCGCGCCCACCAGCGCCGCCACCGGCGAAGCGGTGGTCGGCGGCGGCGAGATCGTCTACGCCGGCTTCTGGAAGCGCGTGGCGGCCTATTTCATCGACAGCCTGGTCGTGGGCATCGTCGGCGGCGTGATCGCGATGGTCATCGGCATGGTGCTGGGCATCGGTATGGCCGGCATCGGCGGCGGCAGCGACGCCATGGGCGCGGGCTTCATCGCGATCCAGCTGCTGACCAACCTGGTCTCCATCGGCCTGGCCGCCGCCTACTACGCGGTCTTCCATGCCTCGTCCGGCAAGGCCACCCTGGGCAAGATGGCGGTGGGCATCAAGGTGGTGCGCAGCAACGGCGAGCGGATCACCATCGCCCGCGGCATCGGCCGCTACTTCGCGGCCATGCTCAGCGGCCTGATCCTGTGCATCGGCTACCTGATGGCCGCCTTCACCGAGCGCAAGCAGAGCCTGCACGACATGATCTGCGACACCCTGGTGGTGGACAAATGGGCCTTCACCGACCACCCGGAGTGGCAGCAGCGCGGGCTGGGCACGGTGACCATCGTGATCCTGTCGCTGTTCGGCGTGATGGTGCTGGTGGGCCTCGTCGCGCTGCTGGCGATCATCGGCATCGCCGCCTCCAGCTTCAGCTGAGTCACATGCCGCCGCTTGACAACGGCGGCCTCTCCGTGATTTCTCTGGACAAGGAAAGCTGAACGCCCGGGCCCTGCCCGGGCGTTGCGCATCTCCGCATCGGCCCCGCGGCTTCACTATCGGGCGCGTTTGCGCCACCCTAGCGCCCCCCACCGGGCCCCGCCCTCCCCGCAAGAACCCACTGACATGCCCAAGCACCTGCTCATCGTCGAATCGCCCGCCAAGGCCAAGACGATCAACAAATACCTCGGCAAGGACTTCACCGTCCTGGCCTCGTATGGGCACGTGCGCGACCTGGTCCCGAAGGAAGGCGCGGTCGATCCGGACCACGGCTTCGCGATGCGCTACGACCTGATCGAGAAGAACGAGAAGCACGTCGAGGCCATCGCCAAGGCCGCCAAGGGCGCCGACGACATCTTCCTGGCGACCGACCCGGACCGCGAGGGCGAGGCCATCAGCTGGCACATCGCCGAGATCCTGAAGGAACGCGGGCTGCTGAAGGACAAGTCGATGCAGCGCGTGGTCTTCACCGAGATCACCCCACGCGCGATCAAGGAGGCGATGGCGCAGCCGCGCGCCATCGCCGACAACCTGGTCGACGCCCAGCAGGCGCGGCGCGCGCTGGACTACCTGGTCGGCTTCAACCTCTCCCCGGTGCTGTGGCGCAAGGTGCAGCGCGGCCTGTCCGCCGGCCGCGTGCAGAGCCCGGCGCTGCGCATGATCGTCGAGCGCGAAGAGGAGATCGAGGCGTTCAAGGCGCGCGAGTACTGGTCGATCCAGGCCGACTGCGCGCATCCGACCCAGCATTTCTCGGCCAAGCTGATCAAGCTGGACGGGCAGAAGTTCGAGCAGTTCACCATCACCGACGGCGACACCGCCGAGGCCGCGCGCCTGCGCATCCAGCAGGCCGCGCAGGGCCGCCTGCACGTCACCGACGTCGCCAGCAAGGAGCGCAAGCGCCGCCCGGCGCCGCCGTTCACCACCTCCACCCTGCAGCAGGAAGCCTCGCGCAAGCTCGGCTTCACCACGCGCAAGACCATGCAGGTGGCGCAGAAGCTGTACGAAGGCGTGGCGATCGGCGAAGAAGGCACCGTCGGCCTGATCTCCTACATGCGTACCGACTCGGTGAACCTGTCGCAGGACGCGCTGGTCGAGATCCGCGACGTGATCGCCCGCGACTACGGCACCGCCTCGCTGCCGGACAAGCCCAACACCTACACCACCAAGAGCAAGAACGCCCAGGAAGCGCACGAAGCGGTGCGCCCGACCTCGGCGCTGCGCACACCGGCGCAGGTGGCCAGGTTCCTGACCGACGACGAGCGCCGGCTGTACGAGCTGATCTGGAAGCGCGCCGTGGCCTGCCAGATGATCCCGGCCACGCTCAACACGGTCAGCGTCGACCTGTCCGCCGGCAGCGAACACGTGTTCCGCGCCAGCGGCACCACCGTGGTGGTGCCCGGCTTCCTGGCCGTCTACGAGGAAGGCAAGGACAGCAGGAATGCCGAGGACGAGGACGAAGGCCGCAAGCTGCCGGCGATGAAACCCGGCGACAACGTGCCGCTGGAACGCATCGGCGCCGAACAGCATTTCACCCAGCCGCCGCCGCGCTTCACCGAAGCGGCGCTGGTCAAGGCACTGGAGGAATACGGCATCGGCCGCCCCTCGACCTACGCCTCGATCATCCAGACCCTGCTGTTCCGCAAGTACACCGAGATGGAAGGCCGCAGCTTCAAGCCCACCGACGTCGGCCGCGCGGTCAGCAAGTTCCTGTCCAGCCACTTCACCCGCTACGTCGACTACGACTTCACCGCCCGGCTCGAGGACGAGCTGGACGCGGTGTCGCGCGGCGAGGAGGAATGGGTGCCGCTGATGGAGCGCTTCTGGGGCCCGTTCAAGGAGCTGGTCAGCGACAAGAGCGAATCGCTGGACCGCACCGATGCGGGCAGCGCGCGCGTGCTCGGCACCGACCCGGGCAGCGGCAAGGAAGTGAGCGCGCGCATCGGCCGCTTCGGGCCGATGGTGCAGATCGGCACCGTCGAGGACGAGGAGAAGCCGAAGTTCGCCTCGCTGCAGCCCGGCCAGAGCATTTACTCCATCTCGCTGGAGGACGCGCTGAAGCTGTTCGACATGCCGCGCAGGCTCGGCGCCGACGCCAATGGCGAGGAAGTGAGCGTGGGCATCGGCCGCTTCGGCCCGTTCGCCAAGCGCGGCAGCACCTATGCCTCGCTGAAGAAGGAGGACGATCCGTACAAGATCGACCTGGCGCGCGCGCTGTTCCTGATCGAGGAAAAGGAAGAGATCGCCCGCAACCGCATCATCAAGGAGTTCGAGGGTTCGGACATCCAGGTGCTCAACGGCCGTTTCGGGCCCTACATCAGCGACGGCACCCTCAATGGCAAGATCCCCAAGGACCGCGAGCCGGCCTCGCTGACCCTGGCCGAGGTCCAGCAGCTGATGGCCGAGACCGGCAAGCCGGCACGCAAGGGCTTCGGCGCGAAGAAGGCCGCGGCCAAGAAGGCCGCCGTCAAGAAGACCACGGTGAAGAAGGACGCCGCGCCGAAGACGCCGGCCACCAAGAAGGCACCGGCCAGGAAGGCGGCGGCCAAGAAGGCCACGGCCACCAAGAGCACGGCGAAGAAGGCCGTCAAGAAAGCCGTGGTGAAGGCCGCGGGCAAACCGGCGGCCGACGACGCGCCGCCGTTCTGAGCGCCGTCTCGCCCTGCCGCCCCGGCAGGGGGATAATCGCGTACCCGTACCAGGCCGCCCACGGGCGGTCTGGCGCGTCTGGCCTCCCTGCGTTCCCGCGGCCACCGCCGCGGTAGCCAACGGTACCCCGATGATTGAATTCGATCTGCAGAACGTGGTCCCGGCGCTGCGCGCCGGAAGCGTCATCGCCTATCCGACCGAAGCGGTCTGGGGCCTGGGCTGCGACCCGGCCAACGAAACGGCGGTGATGAAACTGCTGGCGCTCAAGCAGCGACCGGTCGAGAAGGGCATGATCCTGGTCGCCGCCGACGTGACGCAGCTGCAAGGCTGGGTACGGCTGGACGCGCTGGCCGACGACCGCCGCCAGGCGGTGCTGGACAGCTGGCCCGGGGCCCATACCTGGATCGTGCCGGCCGGGCCGCTCGCCCCGCGCTGGATCACCGGCGAACACAGCGGCATCGCGGTGCGGGTCAGTGCGCATCCGCAGGTACGCGCCCTGTGCCAGGCCTGGGGCGGCCCGCTGGTCTCGACCAGCGCCAACCTCGCCGGGCAGCCGCCGGCACGCGCCCGCGACCAGCTCGACCCGGCCCTGCTGGCGCAGCTCGACGGGCTGCTCGATGGCGCCACCGGCGGGCTGGCGCAGCCCACCCGCATCCGCGTCGCCGCCACCGGCCAGGTGCTGCGCGAGTAAGCCACCCGGCGCGGGGGCCCGGGGGTGGCAGGCGCCCGCCACCCCGGCCGGAAACGCACGCCTACCCGCGGTCCGCCAGATGCGGCACCATGGCCGCATGCGCGTCCGCCTGCTCCTGCCCGGGTTCCTGGGCCTGCTGCCCGCCATGGCGATGGCCGCCGAGCCGCCGCCGGCCGACAGCGTGCGCATTTACCGCTGCGTGGCTGCCAATGGCGCGGTCACGCTGCAGGACGCCCCCTGCGCCGGTACGCATCGGCAGCAGGTGCTGGACATGCAGCGCCCCCAGGATCCACCGCCGCGGCCGGCGGTGGCGCCCGCCACTGCGCCCGCGCCACCGCCACCGGAGCGCGAAGTGCGCATCGTCACCGTGCAGCCGCCGCAGCCCCTGTACGAGTGCATCGCGCCGGATGGCGGGCGCTACACCAGCGAAGACGGTCTCGGCACGCCGCGCTGGGTGCCGCTGTGGGTCGGCGGCTACCACCCGCCCGGGCGCATCGGCACCGCGCCACCGGCTTCCGGTGGCGGCATGGTCGCGGGCGGACGGCCCGGCCACGGCCACCCGCACCCCGGCGGCGCCGTCATCGCCAGCGGCACCTGGGTCCGCGATGTCTGTCACCCGCTGCCACAACAGGAAGTGTGCGCGCGCCTGCGCGACCGTCGCTGGGAACTGGTGCGCCGCTACAACAGCGCGCTGCAGAGCGAACGCCAGGCCCTGACCCGCGAACAGCGCGGCATCGAGGCACGGCTGGACCGCGATTGCGGCGGCCATTGACGCCGCCGGCGCGGCTCAGAACCCGTAGCGCAGGAAGCCACCGTCCACCGCGATGCACTCGCCGGTGACATAGCTCGACGCCGGCAGGCACAGGAAGCCGACCGCCGCGGCCACTTCCTCCGGCTCGCCGATGCGGCGCATCGGCGTGCGCGCGATCACTTCGTCGTAGTAGTCGGCGTCGGACAGCGGCCCGGAGGTGCGCCGGGTGCGGATATACCACGGCGCCACCGAGTTCACCCGGATGCCGTCCTCGGCCCATTCGCAGGCGAGGTTGCGGGTCATCTGCTGCAGCGCCGCCTTGGTCATGCCGTAGACCACGCCACTGCGCACGTGGGTGATGCCGGACACGCTGCCGACGTTGACGATGGCCGACGCGGCGTGGCGGGTGAGCAGCGGGTAGGCATAGCGCGACAGCTCGAACGCCGAGAACAGGTTGGTCTCGAAAATCCCGCGCCACTCGTCCTCGCTGTAGTCGTTGGCCGGCTTGGTGATGTTGCCGCCGGCGTTGTTGACCAGCAGGTTCAGCCCGCCATGGTCTTCGACCCAGTCCAGGATCGCCTGGCGGTCCTCGTCGTCGGCGACGTCGGCGGACAGGCCGTGGATGGCGCGGCCGGGGAATTCGTCGGCCAGGTCGTCGCGCGCCTGCGCCAGCGCGTCGGCATCGCGCGCCACCAGCAACAGGTCGGCGCCGAATCCAAGCAGTTCGCGCGCGATGGCCAGGCCGATGCCGGCGCTGGCGCCGGTGATCAGTGCGGTCTGTCCGTCCAGCCGCCAGCGGTTCGTGTTCATGGGTGAAGGATACCGCCGCGCCGGCCGCGGGTCAGGTTGCGGCCGTGGCGGTGTGTCACGATGGACGCCTGCCCGCACAGGAGCACGCCGATGGACATCCGTCATTGCCTGCTGCCGATGGCCCTGGCCCTGCTGGCCGGTTGCGGCAGGCCGCAGCCGCCGGAAACCGAGCGCCGGCCCGATCCCCAGGCCGCGGCGCCGCACCGCGATGGCCTGCCCGCGCGGACGCCGGCCGGCGGCACCGCTGCCGATACGGTCGCGGCTGCCGGGGCACGGATGCATGCACGGCCGGTCGGACGCGCACCGTAGCCACGCGCGCACCCCACGGTTGAAACGACAACGCCGCCCGGGGGCGGCGTTGCCAGGTCACGCGTTGGCGGCGCTTACAGACCGCAGAAGCAGTAGGCCAGTGCCTTGACCGGCGCGCCGTTGCGGTCCTTCACCGCATCCTCGACGAAGCGCAGCTGCGCGTCCATTTCCGGCAGGGTGCGCGCCAGCATCAACCGCGCCAGGCTGGAATCGGACAGCATCCAGGCGCCGGCGCGGCTGCCGGCGAAGCCGGTCATGAACTGCGCGAACGGCGTGGCCGCCTTCTCGATGTAGTTCACCCGGTACTTGTCCGGCTCGCCGAGCTTGGCACGCCCGGCGGCATCGGCGATCGCGGCCTTGAGGCCACCGAACGCGTCCACCAGCCCGCGTTCCTTGGCCTGCGCACCGCTCCACACGCGGCCACGCGCGACCTCGTCGATGGCATCCACGTCGCGGTCGCGCGCCTGCGCCACCTTGCCGGTGAAGTCGGCGTAGCCCTTGTCGATGACCGACTGCACCACGCGACCCACCGCCGGATCCATCGGCCGGGTGACGTCGAACGCGCCGGCGAAACGGGTGGTACCCACGCCATCGGTATGCACGCCGATCTTGTCCAGGCTGCGCGCGAAGTTGGGAATCATGCCGAAGATGCCGATCGAACCGGTGATGGTCGATTCGTCGGCGTAGATGCGGTCGGCGTTCATGCTGATCCAGTAGCCACCGGACGCGGCCAGGTCGCCCATCGACACCACCACCGGCTTGCCGGCGGCCTTGAGCGCCTCGACCTCGCGACGGATCTGCTCGGAGGCGAAGACTTCGCCGCCCGGGGAATCCACGCGCAGCACCACCGCCTTGACGTCGTCGTCGTCGCGCGCGGCGCGCAGCAGCGCCGAGGTGGAGACGCCGCCAACGCGGCCGGCCGGCAGGTCGCCGCCGGCGATCTCGCCCTCGGCCACCACCACCGCCACCTGCGGACGGTGATCGATCGGCGAGCGGCGCGCATCGACCTGGGTCAGGTAGTCGCCCAGCGCGATCTGGCGGAAGCCGCCCTCGGCGTCGCTGTCGGCCACGCCACGCTGGGTGAGCAGCGTTTCCACTTCCTCGCGGGTCTTGAGCCCGTCCACCAGCTTCTGCTGCAGGGCGAAGCGCGCCAGGTCGCCACCGGCGGCGGCGATGCCCTCGGGCAGGGTGTCGATGCCGGCGGCCAGCTGCGCGGCGTCGAGCTTGCGCGCCTTGGCGATGTCGCCCAGGTAGCGCTGCCACACGTCGTTCATCCAGAACAGGTCGGCTTCCTTGGCCTGCGGCGAGGCGGCATCGAGCACGTAGGGCTCGGCGGCCGACTTATACTCACCCACCTTGAACAGGTGCACGTCCACGCCCAGCTTGTCCTGCAGGCCGCTGCGGAAGTACTGGCGGTAGCGGCCCAGCCCCTCGAGCAGCAGGCTGCCCATCGGGTCCAGGTAGACCTCGTCGGCCTGCGCGGCCAACAGGTACTGTGACTGGTTCATGTTCTCGCTGAAGGCCACCAGCTGCTTGCCGGAGGCGCGCAGTTCCTGCAGCGCGGCGGCCACTTCGCGCATCGAGGCGAAGCCGGAGGGCTGCAGCTTGTCCAGCTCCAGCACCACGCGTTCGATCTTCTTGTCGTCGCGCGCGGCCTCGATGGCGCGGATCAGGTCGCGCAGCTGGATCTCCTCGGCGTTGTTGTCGCCCACCGCCTTAGCCAGCGCGCGGCTCACCGGATCGGTGCTGTACTGCTCGACCAGCCGGCCTTCCGGGGCGATCACCAGAGTGGTGCGGTCCTGCAGGATCTTGGCCGACGATGCGCCCTTGCCCATCGCCACCATCATCACGATCAGCACTAGGAACAGCAGGCCGAAGAACACGAGGTTGAGGATCAGCCGCCGGGTGAAGTTCATCACGTCCCACAGCCCGACGAAAAAGCGGGCGATGGGGTTGCGGCGAGGCAGCGGTGGGGGATTCATGGACGCTCCGGAAGGGGCTTGTTGCAAAGCAGGATACCCATAACCGGCGGACCCGGCATGGGCTTCAAGTCAGGGGGCCGGCTGGAGGAGCAGGCGCTGGCTGCTGATCCGCAGGCGCCAGCCCATCAGCACCGCGGCGGCGGTCAGGCCCATGATCAGGCCGATCCACATGCCCTGCGGTCCCCAGCCCAGGCCCAGGCCGAGGCCGGCGCCGAGCGGCATGCCCAGGCCCCAGTACGCGAACATGGCGATGAACATCGGCACGCGCGTGTCCTTGAGCCCGCGCAGCGCGCCGGCCGACAGCACCTGGATGCCATCGGGGAACTGGAAGGCCGCCGCGTACAGCAGCAGGGTGGAGGCCAGCGCGGCCACCGCCAGGTCATCGGTATACAGGCGCACCACCGCGTCGTGGCCCAACAGAAGCACGGTGATCGACAGCAGCTGCGTGACCAGCACGATCGCGTAGCCGGCCCAGGTGGCGCGGCGCACGCCCAGCGGATCGTTGCCGCCCACCGCATGGCCGACGCGCACGGTGGTGGCCTCGGCCACGCCCATCGGGATCATGAAACACAGCTGGGCGACGTTGATGGCGATCTGGTGGGCGCTGGCCTCGACCGCGCCGATACGACCGATCAGCAGCGCGGTGATGATGAACAGACCGCCTTCCATGAGCACGGTGATGCCGATCGGCAGGCCGGTACGCAGCAGGTCCCAGATCGCGCGCCAGCGCGGCGGCTCGAAATGGCCGAACAGCCGCAGGTGGGCGAAACGCCGGGTCTTCCACAGGTAGCCGGCGAAACACAGCGCCTGCAGCCACATCGTCACCGACGAGGCGATACCCAGGCCTTCGGCACCCATTTCGGGAAAGCCGAAGCGGCCATTGCACAGCGCATAGCCCAGCGGCCCCAGCACCAGCAGCCCGCCGAACCCGAGCAGCATGGTCGGCAGCGTCCAGTGCATGCCCTCGCTCAGGTAACGCATGCAGAAATAGAGCGTCAGCGCCGGCACGCCCCAGCGGATCGCGTGCAGGAAGCCGGTGGCGCCGGGAACGATCTCCGGGGCGATGCCGAACGCGGGCAGGAACGCCGGCACCACGCTGAGGAAAGCGAACATCAGCGCGCTCAGGCCCACGCCCAACCACAGCGCCTGGCGGAACAGCGGGCCGATGTCGCGCTCGCGGCCAGCGCCGTGCAGCTGCGACACCGAGGCGGTCAGCGAGATCAGGGTGCCGATCGGCACCAGCATCGGCAGCCACAGCAATGCGGTGCCGATGCTGACCGCGGCGAAGGTATCGGTACCGTGGTGGCCGGCGATGGTGTTGTCGACGAAGGCGATCAGGCCGGTCGAAACATGGCCCAGGACCAGCGGCAGGGCGAGCAACCCGGTGGCGCGCACTTCCTGGCGGAAGCGCGGCGTGGCGGTGGTGGACATGCGGGAAATGGCGCGGACTGCGGCCGGCGCGGGACGCGCTGTTGCCGGGTCGCGGAGGGGACGCATTGTAATGGCTATGGATGAAGCCGGGTGAAAGGCGCGACCTTGGCGACACTTTCGCCCTGGCCGCGGCACCGGCGCCATGGCCGGCGTGCGCGTCTCAGCGCGATTCGGTGCGCTGCCGCAGCCAGTCGCCGCGCTGCGCCGCCGGCAGCGCCAGCAGGCGCTCGCGCAGCGCATCGCGCTCCTGCGGCGGCGTGCGCTGCGCCAGCACGCCCAGCTGCGCCAGCTGCGTGGCGTCAAGCTGGCGCAGCAGCGCCAGCATCGGTTCGCGCTGGTGTCCGGGCAGGTAGCCCAGCAACGGCTGCAGCTTCGGATAGTGCGCGCCCAGCTGCGGGCCCAGCCGCCAGCCATCGCGGTGCAGGCGGTCCAGGCCGAGGAAGCGGTTGCGCACGGCCGCGCGCTCGGGCGCGGGCAATGCCGCCACCTCGGCCGCGGCCCGGCGCACCCGCTGGCGCTCGGATTCGGGCAGCGCGCGCCACGCCGCATATCGTGCGCGCAGCTCGCGCTGCTGGGCCGGGGCCAGTGCCTGCCAGCCCACCGCCGGATCGGGCGCGGGCGTGGTACTGCCCGCCGGCAGGACAGGCACCACCGGCGCCGCCAACGACGACGCGGCCGGCAACAGCGCCAGCACCACCATCAGCAGCCCCTCAATCCTCGGCATCGACCGTCTCCAGTGCACCGCCGGCAGGTTCGGCGCGGCCGGGCTGCGCCTGCGATTCGTCCACCGGCAGCGGGCCGCCGGCGGCGTACCAGGCATGGAAGTCGGCGTCCCGCGCCAGCGCGAGCTCCGGATCGGTGAGCATCGCGGCATCGTCGGCGGCATGGCTGCCGGCGGCCGCCGGCCCGGCGGGGGCACCGTCGTCCGGCAACGCTTCCACCTGCACCGGACCATTGTCCGCCACCGCGCCCTCGGCGGCCGGCGCCGCCGCACCCGGCAACGCCGGGCCATAGCGGATCCACCCCCAGGCCAGGACCAGCGCCAGCAGCAGCAACGGCAGGCACAGCAACAGCCAGGTCCGCCGGCTCCAGCGCGCCCGGGTACGACGCGGCGCGCGCGCCCTGCGTCCATCGGCCTCTACCCGGAGCGCGGGTGCCGGCCGCGGCGCCGGCGCGGCGGCGGCCGCCATCATCCCGCGCAGTTGTTCCAGCTGTTGTACCTGCCCGGCCGGCAGCTCGCGGACCCGTGCCTGCACCTGCTCGGCCAGCCCGCGCCAGGCCAGTGCATCCGGATGGCCCTGCGCATCCAGTGGGCAGGCAGCGGCCAGCGCGCGCCGGTATGCCTCGGGCGTGAGCCCCAGCACGGCGGCCGCGGCGTCTTCGTCCAGGCCACCACCGACACGCAGCAAGAGTGCCAGCCGCGGTTCGGGCGCCAGCCGTTGCAGGTGCAGCAGCGCGGGCGGCCAGCGCCCGCCCTGGGACGGTGCCCGCAGTTGCGGGCTGCCGCACAGCAACGCCCAGAAGCGCGCCGGCCAGTCGGCCATCGGCAGGTCCGCGGCGGGGCCGGCAAAGGCACGCATGGCGGCCGCCACGGCCTGGGCGGCGGCGGCCTCGTCGCCGCCCTGCAGGCTGGCGACGACCAGCGCGCGGCGTTCGACACCTTTCAGGAAAGCGGACAGGGCGCTGGCTGCGGCCGGTGCGGGGGAGGCGGGTGCAGCCATCAGGTGGACTCCTTCATCGGCGGGAATGATACCCAGCCGATCCCGGCCTGCAGATGCCGCCGACGGCGGCCTCCACGCGCTCTTCACGCCGTTGCGGGCGGCCCATGCCGCAACTTGTGCACAGCGTCAATAGTCCGGCCCCGGATGCCCGCGATTGCGCCATCGCACCCACATTTCGCTTTTGTTTCACGGCCAAGTTGTTGATTTTAAATATATTGATGGCGTGGCTATTTTTTGACCAAGTTGACTGAAAGGCTTCAACCACCGCCTTGGACGCGTGGAGCACAACGCTGATGCACAGAGTTATCCACAAGTTGTGTGGATAAGCCCAAATCTCCAATCGGGGCCTGCGTTTACGCGGTGTTTATGCTTCTGGCGCTGCACAAGCGCACGCAAGTAACGCGGCCGCCGGCGCAGGCGCGGGCGGCCCGCGGGCAGCGGGCGCGGGGGTGTGCCGGGCACCGGCCGCCGCCTACACTGCCGCCCATGCCCACCTGCCCCACCCTGCGCATCGCGCTGCCGGTTCCGTTGCCGCAGACCTTCGATTACCTGCCCCCGCCCGGCAGTCCGGCGCCGGACACCGGCGATGCCGGGCGCCGGATCAAGGTGCCGTTCGGCAACCGCGAGCTGGTCGGCATGGTCGAGGGCATCGGCACGGTGCAGAACCCGGCGCCCCTGCGCGAGGCGCTGCAATGGCTGGATGGGCCGCCGCTGCTCGGCGGTGAACTGTATGCCTCGCTGCGCTGGCTGGCGCGCTATGCGCATGCGCCGCTCGGCGAGGTGGTCGCCACCGCGCTGCCGGCGCCCCTGCGGCGCGGCGAACCGCTGCCCGATACCCAGGAGTGGGGCTGGGAACTGACCGCGGCCGGTCGCGAGGGCCTGTCGCGGCTGCGCGCGGGCAGCCGGCCGCGACGCCTGGCCGAGCTGCTCGGCGACGGTCCCCTGGCCGAGGATGCGCTGGCCGCACGCATGGACGGTTGGCGCGAGGCCGCGCGCGCTCTGCTCAAGCGCGGCTTCGCGCAGCGCGTTGCGCTGGCGGCGGCACCGGCGGTTGCGCAGCCGCTGCCGGGGCTGGACCCCAACCCGCAGCAGCACACGGCGATCGCGGCGATCACCGCGGCCGACGGCTTCCAGCCCTTCCTGCTGGACGGGGTCACCGGCAGCGGCAAGACCGAGGTCTACCTGCAGGCCATCGCCCGCTGCCTGGCGCAGGGCCGGCAGGCGCTGGTGCTGGTACCGGAGATCGGCCTGACCCCGCAGATGCTGGCGCGCTTCCGCGGCCGCCTGGGCATCGCCGTGCACGCGCTGCATTCGGGACTGAACGACAACGAGCGCGCACGGGTGTGGGCGGCGGCCGCGCGCGGCCAGGCGCGGGTGATCGTCGGCACCCGCTCGGCGGTGTTCACGCCGCTGCCGCAGGCCGGGCTGCTGATCGTCGACGAGGAACACGACGGCAGCTACAAGCAGCAGGACGGCATCCGCTACCACGCCCGCGACTTCGCCCTGGTGCGCGGCAAGGCGCTGGACGTGCCGGTGGTGCTGGGCAGTGCCACGCCGTCGCTGGAATCGCTGCACAACGCGCGTGCCGGCCGCTACACCCACCTGCGCCTGCAGCAGCGCGCCGGCGACGCGCGGCCGCCGGCGGTGCGGGTGTTCGACGTGCGCAAGCGGCCACTGCAGGACGGCCTCTCGCCGGAAGTGCTGGCCGGCATCGACCAGCACCTGCGTGCCGGCAACCAGGTGCTGGTATTCAAGAACCGACGGGGTTACGCGCCGGTGCTGTTGTGCCACGACTGCGGCTGGACCGCGCCGTGCAGCCGCTGCAGCACGCCGTTGCACACCACCCCGATGACCGTGCATGGCGCCGGGCGCCGCCTGCAGTGCCACCATTGCGGCGCGCGCGCGCCGGTGCCGCTGGCCTGCCCGGACTGCGCCAGCCTGGCGCTGCAGCCGCAGGGCATCGGCACCGAGCGGCTGGAGGAGCGGCTGCTGCAGCTGTTCCCGGATTTCCCGGTGCTGCGCATCGACCGCGGCACCACCGCCCGCCGCGACGCGCTGGAACAGACCCTGGCCACGCTCGGCGCGCAACCCGGCATCCTGGTCGGCACCCAGATCCTGGCCAAGGGCCACGACCTGCCGCGGCTGACCCTGGTGGTGGTGGTGGGGATCGACGAAGGCCTGTTCTCGGCCGACTTCCGCGCCAGCGAGAAGCTGGCCCAGCAGTTGATCCAGGTCGCCGGCCGCGCCGGCCGCGCCGACCGCCCCGGCGAGGTCTGGCTGCAGACCCACCACCCGGACAACGCGTTGCTGCACACGCTGGTCAACGGCGGCTACCACGCCTTCGCCGACGCCGAACTGGCGCAGCGCGAAGCCGCCGGCTTCCCGCCGTTTGCGCATCTGGCGCTGATCCGCGCCGAGGCCAGGCAGGTGGAGCATGCCAATGCGTTCCTGGCCACGGTGAAACAGGCCGTTCCCGACGCCAGCCCGGTCGAATGCTACGGCCCGATGCCGGCGCCGATGCCGCGCCGCGCCGGTTTCCAGCGTACCCAGCTGCTGCTGTCGGCAACGCAGCGGCGTGCGCTGCACGGCCTGCTCGACACGCTGATGCCGCAGGTCTACCCGTTGCCGCAGGCACGGCGCGTGCGCTGGTCGCTGGACGTGGACCCGATGGACCTGTATTGACCGCGGCGCCCGGCCGCGCGCCGGGCATGCTATACCGGGTCAGCGCGCCGCGGCGGCCGGCACCGTGCGATAGAACCCGGCGATCCCGGCGATGAAATCCTGCGGGTCGGCACCGACCAGGTTGGTCAGCACGACCACCGCCAGGCCCTCGTCCGGATAGATGCGGAAGGCCGCGCGGGCGCCGCCCATGCTGGTCACTTCGCGATGCGGGGCGGTGCCGGCCACCGGCCAGCCGGCGGCCCAGTTACCCAGGCCGCCATTGTTCAACCGCTCCGGCGCCCACATGCGTTCGCGTACGTCCGCCTCGAGCAGCCGCCCCTGCATCAGCGCGAGCAGCCACTGCGCCAGTTCGTCGGCGGTGGTCTGGATCCCGCCGCCCGCCCACAGCCCCTGCGGCACGTCGTAGAACCAGTGCGACAGCCGCGCGGGCATGCCCGGCGCATCGCTCCGGCGCGGCAGGAAGCTGTACACGGTGGCCGCACCGGCGACCAGGTCGTAGCTGTCGCCGAAGCGCGAACGGCGCATCCGCAGCGGCGCGAACTGGTGGTCGGCGACGAACGCCGCGTACGGCATCGCGCCCTGCGCTTCGACGATCCGCGCCAGCAGCCCGTAGTTGGTCTGGTTGTAGGCGAAGCGCTCGCCCGGCGCGGCCTGCAGCGGCATCGCCGCCACCGCCTGCCACGCGTCCGGCTCCGTGCCGGTGCCGACCAGCCCCTGCGCGTCGACGATGTCCGGCAACCCGGAGGTATGCGCGAGCAGCTGGCGCACGCGGATCCCACGCCACGCCGGCGGCAGGTCCGCCAGGTAGGTCGAGATCGGCGCCTCCAGGTCGACGCGCCCGGCCTGCTCCAGCTGCATCACCGCCACGCCGGTGAAGGCCTTGGTCGCGGAGTTGATCGGGAACAGGGTCGTGGGTTCGACCGGCACGCGGTTCTCGACATTGGCCAGGCCGTGGCTTTCGGAGAACACCACGCGGCCATCGCGGACCACCGCGACCTGCAGGCCCGGGATGCCCCGCGCCTTCATCGTCGCGCGGACGAAGTCGCGGGCGGCGGCATTGGCATCGGCCAGGGAAGCGGCGGTGGCCGGCGCGCCGGCCAGCAGGGCAAGTAGCGCCAGCAGCAACAGCCGGCAGAGCGTGGTCGGCATCCAATGTTCTCCAGGGTCGGGTATGGCCAATGCGCACCGACAGGCGCGCGACTGGAGGTTGGATGCCGGACAGGTGCAGAAAGGTTTAAAGCGACGCGACCGCAGCCGCCCTCTCCCCCGCGGGGAGAGGGGGCCGGCGTGCGCTCACCAGGTGCGGCGCAGCGGATGCGCTTCGGTGTTGAACACCACGCCGTCGAAGTCCAGGGTCTCGGCGGGGGCGAACAGCAGGTAGTAGTACTTGAAGGTCTCGGCGAACAGGAAGCTCTCCATCGAGTCGTCCTTCTCCTTGCTGCGCACATCCTTCAGCGCCGAGAAGCCGTGTTCGGTGCGGGTGTATTTCACGAAGTCCTCGAAGAACTCCTTGCCCATGCCGCGGTAGCGCGCGTCACCGGTGTAATGGTGCAGGTAGTAGGCCGACTCGACGATTTCCGGACGCAGCGCGTAACCCGGCGAGCGCACCTGCATCGCCGCGTAGTCCAGCGATTCCGGCTCGATGCCGTGCAGCCGCCACATCTTCAGGTTGGACTCCTGCAGGCGCCTGGCGCGTTCCAGGTCGCCCCCCAGCGCCAGCAGCCCCGGCATGAACGCATCCAGCGCGCCGTAGGTGGTGGACGTACGCGCGCCGCTGTCCATGTCGGCGTGGCCGTACCACAGCTCGCCATCGCGTACCTCGTCGGCCAGGTGCCGGTTGAGCGGGCCGATGCTGTCCTCCCACATGCGCTTGCAGTCCTCATCGCCGAACAGCTTCCAGCACTTGAGCAGGTACTCGTAGTAGGAGTCGATGCCGCCGGCGATCGAGGCGTCCTTGTTGGTCCACTCACCGGTCTCGACATTGATGTTCAGCCCGACCAGGCCGATCTTCGAGCGGCGCTTGTAGGTTTCCACCAGCGCGCGCTTGGCCTTGTCGTAGTAGGCCTGCTTGCCGGTGAGCCTGGCCAGGGTGCCGAACTCCAGCAGCAGGGTGCCGGTTTCGGCCGGGTTGCTGATCGTGCCGCGGGTCTTGCCGGTGCGCAGGTTGACGTGGGTGTACGGCAGGCCGGTGGGGCTGTCGAACACCGGCGACAGCCGCGTGCCGAGGTCGTCGGCGAGCTTGAGCAGGCGCGCGTCGTTGGTCATCTGGTAGGCCGACAGCAGGCCACCGAGCAGGCGGATGGTGACCTCGAAGTTCTGCACTTCGATGTCCTGGTCGAACGACAGCTGGCCGACGATCAGTTCGCGCGCCTCGTTGGCCTCCTTGTCCAGGCCCAGCAGCAACAGCGTGTCCAGCGCGTCGACCGGCGACATCAGCAGCGGCGCCGGGTACCAGTCGCGCGGCTGCGCGCTGATCGGCTTCAGGTCGTCGTGGCCCCTGGCGTACTGCATATAGCCCTGCCAGGCATGGCGGGTGGCCTCGCGCACCTGCTCGGCCATGCGTGCGGCCTCGGCGGCGTCGACCGCCGGCACGTCGGCGGTGGCGGCCGGGGTGGCGGTGATCGTCGCATCGGCCGGCGCGGCGGCGGGCGGCGACGGGCTGCAGGCGGACAGCGCCAGCAGCAGGGCGGCGGCCAGGGGGGCATTGCGCAGGGCTCGGTTCATCATCGGGTCCTCGGGGTGGAAGCGGGGGCGTGCGGGGGAGTGGAAGCGGCGTGCAGGGTGTCGCCCAGGGTGCGCACGCGCAGCGCGGCGCGCAGTGCGTCGAGACGGGCGTCGGTGTCCACGCGCAGCTCGCGGGTTTCGCCCGGCAGCAGGTCGAAGGCGTTGTCGTCCACGCGGGCGCCGGTGTCGCCGAAATCCACCCACACCGCGCGCACCAGGCCATCGGCGTGCAGTCGCAGGCGATAGTCGCCGCCGTCGGCAACCAGCTCGGCGCGCAGCTGGCCGGCGGCCAGCGCCTGTTCCCTGGCCGGCACGAAATGCACCAGCCGCCGCGCGACCACCTCGCCGCCGCGCAGCAGCTCGAACGCCGCCACGCTGCGTGCCGGGTCGTGGCCCTTGAGCAGGTCGGCATCGACCAGATCGGCCACCGCGGTCGCGGCCATCGGCGCCAGGGTGATGGTTTCCTGCTGGCACGCGAACTCGCCACCGGCCACGTCCATGACCCGCACGCGCCACTGCGCGGTGAGCGGCTGGCGGCCATCATTGAGCAGGCGGAAGCGGGTGACCCCGTCATCGTCGCGCAGCGCCGCCACGGCCACTTCGGCGAAGAAGCGGCGCGCGTGGTAATGCAGCGCCTTCCAGTGGCCGAAGTAATCCAGGCTCGACCATGACGCGCCCGGCCACACGTCGTTGAGCTGCCAGTACAGCGAGCCCATCGTGTACGGCCGCGAGGCGCGGTGATGCAGCGCCGCCAGTTCAATGCCCTCGGCCTGCATCACCTGGCTGAGGTAGATGAAGTCGGCGAACGAGGCCGGCGTGCCGTACTCGCGCTCGATGTAGTGCAGCAGGCGTTCGTTGCCCTGGCCGGCCATGAACTTCTGGTGGGCGCGGATCACCGGCCCGTCGATGCGCTGCTCGTCGGGCGTGGCAAATGCGTCCACCGTGGACAGCTGCGGCCACGCTTGCAGGCCGTACTCGGACATGAAGCGCGGCGTCTCGCGCAGGTAGGCGGTCACCGGCAGCGCCGGGCCGCCCCACACATCCCAGTAGTGCTTGTCGCCGCGCCGGGAGTCGTTGGCCTTGGCGTCCAGGTCGTTGCCCGGGGAGCTGGACCAGTAGGGCACGCCCAGCGCCTCCTCGGCCACCACCTGGCGCAGGTCGTTGCCGAACAGGTCCACGTAGCCCTGCCACACCTTGGCCGCGAACCCGGGGTCGGCGGCGGCCAGCGCCTTGCCGTGCCCCCAGTCCTTCCACGCGGTTTCCTCTTCGTTGTTGCCGCACCACAGCACGATGCTCGGGTGGTGGCGCAGGCGGCGGATGTTGTCGCGCGCCTCGGCCACCACGTTGGTGCGGAACCCCGGGTCGTAGCCGGGCTGCATGCCGCCACCGAACATGAAGTCCTGCCACACCAGCAGCCCCAGTTCGTCGGTGATGTCGAAGAAGTCGTCGCTCTCGTAGTAGCCGCCACCCCAGTTGCGCAGCATGTTCATGTTGGCGTCGCGCGCGGCCTGCAGGTCGCGGCGCAGACGCTCGCGAGTGACCCGCGCCGGGAACGATTCGAACGGAATGACGTTGGCGCCCTTGGCGAACACCGGCACACCGTTGATGACGAAGGCGAAGCCCTGGCCGCCATCGGCGTCCGCCTCGCGGCGCAGTTCCACCGTGCGCAGGCCGGTGCGCCGCACCGCTTCGCGCGCCGGATCGCCACCGCCATCGATGCGCGCCTGCACGGTGTAGCGGTCCTGTGCGCCATGGCCCACCGGCCACCAGCGCCGCGGCTGCGCGATCTCCAGCGGCAGTTGCACCGTGTTCTGGCCGGGATGCAGGGTGACTTCGCGTTCGAGCCGGGCGACGCGGCGCCCGTCGGGGTCGAGCACGTCCACTGCGACGCTGGCCTTGCCGGCCGTGGCGCCCCGCTCCACCTGCAGCAGCACGCCCAGGCGCGCGCGCTGGTCGTCCAGCGCGTCGGTGCGCACGGCCAGGTCGGTGATGCGGTGCTGGTCCCAGCTGTCCAGGTGCACTGGCCGCCATACGCCGGCGGTGACGTAGCGCGGGCCCCAGTCCCAGCCGAAGTGGTAGGCCGGCTTGCGCGCGAAGTTGCCGACCATCGCGTCCTTGGGCTCGTCGCCATAGGGCGAGGGATAGTTGCCGGCGATCTTGTGCGGCATCGCCTGCACCTGCGGCAGCAACGTGCGGATCGGCGAGCGGAACACGACGCGCAGTTCGTTGCCCTGCGCGCGCAGGCGCCCGTCGACGCGCGCGCGCCAGGTACGGTGCGCGTTGTCGGCCTTCAGCAGCGGCTGGCCGTTGAGGCTGACCTCGGCGAAGGTGTCCAGGCCGTCGAAGCGCAGTTCGGCATGGTGGCGCGCCAGCGTGGCCGCGTCGACGTCGAAGCGCGCGCGGTATTCCCAGTCGGCGAGGCCGATCCACTGCAGCCCGGCCTCGGCCGCGCCCACGTAGGGATCGCCGATGACGCCGGCCGTCTGCAGGTCGTCATGCACGCTGCCCGGCACCTGCGCCGGGCGCCAGGCATCGAGCCCGGGGTGCGCCGGCAGCTGCGCATCGCCCGGCAACAGGCGGAAGCTCCACTGCGCCTGCAGCGGCGCGGCCGCGGCGATGCCGGCGAAGGCGCACAGCAGGCACGGCAGCAGCACGCGCCAGAGCCTTGCCAACCGGAATTGCATCGATCCAAAACCGAATGTCGCCTGGCGCATGCCTGCCTCCCGTCGTCGCCGTCGCGGATGTCGCCGGGCCTCAGCCCGGCATGCCCTCGCGCACCACGTTCAATACTTCGTGGCAGGCGCCCATGGTGTGGTAATCGGTCTTGCCGGCCGGGCTCTTCTCGTCGTCGTACTTGCGGTTGTCGGCGTCGAGGATGCGGAACCAGGCGCCATGGGTGTGGTCGACGAAGTGCTCCCACGAATACGCCCACAGCTTCCCGTACCACTGCCAGTACGCGTCGTCACCGGTGCGCCGGGCGAGCAGCGCGGCGGCGGCCAGCGATTCGGCCTGCACCCAGAAGTACTTGTCGTCATCGCAGATATCCGCGGGTCCCTCCGCAAAAGCCCGGCCATCCATGGCCGGACTCCCCAATGCTTTCGCTTCGTTCAGCGCCTGCTGCAGCCCCGCCGGCGCGAAGCCGTAGTACAGGCCGCCGCGCGTGGCGTCCCACGAACGGGTGACGGCGCTGTCGAACAGGTGGCGTGCGGTCGGCACCAGCCAGTCGGCTTCGACGTGGCGGTCCAGGATCATCAGCAGCTTGGCCCACTCGGTCTGGTGGCCGGGCTGGAAACCCCAGGGACGGAACAGGTGTTTGGGGTTGTCGAGGTTGTAGTGCCAGTCGATGTTCCAGTCGACGTCGTAGTGTTCCCACACCAGCCCGCCGGCCTTGGCCGCCTGGCGGCGGGTCATGTTGTCGGCCAGCTGCAGCGCGCGCTCAACATAGCGGCGCTCGCCGCTGGCCTCGAACGCGGCCAGCATCGCCTCGCACATGTGCATGTTGGCGTTCTGGCCGCGGTAGCCGGTGAAGTTCCACTGCGCGTCGGCCTCGTCGCGGTACAGGCCGTGCTGCGGCTCCCAGAAGTGCGTTTCCAGCAGCTGCCAGGTTTCGTCCATCCATTCCCGGCCCTGCTCGATGCCGGCCTTGAGCGCGCAGCTGTAGGCCAGCAGCACGAAGGCCACGCCGTAGCAGTGGTTCATGTCGTCCTCGACCTTGCCCTCGCGCAGGGTCCAGGCGTAGCCGCCGGTGGCCGGATTGCGGTGCACGTTGCGCAGGTAGTCCACGCCGTGCTTCACCGCGGCCAGGTACTCCGGGTTGCCGAACTCGCGGTAGGCCATGGCGTAGTTGAAGACGAAGCGGGTGCTGCTGACCAGGTGGCGGTGGCGGGCGTCGTAAACCGTGCCGTCGTCCTTGTAGTAATGGAAGAAACCGCCGGCCGGGTCGATGCAGCGCGGGTGGTAGAAGGCCATGGTGTCGGCGATGTGCGCGCGCAGGAAGGCCGGGGAACGGAAATCGGGAGCGGTGGTGTTCATGCGATGGCGTCCTGTTGCTGCAGCAGCTGCTGCACTTCTTCAAGTTCGGGCATGGCGGCGAAGGCGCCCTTGCGGGTGACCGCCAGCGCGCCTACCGCCGCGGCGAAACGCAGGGTGGCGGTGATGGCGTCGTGGTCGTGGCAGAACGCATTGAACGCGGCGCCGGTACCGCCGCGTTCGGCCAGGCCGTACAGCACGCCGCCGACGAAGGCATCGCCGGCCGCGGTGGTGTCCACGACGGGCACGCGGAAGCTGGGCACCTGGCCCTGGGCCTCGCGGGTCAACCAGCGCAGTGGCGCGGCGCCATCGGTGACGATCACCCAGCGCGCCTGCGCGCCGAGCAGGCGCCGCAGTACCCGCGCCTCGCCGTCCTCGCCGAACGGGGCCGCCAGGTAGTCCAGTTCCTCGCGCGAAAGCTTGACCAGGTCGGCGCGCTCCAGCGCCTGCCACAGCCACGGCGTCGGGTCGACCGCGGCGGGCCACAGCGCCGGACGCAGGTTGAGGTCGAGGCTGACCACCGCGCCGGCGGCGCGCGCGCGGTCCATGCCGGTGAAGGTGGCCGCGGCGATATCCGGCTCGGTCAGGCTGTTGGAACAGACGTGGAAGCAGCCGGTGCCGTCGAAGCAGGCCGGGTGGAAATGCCCGGCGCGGAACAGCAGGTCCGCGGCCGGCGGCCGGTAGAAGCTGAAGCTGCGTTCGCCGTCCGCATCCAGCGCGACGAACGCCAGCGCGGTCTTGGCCGCATCGGTGCGCACGATGCAGTCGGTGAGCACGCCGGCATCGGCCAGGCTGTCGGCAAGGAAGTCGCCGAACATGTCGCGGCCGAGCATGCCGGCGAAATAACTGCGTGCGCCCAGCCGCGCCGCCGCCACCGCGACGTTGGCCGGCGCCCCGCCGGCATACTGAAGGAACGCGCGCGGGGTCTCCGGCGTGGCCGGCGGCTGCGCCAGTAGATCGATCAAAATTTCACCGAAACAAACAATCTTGCCCATCTGGCCTCAGCCTCCCTGGCCGCTGGCGGCCCGCGGTCGCGAACCGACCAGGCCGTAGAAAATGATGTAGAGGTAACACGCCACCGGCAGCACGAAACTCAGGTGCAGGCCCATGCGGTCGGCCAGCATGCCCTGCAGCAGGGGAATCACCGCGCCGCCGACGATGGCCATGATCAGCAGGCTCGAGGCCTTGTTGGTCAGCGGCCCCAGGCGCTCGATGGCCAGCGAGAAGATGGTCGGGAACATGATCGAGTTGAACAGCCCGGTGGCGACGATGCCGTACACCGCGACCTCGCCGCTGGCGGCCAGGATCACGCCCAGCAGCACCACGTTGGCCAGGGCGAACACGGCCAGCAGGCGCCGCGGCGGGTACTGCACCAGCAACCACGAGCCGGCGAACCGCCCGACCATGGCGCAGCCCCAGTACGCGGACACGTAATGGGTGGCGCGCTGCTCGCTCATGCCGCCGATCTCCGGCAACGCCAGGTAGTTCACCATCAGGCTGCCGATGGACACTTCGGCGCCGACGTAGAAGAAGATCGCCAGCACCCCGAACAGCACGTGCGGGTGCCGCAGCGCATCGAGCAGGGTGTGGTGGCCGCTGTCGGCCTTCTCGGTGGCCTCGGTCAGGCTGGGCAGGCGGAACAGGCAGACGAACACCGCCAGCAGCGCCAGCGCGATGGCCAGGCCGACGTAGGGCCCCTGCACCGACTGCGCTTCGGCGGCGCGGTAGGCGATCTGCTCGGCCGCCGGCAGCGCGTCGATCTGCTCGCTGCTCTTGACCGTCGTGCTCAGGATCAGCAGGCCGCCGAACAAGGGCGCCAGGGTGGTACCCAGCGAATTCAGCGCCTGCGCCAGGGTCAGCCGGCTGGAGGCGGTCTGTTCCGGCCCCAGCAGCGCCACGTACGGGTTGGCCGCCACCTGCAGCACGGTGATGCCGGTGGCCAGCACGAACAGCGAGGCCAGGAACGCTTCGTAGGTGCGCAGCGCCGCCGACGGCCAGAAACCGAGCGCGCCGATGGCGGCGATCAGGAGGCCGGCGATGATGCCTTTCTTGTAGCCCAGGTGCGCGACCAGCCGGCCAGCGGGCAACGACATCAGGAAATACGCGCCGAAGAACGTGAACTGCACCAGCATCGCCCGCGTGTAGTTCAGCTCGAACACCGCCTTCAGGTGCGGGATCAGCACGTCATTGAGGCTGGTCAGGAAGCCCCACATGAAGAACAGCGTGGTGGCTACCGCCAGCGCGACCCGGGGCGTGACCACCGGGGTGGACGTCGCGGGCGTTGACAGGGGCGTGGACGGTATCGGCATGGCGCGCCTCGGGGTGCGGGGTCGGAAGGAATCAGATGGGGCGCGCGGCGCTGCTTTCGCGGATGCGCAGCTGTACCGGCGCGACCGTGCGCATCGGCGGCGCATCCGGGTCGTCCAGCCGCTGCAGCAGCAGCGCGGCGGCCTGGCGGCCACGCTCGCGCGGGTCGGCGGTCAGCGTGGTCAGCGGCGGCACCGCCACCGCGGCCTCGGAAATGTCGTCGAAGCCGGTGACGGCGAAATCACCGCCGGGGCGGATGCCACGCGAGGTCAGGCCCAGCATCAGGCCCAGCGCGACGGTGTCGTTGTAGCAGACCGCGGCGCTGGGGCGCTGGCCGTCGGCGAACAGCTCGCCGGTGCGCGCGGCCGCTTCCAGGCGGTTGGGTGCCGACTCGATCATCCATTGCGGGCGTGCCTGCAGGCCGGCCTCGGCCAATGCCTGCTGGTAGCCGGCGCGGCGCTGGTGGCAGGAGCTGGACGCGGCGTGCCCGCCGAAGAAGGCGATATCGCGATGGCCGCGCTCGATCAGGTGGCGGGTGGCCAGGTAGGCGCCCTGCTGGTTGTCCATGGTCAGGAAATCCCAGTCGGCGCCGGGCAGTTCGCGGTTGAACAACAGCACGTTGGCGTGGCTGCCGAGCACCTGCCGCAGCTGCGCCGCGTCGCTGCCTTCGGCCGGTGACAGGATGAAGCCGGTCGGGGTGTGCTCCATCAGCGTGCTCAGCACCGCCTGCTGCCGCTCCGGCGACTCGCCGGTGCTGCCGAGCAGGGTCACGTAACCCTTGCCGCCCAGGGCCTCGTCCACGCCGGATGCGAACTCGGCGAAGAACGGGTTGGACAGGTCGTTGATCACCAGCGCGATCGACGACGAGGTGCGCCGCCGCAGGTTGGCCGCGGTGCGGTTGTACACGTAGCGCTGGCGGCGCAGTTCGGCCTCGACCCGGGCGCGGGTATCGACGTTGACCAGCGGGCTGCCACGCAGCACCAGCGACACGGTCGCGCGCGACACGCCCACGGCCTGGGCGATGTCGGTCACGGTGACCGCGCGCTTGCCGGTCCGGCGCGTGGATTTTCCGGCGGTGGAGGTGTCGTTGCTCATCGTCGCTCGCAGGTGGGCATGAACGTCACAGCTTAAAAGCGGCCAATGACGAAGTGGGAACCGGGATCAGTCCCCGTGGCCCGGCACATCGCCCGGGTCGTCGCTCGTCCGCAGGGCGCCAGCTCATCGCATGGCGCTGCCCGGGGTGGCGCACCAGGACACCGGCAGGTCCGCCACGTCCGTGCCCCAGCCCTGCTCCGGCGCCTGCGCGGCCAGCGTGTAGCGGATCGTGCCGCCCGCGCGCAGCCGCGCCCAGTCCAGCCACACTGCATGCTGCGGCCTGCCGTCGACCTGCACCGCCTGGATGTACTGCAGGCTGCGGCCGTCGGCGCCCGGTGCCTGCAGGCGCAGGGTGCGGCCGTTGCCCAGCGCGATCTCGGCGCTGGAGAAGCGCGGCGCGTGCAGCAGGAACTGGCCGCTGCCCGGCACCGCCGGGTACAGGCCCAGCGCACTGAACAGGTACCACGCCGACATCGTGCCCAGGTCGTCGTTGCCGGTGACGCCGTTGGGCGCGTTGGTGAACAGCTGCTGCGCCGCGCGCACCACGGTGGCGGTCTTCCACGGCTGGCCGATCAGCGTGTACATCCACGGCGCATGCAGGTCCGGTTCGTTGTTCGGGTTGTAGCGGTACTGGTTGTAGTAGCTGTACGGGCCGACCACCCATTCCTTGCGCGCGGCGGTCAGCGGCGCCTGCACCAGCGCGTCGTAGGCGAAGAACGCATCCAGGCGGCGCCCGGCCTGTTCGCGGCCGTGCATCGCCGCCACCAGCCCCGGCACGTCCTGCTGCACCAGCCACTGGTACTGCCAGGCGGTGCCCTCGTGGAAGCCATGCTGCGAGCGCGGGCTGTAGTGGCCATCGGCCGGCGTGTACCACGCGCCGTTCTCGTCGCGCGGGCGCGGGAAGCCGCTGAAGCCGGTCTCGGCATCGCGCACCTGCGGGTCCCATACCTTGTGCCAGTTGCGGCCGCGCTCGCGCAGCGCCGCCGCGTCGTCGGCATGGCCCAGGCCATCGGCCATCTGCGACAGCGCGCAGTCGGCCAGCGCGTACTCCAAGGTGGCCGAACCGCCGTGGTGCGGGTCCACGTCCATGCCCTTGGACGGGAACGCGCGGTCATAGGCGACGAAGCCGTCGCGCAGGTAGCGGGCGTTGCCGGAGCGGCCGGCCGCGCGTGAGTTCAGCGGCGGCATGCCGAAGGCATTGCGGCGCAGCGCCGCCCAGGCCTCGGCTTCGCGGCCCGCCAGCGCGCCGAAGCGCCACAGGTCCACCAGGAACGGCGTGACCGGGTCGCCGGTCATGACGTTGGTCTCGAAGTTGGCGTAACCCCAGCGCGGCAGCCAGCCACCCTGGGCGTCGATCGCCAGCAGGGTGCGGCCGATGTCGCGGGCCACGTCGGGCCGGGTCAGCGCCAGCCACTGGTTCTGCGCGCGATAGGTATCCCACAGCGAGAAGTACTCGTAGTAGGTCCAGCCATCGGCGCGGTGGATCGCGTCGTCGTAACCGCGGTAGCGGCCATCGGCGTCGCTGCCGGTCATCGGCTGCAGCAGCGCGTGGTACAGCGCGGTGTAGAGCACCGTGCGGTCATCGCGGCTGCCGCCCTGCACGCGCACCGCGTCCAGCTGTTCGCGCCAGCCCTGCTGCGACAGCGCGCGCATGCGCTCGAAACCGAGCAGGCGGCCGTCCTGCATGCCATCGGCACGCAGGTTGCTGCGCGCACCTTCGGCATCGACGTGCGAGATCGCGCTGGTCGCGGTGACGGCACGGCCGTCGGCCAGGTCGAAGCTCAGCCACGCACCATTGGGCTTGAGCTCGCCCTCCATGCTGTGGCGTGCGCCGGGCAGGCCGCCCTGTTCGCCCCAGGTGCCGTGCGCCTTGAACGGGCGGTCGAACTCGATGCGGAACCAGGTGGTGTACTGGTGGCCGCCGCAGAAACTGCGGGTCACCAGCTTGCCTTCCACGGCGCGGTCGCCGACCACGTCGATGACGCTGCCGATCACCGAATGGCGCTCGTTGGCCTGGCCCACGTTGACCAGCACATGGCCCTCGGTGCCGGCGGCGAAGGTGTAGCGCTCGCTCGCGGCGCGGGTGCGCGCGGTGGCTTCCACGTCGATGCCGCCGTAGTCGGTCAGGCGCACCCGGTAGTAGCCGGCCTGCCCCACTTCGCCGGCATGGCTGTAGGACGATGCGTAGCGCTTGTGGTCGAAGGCCTTGGCGTCGGTGGTGTCGAAATCACCACCGGGGCCGATGCTGCCGGTGACCGGCAGCACCGATACCTGCCCGCCCTGCTCCCAGCAGCCGGCACCGGACAGGAAGGAATGGCCGAATCCGCGGATCTTCTCGTCGTCGTAGCGCCAGCCGGCGTAATGGCTGCCGATCGGGCTGACCTGGATCAGGCCGAACGGTGCCGACGCACCCGGGAAGGTGTTGCCGTCGTCCTTGCTGCCGATGAAGGTGTTGACCTCGCGCTCCAGCGCGGGCGGCGCGGCCGCCAGCGACGGAACGCAGGCCAGGGCCAGCAGGCAGGCGAGCCCGGCGGCGGAACCCCTGCGGGGGGCGGTGGACGGCGATCGGCGCATGCGGTGGTTCCTCAGGGTCGATGTCGGTGGGTGGAAAAGGGGGTCCGGCCGAAGCCGGACCGGTGATACCCGGCCATCCCGAGCGGGATGGGGAGAGGAGCCGGGATCAGAAAGCGGCAGGGCGACGCGCAGCCCGCCCCGCCGGGAATGACGGTGCGGCCAGGGCCAACGGGTGATTCGATCCGGTCATGGCGTTCTCCCCTGCGACCCGCGGGTGCAGCGCTGCGGAAACAACCCACAGCCGGCATTCGCGGGATCTTCCATCGGTCCAAACGGGACCTGCGTTGAATTTAGATCGATTCAAGTAAACCACGGCCCTTTGCCGGACCGCATTCTGCGGCGCACCATCGCCGCCCCCCGCGGGTCATCTGCCCGGCTCCGGCGGCGACGTCGGGCGCGCCCAGGCCCTCTCCCCTTGCCCGTTCGCGGCCGGCGCCAGATGCGGGCAGACGCCCCCCCCTGACAGGGGGCCGGCAGCCCGCGGACCCGCCGCGTCTTATTGCGCAGCAACATGCAGCGGGGAGGGCGCTGTGCTAAAAAAACCGCGTCATTTGTTTAGATCGATCCAAATAGAGATCGACTGGCAATTGCCTGCGACAAGGGAAAACGGACCGGGTCCGTCACTCGATCCATGCACGAAACGCCCCCGGCGCGCCGGGGATGCGTGGCTTCAGAACTTAGATCGATTCAAGTCCTTTCGTACCAGAAGCGGATCCAAATCCAGGAGAGGGAGAGAGTGGAATGAAACAGACATCACGCATGCACGCCCGCAGTTCGCTGTCCGGTGCCATCGCCATCGCATTGGCCGCAGCGGCACTGCCGGTGAGCGCCATTGCCCAGCAGGCGGCCACGCCGGCGCCGGATGCCACCACGCTGGATGCGGTCACCGTCACCGGTTACCGCTATGCCATCGAGAAGAGCCTGCAGCAGAAGCGCGACGCCAACGCGGTGGTCGAAGTCATCACCGCCGAGGACGTCGGCAAGTTCCCCGACAAGAACGTGGCCGACGCGCTGCAGCGCGTGCCGGGCGTGATCATCACCCGCAGCGGCGGCGAGGGTAAGAACGTCAGCGTGCGCGGCCTGTCCTCGGAACTGACCCTGACCGAGTTGAATGGCAACTACATCGCCACCGCAGAATCCAACGGCGACCCGACCCGTTCGTTCAACTACACCCTGCTGCCGTCGAACATGCTGGGCAGCGCCGAGCTGTTCAAGTCGCCGGAAGCGCGCATCGACGAAGGCGGCATCGGTGGCACGGTGATCCTGCACACGCGGCGTCCGCTGGAGATGGAATCCAACACCGGCTTCGTCTCCGTCGAAGGCACCTGGGCCGACACCACCCGCAAGACCGACGGCCAGGCGTCGGCCTCGTACGCCTGGCACGACAAGGACGAGCGCTTCGGCGTGTTCGTCGGCTACACCGACCAGAAGCGCACCACCCGCACCCTGGGCGCCAGCACCGAAAGCTGGCAGTGGTATGGCCGCGACGAAGGCGGCACCGCGGTCGACGTCAACGGCAACCCCTCGAAGTTCAACTCCAACTGGTGGGGCGGCACCGGCTTCTACGACCAGAGCGGCAGGTACTACACCGGCTTCATGATGCCGACCTCGGTGAACCTGGACGTCAAGGAGGAGGAACGCGAGCGCAAGGGCGGCCAGCTGACCCTGCAGTTCAAGCCGCTGGACAACCTGACCCTGACCGCGAACTACTTCCGCTTCGACCTGTCGCAGAACGCCCAGACCCACACCATCAAGGTGCCGGAATGGAACATCGCCCGCTACTGGGGCGACGGCAACTGGGCCGGCGGACGCCTGCTCGACGGGCTGACCCTGGACCCGAGTGGCACCATCGTCACCGGCGCCGATTACAGCCGGCACCCGGGCAAAACCTATTACTGCAGCGAGGAACAGGCCGCAGCAGGCGGCATGGCGCCGGGCGGCTGGGGTTCGGACGACTGCACCGTGCCGACGCCGCAGATCACCGGCAGTTACAACCTGGAAAAGGCGCTGTCGCAGACCGCCGATTTCTCGGCCGAATGGCGTGGCGAGTCGGTCGACATCGCCTTCAAGGGTGGGCGCACCTGGGCCAAGGGCGGCCCGTCGCTGCAGTTCTCGGTGCCGCTCAAGCCACGCAGCCAGAACGCGGACGGCAGCTGGAACCTGGGCAACCTGGCCAGCTCCTGGAACCTGACCGGCACGCCGTCGATGGCGTTCTCGCCGGAACTGATGCAGAACCTGAAGAACGGCATCCTGCAGGTAGACCTCGGCTCGACGGGCTCGTCCTGGACCCGCAACACCACCGAGCAGAAGTACGCGCAGATCGACAGCACCTGGTACAACGACAGTGGCGTCCTCGACTCGCTGCAGTTCGGCGTCAAGTACCGCGACGGCGGCATCCACCGCAGTACCGGCAACAGCTACTGGACCTGCCCGGGCAGCGATCCGGCCGACTACGAGAACCGCTACTGGAACGGCGGCTGCAACGACCTGGCCCAGCAGTTCTCGCCCGACTTCCTGTACGCGATGGGCAACCTGGCCGGCGGCATCAACGCCAGCGCGTTCCCGGCCATCAACTACCCGGCCTACATCGCCTATCTGAACAAGACCTACGGGCCGATGCAGACCCGCAACGAGGACAACTTCGTCTACAACGTGGACGAAAAGATCTACGCCACCTACCTGCAGGCCAACTTCCGTACCGAGCGCCTGCGCGGCAACGTCGGCGTGCGCGTGGTCAGCACCCGCCAGCACGCCGATTCCACGGACAAGGTCACGTCCTACAACGACTACTTCTACGACGACGCCAGCGGCAATCCGCTGGCGTGCCAGGCCGGTGACACGGTACCTGGCGGCGCCCCCGCACGTACCTACTGCGGCACCGAAGGCTATTGGCGGCTCTCCGACAGCGAGGCGCGCACCGAATCGTTCGCGGTCAGCGGGCTGGATCGCAGCTACACCGACGTGCTGCCGAGCTTCAACCTGGCCTATGACCTGACCGACAACCTGCTGCTGCGTGCGGCGGCCTCCAAGGTGATCGCGCGCCCGAGCTACAGCAACATCGCCGCCCCGGGCAGCCTGGAGTACTTCAGCCCCGAGTACGTCAACGACCGCCGCCTCACCGGCGGTGCCGGCGAACAGGGCTGGTACGGCTCGGGCAGCAACAAGAACCTGGAGGCCTACAAGGCCACCCAGTACGACATCGGCCTGGAGTGGTACTTCCAGCCCGGCTCGGTGCTGGGCCTGGGCCTGTTCCGCAAGGACGTCAGCAACTTCTCGGTGCCGGTGGTGCAGGACGTGACCCAGAACGTCGGCGGCCAGACTGTGGTGGTGCAGAACTACTCGACCACCGCCGGCGGCCGCGACGCCGTTTCGCAGGGCGTGGAGTTCTATGCGCAGCACACGCTGGATTTCGGCCTGGGCTTCCAGGCGAACTACACCTGGAACGACACCAACGAAGCCGCCATCACCCTGGAGGACGGCACCGAGATCGGCAAGTCACCGCTGGTCGGCAGCGCCAAAAACCAGGCCAACTTCACCGTGTTCTATGAAGTGGAGAAACTGCTGCTGCGCGCCTCGTGGAACCGTCGCGGCGAAGTGGTGCAGGGCCTGGTCAGCGGCCTGAACCTCTACCAGGAGCCGTACCAGCAGATCGACCTGAATGCGGCCTACAACATCACTCCGGCACTCTCGCTGAGCGCCTCGGTGCTGAACCTGACCCAAGAAGAGTCGCGTACCCACCTGGGCAACGACACCAAGGCCCGCTTCTACTCCAACAACTATGCCGGCCGCGTCATGTATCTCGGCCTGACCTGGAAGTTCTGACCCCTGCCTTCCAGGCACCGACGACGACAGCCGCGCTGGTACAGGCGGCTGTCGTCGTTTGCAGCGCTTGTAGATGCGGGGCTCGCCCCGCATGGGCTTCACCGGAAACGCCCCGTGCGGGGCAAGGCCCGCACCGGCGGACTCCCTGCGTGGATGCGGGGCCTGCCGCGCGTGTGCGGTATTCCGGCAGTTCTCAGGTCAGCGGCGTCATCACGCCCTTGCGGTAGGCCGGGCGCTGCTGCAGGCGCGCGTACCAGCCGGCCAGGTGCGGCAGTTCCGGGCGCTGCACCGGCATCTCGAACCAGGCATACGCGAACGCGCCGAGCGGGATGTCGCCCATCGCGAACGTCTCCCCGGACAGCCACGGTTGCCGCGACAGCTCGGCGTCGGCCAGCGCCAGCAGTTCCCCACAACGCACCAGCGCGGCGTCGATGCGCGCCGCGTCGCGGTCGGCCGGTGCGGTGCGCACCACGCCCCAGAACAGGTCGCGGAAAGCCACGGCGAAGCTGGAGATGGTCCAGTCCATCCACTTCTCGCTCTGCGCGCGCCGCGCCGGATCCTCGGGGTACAGCGTACCCAGCGCGTAGCGCGCCGACAGGTAGCGGACGATGGCGTTGGATTCCCACACCGGCAGGCCATGGTCCTCGATCACCGGTACCAGCCCGTTGGGATTCATCTGCCGGTACTCCGGCGTCTGCGTGCCGCCGAAGGCGCCGCCGACCTCGATCGATTCATACGGCAGGCCGATCTCCTCGGCGCACCACAGCACCTTGCGCACATTGCTGGAATTGTGGCGTCCCCAGATCTTCAGCATTGCGGTTCCCGTCATGGCCGATGCCAGGCGCGCACGATACGCCAGCCCACGTCATGACGGCGTCCGCAGCGGTGCGCCATCAGCCCACGCCCGGCTTGCCGGCCTTGGGCGCGGCCTTGCGCGGCAGCGCACGCACATAGGACGACTTGCCATCCTTCTTCAGCTCGAACAGGCCGATCGCCGCGAGCAGGTCCGAGAGCTTGCCGTACCCGTAGTTGCGCGGATCGAACGAGGCCTGGTTGCCGATCTGGCTGCCCACCGGCCCCAGGTGCGCCCAGCCATCCTCGCCCTCGGCCGCGGTCACCGCGCGACGCAGCATCTTCACCAGGCGCGTGTCGCCGCGCAGCTCCGCGCCGCTCTTGCGCGGGCGCGCCTCCTCGCCCACGTCCGGGCCCACTTCCGGGGTACTGGGGTGCGGCTGCCCCAGCGCCTCGAGGTAGGTGAACTGCGAGCAGGCGTTGACGAACGGATCGGGCGTCTTCTTCTCGCCGAAGCCATATACCTTCACCCCGTCGGTCAGCAGGCGCATCACCAGCGGGGTGAAATCGGCATCGCTGGAAACGATGGCGAAGCCGTCCAGGTTGCGCGCGTAGAGCAGGTCCATCGCATCGATCACCATCGCCATGTCCGAGGCGTTCTTGCCCTTGGAATAGGCGAACTGCTGGATCGGCCGGATCGCGTATTCGTGCAGCACCGACTCCCAGCCCTTCAGCCGCGGGCTCTTCCAGTTGCCATAGGCGCGGCGCACGTTGGCCACGCCGAAGCGCGCCACCTCGGACAGTACTTCGTCGATCTTCGCCGCGGGCGCGTTGTCGGCGTCGATCAGTAGGGCGATGCGCTTCTCCGGATCGGACACGGGGTTGTCTCCATGGCGGTCGATTGGCCCCAGTATCGACCATCGACATGCGCGCGCGCACCCCGTGCGAAGATGGAGGCCGGTTGTCACGCTCTCCAGCCGGCCACGCCCGGCCCCCACCGGAGTAACGCATGCCCCACGACCGCCCTCCCCGGCTGCTGATCATCGGCGGCGGCTTCGCCGGCCTCTGGGCCACACGCGCCCTGGCCACCGCGAAACTGCGCATCACCCTGGTCGACCGCCGCAACCATCACCTGTTCCAGCCGCTGCTGTACCAGGTGGCGACCGCCGGCCTGTCGGCCCCGGACATCGCCGCACCGCTGCGGCACATCCTCGGCCGCCAGCGCAACGTCGAAGTGCGGCTGGGCGAAGTGGAGGCGATCGACAAGCAGCACCGCCAGGTGCGGCTGCGCGACGGCGGCACGCTCGACTACGACCTGCTGCTGGTGGCCAGTGGCGCCACCCACGCCTATTTCGGCAACGACCAATGGGCGCCCGACGCGCCCGGGTTGAAGACGCTGGACGACGCGCTGGCGCTGCGGCGGCGGCTGCTGCTGGCCTTCGAGAAGGCCGAGGCCGAGCCGGATCCGGCAAAGAAGGCGGCATGGCTGAGTTTCGCCATCGTCGGCGGCGGGCCCACCGGCGTCGAGCTGGCCGGCACCCTGGCCGAGATCGCGCGCCACACCCTGCGCAACGAATTCCGCCATATCGATCCGGCGTCAGCGAAAGTGCGCCTGGTCGAGGCCGGGCCGCGGGTGCTGTCCAGCTTCCCGGAAGTGCTGTCGTTGAAGGCGCGCCGGCAACTGGAACGGCTCGGGGTCGACGTGCATACCGGTACGCCGGTGACCGCGATCGACGCACGGGGCTTCCGCCTGGGCCAGGACTTCATCCCCGCCCGTACCGTGGTCTGGGCCGCGGGTGTCGCCGCCTCGCCGCTGGCGCGGACGCTGGACACGCCGCTGGACCGCGCCGGCCGGGTACTGGTGCAACCCGATCTCACCGTGCCCGGCCACCCGGAGATCTTCGTCGCCGGCGACCTGGCCGCGCTGGCCCAGGCCGATGGCCGGCCGGTACCGGGCGTGGCGCCGGCCGCCAAGCAGATGGGCAAGTACGTGGCCGCCGCCATCCACGCGCGGCTGCAGCAGCGTGCGGCACCTCCGCCGTTCCGCTATCGCGACCAGGGCAACCTGGCCACCATCGGGCGCATGGCCGCGATCGTGCACATGGGCCGGCTCAAGCTCTCCGGGCTGCTCGCCTGGTGGTTCTGGCTGGCCGCGCACGTGTTCTTCCTGATCGGCTTCCGCAACCGGCTGGTGGTGCTGCTCAACTGGGCGGTGGCGTACTGGAGCTACCAGCGCGGCGCGCGCATCATCTTCGGCGACGCCGATACCGGCGCCGGTGCCGATCCACCCACGCGGCCGCCGGCGGACTGAGCGCAGCGGGACTACCCCCCGTTGCCGCCGGCGAACTGCTCGAACACCTGCTGGCCGGTCAGCGTCGGCGTCTGGTTGGCCAGCGCATAGAACGGCGGCTTCTCGTCGATGAAGATCTGGCTGGCCAGTTCGAAGGCCTGCTCCTGGAACAGGCCGGCCGAGACGTAGTACGCGCCGTCGGGCACCAAGCGGTAGTAGAGGGTGCTGCCGCAGGTGCCGCAGAACGCGCGCTCGGCCCACTCCGAGGAGCGGAAGGTCGTCAGCGCGGCGCCGCTGAACTGCACCGTGTCGTCACAATGCACGGCGAAGAACGGCCCGCCGGTCCAGCGCCGGCACATGCCGCAGTGGCACAGGCCGATCTGCCCCGCATCGTTGGCCACCACTTCGACCGCACCGCACAGGCAGGTTCCCTTCATCGTCGTCTCCGTTCGTGGATTGCGTCCGCGCAATCTACACCGCGCCGACGCCACGCAGGCCGTCGGCGGTCGCGGTTTGGCAAGACGGCGCCGGCATGCCCGCGCCGGTAGCGGCCAGCGGCAACGAAAAAGCCCGGGTTTCCCCGGGCCTTTCGCATGCCCGCCTGGCGGCGTGGCGATCAGGCGGTGAACAGCGCCTTCATCTTCTTCAGCGCGTTGGCCTCGATCTGGCGGATGCGCTCGGCCGACACGCCGTACTCGTCGGCCAGTTCCTGCAGCGTCACCTTGCTGTCGGCATCGAGCCAGCGGCGGGCGATGATGTCGCGCGAACGCTGGTCCAGGTTGGCCAGGCCCTCGCGCAGCAGCTGCAGCTGGTTTTCCTCGCTGTCCTCGCGCTCGTAGGCCTGCGACGGGTCCTCGTCGCGCGCGACCAGGTACGCCGCCGGCGACGGCGGTGCGTGGTCGTCGTCCTCGTCGGACGGCGCGTCGAAGCCGACGTCGCGACCGGACAGGCGCGACTCCATCTCCATCACTTCGCGCTCGGAGACGTTCAGGTCCCGCGCCACCGCGCTGACCTCGGCCGCGTTCATCCAGCCCAGGCGGGTCTTGGACTTGCGCAGGTTGAAGAACAGCTTGCGCTGCGCCTTGGTCGTGGCGACCTTGACGATGCGCCAGTTCTTGAGGATGAACTCGTGCATCTCGGCACGGATCCAGTGCACCGCGAAGGACACCAGGCGCACGCCCATGTCCGGGTCGAAGCGCTTGACCGCCTTCATCAGGCCGATGTTGCCTTCCTGGATCAGGTCGCCCAGCTGCAGGCCGTAGCCGTTGTAGCCGCGGGCCACGTGCACGACGAAGCGCAGGTGCGAATGCACCAGCTCGCGCGCGGCGTCCAGATCCTGCTCGTCGCGGAAGCGGCGCGCCAGTTCCTGTTCCTCATCGACCGAGAGCACCGGGATCTGGTGCACGGCACCGATGTAGGCATCCAGCGAACCCAGCGCACTGGGAATCGGAAGATTGTTTGCCACAAGGGCAGTGGAGGTGTTCTGGCTCATAGGACCTCATCTTAGCAGTCGAACTATTGGACTGCCCGGTACAGAAAAAGTTCCAGCGTTCTATTTTTGTCGAAAAACAGCCGCGGAAGCACCTCAGAACCTCCCGGTATGGATCAACCGGGAATCAGCCCAGCGTAGCAGGAAGCGGGTCACCGCCACATGACAGCGCAGGGAGCGTTCAGCCACCGGCGAGCTGGGCGTCCAGCGCCGCGCGGGGCGGCAGGCGCCAGTCGATCGGCCGCTGTCCGCGGCGGACCAGGTACTCGTTGGCCTGGGAGAAATGGCGGCAGCCGAGGAAGCCGCGGTGGGCCGACAGCGGCGAGGGATGCGGCGCCTTCAGCACGCGGTGGCGGCGGGTGTCGATGACCTTGCCCTTGGCCTGCGCGTAGCTGCCCCAGAGCAGGAACACCAGGCCTTCGCGCTCGCGGTTGAGGACATCGACCACGTGGTCGGTGAACCCCTCCCAGCCCTTGCCCTGGTGGGCGCCGGCGCGGCCTTCCTCGACCGTCAGCACGGCGTTGAGCAGCAACACCCCCTGCCGCGTCCACGGCAGCAGGCAGCCGTGGTCCGGGCGCTGGAACGGCGGCGCGACGTTGCCGTCGCCTTCCAGCTCCTTGTAGATGTTCAGCAGCGACGGCGGCACCGGCACCCCCGGCATCACCGAAAAGCACAGGCCATGGGCCTGGCCGGCGCCGTGGTACGGGTCCTGGCCGAGCACCACCACCTTCACCTGCTCGAACGGGGTCGCGTCGAACGCGGCGAATATCTGCGGCCCCGGCGGGAACACCCGCGCACCGGCGGCCTTGCGCTGGCGCAGGAAGGCCGCCAGTTCGCGCATGTCAGGGCGCAGCAGCCAGTCGCCAATGCGCGCCTTCCAGCCCGGCTCAAGCTGGATGTTCGGCGCTGCGCTCACAGCGCCACGGCCGGTTGCGCCAGCCGGGTCAGGCGCAGCTGGAACAGCACCTTGGTCACCAGCAGGCGCTCCTCGATCGGCTTCTGCACCAGGTCGTTGGCACCGGCCTGCAGCAGCGCGGACTGGTTGTGCGGGTTGCTGTCGCCGGTCATCACCAGCACCGGCAGGCGGCGCTTGCCGTAACCGAAGTCGATGCGCACGCGCTCGACCACGTCGCGGCCGTTGAGCTCGCCCTTGAGGGTGACGTCGGTGAGCACCAGGTCGATGCGCCGGGTGGTGCGCCCGAGCGACTCGGCGGTCAGCAGCGAAAACGCATCCTCGGCGGTGAGCACGTGCACCACGTGCAGGTCGTGACGCTCGAGCATGCGCTTGGTGGCTTCGGCCACCACCCGGCTGTCCTCGACATACAGCACGGTCGCGCCGGGCACCGGCTCGGGCTGCACGTAGCCGCGGATGAAGGTCGCCAGCGCCTCGTGGCCCAGCGCCTTGTCGAAATAGTCGGTGACGAACTCGTTGAAGCGGCGCTGCTCCAGGTGGCGCTGCGCATCGCCGGATACCACGATCACCGGCACGTAGGCCTGCCCGGCCGCCTCGCGCACGCTGCGCGCCAGCGCCAGGCCATCGCCGTCGGGCAGGGCCAGCGAGGTGGTGACCAGGTGCACCGGGCCGGTCGCCAGCGCCGCGCGCGCTTCCTCGATACCGGCGCAGCCCACCACCTCCACGTCCGGCAGCTCGCGCTGCAGCACATCGGAGATCAGCTTGCGCACCAGTTTTGAGCCATCGACCACCATCACCCGCGGGGCGTCGCTGATCAGATGCTTGAGTTCGTGCGTGGACATGCGCGTGTCAGGTATCGGTCGGGCGAGTCTGCCTGAGGAAGTGCCCGGTCACCAGCCACGCCCCCAGCCACCCCAGGATCACCGTCCCCAGCAGCACCAGCCCCGAATGCAGGGCATCGAGCCCATGCAGGGTGAAGGTACTGCCATAACTGCCGGTCAGCGCGGCCAGCGGCGGGCGCAGGGCCAGGCCGCAGGCGCCCACCAGCGCCAGCGCCAATGCGCCCGCGCCAAGGCCGTACCAGGCGCCCAGGTAGACGAAGGGGCGACGGATGAAGCCGTCGCTGGCGCCGAGCAGCTGCAGCACGCCGATTTCCTCGCGCCGCGCCTGGATGTCCAGCCGCACGGTATTGCCGACCACCAGCACCGCGCCCAGCCCCAGCAGCAGCGACAGCACCTGCACCAGGCGCGTGCCGAAGCCGAGCCAGGCGTCCAGGCGCTGGCGCCACAGTGCGTCGTGCTGGACCAGGTCGGCCTGCGGCAGCGCCTGCAGCGCGCTGGCCAGGGCCATGTCCTGGTCCCCGGCCGGGGTCACGATCAGCAGTGTCGGCAGCGGGTTCTCGCCGAGTGCGTCGATCGCCTCGCCCAGCCCCGCGCTCTGGCGCAGTTCGGCCAGGCCTTCGTCCGGCGTACGCAGCACCACGCCGGCCACGTCGGCACGCGAGCGCAGGCCCGCGGCCACGTCCTGCGCGATGGCGCCGTCGACTTCCGGCTTGAGGAACAGGTTGATGTCGCGCGACTGCTGCACGCTGCCGGCGAACAGCTTCAGGTTGTCCAGCGCGATCGACAGCCCCAGCGGCAGCGCCAGGGCTAGCGCCATCACCGCCACGGTCAGCACCGTCGCCCATGGCTTGCGCAGCGCGCGACCGAGGCTGAAGACCACGCTGTGCAGGTGGTGGGCGAACCACACGCGCAGCCGCGACGGCGCGGGCGTGGCATGCGCGGCGGCCTTGCCCGCGGCGTCCTTGTTGTCCGGATTGCTGCTCATTCGGCCAGGTCCTGCGGCGAGATGTCGTCCACCAGGCGACCGTGGTCCAGGATCAGCACGCGCTTGCGCATGCGCTTGAGCAGCGGCAGGTCGTGGCTGACCACCAGCACGCTGGTGCCGCGCCCGGGTAGTTCGGCGAACAGGGCCATGATCTCCGCGGCCAGGGTCGGGTCGAGGTTGCCGGTCGGCTCGTCGGCCACCAGCAGCCTGGGTTCGGCGACGATCGCGCGGGCGATGCCCACGCGCTGCTGTTCGCCGGCCGACAGCTGCGTGGGCAGCGCCTTCTCGCGATGGCCCAGGCCCATGCGCTCGAGCACCGAGCGCACCCGCTTGCCGGTGTCGGCGCGACGGTCGCCACGCAGGATCAGCGGCAATGCCACGTTCTCGCCGACGCTGCGGTCGATCAGCAGGCGGTGGTCCTGGTGCACCGCACCGACTTCACGGCGGTGCAGCGCCACCTTGCCGCCGCGTACCTTGAGCAGGTTGCGCTCGCCGAACAGCACGGCGCCACGGGTCGGGCGTTCGCTGAGATGGATCAGCTTCAGCAGGGTGCTCTTGCCGGCACCGGAATGGCCGGTGACGAACAGCATCTCGCCGGCCGCCACCTCGAAGCTGACGTCCACCAGCGCCTGGTGGCCGCCCGCATAGTGCTTGCTGACATTGTCGAAACGCAGGACGCTCATGCAGCGATTATGCCGGAGCCGAAGCGCGGCGTGCATCGCGCTGCCGGGCGCGGGCGCGGAACGACAACGGCGCCGGCCAGGCGCCGGCGCGCTCGATCAATCGCCCGACAGCATCCGCCGGATCTTGCGGCCCAGGCGGGTCAGGAACGAGTCGCTGTCATTGCCGGACGCGCGCATCGGCGTGGCCGGCACCTGCACCGGGCCATTGCCGGCCGCAACCGCGGGTGCGGCGACGGCGGCTTCGGCACCCTCGACCGGACGCCCGTGGCGACGACGGCGACGCTTGCGCGGCGCGCGCTCGCCTTCCACCGCGGCCTCCGGCGCGCCTTCGGCACGCGGCGGGCGGGGCGGGCGCGGAGCGGCGGCGGGTTCGGCCGCGGCCGCCCCCTGCTCGCCCTCGACGCGCGGCTTGCGCGGGCCACGCGGCTTGCGATCGCCATCGCGGCGCTCGCCACGGCCGGCGCCGGAACGCCCACCGCTGCGGCCACCACCGCGGCGCTCTTCCTCGGCGGCACGGGCTTCGCGCGCCTCGCGGAAGATCGCGCCGACGCTTTCGTTCTCTTCGCCTTCGCCCTCGGCCGGCGCCGCGCGTTGCGGGCGCGGCAGCGGGGTCAACAGCTCCTTGGTGACCGGCTCGGAGGGAATCTTCTGCTCGATGTAAGCCTCGATGTCCGGCAGGCTCATCGCATAGCGTTCGCAGGCAAAGCTGATCGCGTCGCCCTCCTCGCCCAGCCGCGCGGTGCGGCCGATGCGGTGCACGTAGTCCTCGGCATCGAACGGCAGGTCGTAGTTGTAGACGTACTTGATGCCGTCGATGTGCAGGCCACGCGCGGCCACGTCGGTGGCGACCAGGATTTCCAGCTGGCCCTTCTGGAAGCGGTTGAGCAGGCTCTCGCGCTTCTTCTGCGGCACGTCGCCGGACAGCACGCCGACGCGGTAACCGGCCTTCTCCAGCGCGCGGGCGACGCGCTCGACGAACACCTTGGTGTTGACGAACACCATGGTGCGCGCGCCCTCGCTGCGCGAGAGCAGGCCCAGCAGCAGCGGCAGCTTCTCCTCGTCGGAGGGGAAGTAGATGCGCTGGCGCACACGGTCGGCGGTGATGTTGTCGGTTTCCACCACCAGCTTCTGCGGCTCGTTCATGTGCTCGTAGGCCAGCTCCAGCACGCGATGGCTGAGGGTGGCCGAGAACAGCAGGGTCTGGCGGGTGGTGCGCTCGGGCATGCGCCGCAGCAGGAAGCGGATGTCCTTGATGAAGCCCAGGTCGAACATGCGGTCGGCTTCGTCCAGCACGCAGATCTCGCAGGCATGCAGCGAGACCACCTTGTGCTGCTTGACGTAGTCGATCAGGCGGCCCGGGGTGGCGATGATCACGTCCACGCCCTTCTGCAGCAGCTCGCGCTGCTTGTCGTAGTCGACACCGCCATAGACCAGGGCGAAGCGCAGGCCCGAATCGGAGGCGAACTTCATCGCGTCCTTGTGGATCTGGATGGCCAGCTCGCGGGTCGGCGCCAGGATCAGCGCGCGCGGGTCCTCCGGCTTGCGGTCGGCCAGCGCCGGCCGGCTCAGCAGCCGGTTGATGACCGCCACCAGGAAGGCCAGCGTCTTGCCGGTGCCGGTCTGCGCCTGGCCGGCGACGTCGCCGCCCGGCAGGGCCACCGGCAGGGTCAATGCCTGGATCGGGGTGCAGCGGGTGAATCCGGCTCCCTCGAGTCCGGCCAACAGCGCCGGTTGCAGCTCGAAGGAGGAAAAAGTCACATCAGTCAGCGGTTTGTCGCTCATTATTTGGTCTTGGTAGTGCCAGCCGGCCAGGTTGGCCGGGCGGCTTGCATCGTATCGGGCACCGTCGCACACTGCGGCCCCTGCGCCGGGTCGCGCGACGCAAGGCCAAGCCTTTGGGTCCGCGCAATGCCCCAGTTTAGCGCAATGCGGCAGCCAACCCGGCATGGGCCGTCGCATTGCCCCAGGAGACTCCTCAAGTGAGCGATAAGGTTCTACACGTCGGCGATGCCGATTTCGACGCCGCCGTGCTGCAGTCCGACACCCCGGTGCTGGTGGACTTCTGGGCCGAATGGTGCGGCCCGTGCAAGATGATCTCGCCGGTGCTGGACGAACTGGCCGACGCCTACGACGGCAAGCTGAAGATCGCCAAGCTCAACGTCGACGACAACCGCGCCACCGCGGTCAAGTACCACGTGCGCTCCATCCCGATGCTGCTGCTGTTCAAGGATGGCCAGATCCAGGCCACCCAGATCGGCGCCGTCGGCAAGGGCCAGCTGAGCCAGATGATCGACAAGGCGCTGGCCTGACCCCTCCCCGCCGGCGGCCTGGCCGCCGGCTCCGGGCCGCCCTTACCGCGGCCCAACGGGCGTTTCCCGCCACCTTGCACCGCCGTGCGCGGCGGTGTTAGTGTCGCCGCATCCGGCAGCGTTCGCCTGCCGCACCCTCCGGCCGGGTTCTCGTCCGGATCATTCCCAACCAGTTCGCCGCCCTGTCAGGCGCTCGCACGTCAGCGAGAGGAATCAAGCACTTGTCCGAGAACACTCCTTCCGAAACCGGGAGCGCCGACGCGCCCGTCGAGAAGCGCGTGCGCAAGCCGCGTGTCGCCAAGGCCGCCGAGGCCGCCGACAGCAGCAGCCCCGCTTCCCCCCCGGCCCAGTCCGCCCTGCCGCTGCCGGCCGGCGACAGTTCCCCCGCTCCTGCGGCCCCGGGCCCCGGCAACGACGCACCGGCGCCCGCGCCGGCCGGCAACCCGTCCGCCGGCCAGGAGGGTGGCGAGGCGCGCGGCGGCGACGGCAACAACAACGCCCAGCGCCACGGCCAGCAGAACCCGCAGAACCAGCAAGGCCAGGGTCAGGGCCAGGGCAATCGCCGCGACCGCTTCCGCAACCGCCGTGAGCGCAACCGCGACCGCTTCCGCGACGACGGCCTGCCCGGCGACAACGGCAACGAGACCTTCGTACCGCGCCCGCACCCCTCGGTGCCGGAAGGCTTCCCGGTCTATTCGCTGAGCGATCTGAAGAAGATGCCGGCGCACAAGCTGCTGGAAATCGCCGAGCAGCTGCAGATCACCGACGGCGTGGCCCGTGCCCGCAAGCAGGACGTGATCTTCGCCCTGCTCAAGGTGCTGACCCGCCATGGCGAGGGCGTGGCCGCCGATGGCGTGCTGGAAATCCTGCCCGACGGCTTCGGCTTCCTGCGCGCCGCCGAGGCCAGCTACCTGGCCGGCCCGGACGACACCTACATCTCGCCCAGCCAGATCCGCCGCTTCAACCTGCGCACCGGCGACCACATCGCCGGCCGCATCCGCTTCCCGAAGGACGGCGAGCGCTACTTCGCGCTGAACATCGTCGACACCATCAACGGCGAGCCGATCGAAGCGTCGAAGAACAAGGTGCTGTTCGAGAACCTGACCCCGCTGTTCCCGCGCAAGCGCTTCACCCTGGAACGCGGCAACGGCTCTTCCGAAGACATCACCGGCCGCATCCTCGACCTGATGGCGCCGCAGGGCAAGGGCCAGCGCGCGCTGATCGTCTCCCCGCCCAAGGCGGGCAAGACGATGATGATGCAGCAGATCGCCACGGCCATCACCACCAACCACCCGGAAGTGCACCTGATCGTGCTGCTGGTGGACGAGCGCCCGGAAGAAGTGACCGAAATGCAGCGCACGGTGCGCGGCGAAGTGGTCTCCTCGACCTTCGACGAGCCGGCCGCACGCCACGTGCAGGTGGCCGAAATGGTGATCGAGCGCGCCAAGCGCCTGGTCGAGCACAAGAAGGACGTGGTGATCCTGCTGGACTCGATCACCCGCCTGGCCCGCGCCTACAACAACGTCGTGCCCAGCTCCGGCAAGGTGCTGACCGGCGGCGTCGACGCCAACGCCCTGCACCGCCCGAAGCGCTTCTTCGGCGCCGCGCGCAACGTCGAGGAGGGCGGCTCGCTGACCATCATCGCCACCGCGCTGGTGGAAACCGGCTCGAAGATGGACGAGGTGATCTACGAGGAGTTCAAGGGCACCGGCAACAGCGAAGTGCACCTGAACCGCCGCATCACCGAGAAGCGCGTGTACCCGGCCATCGACATCAACCGTTCCGGCACCCGCCGCGAAGACCTGCTGATCGAGCCGGAGCTGCTGCAGAAGATCTGGATCCTGCGCAAGCTGCTGCACCCGATGGACGAAATCGCGGCGATGGAATTCCTGCTGGACAAGATGAAGAACACCAAGTCCAACGACGAGTTCTTCGGTTCGATGAAGCGCTGATCCCCCGCCGGATCGGCTGTAACGAAAAAGCCCCGCGAACGCGGGGCTTTTTCGTGGCGGATGCAGCCGGCGCGCTCAGCCTTCCAGCGGCGTCAGCAGCTTCGGTCCGCCACCGCGGCCGGCCATGTAGACGCCACCATCAGCCAGTGCGTCCGAGCCGTTCTCCCAGTCCTCGTCGCTGATCCATGGCGCGCGTTCGCGCGGTCCGGGGATGTAGGCCTGCCACGTGCCGTACTCGTCCGGCATCGATCGGCCCTGGTCGACCACCGCATAGCGCACCGGCACGCGCACGTTCCAGTGCGGCGCGTCCACGTCCTTGCCTTCGACCGGAACGCGGAACTCCCACTTGCGCGCCGCGGCCAGCGCATTGCCGCCCAGCACCTGGCGGAACCGGCGCATCTGGCCTTCGCTGGCCACCACGGTCATGTTGACCTGTTCCACGTATGCATCCTCGACGCGGCCATCGCGCCCGACCCTGACGACCAGGTAGACATTGCCCTGCGCCCCCACCTCGTACATCGAACGCGGGTAGCTTGGCGGCGTCATCTTCAAGGCGGTGACCGCGCTCCTGCTTTGCGGATCGTAGGCCTCGAAAGTTGCGCTGCGGATGGCCACCTGGGTGCCGCCGTCTTCCAGCCTCTTGCCGACCAGGCGCAGCATCAACGGCGAACGCGCGGCAACCGGCTTGCCGTCGCGGACCACCGGCACGAAGGTCCAGCCCATCACCGAGCTGCGCACGAAACGGGACAGCTCCGCGCTCAGCCGGTCCTGCTGGTCCAACCGCACCGCTTCCACGCTGCCATCGGGCGCGATGTCGATCTGCCCGGACAGCTGCATGGCCATCTCGGCCTGCTTGCGCACGGCCCCGGGCCCGGCGGCCGACGCGGCAACGGCCACCAACAGCAACGCGGCCAGCACGGCCCCGCGACGCAACGACTTCAGCATGACGCTCTCCCTGCCCTCCATGTCCAGGACGCGACTGTAGCGCTTCCGGCGGCGATGTTCACGCCAGCCGCAGTGCGCGTGGGTAGGGCGGGGTATCGGGGAATTCGCCGCGGGCGAAGGCGGCCTGCAGGCCGCGCCACCAGCGCGGATCGAACAGTTCCCCGTGCGCCTCGCGCACCGCCTCCATCAGCGGCCGCGGCAGGCCCATGAACAACGGGAAGCGCTCGGGAAACACGTCGTTGGGCGCGACGTGGAACCACGGCTCGGCGGCCAGGGCTTCGGCGGCATCGCGTGGCTGCGGCCACTCGCGGAACGTGCAGTCGCTGACCCGGCACAGCTCGTCGTAGTCGTAGAACACCACGCGGCCGTGGCGCGAGACGCCGAAGTTCTTCAGCAGCATGTCGCCGGGGAAGATGTCGTTGCGCGCCATGTCGGTGATGGCCTGCGCATAGTCGAGCGCCGCCGCGCGCGCGGCCTGCGGGGTCTGTTCGCGCAGGTACAGGTTGAGCGGGCGGAACCGCCGCTGCACGTAGCACAGCGATATCACCAGGTCATCGCCCTCGACCCGCACGCTGCGCGCGCAGCTCTCCAGCAGCTCCTGGCGCAGCGCCGGGGCGAAGCGCGCCAGCGGGAAGCGCAGGTGGCGGTACGGCTGCGCATCCAGCAGCCGGCCGATGCGGTCCAGGTTGAACACCAGCGCGTAGCGGTCCTCCACGTCCTGGCGGCTGACTGTCTTGGGCCAGGCGAAGCGGTCGCGGATCAGCTTGAACACCAGCGGGTAGCTGGGCAGGGTGAACACCGCCATCACCATGCCCGGGGTGCCCTCCGCCGGTACCAGGCGCTCGTCCGGATGCTGCTGGAAGTGGCGGAAGAAGGTGCGGTAGCGCTCGGTCTTGCCCTGCTTGGCGCGGCCCAGCACGGTGTAGATCTCGTCCACCGGCTTGCCGGGCAGCAGGCTGCGCAGGAACACCACCGCATCGGCGACGGTGGGCAGGTCGGCCTGGAAATAGCTGCGCGACACGCCGAACAGGTGGGCCACGTCGCGGCGCCGGCTCAGCACCGCCTCCGCGCGCAGGCCGTCGTCGCCGTCGTTGACCAGCGCGATCACGCAGGGCGAGAAGCGGTGCTCGCCGAACACGCGCCCGACCAGATAGGCGCGGCGCTCGCGGTAGAACACGGTATCGAGCAGTTCGATGGCGCGCACCGGGTTCGGCCCCCAGTGCGCCAGGTCGTCCTGCAGGCGCACGGCGATGGCCGCGGCGCAGCGCAGGCGGTGCCGGTAGGGCACGTCGAAACGGTAGTCGGCCAGCACGCGCTCGAAGGCCTCGGCCGGACGCGCCTCGGAAACGGTATAGACATGGCGCGCCACCGGATGGGTGATGGCATCGGACGGCTCGATCTCCAGTGCCATGAACTCGATGGCATCGTCCACCCCGCGGGTGGCGAACAGGCGCCGGGTCAGGGTGTTGTAGAAGGTCTTGTACAGCTCGCCGTCGATCTGCCCTTCCACCAGCGCGGCGAAGGCCGTGCGTACCCGGGCCCACGCATCGCGGCCGGGCCGGCTGCCCGCGATCGCCTGCAGGCGCGCCATGCACTCGCCGACGCACAGGTCGTAGAGCGCGATGCGCTCGACCGCGTCCTGGCGCGCCGCCGCCCAGTCGCGCTGCTCGAAGCGCCCGCGCGCGCGCCGGGTGATGGCAGCGAAGCGGGCGTGGTAGTCCTCGAAGCCGTCGCGGATGCAGCGGGCGATGGCGTGGGCGGATTCGGTGGCAGGCATCGGCAGTGGAGAGTCGGGGGCGCCGGCCACCACCCTACCGCACCGCGCCAGCGCGCGTGTCCCGGCCACCGCCGCGCAGGCAACCGGGGTGGCCGGCCGCCAGCGCGCGGCCGCCCGCCGCGTTGCGGGGATGCGCGGCACCATGAAACACGAAGCCCGCATCGCGCGGCGATGCGGGCTTCGGCTCAAACGGCCGTGGCGGCTGCGATCAGAGCGCGGCCAGCGCGGCGTTGAGGGTCGCGCTCGGGCGCATCGCGCGGCGGGTCCTGCCTAGGTCCGGGCGGTAGTAGCCGCCGATGTCCACGGCCTTGCCCTGCACCGCGACCAGTTCCTCGACGATCTTCTGCTCGTTGTCGGCCAGCGCCCTGGCCAGCGGCGCGAACCTGGCCTTCAGCGCGGCGTCCTCGTCCTGCGCGGCCAGCGCCTGCGCCCAGTACATGGCCAGGTAGAAGTGGCTGCCGCGGTTGTCGATGGTGCCGAGCTTGCGGCCCGGCGAGCGGTCGTTGTCGAGGAACATGCCGTTGGCCTGGTCCAGCGCCTTGGCCAGCACCGCGGCGGCGGTGTTGTCGTAGCGCTGGGCCAGGTGTTCCAGCGAGGCGGCCAGGGCCAGGAACTCGCCCAGCGAATCCCAGCGCAGGTAGTCCTCCTCGACGAACTGCTGCACGTGCTTGGGTGCCGAACCGCCGGCGCCGGTCTCGAACAGGCCGCCACCGGCCATCAGCGGCACGATCGACAGCATCTTGGCGCTGGTGCCCAGCTCCAGGATCGGGAACAGGTCGGTCAGGTAGTCGCGCAGCACGTTGCCGGTCACCGAGATGGTGTCCTGGCCCTTACGGATGCGCTCCAGCGAGAACTTCGTCGCTTCCACCGGCGACAGGATGCGGATGTCCAGGCCCTGGGTATCGTGGTCCTTCAGGTACTTCTCGACCTTGGCGATCACCTGCGCGTCATGCGCGCGGTTGGCGTCCAGCCAGAACACGGCCGGGGTGTTGCTCAGGCGCGCGCGGCTGACGGCCAGCTTGACCCAGTCCTGGATCGGCGCGTCCTTGGTCTGGCACATGCGCCAGATGTCACCGGCCTCGACCCTGTGCTCGAACACCACGTTGCCGGCGTCGTCGCTGACGCGCACGGTGCCGTCGGCCGGGATCTGGAAGGTCTTGTCGTGGCTGCCGTACTCCTCGGCCTTCTGCGCCATCAGCCCGACGTTGGGCACGCTGCCCATGGTCGCCGGGTCGAACGCGCCATGCGCCTTGCAGTCCTCGATCACCGCCTGGTAGACGCCGGCGTAGCAGCGGTCCGGGATCAGCGCCTTGGTGTCCTGCAGCTTGCCCTCGGCGTTCCACATGCGGCCGGAGTCGCGGATCATTGCCGGCATCGAGGCGTCGACGATCACGTCGCTGGGCACGTGCAGGTTGGTGATGCCCTTGTCGGAGTTGACCATCGCCACCGCCGGGCGCCGGGCGTACTCGGCGGCGATGTCGGCCTTGATCGCCTCCTGGGTGGCTTCCGGCAGCGACGGCAGCCGCGCGTACAGGTCGCCGATGCCGTTGTTCGGGTCGAAGCCGGCCTGCCTGAGCTCGGCGGCGTACTTGCCCAGCACGTCCTTGTAGAACTCCTCGACCACCACGCCGAACATGATCGGGTCGGAGACCTTCATCATGGTCGCCTTCAGGTGCAGCGAGAACAGCACGCCCTGGGCGCGGGCGTCGGCGATCTGCGCGGCGACGAACGCGGCCAGCGCGCGGCGCGACATCACCGAGGCATCGACGATCTCGCCGGCCTTGACCGCGGTCTTCTCCTTGAGCACCACGGTCCGGCCATCGTCCTGCACCAGCTCGATCTTCAGGCTGCCGGCGGCGGCCAGCGTGGCCGACTTCTCGCTGCCGTAGAAATCACCGTCGTCCATGTGCGCCACGTGCGACTTCGAGTCGCTGCTCCACGCGCCCATGCGGTGCGGGTGCTTGCGCGCGTAGTTCTTGACCGACAGCGGCGCACGGCGGTCCGAGTTGCCTTCGCGCAGCACCGGGTTCACCGCACTGCCCTTGACCTTGTCGTAGCGCGCCTTGATGTCGCGGGCGACATCGTCGGCCGGCGCGTCCGGGTAGTTCGGCAGCGCGTAGCCCTGGTCCTGCAGCTCCTTGATCGCGGCCTTGAGCTGCGGCACCGAGGCGCTGATGTTGGGCAGCTTGATGATGTTGGCTTCCGGCCGGGTCGCCAGCTCGCCGAGCTCGGCCAGGTCGTCGCTGATCTTCTGCCCGTCCTGCAGGTAGTCCGGGAACTGCGACAGGATGCGGCCGGAAAGCGAGATGTCGCGGGTCTCCACCGCGATGCCGGCGGTGGTGGCATACGCATCGATGATCGGCAGCAGCGACTGCGTCGCCAGGAACGGGGCTTCGTCGGTGAGCGTGTAGATGATCTTCGGCGTATCGGACATGGGGGATGGTTTCCGTCGGAAGTAAATGCGGGTAGTCAGCACTGCATTGTCGCGCGTCGCGACGGTTCGGGCAAAACGGGCCGGTACGGTTGCGGCAGTGCGCCGCCGCGCCGGCACATGGCATCGGCGCATGGGGCGGGCATCCGCCGGACGCGTGGCGACGCGGCGCGGGCGCCCAGCGATGCCGACGCCGCGCTGGCACGGCCACCGCGCATGCGGTCATAAAAAAGGGCGCAGTCCTGCGACTGCGCCCATGGCCTGCACCTGTCGGGAGAGAGGGGCGACAGGTGATGCCGCTTGCTACTTCACTTCGAACTCCTGGGTGGTGCCGGCCGGCTGGCCGTCCAGGGTCACGTCCGCGCGGTACTTGCCGGCGGGCCATGCGCTTGCCTTGCTGAATTCGACGTTGGTGGTCTCGGCACCGGTGGCGGTGAGCGTTGCGGTCTGCTCGCCGGCCACCTGCCCGTCCTGGTAGGTGAGCTTCACGCCGAGGGTGGCGTTGGTCGCGGCGCCGTCGGTCTTCACCGACACGATGATCTTGTCCTTGCCGCCGATCATGGCCACCGGCGCCACCGACTTGTCCGCCGCCGCGGTGGTGCCGACGGTGACCGAGGTGACACTGACCGCCGGTGCGGCCGCCGGCGGCGGTGCCGGTTCACTCATCGGCGCCGGCGCCGGGGTGCTTTCCATCGGCGGCGGCGCGGTCTCTTCCTGCTTCTTGCAGCCGGCCACGGCCAGGGTGCCGGCCAGGGTGATCATCAGGACACTGCTGAGCGAAGTCTTCTTCATGGGATGCTCCGGAATGGGAGGAAAAGGCACCGGGCCTGGCGGCCTCAACCCTGGCGCGGGGGAATCTTCAGGGTCTGCCCGGGAAAGATCTTGTCGGGGTCGGAAAGCACGTCGCGGTTGGCCTCGAAGATCTGCTTCCAGGCATTGGCATCACCCAGCAGATGCTTGGCGATGCGCGACAGGCTGTCGCCCTTCTGCACGGTGTACTGCTGCCCGCCGGCGATCTGCGCGGTGGAATCCACCCGCGCGGTCACATCGGAAAAATCAGCCTTCGGCGCGACGGCGGCGGTGCTGTCCACCGTGGACGTCACGTCCGAAAAATCGGCCTTCTTGTCATTGCTCATCGGGTCGTTCCTCCTCGGCTGGGTGCCACCATTGCACCGGCCGCGTTAAGGAACCATCGCGCCGGCGTAAAGCCGGCGTGTACCCGGTGCGGGCGGCCCGGCCTATTGGCGCGGGTCGCGCAACGGCCGGTGGCCGGCGGCCAGGTCCGGAGTCGACCGGCGCGGGTTGATGTCCAGCCCGCCGCGGCGGGTGTAGCGCGCCTCCACGTCCAGCGAATGGCAGCCGCAGTGGTGCATCAGGTCGAGGAAGATCCGCTCCACGCACTGCTCGTGGAACTCGGCGTGGTCGCGGTAGCTGACCAGGTAGCGCAGCAGGCCGCCGCGGTCGATCCGCGGGCCCGCGTAGCGGATGCTGATGCTGGCCCAGTCGGGCTGGCCGGTGACCGGGCAATTGGACTTGAGCAGTGCCGAGACCAGTGTCTCGGCGACGGCCTCGCCGGTATCGGCATGCAGGAAGCCGGCCTGCGGCGGACCATAGTGGTCGATGTCCAGGTCCAGGCCATCGATGCTGTGGCCTTCGGCGTCGGCCACCGGCGGCAGCCCGAACTCGACCGTGACCGCGGCCCCGGCGCAGGCGGACAGGTCGGCGGCGATGCGCGCACGCACCTCGTCGGCACTGTCGAAGCGCGCCGCGTTGAGGGAGTTCAGGTAGAGCTTGAGCGACTTGGACTCGACCAGGTGCGGCGAGGCCGCCGGCACCCACAGGGTCGCGGTCGCCACGCACGGCTTGCCGCGCCTGTCCAGCCAGCCCAGCTCATAGACATGCCAGCGGTCCTGGCCGACGAACGGCAAGGCGGCATCCAGGCCGATCGCGGCGCGGGCGGTGGCGCGCGGGATCGGGAACAGCAGGCCCGGGTCATACTGCGAGGGATAGGCGACCTCGCGGCCGAGGCTGGAATCGTGGGGGGTATTCATGCGCGGATTGTAGGGCGTGCCGGGTGAGCCCTGCCTGCACCACGCATCGACGCCGGTGCCAGCGCCGCCGGGTGCTGGCCGGGAAGGCCGGGCCGCAGCCGCCTTCCCCGGGGCCCGGTGGCGCGCGCGCGTCACCGGGCCCTGGCCCGGCGCCACGGCAACGGCGGGCGGCGGCTGTCCGGCCGCCCGCCGTTGCCGGTACCCGCCGCGGCTCAGCCCCGGGCGCCGTGCAGGTAGTCCAGCGACACCTGCAGCAGCGCGCGCAGACCGACGTCCAGCGCCGTCTCGTCGAGCAGGAACTTCGGCGAGTGGTTGCTGGGCGCGGTGGCCGGATCGATGCCCTGCCCGGTCGAGCCGACGAAGAAGAACATCGCCGGCATCTGCTGCGCGTACAGCGAGAAGTCCTCCGAGCCCATCTGCAGCGGCGGCTCGTAGACATTGTCCTTGCCGACCACGGCCTGCAGGCTGGGCAGCATGCGCGCGGTCAGCGCCGGATCGTTGACCGTGGCCGGGTTGCCGTCCTTCTCGTAGATGTCGGTGGTGGCGCTGGCGCCGTGCGCGGCCGCGGTGTGCTCGGCGACGCTGCGCAGGTCGGCGAAGATCTGTCGGCGCATGTCCGGGTCGAAGGTGCGGATGGTGCCGACCATCTCCACCGCGTCGGGGATGATGTTGTAGCGGATGCCGCCCTTGATCGCGCCGAAGGTGAGCACCGCCGGCTGTTTGGACAGGTTGGCGCGGCGGCTGACGATGGTCTGCGCGGTGCCGATCAGGTCGGAGGCGGCGACGATCGGGTCGATGCCGTTCCACGGCGCCGAGCCGTGGGTCTGGCGGCCGTTGACGGTGATGGCGAAGCGGTCCGACGCGGCCATCAGCGGGCCGCCGCGCACGGCGATCTGCCCGGCCTGGACGCTGGAGAACACATGCAGGCCGAACACCGCCTCCGGCTTGAAGTCCTTGAACAGCCCTTCCTTGAGCATCAGCTCGGCACCGCCCTGCTCCGGCGGCGGCGCGCCCTCCTCGGCCGGCTGGAAGATCAGCATCACTTCGCCGGGTAGCGTGTCGCGCATCGCCACCAGCGCGTCGGCCACGCCGAGCAGGGTGGCGGTGTGGGCGTCGTGGCCGCAGGCGTGCATCACCCCGACCTTCTCGCCGCGGTACTCGGCGGTGGCGGTGGACGCGAACGGCAGCCCGGTCTGCTCGGTCACCGGCAGTGCGTCCATGTCCGCGCGCAGGGCGATCTTCGGGCCCGGCAGGCCGCCCTTGATGACCGCGACCACGCCGTGCACGGCCACCCCGGTCTTCGGCTGCAGGCCCATCGCGCGCAGGCGTTCGGCGACCTTGGCGGCGGTGCGCGCTTCGCGGTTGGACAGCTCCGGATGCTGGTGGAAGTCGCGGCGCCACTCCACCACCTGCTGCTGCAGGCGCGCGGCGGCGGCCGCGACCTCGGGGCGCTGGGCATCGCCGGCCAGCGCGGCCGCGGGGGCCAGGGCGCACGCCAGCGCGGTCAACACAACGGTCTTGCGGATCATCCAGGCATTCCTCGTCGGCAATCGAGAGGTGAATGTAGGGCAAACGAACCGGGGCGACGAGTGTCAACCGATGCCGCGCGGAACCGTTCACCCCCCTTGCCGGTCAGAGCGCGTGGCCCATCGGTCATGCAGCCGCTGTCATGGCCCGGCGTTATGCTCTGCGCCGTTGTGCCCGCCCCTTCGCCCATCGGTTCCCCGGGAGTTTTTGCATGTCGCGTTTCTGGAAGATCGTGCTGCTCGTCATCGCCGTCCTGCTGGTGGCGGGAATCGGCTACCGGATGATGGGGGGCGGCAAGCAGGCCGGCGGCGCGGCACCAACCGCGGGCGGCCCGGGAGGCCGGGGCGGCGGCGACAAGGCACGCGATCCGGTGCCGGTCACCGCGGTGGCGGCCGAACGCAGGAACGTGCCGGTGTATGTCACCGCGCAGGGCACGGTGGCCGCCTACAACACGGTCACGGTCAGCCCGCAGGTGGGGGGCGAGCTGCTGAGCGTGGACTTCAAGGAAGGGCAGACGGTGAAGAAGGGCGACCTGCTCGCCCGGATCGACCCGCGCACCTTCCAGGCCCAGTACGACCAGGCCATCGCCAGCCAGCGCCAGAACCAGGCCCTGCTGGCGACCGCCCAGTCCAACTACGAACGCTCCAATTCCGAGGCCTACCGCCAGTACGTGGCGCAGACCGACCTGACCACCCTGCGCAACCAGGTCGCGCAGTACCAGGCCGCGGTGGCGGCGGCCCAGGCCAGCGCCAACCAGAGCAGGGTGCAGCTGGGCTACACCCGCATCGTCTCGCCGATCGACGGCGTGGCTGGCATCCGCGCGGTCGACCCCGGCAACGTGGTCAGCGCCGGTACGGCGATCGTCACCCTGACCCAGCTGCAGCCGATCTACGTGCTGTTCAACCTGCCCGAGCAGCAGTTGGAGGCGGTGCGCGCGGCGCAGGGCAAGGGACCGCTGGAAGCCGCGACGCTGGACCGCGCCGGCGGCAGCGTGGTCAACGCCGACGGCAGGCTGCAGGTGGTGGACAACCAGATCAGCGCCAGCAGCGGCACCTTCCGCCTGCGCGCCGAGTTCCCCAACGCCGACCAGGCGCTGTGGCCGGGCCAGTTCGTCAACGTGCGCATGAAGCTCGACGAGCTGCCCGACGCGGTGGTGGTGCCGGCCGAAGCGGTGCAGCGCAGCAGCACCGGCGACTTCGTCTACCTGATCAAGCCGGACAACACCGTCACCCTGCGCGAGGTGGTGCAGGGCGGCCAGGTCGACGACAGCCACGTGGTCATCAGCAAGGGCCTGCAGCCGGGCGACAAGGTGGTGACCGAAGGCCAGTTCCGGCTCAAGGAAGGCGTCGCGGTCAATCCGCTGCAGCCGGGGCAGGCGCCGCCGGCACCGACCGAGGCGCAGCTCAAGGCCGCCAGCGAGAAGCGCGGCGGCGGCGGCCGGGGCGGTCGTGGCCCGCGTTGAGGCGCGGCCGCTGCCTGCCGCGCGCGACGGCGCGGCGCGGGCACCGGCTCCATATGCACGCGTGAACACCCGGTGCGGTGCACGCGACGCGCGCGGCCGGAGCTGGGGCAGGCACTGACCGCCCCGCGCCGCGCACACTCTCACCACAGGAATCGACCGTGGGCTTCTCGACTCTCTTCATCCGCCGCCCCATCGCCACCTCGCTGCTGATGGTCGGGCTGATGCTGCTCGGCATCCTTGGCTACCAGCGCCTGCCGGTTTCGGCCCTGCCCGAGATCGAAGCACCCAGCCTGGTGGTGACCACGCAGTACCCCGGCGCCAGCGCGCAGACCATGGCCTCGCTGGTGACCACGCCGCTGGAGCGGCAGCTGGGCCAGATCTCCGGCCTGGACCTGATGACTTCCGACTCCTCGGCCGGCCTGTCCACGATCGTGCTGCAGTTCTCGATGGAGCGCGACATCGACACCGCCGCCCAGGACGTGCAGGCGGCGATCCGCCAGGCCACCCTGCCCGGCTCGCTGCCGTACCAGCCGGTCTACAACCGGGTAAATCCGGCCGACGCGCCGATCCTGACCCTCAAGCTGGCCTCGGACACGCGCCCGCTGCGCGAGGTCAACGACCTGGCCGACTCGGTGCTGGCGCAGCGCCTGTCGCAGGTGGACGGCGTCGGCCTGGTGTCGATCGCCGGCAACGTGCGCCCGGCCGTGCGCATCCAGGCCAACCCGGCGCAGCTGGCCAACATGGGCATGACCCTGGAAGACCTGCGCAGCGCGCTGACCCAGGCCAACGTCAACGCGCCCAAGGGCTCGCTCAACGGCAAGACCCAGAGCTACACGCTGTCCACCAACGACCAGCTCAGCGACGCGGCCGACTACAACGACATCATCGTGCGCTACCGCAACGGCGCGCCGGTGCGGCTGCGCGACGTGGCCAGCGTGGTCGACGGGGTGGAGAACGACCAGATCGCGGCTTGGGCCGACGGCAAGCCGGCGGTGCTGCTGGAAGTGCGGCGCCAGCCCGGCGCCAACATCGTCAAGACCGTGGAGAGCATCCGCCAGATTCTGCCCGGCCTGCAGGGCATGTTGCCGGCGGACGTGAAGCTGGACGTGTTCTCCGACCGCACCGTCACCATCCGCGCCTCGGTGCACGACGTGCAGTTCACCCTCATCCTGACCATCTGCCTGGTGGTGGCGGTGATCTTCGTGTTCCTGCGCCGGCTGTGGGCAACGGTGATCCCCTCGGTGGCGGTGCCGCTGTCGCTGCTGGGCACCTTCGGGGTGATGGCCTTTGCCGGCATGTCGCTGGACAACCTGTCGCTGATGGCGCTGACCGTGGCCACCGGCTTCGTGGTCGACGACGCGATCGTGATGATCGAGAACATCGTGCGCTACATCGAGCAGGGCAAGGACGGCCAGGATGCCGCCGAAACCGGCGCCAGGGAGATCGGCTTCACCGTGCTGTCGCTGACCGTGTCGCTGATCGCGGTGTTCCTGCCGCTGATCCTGATGCCCGGCGTCACCGGCCGCCTGTTCCACGAGTTCGCCTGGGTGCTGTCGATCGCGGTGGCGATCTCGATGCTGATCTCGCTGACGCTCACCCCGATGATGTGCGCCTACCTGCTCAAGCCCGACGCGCTGCCCGAGGGCGACGATGCCCACGAGCGCGCCGCCGCGCAGGGCAAGGTGACGGCGTGGTCGCGGCTGGTGCACCTGTACGAATCCAGCCTGGATTGGGTGCTGCGCCACCAGCGCATGACCCTGGGCATCGCCCTGGGCTCGGTGGTGCTGACCGTGCTGCTGTACATCGCCATTCCCAAGGGCCTGCTGCCCGACCAGGACACCGGCATGATCACCGGCGTGGTGATCGCCGACCAGAACGTGGCCTTCGAGCAGATGCAGCAGCGCACCCAGGCGGTGGCCGAGGCGTTGCGCCAGGACGCGGCGGTGACCGGCGTGGCCGCCTACATCGGCGCCGGCTCGATGAACCCCACGCTCAACCAGGGCCAGCTGAACATCGTGCTCAAGGATCGCGGCGAGCGCGGCAGCCTGGACACGATCCTGCCGCGGCTGCAGGCCGCCGCCGCGCACATCCCCGGCGTCGCGCTGTACCTCAAGCCGGTGCAGGACGTGACCCTGGACACGCGCGTGGCCGCCACCGCCTACCAGTTCTCGCTGTCGGACATGGACAGCCGGGAGTTGGCCGAGCAGGCCGCGCGCGTCACCGACGCGCTGCGCCGCCTGCCGGAGCTGGCCGACGTCGACAACAACCTGGCCGACCACGGCCGCGCCCTGCACGTGGAAGTGGACCGCGACAAGGCCAGCCGCTACGGCGTGCCGATGCAGACCATCGACGACACCCTGTACGACGCCTACGGCCAGCGCCAGATCTCCACCATCTTCACCCAGCTCAACCAGTACCGCGTGGTGCTGGAGGTGGCGCCGGAGTTCCGCACCGCCGACGCGCTGATGAACCAGCTGGCGATCGGCAGCAACGGCAGCGGCGCGCTCACCGGCAGCAACGCCACCACCCTGGGCCAGGTCAGCTCCAGCAACTCCTCCACCGCCACCGGCATCGGCAACAGCAACACCGGCATCGCGCTGGGCGCCGGCGGCAGCATTCCGCTGTCGGCCATCGCCACCGCCACCCCGGGCACCGCGCCACTGGTCGTCAGCCACCAGCAGCAGCTGCCGTCGGCGACGATCTCGTTCAACCTGGCCCCGGGCTATTCGCTGTCCGAAGGCGTGGCGGCGATCAACAAGGCCGTGGCCGCGCTGCAGCTGCCGCCGCAGATGCAGGCGCAGTTCGTCGGCACCGCGGCCGAGTTCTCCAGCAGCCAGACCGACGTGGTGATGCTGCTGCTGGCCGCCATCGCGGTGATCTACATCGTGCTCGGCGTGCTCTACGAGAGCTGGATCCATCCGCTGACCATCATCTCCACCCTGCCGCCGGCCGGGGTCGGCGCGCTGCTGGCGCTGTACCTGTGCGGGATGAGCCTGTCGGTGGACGGCATCGTCGGCATCGTGCTGCTGATCGGCATCGTCAAGAAGAACGCGATCATGATGATCGACTTCGCGCTGGACGCGCAGCGCGCCGGCATGAACGCCTTCGATGCGATCCGCCGCGCCTGCCTGCTGCGCTTCCGCCCGATCATGATGACCACCGCCGCGGCCATGCTCGGCGCGCTGCCACTGGCGCTGGGCACCGGCATCGGCTCGGAGCTGCGGCGCCCGCTGGGCGTGGCCATCGTCGGTGGCCTGCTGCTGTCGCAGCTGGTCACGCTGTACACCACGCCGGTGATCTACCTGTACTTCGAGCGGTTCTCCGAGTGGGCCGCGCGGCGCCGCGAGCAGCGCGCGGCCGCACGCCTGCAGGCCGCCGGCAAGCGCACGGCATGAACATCTCCGCGCCCTTCATCAAGCGCCCGATCGGCATCAGCCTGCTGGCCATCGGCCTGTTCTTCGCCGGCCTGCTCTGCTACCTGCGGCTGGGCGTGGCGGCGCTGCCGAACCTGTCGATCCCGGTGATCTTCGTGCAGGCCAGCAACATCGGCGCCGACGCCGACACCATGGCCGCCACCGTCACCGCGCCGCTGGAACGCCACCTCGGCCAGGTGCCGGGCATCAGCACCATGCGCTCGAGCAGCAGCGACGGGCGCAGCATGGTGTTCCTGATGTTCGACACCAGCCGCGATATCGACGCCGCCGCGCAGGACGTGCAGGCGGCGATCAACGCCGCCATGGCCGACCTGCCGGCCGGCATCAACACGCCCACCTACCAGAAGGCCAACCCCAACGACGACCCGGTGATCGCGCTGTCGCTGACCTCGGACACGCAGTCGGTCGCGCAGCTCTACAACCTGGCCGATTCGCTGCTGGCGCAGCGCCTGCGCCAGTTGCCGGGGGTATCGCAGGTGGACATCGCCGGCGCCTCGACCCCGGCGGTGCGCGTGGACCTGAACCTGCGCGCGATGAACGCGCTGGGGCTGAGCCCGGACGACCTGCGCAACGCCATGCGCGCGGCCAACGTGGCCTCGCCGCTGGGCTTCCTCGACGACGGCCGCAGCCAGACCGCCATCGTCCTCAACGACCAGGTACGCAGGGCCGCCGATTTCGCCAACATCGCCATTGCCAGCCACGACGGCGCGGTGGTGCGGCTGAAGGACATCGCCACCGTCTACGACGGTCAGCAGGACGCGTTCCAGGCGGCCTGGTTCAACGGCAAGCGCGGCGTGCTGATGTACGTGTACCTGCGCAGCGGCGCCAACCTGGTGGCGACCGTGGACCGGGTCAAGGCGGAAATGCCGGCGCTGTCCAGCCATCTCGATGCCGGCACCACGCTCACCCCCTACTTCGACCGCACTCCGACCATCCGCGCGTCGCTGGCCGAGGTGCAGATCACCCTGATGATCAGCCTGGCGATGGTGGTGCTGACCATGGCGCTGTTCCTGCGCCGGCTGGCGCCGACGCTGATCGCCGCGGTCACCGTGCCGCTGTCGCTGGCCGGCGCGGCGGTGGTGATGATGGTGCTGGGTTTCACCCTCAACAACCTGACCCTGCTGGCGTTGGTCATCGCCATTGGTTTCGTGGTCGACGACGCCATCGTGGTGATCGAGAACATCATGCGCCACCTGGACGCCGGCATGCCGCGCCTGCAGGCGGCGATGGCGGGTGCGCGCGAGATCGGCTTCACCATCGTCTCCATCACCGCCTCGCTGGTGGCGGTGTTCCTGCCGATCATCTTCGCCCAGGGCATGCTCGGCGCGTTCTTCCGCGAGTTCACCCTGACCCTGGTGGCGGCGATCATGGTGTCGGCGCTGGTGTCGCTGACCCTGACCCCGGCGCTGTGCGCGCGCTTCCTGCAGCCGCACGCGGCGCACGTGCGCGAATCGCGCATGCACCGCCTGCTCGACCGCGTGCACGGCGGCATGCTGAAGGTGTACACGGTGGCGCTGGATTTCTCGCTGCGCCATGCGCTGCTGCTGGCGCTCACCCCGCTGCTGCTGATCGTGGCCACGTTCTACCTGGCCGGCGCGGTCGGCAAGGGCAACTTCCCCGAGCAGGACACCGGCCTGATCTGGGGCCGCGCCAGCTCCAGCGCCACGGTGTCGTTCGCCGAGATGAGCCAGCGGCAGCGGCGCCTGAGCGACATGTTCCTGGCCGACCCGGCGGTGAAGATGGTCGGCTCGCGGCTGGGTTCCAGCCGCCAGGGCAGCAGCGCGCAGTTCAACATCGAGCTCAGGACCATGGCCGAGGGCCGACGCGAGCCGACCAGCCTGGTGGTGGCCCGGCTCAGCGCCAAGGCGGCGCAGTTCCCGGACCTGGACGTGCGCCTGCGCGCCATCCAGGACCTGCCGTCCGACGGCGGCGGCGGTGGCGGCCAGGGCGCGCAGAACCGCGTCACCCTGCAGGGCAACGATGCCGCGCAACTGGCCGAATGGCTGCCCAAGCTGGTCGAGGTGCTGAAGCAGAACCCGAAGCTGCGCGACGTCGGCTCGGACGTGGACAAGGGCGGGCTGATGCAGAAGATCGTCATCGACCGCGAGAAGGCCTCGCGCCTGGGCGTAAGCATCGGCGCGATCGACGGCGCGCTGTACGGCGCCTTCGGCCAGCGCCAGATCTCCACCATCTACGCCGATCTCAACCAGTACGGCGTGGTGGTCAACGCGCTGCCGGAACAGACCGGCAGCCCGGCGGCCATCGACGACGTGTACGTGCGCTCCAGCAGCGGGCAGATGATCCCGCTGACCGCCTTCGCCCACCAGGAACCCGGGCTGGCGCCGTCGCAGGTGACCCACCAGAACCAGTACACGGTGATGGACCTGAGCTACAACCTGGCGCCCGGGGTCAGCAGTGGCGAAGGCGACGCCATCGTCAAGGCCGCCATCGACGGCCTGCGCATGCCCGGTGACATCCGCCAGGCCGAACCCGGCGGCTTCCGCCAGGCGCTGGACCCGGCGGCGATGCTGATGCTGATCATCGCCGCCATCGCCACCGTCTACATCGTGCTGGGCATGCTGTACGAGAACCTGGTGCACCCGGTGACGATCCTGTCCACCCTGCCGGCCGCCGGCATGGGCGCGCTGCTGGCGTTGTGGGTGACCAACACCGACCTGTCGGTGATCTCGACCATCGCCCTAGTGCTGCTGATCGGCATCGTCAAGAAGAACGCGATCATGATGATCGACTTCGCCCTGGTGGCGCAGCGCGAACACGGCAGGTCGCCGGCCGAAGCGGTGCGCGAGGCCAGCATCGTGCGCTTCCGCCCGATCATGATGACCACGATGGTCGCGATCCTGGCGGCGCTGCCGCTGGCGATCGGCCTGGGCGAAGGCTCGGAACTGCGCCGCCCGCTGGGCATCGCGATGATCGGCGGCCTGCTGATCTCGCAGAGCCTGACCCTGCTCAGCACCCCGGCGCTGTACGTGATCTTCTCCTGCCTGCAGCAGCACTGGCGCGGCTGGCGCGCACGCCGCCGCGAGCGCAAGGGCCAGCGGCGGGTCGCACGGGCCTGATCGTCTCCTGCACGGGGCTACGTTCCGATGGAACGTAGCCGGGAACGTCCCTGCCTGGCATTGCGCGGCATCGCGGAGATCACCATCGCGGCGACGCAGCCGTCACCCCGGCCAACGGCTGCACGCGGTTCATACGTGCGGGTTTCCGTCCGCAGCGACATGGCCGGCGGATGGAGGCCGGCAGCAGATGGGGCAAGCACAGTCGCGCCGGCAGCCGGCGTGTCGTACCGGCCCCATCGCCACGGATCAGGCCACCAGCTGCGCCAGCGATTCCGCCTGCAGGCGCTCGTAGATCGCGAATTCGTCGGCCACCGTCGCCCCCAGGGCCTGCTCGAACGCTTCGCGGTTGGCACGCGCCGCATAGGCGCGCTGCTCCTCGCCGCCCAGGTTGGACTGGAAGATGCCCGCGGCGCTGACCGGCAGGAAGTCTTCGTAGACGATGGGTTCGGCGACGGCCAGGCCGCGGTCGATCAGCACCTCGGCCGGCAGTGCGCGCTCGGCCGCCGGCAGCGCGCGGCCGGCATCGGTCAGCGCGTAGCGGTAGTAGCCCAGGCCCTCGCGGCGCAGGGTGGCGTGGTCGTCGGGGAAGCCGGCGAACGCCGCCTGCAGGCGCTGCATGTAGTCGCCACCGGTGCTGCCGGCGCCGCCGTTGTCGCGCGCCTGGGCCAGCAGCGCGTCGTACAGCGCGCGGCCCTTGGGAGTCAGCGCCAGGCCGCGCTGCTCGATCTCGCCGAAACGCGCGGTATGGGTGCCGGCGGCGTTGTCCTCGCCCGAGGGGAAGTGCACCAGTTCCTCCAGCGCCTTGAAGCTGGTCTGGCGCAGCAGGATCGGGCACGCGCGGCGCGGCGGGCCTTCGATCACCGCCTTGGCGGCCAGGCCGCGCGCGTGCATCGCCGCCTGCGCGGCATCGATGTCGAGCGTGCGCGGCGTGAGGTGGTTGATGTGCGGGCCACGGAAGCTGACCACATCGGCCACCAGCCGGTGCGCGGCATGCAGGGCGTGGTAGGTCTGCAGCGACACGGTGGCCTCGTTGTGCCAGCGGAAGGTCTCCAGTGCCTCGACCACGAAGCGCCAGGCATCCTCGCCGGACAGGCCGCCATCGCGTTCGCACTGCTCGATGAGCTGCAGCACGCCCGGGGTGAAGATCGTGCGCCGGGACAGGATCCCGGCCGCCTGCGCGCGCAGCGCTTCGTCCTCGATCAGTTCCAGCCGCAGCAGCGAGGTGAACACCCGGAACGGATTGCGGTTCAGCGATTCGCCATCGACCGGGCGGAACGCAGTGGAGTGCACCGGCACGCCGGCCACCGACAGGTCGTAGTAGCCCACCGGCTGCATGCCCATGACCGCGAACAGGCGGCGCAGCGTGGACAGCTCCTGCGCGGTGCCGACCCGGATCGCGCCGTGGCGCTCCACGTCCAGGCGTTCGCGCTCGCCACTGCGCTGCATCTGCGCATCCAGTTCCGGCTGCGCCGCCAGGACGCCGGCGTTGACCTCGCCGACCAGCTCCACAAGCGTGCCGTACAGCGGCACCTCGGTGCGGTACATGTGCGACATCGCCTGCGAGAACAGGCTGCGGATGTGATCGGCGGAGACGAAACGGTCGGCGGTCATGGCGGGGCGCGCGGCGCGGCAGGGGAAACCGCTATTTTCGCCCGGATGGGGTCAGCCGGTCATCCATTGCATTGGATACTTTCGCGGTACCGACGCGGCACCGACGGCACCGCGACGCGGGCGGTCAGTCGTGGCCACGGGCGGCCGCATCGCGGCGCGCGCGGTCACCGAGCTGGCGCTGCAGCAGCGCGTCCAGCCGGATCGGCCGGTCCCAGTGGTCGTAACTGGCGACCAGGGCGTGGCGCACGGCGCGCCAGTGCAGGTTGTCCGGCGCCACCGGCAGGCTTTCCACCACGGCTCGCCAGCCCTCGCCCGGGAGCCGGCTGCGCGCCTGCACCGGCTCGCGGCAACTGGCACCGATGGCCTGGCCCCAGAAGCAGGCGAACCAGACGTCGCCGGGCACCCAGCCATGCTGCTGCAACAGCGCCTCGACGTAGCCGCGGCGCGCGCCGCCATAGCGCACCAGCTCGTCGATGAAGGCGTCGGGGTAGCGCTCGGCGTAGCGGTTGACGTCGGCCAGCTGGCGGTCGAGCCAGGCATCGCCGGTCCCCGGTTCGTAGGCGGGCGCGGTGGCCGCCGGGTCCGCGGCGGCCGCCTGTGCCGCTGCCACCGCGGGGAGCAGGGGCAACGCGGAAGCACACGCAAGCAACGCGGGCAGGCAGCGGCGCAGCCATGCCACCCGTGGCACCGCGCGCACGCGCCGGTTCATCGGCCGGCCGCTTCGATCGCGGCCACTGCCTGCGGCCACTGCCAGGCGGTGTCGGCCAGGCGCAGGCGCGGCTCCTCGCTGGACACGCCGTGCTCGGCCTCGTGCGCCCAGGTCATCGCGTACGGGGTATGCACGCCCCAACCGCCGAGCGCCAGCACCGGTTCGATGTCCGAGCGCAGCGAGTTGCCGACCATCACGAAGCGCTCGGCCGGCAGCCCGAACTCGGCCAGCACCCGGGCGTAGGTGGACGGGTCCTTCTCCGAGACGATCTCGATCCGCGGGAACAGGTCGCGCAGGCCGGAGCGCTCGATCTTCTGCTCCTGGTGGAACAGGTCGCCCTTGGTGATCAGCACCACCGGCCAGCGCGCGGCGATGGCCGACACCGCTTCGCGCACGCCGTCGATCACCTCGACCGGATGCTGCAGGGTGCGGCGGCCGATCTCGACGATCTGGCGCAGGTGGGCGGCGGAAATACGCTCGTCGGTCAGCTCGATCGCCGCCTCGATCATCGACAGGGTCATGCCCTTGGCGCCGTAGCCGAATATCGCCAGGTTGCGCCGCTCCACCTTGAGCAGGTGCTGCGCGGTGCCGGCATCGTGCAGGTCGACGTAATGGCCGAGGATGGACTCGAATTCCTGCTCGGCCAGGCGGTAATAGTCTTCGCTCTTCCAGAGCGTGTCGTCGCCGTCGAAGCCGACCAGGCCGATGGCGGAAGAGGGGGCGGGAGCGTGGGGTGCGTGCGTCATGCGCCACAGGATAGCAACCCGCCCCTGGGGGAAGAGCGGCCGGCGGCCGCTCTTCCGGGACCGGGGCACCAGGGCCGGCGCGTTACTTCTGCTGCGAGGCGGTGTAGGTGCGGTATTCGTCCGGGGTCAGCTTGCCGTCCTTGTCGGCATCGGCGGTGTCGAACACCTGCGCCAGCCCGGCGTGGGCCTGCGATTCGGCGCGGCTGATGCTGCCGTCGCCATCGGCGTCCAAGCTGGCCCACGACTGGCCATTGCCGCGGGTGGCGGCATCGTCGGCAGCATCCTGGCGGGTGTCGCTGGCCTGCGCCGCCTGCTCGTGCGCCTGGTGCTGCTGTTCGGCGCGGGCGTCCTGGGCCATGGCCGGCATGGCCAGTGCGGCACCGGCGGCGGCGACGAGGGCGAACAGCGGGTTGCGGTTGCGAACGGTCATCAGGTGTTCCTCCTGCGGTCTGGAAAGCGCGGTGATTCCGCACGCCCCCACCCTCGCAGGCCGGTGCTGAATCGCGCACGCCCCGCGGAACCGCCGCAGACACGGCGTTAACCAACGCACGCGCCGGAACCGCTACCGCCCTGGTTAGCGATGCGTGAGCCGCAGGTAAGCCGCGCATTCGGGCGTTCCATCCGCGGCACGCCCGCGCGGATCGGCCGGCGTCAGTCGCCGTGGGTGTCGTCCCCGGCGGTGGCGCGCGGGCTGAACGCCCGCCATCCGAGCCCCACCCCGACCAGCGCGCCGGCCACTTCCAGCACCACCCGCGTGCCCAGCTGGTCGGGGTCGTGGATGCCGGCCAGCGCCAGCCGCGCGTAGAGCGGCGACTCCAGCTGCACCATGCCCAGGTAGAACAGGTTCCAGCCATCCACCCCGGCACCGATCGCAACCGCGGCCAGGCACGGCCAGGCGATCGCATGGCCCGCCGACAGGCCGCTGCGGCGGCACACCTGCCACCACAGGGAAAACACCACGAAGCCGACCGCCAGCGCGATCAGGGCTGCTTCCAGCGAGCCCAGCAGGCCGTAGTGGAGTTCCAGGTTCATCGGGGGTCGGTCATGGCAACGGGGACGCCGCAGTGTAGCCGGCGGCACACGGCCTGCAGGTGCGCCGGTTGCCGCGCTGCGGCTTTGCTGGCCACGCCATCAGGTGCCGACACGCCGGCAGCGCCGCCGGACGCGGCGCCGGTGGTGCTAGCGCACCGGGAAATCGTAGGCGGTATCGGGCGTCGGCTCGGGGCGGAAGGTGTAGTGCCACCACTCCATCGGGTAGTTGGCGAAGCCCTGGGCCGCCATTGCGTCAAGCAGCAGGCGCCGGTTGTGGCGCTGCTGCGCGGTGATCCCGGGGCTGTCGGTATGCGCCAGCGGATCGAACCGGTCGAAGCCGGTGCCCATGTCCAGCTCCACGCAGCCGCCCTGGCGGCAGTCGAGCAGGCCCAGGTCGACGGTGGCGCCGCGGCTGTGCCCGGAATGCTCGGCGATGTAGCCGTCCAGCAACCGGCTCTTGTCGATGTTCGGGTAATAGCGGGCCTTGGCCTGCTGGTCACCCGGGTCGTGCGCCCAGGCGACGAACGACTGCACCGAGCGCACCGGGCGGTAGCAGTCGTACAGGCGTAGTGCGTGGCCCTGCGCCTGCAGCGCGCGCTGCACGCGCGCCAGCGCCTGCGCGACCGGGGCGAGCAGGTAGCAGCGCGGTGCGTCGTATCCGGGCACCGGGCGGCCGGTGAAGTTGTCGCTGCCGGCATAGCGCATGTCCAGCGAGAACCCGGGCGCCAGGGTGGCGACATCCAGCATGCCGGCCTGCGCCGGGGTGGCCGCCGGTGACACCACCGGTACCGCCGCCTGCGCCGCGGCGCAGGCGGCCAACGCAGGCAACGCGATCCAACACCGGACATTCATCGCAATGGCTCTGGCCATGGCTCAGGCGCGCCCGCGCAGGTAGCCGTTCAGGCCCTTGGCACGCAGCAGCTGCGCGGCACCGGCCCAATCCAGCGGCTTGCCGCTGTCCAGGCGCTCGAGCACGGCGACGATCGCCAGTTCCACCTCGGGCAGCTGCGCCGCTTCGGCCAGGCGCGCGCGCTGGTCGATCGCCTCGAACAGCACGCGGTTGGCCTCGGCATAGCTCAGCGGCGCGGTGTTGCCGTGCCGCGCGCGCCAGCGCTGGCCGTCGAGCACGGCGTTGACGTGCGACTGGATCAGGTAGGTGGCGCGGCCGATCAGCTTGAGGTTGCCCGGCTGCACCGCGGTCATGGTGTTGCCCACGGTGCGCCCGAGCCGCGCCATCACCGCGGTCGAATGCGCGTTGAGCAGCATCTTCAGCGCCAGCGTGCGGTCCAGGCCGAGCGGGTCGTTGCTGCGCGGCAGGTCCAGCGCGACGCCCGGCGCCGCGCCGTCCAGCGCGCGGGAATCATCGCCGGTGCCGGCGCCATGGCCCACGGTGACGGTGAGCCGGCCGGCGCCGGCATCGGCGAACGCCTGCCACCATTGCCGGGCCAGTGCGTCCACCGGCTCGCCGGCGTAACGCAGCAGCACGCCGAGGTCGCCCGCCTGCGGCGGCAGCCGCTCGCGGTTGCCCGGCGACCAGGACAGGTCGTACAGCGCCTGCTGCTCGGCGCCGGCGCGTTCCAGGCTGCGCAGCGCGGTGGCGCGCAGCGCCGGATCGTCCACGTTCTGCTCGAACTGCGGGCGGTACTGCGCCGCATCCAGCCCGTGGAACGGGCGGTGCAGCAGTGCGTCCCAGGCCGCCTGCGGTGTCGCCACCGGCGCCCACACGCGGATCCACGACGCCGGCGGCGTGGTGTCGGTGCGGTCCAGCGGCGCCAGCCGGAAGGTCGGCGCGCGTTCGGTCACGTCCACGAACACCGGCATCAGCGCCTGCCCGGCCAGGTAGGTGGCGTGGCGGCCGTCGGCATAGGCCTGCGCCTCGCGCGCGGTCCATTGCGCCAGCTGCGGGGCACTGGCGGCCACGCGGCGCTGCAGGCCGGCGAAGCCGCGCAGGCGGCTTTCGATGGTGTCGCGGGCATCCAGCCCCAGGCGCCGCGCATCGGCGGCGTCCAGTTGCGGCAGCAGCAGCGCGCGCAGCGCGTCTTCCAGCACCAGCCCCAGCGCGTACAGGCTGGTGGTGGTGGCCTGCATGCGGGTGGACCCGGTGATGGCCTGCGGCCCGGTGGGCAGGGCGATCTTGTGGATGCGCGCGTCATCGAGCACGCGCCGGCTGCGCTCGAACGGGCGCAGCACCTCGTCCGGGTTGTTGTAGACGAACCAGACCCGGTCGGTACCCGCACCGCGCTGGTCGGCGGCGGCCAGCGCGGTGCCGATCACCGCCGACGTCTCGCCGCCTTCGGTCACCGCGAACACCACGTCGTCGGCGCCGATGCCGTCGTCGCGCATCTGCAGCGCGCCGATCAGCTGCAGGTCCTCGAAGCCTTCCAGCGAGCTGATCAGCGCGCGGTCGCCACCGGTGATCTCGCCACGCACGCGCTCGCCCAGCCCGGCCGGCAGCCGGGCGGCGATGCGCGGCCACGCCGGGTCGGCCTGCAGGCGCTTCCAGAACGGCCGCCACACGCCGCTTTCCAGGGTCTCGGCCAGGCGCCCGGTCGAGCCGGTGCCGTAGAAGTAGATGCGATGGCCGTCGCGCAGCGCGCGCTGTACCGCGCTCGAGGCGGCGTGCAGCTTGGCCATGCGCTGCGGATCGTCGGCCAGCGCGGCGAAGGCGCGGGCCACGTCCTCGTCCACCGAGAACAGCTGCGCCAGCGCCTGCGCCGGGTCGTGCGCGGCGACTTCACTCAGGTTCCAGGTCCGGGGATGGCGTTGTTCGGTCAGCAGCGTATGCAGCTGGAACTGGGTGCGCTGCTGCACGAACCCGGTGGAGGCCGGTGACGGCGGCAGCCCCAGCCGCTCGCCGGCATCGGCGGCAAGCGCGGCCGGGCTGATCGCCGCCAGGCTCAGGGCGAACGTCATGGCAATGCGTCCGGTACGGGGGAAGGAGGCACGGTTCGGTCGGGTCATGCGGCCGCCTCAGGGGTTGGCGGCCGGGGCGGCCAGGTTGCCCGCGGCCAGCGCATGCAGGATGCGCAGGTCCTCGGCGTCCAGTTCGCTGCCACCCTGGCCGCGGAAATGGTTGCGGAACGCGCGCACGGTGGCGGCGCGGTCGTCCAGCGGGTAGCCGATCAGGCGCAGCGCGGTCCATGGGTCGAACCCGGCCGGCGCCGGCGGCGCATCGGCGGCGGGCCAGCGGCCGAAGCCGGCATCGGCCAGGCGCTTCCACGGGAACAGCGGGCCCGGGTCGGGCTTGCGCGTCGGCGCCAGGTCCTGGTGGCCGATGATCTGGCTGCGCGGGATGCGCAGGCGCGTGCACAGGTCCTCCAGCAGCACCAGCAGGCTCTGCACCTGCGCCTCGGCGAACGGCGACCTGCCGTCGTTGTCCAGCTCGATCCCGATCGAGGCGGAGTTGAGGTCGGTGAACGGGCCCCAGCTGCCGGCACCGGCATGCCAGGCGCGGCGCTCGTCGCTGACCAGCTGGTAGCGGGTGCCGTCGGCACCGATCAGGTAGTGCGCGCTGACCGGGCCGCCGCTGTTGCGGCCGCGCAGCGTATCCAGGCTCTGCTGCACCGAATCCTGTTCGGTGAAGTGGATGACGATCAGGTTCGGCCGGCGCACGTCCTGGTTCGGCGAAGGCACCCAGCCTGCCAGCGGGTTGCGCGGCGGCGCGTGGCCGCAGGCGGTGAGCAGGGCCAGCAGCGCGGCTGGCAGCAACAGCTTGGTGGACATCTTCATCAACGCCTCGCTTGCACGACGGTGGTGCGTGGATCAGGGCAGGACCGGCGCGCGGCCTGCCGACAACACGAAGAAAGCGCCTTCGCCGCCGCCGGTTGCCGGGCGGCGGCGAAAGGGGCCCGGCAACCGGGCCCGTGGGCATGTCACTGGAAGCGGTACTCCAGCAGCAGGTTGAACGAACGGCCGCGCGGGTCGGCCACGCGCGCTTCCCAGCCGGCGCCGTCGCCATCGTCCAGGTAGCGGACGGTGAACGGCGGATCGGTGTTGAGCAGGTTGCGGATGCCGAACGTCGCCTTCAGGTTCTCCATGCCGGTCCAGGTCAGGCTGTAGTTGTAGGTGATGTAGGCATCGACGTTGCCGTCCCACGCCGGCGGGTTGTAGCCGTTGACGATGCCGCCCGGCTTCCAGTCCTTGTAGCCGCCACGGTAGACCTGGGTCAGCGTGTGCGCCCAGTCGCCCCGCGCCCAGCCGGCGCTGACGGTGTGCTTCCAGCGGATCGGCAGGTTGTAGTAGCGCTCGTACTCGCCGACCAGGTTGTCGCTGTAGGGCAGGCTGTCGAAGGTCTTGGTCCTGAACGTATCCAGGTAGTTGCCGTTGAGGTGGACGTTCCAGGTACCGCCGGCCAGGTCGCCGCGCACGTTGGAGTCCAGCTCGATGCCACGGGTCAGGGTGCCGCCGGTGTTGATGTAGCGCTGGTCGATGGCGATGATCTTGCCGGCCGAATCGCGGATGAAGTTGGAGGCGTACAGTGGGTAGTTGGCGGTCATCGTCGACAGGTTGAAGCCGCTGCGGATCGTGTTGGTGCGCTCGATCTCCCACCAGTCGACGCTGACGTTGAAGTTGCCGTTGGGCGCGATCACGAAGCCGATGCTGCGCTGTTCGGCCTCTTCCGGCTTCAGGTTCGGATTGCCGCCGGTGATGATGTCCGGGCGGATCTGCTCGCTGCAGTTGGGCACGTCCGGGTTGTACTGGCCCTTGGGGCAGGTCGCCGGATCGGCCAGGTCAAGGCCGGTGTACTGGCTCTCGGTGATGCCGCGGAACAGCTTGGCGAAATCGGGCACCTTGAAGCCGGTGCTGTAGGAGCCGCGGAACACCAGCCAGTCCATCGGCTGCCACTTGAACGAATACTTCGGGTTGGTGGTGCCGCCGAAGCCGTCGTAACGGTCGTGGCGCACGGCCAGGTTGACTTCCAGGCTGTCGACCACCGGCAGATTGACCTCGGCGAACACCGCCTTGACGTTGCGCTGCTTGGGCGACATGTAGTTGGAGGCATCGCCGGGAACGCCGAACACGTAGGCGTTGCCCGCCACCCATTCGGCCGGGCCGCCGAACTCGTATTCCTCGCGGCGCACGTCCACGCCCGCCGCCGCCTGCACGTCGTTGTCGCTCCACAGGCGGAAGCCGAGGCTGCCGCTGAAGCTGGCGTCGAAGGTGGTCGTGGTCGAGGTGCCTTCGTAGATCTGCAGGCCGCTGGCGTCGGCCGCGGCCAGCGCGTCATACGCGGCCTGGGACTGGCTCTGGCCCGGCATCAGGAACGGGTTGAGCACGCCATTCTTCAGCGCCGCCTTCAGCTGCGGGGTGTAGTAGTAGCCGCCGGCGGTCACCGACTCGGCCTTGCTCTGCGCGCGCGACAGGCCGATGTTGTAGTCCCAGCTGCCGAGGCTGCCGGTCATGCCCAGCAGCGCGCGGTAGGCCTTGGTGGTGGTCTCGATCTGGCGCGGGCCGCAGACTTCGCAGCGCCAGCGGTAGGCGATGGGGCTGCCGTAGACCAGGTTGGCCTGGTTGCCGAAATAGTCGTGCAGCTGGTTGTAGATGGCGTCGTAGGTCGCCTTGGTGTTGGCATTGAGCTCGTAGGCGTCGAGCTGGGTGGCGCTGGCGTTGATGCTGGTGGTGATCTGCTGCGCTTCGAACTGGCGCTTGGAGGTCACCTTGGAGCCCATGAACTCGGCGAAGAATTCATGGTTGTCGCCGACCTTGAAGGTGGCGCGGCCGATGCCCTGCACCGTGTCCACCGGCTGCTGGATGGTGCGCGCGCGGCCATAGTCCCAGGCGCAGCCGAAGCTGGCGCCGGGGCTGGCCCAGATCTTGTCGCCGTAGTCGCCCATCATGTCGCCGCCGTTCACGCAGCCGGCGCCGCCGGGCAGGCGCAGCGTGTTGATGGTGGTCTTGGTGAGGCCGGTGACCGGGTCCTTCAGGCCGCCGCCGATCATGCTGCCGGTGCCGGTGACGATGTTGGCGAACGGCGTGCCGCGGGTATCCGGCGACAGGCCACGGTCGGCCTGGAAACTGTTGACGAAATCGCGCTGGTTGCCGCGCAGGATCTTGTTCTGCTTCACGTTGACCGCGGCCCAGACGTTCCAGCGGTCGTTGTCCAGGTCGCCCCAGCCACCCAGCAGGCTGCCGTGGAAGATGTTGCCGCCGCCCTCTTCGGTCACGTCGGCGCCGGCGGTGAGGGTGATGCCCTGGTAGTTGTTGCGGGTGATGAAGTTGATCACGCCGCCGATGGCGTCGGTGCCGTACACGGCGGACGCGCCGTCGCGCAGCACTTCCACGCGTTCGATCGCGGCGAACGGGATCGAGTTCAGGTCGACCACCTGGCCCGCCAGGCCATGCGCGGCGACGCGGCGGCCGTTGAGCAGCACCAGGGTCGCGTCGGCGCCCTGCCCGCGCAGGTTGGCGCCGGACACGCCGTTGTTGCCACGGGTGCCCGGGGGCGCGACGCCGCTGTTGGCGGCCAGGCTGTCCGGGCCGCTGCTGGCGATGTTCAGCTGCTGCAGCAGCTGTTCGGCCGAGGTGATGCCCTGGGCCTCGATCTCGGCTTTCTGGATGATGGTGACGGGCATCGCCGCTTCGACGTCGGTGCGCTTGATGCGCGAGCCGGTGACTTCGATCTTGTCGAGCGTGCGCGCCTCCGGCGACGCCGGGGAAGCCGCGGGCTGTGCCTGCGCGAACGCGGCCAGCGGGCTGCCGAGCGCCAGCAACAGTGCGGCGCTCAGGTGGTGCATGCGGGGGGGACGTGCGGTTGCGGACATGCTCTCTCTCCAGAAAAGGGCGCGTAACGTGGGTGCTGCAGGAGCGATGCCGGCGCCCTTGCTCATCCGGGCTGGCGGGGGTACGACGACCATCCATCGATCCTCAAGGGGGGCGGCACGATTCCGCCTGGGCAATGGGATCCACGGCCACCGCTGCGGGGGCCGCGCCTCTCCTTCCATGGTTGCACCACACCGGGGAGCGTCCTTGTCTGCCGGCCTGCAACATGCCAGGCCCCGACCGCAGACCTGTCCAGCACTGGGGCTGCCACCCGGACGCTGCGTCATGCAGTCCCGGGCGGTGAAGCGGCGGGCGCATGCGCTCCCGCCCAGACCCCGTTTCACAGCTGTTTAACACGGGCTGAATCCGGCGGTCAATAAACTATTCCCCATACCCCAAGGCTATGGAAATAAAATATTTTCGTGATGCGCCGCACAATCCCGGCGCGGCATCACGCAAGCGCGCCTGGCGGATCGAGGGAACCGGGCGCGGGCCGGCGGCCCGTCGCCCAAGCCTTCACGGGCAATCGCCCACGCGGCGGAATTCCAGATCCTGGTAGTCGTAGCTGAAGTCGATGTCCGGATCGATGGCGCGCATGTGCAGGGTGCGCTGCGCGCCCTCGCCGGAGAACACCAGCCAGGCCTCGGCGTCTTCGCCCAGCCCCTGCCACTGCACCCATGGGCGTCCGGCCGAGCGCATGACCCGGCCGCGCAGGGCCGGCGATTTCGCCGCGGCGAAGGTGATGCCGGTACCCACCGGGCACAGCGTGACCTGTCCGAACCAGGGGTCGGCCCACACCCCGGCATCGGCGCCGAACTCATCCGCGGCGACCGCGGCTGCCGGCGCCAGCACCGGGCGCACGTGGCCGGCCGCGCGGCGCTGGGTCCGCTCGCGTTCCAGCAGCCCGGCGTAGTGCAGCACATCATGGCCGGCGGCTGGCGCGGTCTGGCGCTTGAGCAGCGCCTGCATCAGCGCGGTGCGCGCGTCCTCGCCCTCGCCATTGATCAGGATCACCACGCCGCTGCGCCGATCCGGGAGCAGCGCCAGCGACGAGTACATGCCCGACAACGTGCCGGTATGCGCCACCTTCCATTGCCCGTCCATGTCCGACAGGCGCCAGCCGTAGCCGTAGGCCAGGAAGTGGGTGTTGTCCCAGTCGCGCAGGCGCTGGCCGATGGGCATCGGCATGTGCGCGGTCCACAGCGCGCGGCGCTGGGTGGCATCGAGCCAGCCCGGTACCCGCGCCGGATCGAGCAGCGCCTGCATCCAGCGCAGCATGTCATCCAGGCTGCAGCGCACGCCGCCGGCGGCCATCGACGGGAAGTCGGCAGCGACGTCGCCATCGCGCCCCACCACCACGTTGCGCCCGTCCTGGCGGTAATGCGGCTGGGCGACATTGCCCGCCTTCGCCGGCGACCATTCGCCGACCTGGCAGCGGTCCATGCCCAGCGGCCCGAAGATCTCCTGCCGCACCAGTGCCGCGTATGGCTTGCCGGCGGCTGCTGCGGCCACCTCGCCGGCCACCACGTAGAGCAGGTTGTCGTAGGCGTAGTCGGCGCGGAAGCTGCCGGCCGGCTTGAGGTGCGCCAGCCCGGCGATGATGTCCTGGCGGCTGAAGTGGTTGGGCTCCGGCCACAGCATCAGGTCGCCGGCGCCCAGCCCCAGGCCGCTGTTGTGGATCAGCAGGTCGCGGACCTGCATGTTGCGCGTCACCCACGGGTCGTACATGCGGAACGCGGGCAGGTACCTGGTCACCGGATCGTCCCAGCGCAGGCGCCCGGCCTGCACCAGCCGCGCCAGCACCGCCGCGGTCATCGCCTTGGTGTTGGAGGCGATCTTGAACAGCGTGTCGCCATCGACGCGCCGTCCCTCGCCGGCGACCCGCTCGCCGCGGGTGGCGACGTGCACCACCTTGCCGTCCTCGATCACGCCCACGGCCAGGCCCGGCAGGCGGTAGTGCTCGAAGGCCTGCTGCACCGCCGCGTCGTAGAACGCGGCATCGGCATCGGCGGCGGGTACAGCGGCGTGGGCGATGCCCGGCAGCAGGGCGAGGCACAGCAGGATCGGTTTCATCGACGCGCTCCGTGCCGTTACGGCGTATCGGCCGTGGTCGACGCCGACGGCGCCCGGGCCTGCAGCAGCGACCGGCTCAGGCCGTAGAGGATGCGCCGGTCCTCGGCATCCAGCTCGGCGCCCTCGCTGCGCATGCCACGGAAGTGATGGCGGAAGGACTGCAGGGCGTTGGCGCGGTCGTCCAGCGGGTAGCCGATGGCGGCCATCGCCAGCCAGCCGTCGAACGCCGGCGGCGGATCGCCGGCGGCCGGGTCGGGCCAGATGCCGAAGCCGGCCTCGTGCAGGCGCTTCCAGGGGAACAGCGGGCCCGGGTCGATCTTGCGCCCGGGCGCCATGTCCTCGTGGCCGATGACCTGCTGGCGCGGGATCCCCAGGCGCCGGGTCACGTCGTCGAGCAGCACGATGAGCTTTTCGATCTGCACATCCGGATACGGGCTGTAACCGTCGTTGTCGATCTCGATGCCGATCGACGCCGAGTTGAGGTCGGTGATGGTGCCCCAGCGGCCGTCGCCGGCATGCCAGGCACGCTTGCGCTCGTCCACCAGCTGGTACAGCGTGCCGTCCTTGCCCAGCAGGTAGTGCGCGCTGACCGGGCCGTTGCTGTTGGCGGTCCGCAGCGTACGCAGGCTGCCCTCGGCGGTCTTGCCGGCGGTGTAGTGCAGCACCACCACCACCGGGCGCCGCGCGTCGAAGTTCGGCGAACGTTCCCACCTGGCCAGCGGATTGCGGTGCGCGCAGGCGCTCAGCAGCACGAGCAGCAGCAGCGCCACCAGCAGCCGCGGCAGCCCACGGGCCGGCCCACGTCCGCAGACCGGCGCCTGGGCAGCACGGGTTTTCCGATGGGTCATGTCCGCCTCCAGTCACTGGCCGGCTGTTCGCCGGACAGCATTTCATCCAGGCTCTGGCGGCGGCGCACCACCGCGTAGCGGTCGCCGTCCAGCAACACCTCGGCCGGCAGCGGCCGCGAGTTGTAGGTGGACCCCATCGATGCACCGTAGGCCCCGGCGCCGAGGATCGCCACCAGGTCGCCGGCCTCGCAGCGCGGCAACGCGCGCGCGGTGGCGAAGGTGTCGCCGGTCTCGCACACCGGTCCCACCACGTCATAGGTCGCGGCCTCGCGCCCGGCCGCGGCGCCCACCGGCACGATGTCATGCCAGGCGTCGTACAGGCTGGGGCGCAGCAGGTCGTTCATCGCCGCGTCCAGCACCAGGAACCGGCGTGCCTGGCCGTGCTTTTCCAGCAGCACGCGGGTCAGCACGATGCCGGCCTCGGCCACCAGCCAGCGCCCCGGCTCGACCAGGATGCGCCCGCCGAAGCCGGCCAGTGCCTGGCGGATGGCATCGGCATACGCGCGCGCATCCGGCGCCTGCTCGCCCTCGCGGTAGCGCACGCCCAGCCCGCCGCCGACGTCGATGCTGGCGATGGCGTGGCCGGCGCTCTCCAGTTCCTTCCAGAACGCGGCCATGCGCGCCAGCGCCTCGCGCACCGGGTCCAGGCTCAGCAGCTGCGAGCCGATGTGCATGTGCAGCCCGTCCAGGCGCACGTCGGGCCATTGCGCCTTCGCGTCGAACCACGCGCGCGCTTCGGCGATGGACACGCCGAACTTGTTCTCGGCCTTGCCGGTGGAAATCTTGGCGTGGGTCTTCGCGTCCACGTCTGGGTTGATCCGCACCGCCGCGACCGCGGTGACGCCACGCGCGGCGGCGATGCGCTGGATCGCGTCGAGTTCGGCGCGGGACTCGATGTTGAAGCGGCCGATGCCCACGTCCAGCGCCAGCGCGATCTCGGCGTCGGACTTGCCCACGCCGGAGAACACGATGTCGGCCGCGGCGATGCCGGCGCGCAGCGCGCGTTCGAGCTCGCCACCGGACACGATGTCCGCACCCGCGCCTTCCTCGGCCAGCAGGCGCAGCACCGCGCCGTTGCCGTTGGCCTTGACCGCGTAACGGATACCCGCGTCCAGCCCGGACAGCGCCTCGCGCAGCGCCCGTACCCGCTGGCGGATGGCCGGCGCGGCGTAGACATACAGCGGGGTGCCCTCGCGGGCCGCCAGCTCCACCAGATCGGCCTGCCGGAACGCCTCCGGCAGACCGCAGTGGTCATCTCGTGTGAATCCCTGATCCAAGGCATTGCTCCAAAAAAAGATGGCGGCCCCCATGCAAGGGCCGCCAGAGGAGGAACTCAGTACCGCAAATCCATCATGGTGCGCCGCGGCCCGGTCAGAAGTTCCAGGTCACGACCAGCTGCGCGTAGCGCGGGGACTGCCAGCGCGTGCCGGTGCCGAAGGTGTCGCGCATCACGCCGGGCTGCCCTTCATAGCGTGCCGCCACGTTGATCACTTCCTGGGTATTGAGCAGGTTGTAGATCGACAGATTGGCCTTCAGGTCAATGCCCTCGACCGGCAGCGTCCAGGTGACGGTCGCGCCCAGGTTGTAGGTCCACGGCATGCGCCCGAACGCACCGCGCCCGGAGTACTTGTACACGCGGTCCTGCCACGCGCCGGCGCACTTGTCCACGCACAGCCAGCCGGTACCACCGCCACTGCCGGTGCTGGTATAGCTGGCCACGGCGCGGTTCTCATCTGGCCAGGTCACGCCGAAAGCGGTGATCGGGCCACCGGACAGTGCCGTCAGGGTGCTGCCGAAGGACCACATCTCGTTCAGCTTGTAGGCCGCGCGGAGCTTGATCTGGTGACGATGATCGTTGAACAGATCGCCGTAGCGCTCGTTGTTGGCCGGATGATCCCAGTGCTGGACCATGCCGGTGTCGCCATAGTTGGTATCCGAGTTGACCGGACCCTCATGGTTGCCTTCGGACTTGGACCACAGGTACGAGGCATTGAACGCCCACTTGTCGTCCCATGCCCGGTCGATCTGGAACTCCATGGACTTGTAGGTACGCTTGGGCTTGGAGTAACCGATGATGCGGTTGCTGCCCACCGTCATGTAGCCTTCCTTGGAGGTGTCGATCGTCACCCAGCCGTCCTGCGCGCAACCCATGGCCTTGGTGCCCCACAGGGTGAGCTTGTCGCCCGGGTTGGCGATCGGCCAAAGGTTGCCATGGCGCACGCCGCACAACGCATTGATCAGCATGTCGTCCATCGCATTGGGCATGCGCCGGTAAGTGCCGGTGACGCCCCACGACCAGGCCTGGTTGATCATGCTCTGGAAGCCAAGGATCGCTTCATCCTGATAGACCGCATCCAGGTCGCGATCCACGCTCTGTCGCAGGTCCTGCACGACGATGTTCTGCGACTGGTCCACCGGGCCGATCTGCGCGCCGATGATCGGCGCCATGTACGGTGCGCCGGTGACCGGGTTGGTTTCCGGGCGCCAGCCATCCAGTGCGTAGTAGGTGTACTCGTCGAGCAGGCCGCCGGCGAAGTTGTAGCTGAGGATGCTGGGGATCGGCATGTAATAGCGGCCGAGGTTGCCGAACAGCTTGGTGCTGCCGTCGCCCTTCATGTCCCAGGAGAATCCAAGGCGCGGCGAGAACAGGTTGTCCTGCTTGGTGAAGGTGGTACCCACCGTGGTCATGTTCTCGAAGTTGTCCACGCGCACGCCGAGATTCAGCATCAGCGACGGCGTGACGTTCCAGTTGTCTTCCAGATAGAAGGCACTGGCCTTGATGTCGAACACGCCGCCGTCGGCGCGCTCGCGTGCACGCAGGATCGCGTTCACGCCCGCCGGAACGACCGAGCCGTTGTCGAGCAGGTTGCCCGGCTTGGTGCCATAGGCGGTGTAGTACTTGCGGGTCGGACCCGGATAGACCGTCTTGCGATCGGTGGTCATCAATTCGTGATCCCAGCCAAAGCGCAGCTGGTGGTCTCCGAGCATCCACTCGAAGTCCAGGCGCTTGGCGATGCGCTCGTCCTCATGATTGACGATGGTTCCGCCCGGGTGGCAACCCAGCACCGGGCTGCCCATGGCCCGGTAGACCGCGCCGTAGCTGGAGTTCTCGTAGGTCACGAAGTCGCACAGGGCATCCGCGGGGGACTTGTTGTAGCTGCTGCTGCGGTTGATGCCGTACATCGCCTTGGCAGTGAAGTTGTCGGCGAAATGTCCGGTATAGGTCACCGAGCCGCTGGTACCGCCGCTGGAAGCGCGGGATTGGCTGGGTTGGCCCGTGCCGCGCTTCGAGCTGGCGAAATCGTAGGTGTAGATCGCGGCGTCGCTGTCGCCCTCGTCTGAGAAGGCCATCGCCTCCAGCAGGTGATTGTCGGTGATGTTCCAGTCCAGCTTGGTACCCCAGAAGCCGTTGTCCGACGTGCTCTGGGTCCAGCTGTTGCCGGAAGAGCTGGTGCTGCCGGACTTGTTGTCGCGCTGCTCGTACATGGCGAACAGGAACAGCTTGTCCTTCACGATCGGGCCGGAGGCCCAAACGTTGGCCTTGGTGAAGCTGCGGGTGTTGTGGCTGGACAGGACGTTGACGCGGCCATCGGCGTAGTAATGATCCTCGGCCTTCGAGCGCCAGGCTGCCGGCTCGAACGTCATCGTCACGCCGCCCTTGAACTCGTTGCTTCCCGAGCGGCTGACCGCGTTGATCACGCCGCCGGTGGACCGGCCGAACTCGGCGGAGTAGCCGCCGGTCTTGATCTGGAACTGCTCGAAGAATGCGAACGGCGCCGCCGAGAAGCTCTGCCGCTTGTAGAAATCGGTGACATTGAGGCCATTGATGAAGACCGAGTTCTCGGCCACCGACGAACCGCCGAAGGAGATGCCGCCGAACGACGAGTTGCCGCCGATCACGCCCGGAGCAAGCAGGGCGACCGACGACAGGTCCTGGGCCACCGGCATGCGCGCAAGTTCTTCGCGGCTGATGTTGAACGAGGACTCGGTCGAGTACACGTCCACCCGGTTGACGATGCGCGAACCGACCACCTGCACCGAGTCCAGCGTCACCGGGCCGGTGTCGGTGCCACCCAGGTTGACGTTGGTGGTGCCGCCCAGCGAGACGTTGACCGCGACCGGCTCCTTGTCGGCCTGGCCGTCGCGCTTGACGGTCAGGCTGTAGTCGCCCACCGGCAGCTGGCTCAGGCGGTAGCTGCCGTCGCCACCGGCGGTGACCGTGCGGGTCAGCCCGGTGGCGGTGTTGGTGATGGTGATCTGGTCGCCGGCGTTGGCGCGGCCGGCGATGGCGCCGGTGGCACTCTGCGCCATGACGGTCGGTGCGAGCGCCCCGAGGCACGCACCCAGCGCGACGCTGAGCGCCGCCTTTTTCAGCATTTTCCTGTTCATCCCCTGCTCTCTCCTGCAGTGTTGTGTATTACAGCGGTGTCACGAAGCGTCAATCTTCCGGTGGCGGCAAGACCTGCCACTGGAAGTCGTAGTTCCATTGGTCGAAATAGAGATTGCCGCCCGCCCATTCGGCCTCGCCGCGCTGCGAGTCCACGGTTTCGGAGCGGAAGTGCTGCTTGGCCGGTACCAGCGCCTGCGCGTAGTCGTCGTTGAACGCGATGCGGTAGGCATCCAGCCCGCCGAAGTAAAAATCACGTACCGCCGGCACCGGGCTGTCGAGCGCGCCGGTGGTGACATCCATCGGCACCCAGCCATAGGGCGCCAGGTACAGCGCGCCCCAGTCGTGCAGGTTGCTGTAACCGGTGGTGTTGTCCGAGTACACCATGCCCGACTGCCAGCGCGCGGGTATGCCATTCAGGCGCAGCAGGCTCATCAACAACAGTGTCTGCTGCCCGCAGTCGGCGTGGGTAGCATGCAGCGCGTGGTCGCTGATGTTGCCGATGGTCGAGTACTCGCGCGCGCCCCCCCAGGGAATGCGGTCGACCGCGTCGAACAACCTGCGCGCGACGCGGTAGGGGTTGGTTTCACTGCCCACCACGCGCCGCGAGAACTCGCGCAGCGCCGGGGTGAACACGATGTGCGGCGCACGCTCGGCCAGGTACGGTGCCAGCGCCGGGTCGTCCGGCGTCGGCTGCACCTTGGCCGGGTCGATGGCGAAATGGCGCGCGTACACGGTGACCTCATAGCTCACCGAGAACGCGGTCGGCGTGCCGGCCACGGCCTTGCGTTCGAGGTAGGCGGTGCGCTGCAGCGTGGCTTCCGGCGCGACCTGCGCCCCGTCCGGCACGCTGCCCAGCAGGCGGATGTCCTGCTGCTGCCCGGGAATGGCCCGCGGGTACGGGATCCAGGCGCGGATTGTCTCGCCGGCCGGTACCGCATCGGCCTTGACCGTGAGCGACTGGGTGACCCGTACCCGCCGCGGCGCGGCGCTGCTGGTGGCATCGGCCTGCGCGCGCTCGAGCACCTCCAGGTGATGCGGCGTGACCACCTCGAACGGGCCCGGTGCCGGCGGCCTGATCGCCGGCGAGCGCCGTGCGGCCGCCGCGGCACTGACCCGGAACAGGTTGGACGGTGCGCGGTTGAACCAGCGGCGCTGGCCATCGATGTCCAGGTGCTCGATCAGCCCGGCCTCGTCCCAGGCACGGAACTCGTCCTCGCGCAGGTCGGGAATGATGCGGCGCACGGCGGCCATCGCGTGCTCGCGGTCCAGGCTGAAATCCAGTCGCATGCGGCGCATGCGCTCGCGCTGGAACAGGTAGGCGTCACGCTGGCTGGCGTCCAGTGCCGGCTGCTGCAGTGCAGCGTCAATCTGCGCCTGCGCACCGGCAAAATCACCGCGGTCCACGCGCGCGGCCAGCTGCCCGGGCGTGTCCACGGCGCCCACCGTGGCGGACACCAGGCACAGCAGCAGGCCTGCCATGAGCCGGTACCGGGCAGGCCTGAAAGCGACTGGGACTTGGCGCAACGCTGGATCCACGGCAACACTTCCACGGGTACGCGGGATAACGGTTGTGTAACACGCGTGCGACAACGGGTCAATAATTTATTCTTGATTTCAAGGAGGAAAGGAATAAGTATTCCAATGCACCCAGAGGGAGTCCTCATGACCGCCACCCCCGTCCATCCCCGCCGCCGGCGCCTCGCCTGGGCGTGCTGGTCCCTGTTGCTCGCCGCACCGCTGTGCGCGGCACCGGCCTTCGCGCTCGGCGCAGCCACCGCTTCGCCGCAGGACCATGCGGGCGTCATCGGCCTGCGCGAGGAATACCTGTCGGCCGCGCACTGGATCGCGCAGTTGTCCGATCCGGACCGGGTGATCCTCGACCGCGCCGGGATCGCGGCGCAGAACGCGCGCATGCGCCAGCTGGACGCGTCGATCCACGATCTGCGCGCACTGCCGGCGAACTTGACGCGCGAATTCGTGCGCGCGCAGATCGAGGCGATTTCACGCCCGCCGACCCGCACGCTGTACGACGTGCAGGGCAAGCCGGTCGACGCCGCGCAGCTGCGCGCGATCAGCGACAACCTGGCGCTGGACCGGATCGGCGAAACCCGCCCGCTGCAGTACGGCCTGGCCGTGCACCGCGCCGCGCTGCGCGCGTTCCCCACCGGGCTGCGCGTGTTCTCCAGCAGCGGCGACACCGACATCGACCGCTTCCAGGAATCGGCGCTGTTCCCCGGCGATGCCGTGGCGGTGCTGCATGAGAGCGCCGATGGCCAATGGCTGTTCGTCGCCAGCGAGCGCTATGTCGCATGGGTGGAAAAGCGCTTCGTCGGCATCGGCGACGCCGCCCAGGTGTTCGGCTACGGCGCCAGCGGCCCGTACCGGGTGATCACCGGCGCCACCGCCAGCACCACGTACACCCCGGAAGAACCGCGCGTCTCGCGCCTGCAGCTGGACATGGGCGTGCGCGTACCGGTGCTGGCCGACTGGCCCGCACAGCAACCGGTCAACGGCCAGCAGGGCCATGCCGCGCACGTCATCCAGCTGCCGGTGCGCGACGCCGACGGCCGCCTGGGCTTCGCTCCAGCGCTGTTGCCGCGTTCGCAGGACAGCAGCGACGACTACCTGGCGCTGACCCCGCGCAACCTGCTCACCCAGGCCTTCAAGTTCCTGGGCGAGCGCTACGGCTGGGGCCACTCCTACGACACCCGCGACTGCAGCGGCTTCGTCTCCGAGGTCTACCGCAGTTTCGGCGTGCTGCTGCCGCGCAATACCAGCGCGCAGGCGGTGAGCCCGGCGCTGGACCGCATCGCACTCGGCGAGAAGGACGGCAAGGCGCGGCGCGACGCCGCGGTGGACGCGCTGCAGGTCGGCGACCTGGTCTACATCCCCGGGCATGTGATGATGACCATCGGCCATGCCGACGGCATGGCCTGGATGATCCACGATACCTCCGGTGGCAGCTGGTTCGGTGCCGATGGCAAGCGGGTCCAGGCCCACCTCAATGGCGTCTCGGTGACGCCGCTGCAGCCGATGATGGCCAGCGATACCGCCAGCTACGTCGACCGCATCACCAACATCCAGCGCATCCGCCCGCATACCACCAAATGAAGATCACCGATATCGAACTGGGCATGCTGCGCGTGCCCCTGAAAACCCCGTTCAAGACCGCGCTGCGCACCGTCGAATCGGTCGAGGACATCGTGGTGCTGGTGCGCACCGATACCGGCCACACCGGCTACGGCGAGGCGCCGGCCACCGCGGTGATCACCGGCGACACCCATGGCTCGATCATCGAAGCCATCAACAACTTCATCAAGCCGCGCCTGATCGGCGAGGACATCGCCAACCTCAACCGCATCTGCGGGCTGGTGCAGTCCTCGCTGGAACGCAACACCAGCGCCAAGGCCGCGGTGGAGATCGCCATCTACGACCTGTGGGCGCAGCTGCACGGCGCGCCGCTGTACCAGATGCTCGGCGGCGGCGACCCGGTGATCACCACCGACATCACCATCAGCGTGGATTACATCGACAAGATGGTGGCCGACTCGCTGTCGGCGATCGAGCGCGGCTTCGAGTCGCTGAAGATCAAGGTCGGCAAGGACATCGGCCTGGACATCGAGCGGGTCAAGGCGATCCACGCCGCGGTCGAGGGCCGTGCCCTGCTGCGGCTGGACGCCAACCAGGGCTGGACCGCCAAGCAGGCGGTGTATGCCATGAGCGCGCTGGAAAACGCCGGTGTGGTGCTGGAGCTGCTGGAGCAGCCGGTCAAGGCAGCCGACATCGACGGCATGAAGTACGTCACCGAGCGGGTCAATACCCCGGTGATGGCCGACGAGAGCGTGTTCGGCCCGCACCAGGTGTTCGACCTGATCCAGCAGCGCGCGGCCGACATCATCAACATCAAGCTGATGAAGACCGGCGGCATCTCCAACGCGATCAAGGTCGCCGACATCGCCTCGCTGTACGGCATCCCGTGCATGATCGGTTGCATGCTCGAATCGAGCATCAGCGTGGCCGCGGCGGTGCACCTGGCGGTGGCCAAGTCGGGGGCGATCACCAAGGTGGACCTGGACGGGCCGTCGCTGAGCCTGTTCAACCCGGTCAATGGCGGGGTGATCTTCAACGAATCGGAGATCAGCATCACCGATGCGCCGGGGCTGGGCATCACCGAGGTGCGCGGGCTGGAGATGCTGAAGGCATGACCGGCATGGCGACGGCAACCGACCTTGTTGCTGTCGCACTCCCTCGCGGGTGGGCCGCATCGCAGGAAGCAGTGGGGAATGCTTCTGCCGTTGCTTCTGCCGTTGCTTCTGCCGTTGCTTCTGCCGTTGCTTCTGCCGTTGCTTCTGCCGTTGTCGTTGCCGTTGTCGTTGCCGTTGCCGTCGCCCGTGACTTTGCTCTTCGGCTTTTGATTTCCCCGGCCGTAGAGCGGGCCGAGCACCACAGCGGGCCGAGGGGCGAAGAGGCGCACGTGTCTGAGCGAAGCGAGTTGTGCGCCGTCCCCTTGGCACGCGAGGAGCGCAGGGGACCGGCGGGCGCAGCCCGACGGATCGCGTCCCGGCCCGTGTTTCTTTGGGCCACGTTTCTTTGCACGAGCAAAGAAAGGTGGCTCGCTCCCCGGAGGGGGGCGAAAGCCCTTGATCCTGCTTCAGCCGTTGCTTGGGTTTTTGCTCTGGAAAGAAGCAACAGCCAAAGCGCGAAGCAGCCAAGGCATGAAGCAGAGCTTTCGCCCCTGCTTCGCAGGAGCGAGTTACTTCTCTTTGCTCGTGCAAAGAGAAGTAACCAAGAGAAAGCACGCCCCTGCCTCTGCGCCCAGCCCGCTACGCGGGCCGGGTCCACTCCGCCGGCGGGATTTTTCGACGAGACATCCCTGTCTCGTAGAAAAACGACGTGCATCCCTGCACGCCGCCCTTCGGGTTTTCCCCGCCAGCTCCGTCGCTGCGGAAGGGGACCCGGAAGTCAAAAGCCAAAGGCAGCAGCAGAATCACAGGCAACAGCAGCCCTCCTTGGCCCATGAAACGTCCTGGGTGAGTCCAAAACCTTACAGCGTCCCCCAAATCCTTTTAGAGTCACCCCATCGCAGCCGACGGCCCACCCATGCCACCCCTGGTAAAAATCCGCTCCGAACGCGAACAGATGTCGGCGATCGAACGGCGTATCGCCGACTTCATCCTGGACAACGCGCACCTGCTGCGCGACTACTCGTCGCAGCAGCTGGCCAACGCGCTGGGCATCAGCCAGTCGAGCGTTGTCAAGTTCAGCCAGAAGCTCGGGTTCAAGGGCTACCCGGACCTGAAGTACTCGGTTGGCGCGGCGGTGGCCCTGGCCAGCAACGGCAACGGCAACGTCACCGAATGGCCGCCGGAGAACGATCCGCACGGGTACCTGCAGGTAGCCGAGGGCCTGCGCCGCAGCAAGGCCGCGGCCGAGGAGGAGACCCGCGTCGCCAATCCGCAGGAAGAGGTCGAAGCGGTGATCGCGCTGATCGACGCCGCGCCCAAGGTGTTCGTCTACGGCCTGGGTGACGACGGCCTGTATGCCCGCGAGTTTGCCATGCGCCTGGCGCTGCTGGGCATCCTCACCGTGCAGCATGCCGACCCGATCCTGATGACCGCCAACCTGTCGGCCGCACGCCCGGGCGATGTGCTGCTGGTGTTCTCCGAGTTCGGCAAGCTGCCGCAGCTGTGGCAGCTCTCGCGCCAGTTCCAGGAGATGGGCGGCAAGGTGGTGTCGATCACCCGCCACACCGCCAACCCGCTGCGCGCGCATGCCGATGCCTCGCTGGCGATCTGCGCGCAGGATCCGCAGCCGCCGGTGGCGCAGCTGCTGTACCGTTGTTCGTTGCAGTACCTGCTGGATTTCGTGTTCGTGCTGCTGTGCCATGCCAACTCCGACCGCCAGCGCCAGCTGGCGTTGAACCAGGAGCGCATCCAGCAGTTGATCGACAACTGATTGCCGGAGCCGTCGCCATGCCTTCCCTGTTCCGTTCCTTCGCCCGCTGCCTGCTGCCGTCGCTCGCGGCGATGGCCGTGGCCACTGCTGCCGGCGCCGCGACGCCCGCTGCGCCGGTGCACGATGCGCGCCAGCTGGTAGTGGTCACCACGCCATCGTGGGACAGCCCTGCCGGCCGCCTGCAGGCCTACGAACGCACCGCGCAGGGCTGGACGCCGCATGGCGCCGGATTCGAGGTGTCGCTGGGCCGTAACGGCAGTGCCTGGGGCCTTGGCCGGCACCCGGCGCAGGCGGACGGCCCGCAGAAGCGCGAGGGCGACGGCCGCAGCCCGGCCGGCGTGTTCGGCATCGGCGAGGCCTTCGGCTACGCGCCGCGGATCGACAGCGCGCTGCCCTACCAGCCGATGCTGGCCACCAGCTATTGCATGGACGTGCCCGATTCCCCGTTGTACAACCGCATCGTCGATGCCGAGGTAGTGGGCAGCGACGCGGTGGAGGGTTCCACCGAGCCGATGCGGCTGGACCTGCACAACCAGGGCGACCGCCGCTACCGCGAGGGCTTCGTGATCGAGCACAACCCGAAGGCCGAGCCCGGACGCGGCAGCTGCATCTTCGCCCACCTGTGGCGGCAGCACGGCGAGGCGACGGCCGGCTGCACCGCGATGGAACCGGAGCACATGTCCGCGCTGCTCGGCTGGCTGGACCCGGCCGCGCATCCGCTGTTCGTGCTGCTGCCCGAGGCCGAGTACCGGCGCCTGCAGCAACACTGGGGCCTGCCGCCGCCTGCGGCCAAGGCCGGTCATTGACCGGCGCCATGCCCGGGCGCTCCCGTATTCCCGCGGCAGGCGCTACCTGCCACGCCATGGATGGGCGAACCGGTCGCCTCAGGCATCGCCCTGAGGCATGAGGCGCGCCCGGCAGTAACGCATCGCTCGTGGCACGGGCTCGCCCCCTGCCCTGTTTCCCTCCTTCCGCAATCCGGCCCTCCATGACCCCAACGACTCGACGTTTCCGGCTCTCCGCTCCCGTCAAAGTGCTGATCTCGCTGCTGGTCGGCGCGGTGGTCGGGCTGTCACTGACCCACCACGACCCGGCGCTGGCACTGCAGGTCGCCGAGTTCGCCCGGCCCATCGGCCGGCTGTGGCTCAATGCGCTGCAGATGACGGTGGTGCCGCTGGTCACCGCGCTGGTGATCGTCGGCGTCAACACCGCCAGCAACGCCGCCGCCTCCGGGCGTACCGCGCGCAACGCGATCCTGGTGTTCATCGTGCTGCTGGTCGCCGCGGCCAGCTTCTCGGCGGTGGTGACCCCGGCGCTGCTGGGCCTGGTGCCGCACGACAGCGCCACCATGCAGACCTTCCGTGCCGCGCTGCACGCGCCGGAGACGCTGTCGAAGGCGCCGACCGCCGCGCAATGGATCTCGTCGCTGATTCCCAGCAACGTACTGGCGGTGGCGTCGGCCAACGCGATGCTGCCGCTGGTGGTGTTCGCGATGTTCTTCGGCTTCGCGCTGAGCCGGCAGGACGCCGAGCGCCGCGACCGCATCCTGGAGATCATCAAGATCATCGGCGACACCATGATCACCATCGTGCGCTGGGTGCTGTGGGCCGCGCCGCTGGGCGTGTTCGCGCTGGTGCTGGTGGTCTGCGCCGAGGTCGGGATGAGCGTGCTCGGCATCCTCGGCTACTACATCCTGCTGATGTGCGTGGTCTACATCCTGATCACGCTGCTGTTGTACGTGGTGGCGGTGCTGGCCGCGCGCGAGGGCCTGCGCCGCTTCGCCGCCGCGCTGGTGCCGGTGCAGGTCATCGCCGGCAGCACCCAATCGTCGCTGGCCTCGCTGCCGGCGATGATCGACAGCGCGCGCAACCGGCTGGGCTACCCCACCGCGCTGACCTCGCTGGTGCTGCCGATGGCGGTGTCGCTGTTCCGGGTCACCAGCCCGGCACAGTACATCGCCGTGGCCAGCTTCATCGCCTGGCTGTACGGCATCGACATCACGTTCTCGCAGTATGCGGTGGCGGTGCTGCTGGCCGCGGCGATCAGCATGGGCTCCACCGGGCTGCCGGGCCAGGCCAACTTCATGACCAACAACATGCCGGTCACGCAGAGCATGGGCCTGCCGGTGGAACCGCTGGGCGTGCTGCTGGCGGTGGATACGATCCCCGACGTGTTCTGCACCATCGGCAACACCACCGGCGACATGACCGCCACCTCGATCGTCGCCAGGCGCATGGCGCCGGCCGACGACGCCTGATCCGCGCGGCGGGCGCGCACGATCGTGCATGCCGGCGTGCCTCGCGCGCCGGCTTCGCATAAGGTGTGCGGTTCCACCGCTTGCCGCCCTGGAGTTCACCATGCCCCGCCCCCTGCTGCTCAGCCTGGCCCTTGCGCTTACGCCCGTCCTGTCCACCACCGCCTGTGCCGCGGACCCGGCCGCGCAGGCCGCGGTCAAGCCGGCGCAATGGCCGTTCACCGCCACCGAGGTGGCCCGCTTCGACAGTCCGTGGGCGATGGCGTTCCTGCCCGACCGCAGCCTGCTGGTCACCGAGAAGGCGGGCAGGCTGGTGCATTTCGACCCGGCCAGCGGCCGCCGCCATGAGATCGCCGGGGTGCCGCGGGTGGCGCATGCCGGCCAGGGGGGCTTCGGCGATGTCGCCCTGCACCCGCAGTTCGCCCGCAACGGGCTGGTCTACTACAGCTACGCCGAGCCCGGCGCGAACGACACCCGCGGCGCCGCGGTGGCGCGCGCGAAACTGGTGCTCGACGCGCAGGGCGGCGGCCGCCTGGTCGAGCCGCAGGTGATCTGGCGGCAGACGCCGAAGGTGAGCGGCAATGGCCACTACGGGCACCGCCTGCTGTTCGGGCCCGATGGCAAGCTGTGGATCAGTTCCAGCGAACGGCAGAAGTTCGACCCCGCGCAGGACATGGGCGGCAACCTCGGCAAGATCATCCGCCTCAACGACGACGGCAGCGTGCCAGCCGACAACCCGTTCGCCGCGCAGGGTTCGCCGGCCAACCAGGTGTGGTCGCTCGGCCACCGCAACGTCCTCGGGCTGGCGTTCGACGCGCGCGGGCGGTTGTGGGAAAACGAGATGGGCCCGAAGGGCGGCGACGAGCTCAACCTGATCCGGCGCGGCGGCAACTACGGCTACCCGCTGGTCTCCAACGGCGACCATTACGACGGCCGCGACATTCCCGACCACCACACCCGGCCGGAGTTCGTCGCGCCGAAGGTCAGCTGGACGCCGGTCATTTCCCCGTCCAGCCTGATCATCTACGACGGTGCGCAGTTCCCGCAGTGGCGCGGCAATGGCTTCATCGGCGGGCTCTCGTCGCAGTCGCTGGTGCGCATCGCCTTCGACGGCGACAGCGCGCGCGAGGCCGAACGCTTCGACATGGGCGCGCGCATCCGCGCGGTGACGCAGGGCCCCGATGGCGCGCTGTGGCTGCTGGAGGACGGCAGCAACGCGCGCCTGCTCAAGCTGACGCCGCGCACGTAGCCGCCGCTGTCGTACGCGGGAGGGCGTGCCGTTGACGCCCCTCGCGCAGCGGGCCTGCGCTACGGTTTGTAGCGCAGGCGCAGGTGCAGGCCGATGGCCTGCGTCAAGCCGTAGCAGACCAGGGCGGCAGCCAGGCCCAGGGTCAGCGGGCTGGCGTTGGCGGCGCCGGGCGCCATGCCCTGGCTGAAGGCGCCATCCTGCCAGCGCCAGGCCAGGCGCGCGACCAGCAGCAGCGACAGGGCGCCGCCGATCCACGGATTGGGCGTATAGCCGGGCCGGCCTTCGCGCGCGTCGAAGCGCGTGTGTTTCAGCGCAAACCATCCCAACGCGATGCCGGCCAGCGCGCCCACGGCCATGCCGGCGGCCACGTGCGGCACGAAGGCCGCCGCCAGCCCGAGCATCGCCGCCACCAGCGCCAGGATCACGATGCGCGCCAGGGTGCGGCGCGGCTGCCAGGGCTGCCAGCCGAAGTGGCGGCGGAGCCGGCGGTAGTACATCCAGCCGAAACCGGCAGTCATCAGCCACGGCAGGTAGGTGGGCATCGGTGCGGGCATGGCGGGTCTCCGTGGGCGCGGCGACAGCATCGCACGCCCGCTGCCCGCTTCAAGATGCCGGTCGTCATCCCGGCCCGACAGGCGGGGCGGGGCAGGCGGTCAGGGCGCCAGCAGTTCGAACCGCACCGGTTCGCCATCGGCCGACGACGCGCACACCCACAGGTCGAACAGGCCCGGCTCGGCGGTGAACACGCCTTCGCTGTTGGTGAAGGCCAGCTGCCCACGGTCGAGCCGGAACACCACGTCCTTCGCCTCGCCCGGCGCCAGCAGGGTCTTCTCGAACGCCTTGAGTTCGCGCACCGGGCGCACGCGGCTGGCGACGCGGTCGTGCACGTACAGCTGCACCACTTCCTCGGCGGCCACGGTGCCGGTGTTGGTGACGGTGGTGGTGACGACCAGCTCGCCGTCCCAGTCCAGCTGCGGCGCGCTCAGGCGCGGCGCGCCGTAGGCGAACGTGGTGTAGCCCAGGCCATGGCCGAAGGCGTACAGCGGCGCATTCGGGATCTCGCGCCAGCGCGCCTTGAACTCGGACATCTCCGGCAGCTCCGGGCGGCCCGTGCGCGGGTGGTTGTAGAAGTAGGGCTGCTGCCCGGAATGCTGCGGGAAACTCACCGGCAGCCGGCCCGACGGGCTGTAGGCACCGAACAGCACGTCGGCCACGGCGTGGCCGGTCTGGGTGCCGAGGAACCAGGTCACCGCGATGGCCCGGGCGTCGCGCACCGCGCCCTGCAGCGCCAGCGCGCGGCCGTTGCGCAGCAGCACCACGACCGGCGTGCCGGTCGCGGCGACCGCTTCGGCCAGTGCCTGTTGCACCGCCGGCAGCACGATCTCCACCCGCGACTGCGCCTCGCCGCTGTAGCGCTGCGGTTCGCCCAGCGCCAGCACCACCACGTCGGCGCGCCGCGCCGCGGCCACCGCCGCCTCGATGCCGCCTTCGACCGCGTCTTCCAGCGCGCAGCCGGGCACCACCTCCAGCAGCGCGTCGTCGTCCAGCGCCGCGCGCATGCCGGCTTCCAGCGTCACGTAGCGCGCCTTGTCGCCGAACAGGGTCCAGCAGCCTTCGATGTTGTCGCGGTCGCGGGCGAACGGCCCGATCAGCGCGATCCTCTGCCCGGCCCGGCGCAGCGGCAGCGCAGCGCCGTCGTTCTTCAGCAGCACGATCGAACGCCGCGCCGCGTCGCGCGCCAGCGCGTCATGCGCGGCGAGGTGCGAGGTATCGGCCTCGCGTGCCGGGTCCAGCGAGCGGTAAGGGTCGTCGAACAGGCCGATGGCCTCCTTCAGGCGCAGGATGCGGCGCACCGAAGCATCCAATGCCGCCATCGGCACCTGGCCGCTGCGCACCAGCCCCGGCAGGTGCGCGGCATAGAAGCCGCTCTGCATGCTCAGGTCGAGCCCGGCCAGGAAGGCCTTGGCGGTGGCGTCGGTTTCGTCGGCGGCGTAGCCGTGGGCGATCAGCTCCATGTCGGCGGTGTAATCGGACACCACCACGCCGTCGAACCCCCACTGCCCGCGCAGCAGGTCGGTCAGCAGCCAGCGGTTGGCGCTGGCCGGCACGCCGTTGATGTCGTTGAACGCGCTCATCAGCGCGCGCGCGCCGGCCGCCAGCGCGGCCTTGAACGGCGGCAGGTGCACGTCGTGCAGGGTCTGCGGCGAAATGTCCACCTGTGCGTACTCCATGCCGGCAGCCACCGCGCCATACCCGGCGAAGTGCTTGGGCGTGGCCAGCAGCGAATCGGCGGCGGCCAGGTCCGGGCCCTGGAAACCACGCACGCGCGCGGCGGCGAAGGCGCAGCCCAGCACCACGTCCTCGCCGGCCGATTCCGCGCCACGGCCCCAGCGCTGGTCGCGGGCGATGTCCACCGCCGGTGCGTAGGTCCAGTGGATGCCGGCGGCGGTGGCCTCGATGGCGGTGGCGCGCGCGGTGCGCTCGGCCAGCGCCGGTTCGAAGCTGGCGGCCTCGCCCAAGGGGATCGGGAACACCGTGCGCATGCCGTGGATCACGTCCGCGGCCAGCGCCACCGGGATGCCGAGCCGGCTCTCCTCCACCGCCACGCGCTGGATCTCGCGGCCCTGCGCGGCGCCGACGCCGTTGAACAGGCAGCCGACGCGGCCGGCACGCACCTGCTCCAGCACCTGCGCGGCGTTGCGCACGTTGGCCTCGGGATTCACGTCCGGCGCGAACGGGCGGACCATGTCGGCGAACACGCCCAGCTGGCCCACCTTTTCTTCTAGGGTCATGCGGGCGATGAGGGATTCGATGCGGTCTGCCACCAGCGGCGGTCCTTGTGGAAACGCTTTCAGAGCGCGGATTCTAGCCGTGTCGCCGTGAAGCCGGCGACGCCGGGCCAGGCCGCCGTACGCTAGCCCGTGGCCGGCCCGCCGCGCATCGCCATCAGCATGGCGTCGCTGGATTCCTGGAACACGCGCAGGCCGAACTCGGGCAGGATCGCCAGCAGGTGGTCGAACACATCGGACTGGATCGCCTCGTACTCGCCCCACGCGGTGGTGACGGTGAAGCAGTAGACCTCCAGCGGCAGGCCCTGCGGCCCCGGCGCCAGCTGCCGCACCAGCAGGGTCATGTCCTGGTGGATGCCCGGGTGGCTGCGCAGGTAGCGCTCGACATAGGCGCGGAAGGTGCCCAGGTTGGTCAGCCGCCGCGCGTTGACCTCTTCCGGGTGCGCCTGCGCCACCTGCGTGTTCCAGCGCTCCAGCTCGGCCTGCTTGCCCGCCAGGTAATCGTCGAGCAGGCCGAACCGCTGCAGCCGGTCCAGTGCCGCCGCGTCGAGGAACTGCACGCTGTGCTGGTCCAGGTACAGCGCGCGCTTGATCCGGCGCCCGCCCGCCTCCTGCATGCCGCGCCAGTTCTTGAACGATTCGGTGACCAGCTTCTTGGTCGGGATGGTGGTGATGGTCTTGTCGAAGTTCTGCACCGTCACCGTGTGCAGGGCGATGTCGATCACGTCGCCATCGGCGTTCTGGCTGGGCATCTCGATCCAGTCGCCGATGCGCACGCGACCGTCGCCGCTGATCTGCACGCTCGCCACCAGCGACAGGATGGTGTCCTGGAAGATCAGCATCAGCACCGCGGTGGCCGCGCCCAGTCCGGTGACCAGGTAGCGCAGGTCCACGCCGGCCAGGGTGGCGACGATGGACAGCCCGGCGATCACGAAGATCACGATCTTGGCTACCTGCAGGTAGCCCTTGATCGGCTTGTCGCGCGCGTCCGGGCGTCGCTCGTAGAGGTCGTTGGCCGCGTCCAGCGCATGCGATACCGCCAGCGCCACGGTCAGTACCGCCCACGCCTGGCAGGCGCCGACGACGAACGTCACCACGCCCGGCGGCAGGTCCGGCACCACCTTGATGCCGGCGGCGATCACCTGGCTGGGCACCACGTTGGAAAGGCGCGCGATCACCCGCATCAGGTGGCTGCCGCGCCCGGTCTCGGCGCCGGGCAGGCGGCTGAGCAGCCGGCGCAGGCCGCGCAGCAGGATGCGCTTGGTGACCCAGTTGGCCAGCCCCGCGGCCACCAGCAGGGCCAAGATCGTCAAGGCCAGGTAAGCCCCGGGATAGGGTTCCAGTGTGTCCTGCAACCGCTCGAGCCACTGTACCGCCACCACCGCATCCACCATCCGTCGTCTCCTGTGTGTTTCCGTGTACTTCGTTCCGCGCGCTTACCGGCCGGACGCCGGCAACGTGCTCAGCCCCGCTCGCGCTCGATGACCACGCCCACCGCGCGCGCGCCGCGCACCGCGCCCGGCTTGCTCAGCTTCAGCCGCAGCCAGCGCACGTCGAACTCGTCCAGCACGATGGCCGCGCAGCGCTCGGCCAGGGTTTCCACCAGGCCGAAATCGGATCCACGCACGTAGTCCTGCAGGCGCCGGCTGACCGCCTTGTAATTGAGGGTGTCGGCAATGTCGTCGGTCGCCGCCGGCCTGCGGTTGTCGAACCCCATCTCCAGGTCGAACACCAGGGTCTGGCGGATGCGCCGTTCCCAGTCATAGATGCCGATCAGGGCGTCGATCTCCAGCCCTTCGATGAATACCTTGTCCATTGCGTCCGTCGCGGTGAATGAACGGACATGGTAACGAGCCGCCGCTGAGCCTGCCGTTACGGCGCAGGAAGGGGCGCCCGGGCGCACGGCCCGGGACGCGGGGCGGGGTCACACCGGTGGCAGGGTCGCCATGTCCCAGCGCGGCACCACCTTCACCTCGGCCGGGCTGTGCTGGCCGGCCTGCAGGCGCAGCGCGCCGGCGAAGGCGATCATCGCGCCGTTGTCGGTGCACAGCGCCGGGCGCGGGAAGCACACGCGACCGCCGCGGCGCTGCGCCGTATCCTGCAGTTTGGCCCGCAGGCGCTTGTTGGCGCCGACCCCGCCGGCCACCACCAGCACGTCGCAGCCGGCCGCCTCCAGCGCGCGTTCGCACTTGATCGCCAGGGTATCGACCACCGCGTCCTCGAAGCCGCGGGCGATATCGGCGCGCGTCTGCTCGCTCTGGTCGCTGTCGCGCCAGGCCAGCAGCACCTGGGTCTTGAGCCCGGAGAAACTGAAGTCCAGCCCCGGCCGGTCGGTCATCGGCCGCGCGAACCTGAAGCGCCCCGGTGTGCCGATCTCGGCCAACCTGGCCAGTTGCGGCCCGCCGGGGTACGGCAGGCCCATCAGCTTGGCGGTCTTGTCGAAGGCTTCGCCGGCGGCGTCGTCCAGCGTCTCGCCGAGCAGGCGATAGCTGCCGATCGCGTCCACCGCGATCAGCTGGGTATGCCCGCCGGAGACCAGCAGCGCCACGAACGGCGGTTCCGGCGGGTCGTCCTCCATCAGCGGCGCCAGCAGGTGGCCTTCCATGTGGTGCACGCCGATGGCCGGCACGTCCAGCGCCCAGGCCAGCGAACGCGCCACCCCGGCGCCGACCAGCAGCGCGCCGACCAGCCCGGGGCCGGCGGTGTAGGCCACGCCGTCCAGTTCGGACACGGCGATGCCGGCCTCGTCCAGGGTCTGCCGGATCAGCGGCAGGGTCTTGCGCACGTGGTCGCGGCTGGCCAGCTCCGGCACCACGCCGCCGTACTCGGCATGCAGCGCGATCTGGCTGTAGACCGCATGGGCGCGCAGGGCGCCGACGCCGGACAGCGCGGTGTCGTACACCGCCACGCCGGTCTCGTCGCAGGAGGATTCGATGCCAAGGACTTTCATGCCGGTATTGTGAACCTGCCGACGCGTGTTTACGAACCGCCCGGGGTCCGTCTCGGCGGCCGGGACCGCGGCCACGCCCGCCCCCGCGCCGCGCCGTCCTGCCGGCCCACTTGCGCCCGGATTCAAAGCGGCTATAATGCGCGGCTCACCGGGCGTGACCCGGTCTCACTGTGTCCCGGAGATTCCATGCCCAGCGTCAAAGTCCGCGAGAACGAACCTTTCGAGTTTGCGCTCCGCCGCTTCAAGCGCACCTGCGAAAAGGCCGGCGTGCTGGCCGAGACCCGCAAGCGCGAGTTCTACGAAAAGCCGACCCAGGAACGCAAGCGCAAGGCTGCTGCTGCCGTGAAGCGCCAGCTGCGTCGTTCCTCGCGCGACGTCACCAAGCGTCAGCGCCTGTACTGATCGGACGCAACTCCTGAACGGGGGCTTCGGCCTTCCGTGACCGGAGTGGAAGCCGGCACGCGCGAGCGTAGCCGGCTTTTTGCGTTCCCGCGCCCCGTGCGCACCCCCGCATTCCGATCCCGCAAGAGGTGATCCATGAGCCTGAAACAGCAACTGACCGACGACATGAAGGCCGCCATGAAGGGCGGCGACAAGCACTCCCTGGGCGTGATCCGGCTGATCAATGCGGCGATCAAGCAGAAGGAAGTGGACGAGCGCATCGAGCTGGACGACGCCGCGGTGATCGCGGTGCTGGACAAGATGGTCAAGCAGCGCAAGGACTCGGTGACCCAGTACGAGGCCGCCAACCGCGAAGACCTGGCCAAGGTCGAGCGCGACGAGATCGTGGTGATCGAGCGCTACCTGCCGGCCAAGCTGGGCGAGGCCGAGATCCTGGCCGCGATCAACGCCGCGATCAGCGAAACCGGCGCCAGCAGCGCGGCCGACATCGGCAAGCTGATGGGCGTGCTCAAGCCGCTGCTGGCCGGCCAGGCCGACATGGGCCTGGTGTCGAAGCTGGTCAAGCAGGCGCTGGCCGGCTGAGTCCGGCGCACCCGGCCTGCCGCTGCCGCCAGCGGCGGGCCGCCGCGCGGCCGCCCATCACGGCGGCTACGCGGACGGGTATGCCATCCTGCGCGGCATGGCGCCCCTGTCACCGCACATGAAGCACCGCCTGGCGCGGTTGCAGCAGAGCCTGCCGGCCGCCCTGGTCCGCCGCTTCACCGAAGCGGACGTGATGACCCAGGCGGCCTCGCTGGCGTTCTATACCCTGCTTTCGCTGGCCCCCCTGCTGGTATTGCTGCTGTGGCTGACGGCCTCGCTCTACCCGCCCGCGCAGCAGGCACTGGTCGGCCAGATCGGCGCACTGGCCGGGCATAGCGTCGCCGAGGTCGCCGACACGGTGATCGCCAACGCCAGCGCGCAGCCCGACCTGGGCTCGCTGGCCGGCGCGTGGAGCCTGTTGCTGCTGTTCATCGGCGCCACCGTCGTGTTCGCCCAGCTGCAGGCCGCCCTGAACCGCATCTTCCGCGCCGACCTGCAGCGTTTCGACGGGATGCTGGGCTGGCTGAAGAAGCGCATCTTCTCGGCCGGGGTGGTGCTGGCCCTGGGCTTCCTGCTGATCGTGTCGATGGTCGCCACCACCGCGCTGCAGGTGGTGTTCGCGCACCTGCCGTCGCTGCTGCCGGCGGTGGGCTACGTGTCCACCCTGCTGCTCTACACCCTGGGCTTCGCGTTCCTCTACCACTACCTGCCCGACCGCCCGGTGGCGTGGCGCCAGGCCTTCGGCGGCGGCGCCATCACCGCGGTGCTGTTCACCCTGGGCCGCTACGGCATCGGCCTGTACATCGCCAACGCCGCGCCCGGCAGCGCCTATGGCTCGATGGGCACCCTGGTGATCATGCTGGTCTGGGTGTACTACGCCAGCGTGGTGTTCTTCGCCGGCGCCCTGGTCACCGCGGTCATCGACGAACGCGCGCATGCGCGCGCGGCCACGGCCATGCCCGGGCCGGGCGTCTAGTACACTTGCCGCACACCTTCGCCATGTACCGCCTGCCGCGGTGCTCCAGTCCCCCGCATGGCCCGAATCCCCGACGCGTTCATCGACGACCTGCTCGCCCGCTCCGATATCGTCGAAGTGGTGGGTTCGCGCGTGCCGCTCAAGCGCCAGGGCAAGGAATACGCGGCGCGCTGCCCGTTCCACGACGAGCGTTCGGCCTCGTTCACGGTGTCCCCGACCAAGCAGTTCTACCACTGCTTCGGCTGCGGCGCGCACGGCACCGCGATCAGCTTCCTGATGAACTACGACCGCCTCGAGTTCCTCGACGCGGTGGAGGAACTGGCCAAGCGCGCCGGCATGGAGGTGCCGCGCGACGCCCACCCGCGCAGCCCGCAGCAGCAGGATGACAGCCGCGACCAGTACTCCGCGCTCGACGCCGCCGCGCGCTTCTTCCAGAAGCAGCTGGAGGGCAGCGACAAGGCGCTGGCCTACCTCGATGGCCGCGGCGTGGACGCCGATACCCGCGCACGCTTTTGCATCGGTTATGCGCCGGACGGCTACAGCGCGCTGAAGGACGCACTGGGCAAGGACGAGCGGCGGATGAAGCTGCTCGACCGCGTCGGGCTGTTCTCCAAGAACGACCGCGGCCACGTGTATGACAAGTTCCGCGACCGGGTGATGTTCCCGATCTTCGACCGCCGCGGCCGGGTCATCGCCTTCGGCGGCCGGGTCATGCAGAAGGACGACGGCCCCAAGTACCTCAACTCGCCCGAGACCGCGCTGTTCCACAAGGGCCGCGAGTTGTACGGGTTGTGGCAGGTGCGCCAGGCCAACCAGAAGATCGAGCGGCTGATCGTGGTCGAGGGCTACATGGACGTGGTCAGCCTGTTCCAGTTCGGCGTCACCCAGGCAGTGGCGACGCTGGGTACCGCGACCACGCCCGACCATGCCGAGCTGCTGTTCCGCAATGCGCCGGACGTGTACTTCTGCTTCGACGGCGACGCCGCCGGCCGCCGCGCGGCGTGGCGCGCGCTGGAGTCGGTGCTGCCGCGGATGAAGGACGGGCGCCAGGCGTTCTTCCTGTTCCTGCCCGACGGCGAGGATCCGGACACCATCGTGCGCAAGGAAGGCGCCGACGCCTTCGACGCGCGCCTGAAACAGGCCACGCCGTTGTCGCAGTTCTTCTTCGACGAGCTCACCCGCGAGATCAACCTGGGCACGCTGGACGGCAAGGCGCGCCTGGCCGAGCGCGCCAGGCCGATGCTGGCGCAGATTCCCGACGGCGCCTTCGGCGACCTGATGAAGCAGGAGCTGCAGCGCCTGACCGGCATCGGCCGCGCGCCCGCCGGCGCCGGTGCGGCCGCCGCGCCCGTGCGCCGCGCGGCGGCCGCACCGGTGCAGAAGCGCAGCCTGGTGCGCGCGGCCATTGCCCTCCTGCTGCAGCAACCCTCGCTGGCGCTGAGCCTGGAAGGCCACCATGCCATCGCCGGCCTGCGCCTGCCCGGCATTGAACTGCTGCTGGAACTGCTGGAACTGGTGCAGCAGCGCCCGGACATCAGCACCGGCGCGCTGCTGGAGCATTTCGACGGCCGCGAGGAACAGGCCGCGCTGCATCGGCTGGCCGCCGTCGCCCTGCCCGGCGACGAAGCCAGCTGGACCCAGGAGCTGCACGACGCCATCGTGCAGCTGGAGAAGCAGCTGCTGCAGCAGCGGCTGGACGAGCTGCAGGCCAAGCAGCGCCAGCAGGGCCTGGACGAGACCGACAAGTTCGAACTGCGCGAGCTGCTCAAGGCGCGCGCGACGATGCGCTGAGGCGCGGACGGAGCGAAGCGATGCATAAACACCTGCCGAAACTGCTGTTCCTGCTGCTGGCCTGCGCCGGCGCCACCGCTGCCGCCGGGCAGGGACTGAAGCAGCCACGCCCGGGCCTGTTCACCGGCGGCCAGCCCAGCGCGCAGCAGCTGCGCGACGCCGCGCAAGCCGGCGTCACCAGTGTCATCGACCTGCGCATGCCGCACGAGGACCGCGGCTATGACGAGGCCGCCGCCGCCGAGGCGCTGGGCCTGCGCTACGTGCGCCTGCCCATCGACGGCGCCGGCGGCATCAGCGAGGCCAACGCGCGCACGCTGGACCGCCTGCTGCGGCAGGACCCCGGCAGCACGCTGCTGCACTGTGCCTCGGGCAACCGCGCCGGGGCGCTGCTGGCGCTGGCGCAGGCGCGCGTGCACGGCGCTTCCCCCGAAGCCGCGCTGCAGTTCGGCCGCGATGCCGGCCTGACGTCGCTGGAGCCGGCCGTGCGCGCGGCGCTGGAGCACCCCGCGCGGCCGTGACCGCGCCACACCGACAAGGACACCCCCGCCGATGACCCGCTGGTGGTCGCGCCTGCGACCGGACAACTTCACCCTCGCCCTGCTCGCCACCGTGGCCCTGGCCAGCGCGCTGCCGATGACCGGCGATGCCGCGCGCGGGCTGGACCGCTTCACCGACCTGGCCATCGCCGCCCTGTTCTTCCTGCATGGCGCACGCCTGCCACGCGAGTCCATCGTCGCCGGCATGCTGCACTGGCGCCTGCACCTGGTCATCCTGGCCTGCACGTTCGTGCTGTTCCCGCTGCTGGGGCTGGCGTTCAAGCCGCTCGCCGGATGGGCGCTGACGCCCGACCTCTACGTCGGCGTGCTGTTCCTGTGCGCGCTGCCGTCCACGGTGCAGTCGTCCATCGCGTTCACTTCGATGGCCGGCGGCAACATCCCGGCGGCGGTGTGCGCGGCCTCGCTGTCGAGCATCCTCGGGGTGTTCCTGACCCCGCTGCTGATGGGCCTGCTGGCCGGCAGCCAGGGCGGCATGGCCGATCCGCTGCACGCGGTCGGCGCGATCATGCTGCAGCTGCTGGTGCCGTTCGTCGCCGGGCACCTGCTGCGGCCGTGGATCGCGCGCTGGGTGGAGCGGCAGCGCGCGCTGCTGCGCTACACCGACCAGGGCACGGTGCTGCTGGTGGTCTATGGCGCGTTCGGCGAATCGGTGGTGGAAGGGCTGTGGCACAAGACCCCGGTGGGCTCGCTGCTCGCCGCCGCGGGGGTCGCGGTGGTGCTGCTGGCCATCGCCATGCCCGGCATCACCTGGCTGGCGCGGCGGCTGGGGTTCAGCCGCGAGGACGAGATTCCCATCGTGTTCTGCGGCTCCAAGAAGAGCCTGGCCACCGGCGTGCCGATCGCCAAGGTGCTGTTCGCCGGCGGCAGCCTCGGCGCGATCGTGCTGCCGATCATGATCTACCACCAGCTGCAGCTGATCGTCTGCGCGGTGGTGGCGCAGCGCTACGCGCGCCGCGTCCCGTAGCCGAGGGGCTTGCCCCGCAGGAGGCGTTCCCGGCGAAGCTTCGTGCGGGGCGAGCCCCGCACCTGCGGCGCGGGCCCGGCCTCAAAGCCAGGGCAGCAGCCAGTGGTCCACCAGCAGGAAGGCGAACAGCGCCATCAGGTAGACCACCGAGTAGCCGAACATCTGCATGTTGAACATTTCGTCCGGCGGATCCTGCATCTTCCACGCGTACCACAGGAACACCAGGTTCAGCACGGTAGCGCCGCCGAGATAGAACACCCCGCTCATGCCCAGCGCCACCGGCAGCAGGGTCACCACCACCAGCACCACCGAATAGAACAGGATCTGCCGGCGGGTGTGCGCCACGCCATGGGTGACCGGCAGCATCGGCACCGCGGCCTTGGCGTAGTCGGCGCGGCGGAAGATCGCCAGCGCCCAGAAATGCGGCGGCGTCCACACGAAGATGATCAGCACCAGCAGCGAGGCGTAGGCCCAGTCGGAGCCCCCCTGCATGCCGGTCACCGCCGCCCAGCCGAGCAGTGGCGGGGTCGCGCCGGCGAGGCCGCCGATGACGATGTTCTGCGACGTCGCCCGCTTCAGGTACACGGTGTAGACCACCGCGTAACCGATCAGCGAGGCGAAGGTCAGCACCGCGGTGATCACGTTCACCCACAGCACCAGGATGGTCATCGACAGCGCGGTCAGCGCACCGGCGAACACCAGCACCTGCCGCGGGGTCACCTTGCCCACCACCAGCGGCCGCCACGAGGTGCGCGCCATCTGTGCGTCGATGCGCGCATCCAGCAGCTGGTTGATCGCCGCGGCGGCGCCCGCCGAGAGCCAGATGCCGATGAAGGCCACCGCGCCGGTCAGCGCCTGCGCGGCGGTCGGCCAGCCGGGGATCGCCAGGAACATGCCCACCAGCGCGGTGAACACGATCAGGGCCACCACCTTGGGCTTGGTCAGGTCCCAGTAATCACGCAACGTCGTACTCATCGGCTCACTCCGGGGCACGCAGCCGCGCCAGCAGCGAGACCAGCACGAACAACAGGCACACGGCGCCGCCGTTGTGCATCACCGCCACTGCCAGCGGCAGCGCGAGCTTGACGTTGAGCACGCCCAGGGTGACCTGCAGCAGTACCAGCACGCCCAGCGCGCTGGCCCAGCCGCGCATGCCCGGCAGGCGGAACATGCGCACCGACAGCACCAGCAGGTACACGGCCACGACCACGGCCATCATCCGGTGCGCCATCTGGATGGCGATGCGCGAGGCGCCATCAAGCACGCCGCCTTCGTAGTCCACGCCGATGCCGCGCCACAGGGTGAAGCCTTCGGCGTAGTTCTGCGGCGGCCACCACTGGCTCACGCAGCGCGGGAAATTGTCCAGCGACGCACTGCCGCCGCCGCAGGCCAGCGCCGCGTAGTTGGCGCTGACCCAGCCGCCCAGCGCGATCTGCAGCACCAGCAGCGCCAACCCGGCGCGCAGCCACCAGCGCAGGCGCGGTGCCTGTACCAGGGTGATCGGCAGGTGCGTGGCCTTCCACGCCATCCATACCAGCAGGCTGAACATCAGCATGCCGCCGAGCAGGTGGCCCATGACCACGATGGGCTTGAGCAGCCAGGTCACCGTCCACATGCCCAGCAGCGCCTGGAAGATCACCACCGCCAGGGTCAGTACCGCCGCGCGCGACAGGTCGATGTTGGACCAGCGCAGCGCCGCCAGCAGCAGGATGGCCTCGCCGCCGATCGCCAGCACGCTGGAGGCGACATGTTCGCCGCGCATGTACAGGGGAATGGCCAGCGCCACCAGCGCCGAGGCGGTCACCACCTGGGCCACGCCCCGGCGGTGGCGGCGCGCGGCCAGCAGCGCCAGCGCCAGCACCTCGACGCCCAACAGGCCGGCCAGGAAGCGGTGCACCTGCTCGCGCCAGGCCTTGTGGCTTTCCAGCGGGCGGATCTCGCTGGCCACGTGCTGCGCGGCCTCCACCTGGGTCTGCGGCCAGGTGACGCGGCCGTAGCAGGTCGGCCAGTCCGGGCAGCTGAGCCCGGCATCGGACAGGCGCACGAACGAGCCGAACATGATCGTGCTCGCGGTCATGATCAGGGCGAACCACGCCAGGCGGTGGAAATTGCGGTACAGCGCCGGACGCGCGGGGGCATTCATCGGATGGAACTCACTTCAGTTTCAACAGCCTGGAAAGATCGGTGCGCAGGCCGCCCGGGTCGAAGCCGGGCGCATAACGCAGGACCACGAAGCCGTTGGGATCGATCACGTAAACCGGGATGCCGGCGGGGTCGTCCACCCCCGGCAGTTTCGCGCGGAACGCCGGCGAGGCCTGCAGCACCTTGAGCGCCGGCGAGGCCACCACCTGTTCCGGCGGCGTGCCCAGCCACAGTATCTCGACATTATCGGCGTTATGCCCGAACAGCCGCCATACGGTGTCCAGCTGCTGCGACAAAGTGACGCAGGCCGGCGCGCAATCGGCGGCCGGCGCCAGCACGATGCGCCAGTGGCGGGCGGCCGGGTTCCATGCATAGGCGCTGCCGTCGGCCAGCCGCAGCCGTTCCTGGCGCAGGTCCAGCGCCGGGTCGAACAGCTGCCCGTGGTTGCGGTTGACCTGCGGCATCCAGCCGGAGAAGCGCAGGATGCCCGCCAGCGCCATCGACCCGAAGAACAGGGCGAAGATGAGCAGCAGTACGCGGCGGCCGCGCTTGCGGATGACGAGTTGTTCCGGGGTCAGGGCATTCATGTGCGGCATTTTCCCATGGCTTGGCGTTCAGCGCCCGCGGCGGCGGACATGCAGCACGCCGGCGATCACCAGCACCGCCAGCGCCATGGCGAACCACTGCACCGCATAACCGAGATGGCGCGAAGGTGGCAGGGTATTGGGCAGCAGCTCCAGGTCGCGGGCGTAACCCAGTGGCATGGCCGGATCCAGCCGCAGCACCTGGCCCGGCAACGCAGCGGCCGGCAGCTGCAGCTGCGCGGCGACGGCGGGAATGTCCAGGCGCGTGGCCAACCACACCCGCGGCTGCGCGGTGGCCGCCAGCGCCGGCCCCAGCGCCAGGCCCGGTGACGGCGGCGGCGCCCACAGGCCCTGCACCTCGATCCGCCCCTGCAGCGGCACGATGGACGGCAACCGGCGGTCGCCCGGCAACGGCAGCCAGCCCAGGTCGACCAGCACCACATCACCTTCCGCGCGCGCGGCCTGGTACACCTTCAGCCCGGGGCGACCATCGCGCAGCTGGTTGTCCAGCAGCACCGTGGCGGGCAGGAACTCGAGCGTGTCGTGCACCCAGTGCAGCGTGGCCGGCGCGCGCATCGCCTGCGCCAGCGCCAGCCCGTGGCTGCGCTCCGGCGGCACCTGCGCCAGCAGCGCCTGCTTGTCGTGCATGCGCTGCAACTGCCACGCGCCGAGCGCGCTGAACAGCGCGGCCACCGCCAACGCCAGCAGCCAGCCCAGCAGCCCCGTGTGCTGTCGCGTCATGACAACGGCGCCGCGAGCGGGTGAGATAGCAACGCCTTCCCACTCCTAGAGCCGTGCATGAATGATTCGCTGAAGACACTGCTGGTGATCGCGTTCCTGATCGTCATCGTCTGGAATCTTGGCGCCGGGCTGTACTACCTGATGATCGACCGCGGCCAGACCAAACGCACGGTCAATGCCCTGACCCGGCGCATCGTGCTGTCGGTGGTGCTGATCCTGCTGGTGATCCTGGGCATCTACAGCGGCTGGATCAGGCCGCACGGCGTCGGCGGCTGACACCGGGCGCGTCCATGAAGTGAACCAGAGAGCGGTGCGCCGGGATCCCGTCCGATGCCCCGCTCCCTGTCTTTCCTGCCGCTTACAGCACGTAGACGAACAGGAACAGCATCAGCCACACCACGTCGACGAAGTGCCAGTACCACGCCGCGGCCTCGAAGCCGAAATGGTTGTCGCGGGTGAAGTGGCCCTTGGCCGAGCGCAGCCACATCACGATCAGCATGATCGTGCCCAGCGCCACGTGCGCACCATGGAACCCGGTGAGCATGAAGAAGGTCGAGCCATAGATGCCCGAGCCCAGGGTCAGGTTGAGCTCGCCGTAGGCATGCATGTATTCCTCGGCCTGGAAGAACAGGAACACGCAGCCCAGCAGCACGGTGGCGCCCAGCCAGATCAGCAGCTGCCGGCGGTTGCCGGCCTTGAGCGCGTGGTGGGCGATGGTCAGGGTCGCGCCGGAGCTCAGCAGGATCAGCGTATTGACCAGCGGCAGGCCCCACGCCGGGATGGTCTGGAACATACCGCCGATGCCGCCGGGGCCGTTGGTCGGCCAAGCCGCCGAATAGCCGTCCCAGAGGATTTCGTTGGTCGCCACGCCGTGGCCCTCGCCGCCCAGCCAGGGCAGGCCATAGACGCGGGTATAGAACAGCGCGCCGAAGAAGGCGCCGAAGAACATCACTTCCGAGAAGATGAACCAGACCATTCCCATGCGGAACGAGCCATCGACCTGGCGGTTGTAGTTGCCGCCGACCGACTCGCGGATGACGTCGCCGAACCACAGGAACAAGGTGAACACCAGCATCGCCAGGCCCACGAAGAAGGTCCAGCGGCCCCAGCTGGCGTCGTTGAGCCAGCTGGCCACTCCGACCATCAGCACCAGCATGGAAATCGAGCCGACGAAGGGCCAGCGACTCTGGCTCGGCACGAAGTAGACGTTGGCATCAGGCGTGTTATGGGCCATGGCTTGCTTCCGGATCCGTGGTCAGGGGGCCGCGTGCGACGAGCCGCCGGCCGAAGCCGGCGCCAGCTGCGCCGTCAGCGCGTCATTCTTGAAGAAGGTGTAGGACAGGGTGATCGTGCGGACGTCTGCGGGCAGGTCCGGATCGACGATGAAACGTACCGGCATCTCGCGCTGCTCGCCGGCCTGCAGGGTCTGCGCGGTGAAACAGAAGCACTCGGTCTTGTTGAAATAGCCCGACGCGCGGGCCGGTGCCACCGAGGGCACGGCGCTGCCGACCAGCGCGTGGTCGCTGTCGTTGCGGGCGAAGTACAGCGCCTCGTTCAGCTCGCCCGGCACCACGTCCATGGTCAGCTTTTCCGGATGGAAAGCCCACGGCAGCTTGGAATTGACCCCGCCGTCGAACTCCACCCGCACCAGGCGCCTGCCGGTGGCGGATGCGGACGCGGCGGCCTGGCTGGCGCCACGCTCAAGGCGCACGCCGAACACCTTCTCGCAGGCGATGCGGTACAGCGGCACCAGCGAGAAGGTCAGCACGAACACGCCCAGCGCCACGCCGAGCAGCCGGACGATGCCGGCATTGCGTTCGGGCCGGGGCGCGGGCGTGGTCAATGCGCGAGTACCCCGGACAGGATGAAGCCGGCGTAGATCAGTACCGCGATCACGCCCACCACCAGCGCCGTGCGCCGCGAACGGCGGCGGCGCAGGGCCAGCTCATCGGGTTGCCAGTCGGGACGGCTCATCGTCGCGCGCCTCAATGGGTCACGTCGTCGTGGGCCAGGTCACCCGGCCGGATCACCGGCGGCACGGTGAAGGTATGCGCCGGCGCCGGCGACGGCACGGTCCACTCCAGGCCCTTGGCGCTTTCCCAGGCGCGCGCTTCGGCGCGCTGGCCGCTGCGCAGCGACGACAGCAGGATGGCGGCCATCAGGAACGGGGTGACGAACATGCCGAACGCGCCGATCGAGCTGACCAGGTTCCAGTCGGCGAACACCGGGTTGTAGTCGGGGATGCGGCGCGGCATACCGGCCAGGCCGAGGAAGTGCTGCGGGAAGAACAGCAGATTGACGAACACCATCGTCCACCAGAAATGCACCTTGCCCCAGAACTCGTTGTACATGCGCCCGGTCCACTTCGGCCACCAGTAGTAGACCGCCGCGATCAGCGCCAGCACCGCGCCGGTGACCAGCACGTAGTGGAAGTGCGCCACCACGAAATAGGTGTCGTGGTACTGGAAGTCGGCCGGCACGATGGCCAGCATCAGGCCGGAGAAGCCGCCGATGCTGAACAGCACCACGAAGGCGATGGAGAACAGCATCGGGGTCTCGAACGTCAGCGCGCCCTTCCACATCGTGCTGACCCAGTTGAACACCTTCACGCCGGTCGGGATCGAGATCAGCATGGTGGCGAACATGAAGTAGATCTCGCCGCCCAGCGGCATGCCCACCGTGAACATGTGGTGCGCCCACACGATGAACGACAGGAATGCGATGGCCGCGGTGGCGTACACCATCGCCTGGTAGCCGAACAGCGGCTTGCGGCTGAAGGTGGGGATGATCTCGCTGATCACGCCGAACGCCGGCAGGATCATGATGTAGACCTCGGGATGCCCGAAGAACCAGAAGATGTGCTGGTACATCACCGGGTCGCCGCCGCCGGCGGCATTGAAGAAGCTGGTGCCGAAGAACTTGTCGGTCAGCAGCATGGTCACCGCGCCGGCCAGCACCGGCATCACCGCGATCAGCAGGAACGCGGTGATCAGCCAGGTCCAGCAGAAGATCGGCATCTTCAGCAGGTCGATGCCCGGGGCGCGCATGTTGAGCACGGTAGCGATGATGTTGATCGCGCCCATGATCGAACTGATGCCGGCCACGTGGATGGCGAACACGCTGAAGGCGACGTTGTAGCCGCCCTGCAGCGACAGCGGCGGGTACATGGTCCAGCCGCCGGCGGGCGCGCCGCCGGGCAGGAACAGGGTCAGCAGCAGCAGCGTGAACGCCACCGGCAGCAGCCAGAACGACCAGTTGTTCATGCGCGGCAGGGCCATGTCCGGCGCGCCGATCTGCAGCGGGATCATCCAGTTGGCCAGGCCCACGAAGGCCGGCATCACCCCGCCGAAGATCATCACCAGCGCGTGCACGGTGGTCATCTGGTTGAAGAATTCCGGCTTCATGTGCTGAAGCCCGGGCTCCATCAGCTCCCAGCGGATCAGCACCGACATGAAGGCGCCGATGATGAACATCAGGAAGCTGAAAAGCAGGTACAGCGTACCGATGTCCTTGTGGTTGGTCGAAAAGAACCAACGCTCGAAGAAGCCTTGCTGGTGGCCGTGATGGTCGGAGTGGCCCACTGCGGAGTTCGCCATTGCAGCTATACCTCGTTATCCAGTTTCCAGGCATCGCGCCGGCAGCGGCCGGCGCGCGGCGGTATCAGGCGCCGGGCGCCGCGGGCGCCGGCTCCGCGGCAGGCGCGGCCTCCAGCTGCGGGGCGTCGGTGGCGGGCGCCGGCTCGGCGGCCGGGGCGGGTTCGGCGGCCGGCGCAGGCGCGGGCTTGCGCGAGGCCAGCCACGCCTTGAACTCGTCCTTGGACACAGCCTTGACCACGATCGGCATGAACCCGTGGTCCTTGCCGCACAGTTCGGCGCACTGGCCGCGGTACACGCCTTCCTGCTCGATGTTGGTCCAGCGCTCGTTGATGAAGCCCGGCACGGCGTCCTGCTTCCAGCCCAGCGCCGGCACCCACCAGGCGTGGACCACGTCGTCGGAGGTGATGACGAAACGAACCTTGGTATCGACCGGCAGCACCAGCGGGTTGTCCACGTCCAGCAGGTAGTGCGGGTCGGACGCCAGGGTCGGCACCGCGCCGCTCTGGCGCACCTCGTCGGACTTGCGGTCAAGGCGGCTGGTGAACGCCACGTCCTCGCCCAGGTATTCGTACTTCCACATCCACTGATAGCCGGTGATCTTCACCGTCATCTCGGAATCGCGGGTGTCGTACATGGCGATCAGCTTGGCCGTGGCCGGCCATGCCATCACCACCAGGATGATGATCGGGATGACGGTCCAGATGATCTCGGCCTTGGTGTTGTGCGAGAACTGCGCCGCCACCGCGCCCTTGGACTTGCGGAACTTGACGATCGCATAGCCCATCGCGGCGAACACGATCAGGCCGATGACCGTGCATACCCACAGCGCCACCATGTGCGCGTCCCACGCCATGCGCGCGGTGTGGGTGACGCCCTTGCCCATGTTGAGCTGCCAGGGCTTGGGATCACCCGCCTGGGCCCATGCCATGGGTGCGGCCAGCGCCATTGCCGCCACCCCCAGACCCTGCCTGCACCACACTCCCCACCTGTTGCTTTGCTTCATTGCCTAGACCCTTGACGTCATCGGTTGCGGCCGTCACTGGCCGCGAGCAAGCCATCCAGCGTCGCCGCCAGTTCCCTGCGTTCGGCGGGCGCGAGGAGACTCCCCACTTCGACCCGCTTTCCGCTGGAGACCAGCACGACCCGTTCGTCCTCGATCACCAGGCGCACCCAATACGGGTGGGCGCGGAAGACCGGCGGACATCCGGCTGCGGGAATCACCTCCACGCAGTCCGGTCCTACCCGGATCTCTTCCCGGCGTTCGCCGCTGCGCCAGGACGCGCGCAGGGCAGCTCCCACCAGGAAGCAATGCAATAGCGCGAAGACCGGGGCGAAAACGTTTCCAGACAGCCAACCCAAGCCTGCGGAGAACGCCATCAACCCTGCCAGCGCGACGAACAACAGGACGAACTGCCGGGCACTGAGCGCCCGTGGGGGATGCAGCACCAGCTGCGCACGTGAGTCGCCTTCAACCCGCCGAAGCATCTCGATCATGTCGCAACCGCGTCCGTACCGCGGAAAACGGCTTCGATGGTAGCCCCGCCCAATCACCCCGGCAAGCTCTCATTCATCATTGTTGTGATTGCTGCACTGCACACTGGATCGGCCGCCGGCTGAAACGACATCGGCAGAAAATTTGCCGGATTCAGCACAAACAGAATCCGCCCCGCCTGTTTACCCGAATCGCCCACCCACCAATGGTTTTGCCGCCCCAGCGCGGCGCCGGCGAGGGCTGGGAAATTTGACGCGAGGGATTAAAATGGCCGAATCCCAACGTGTCCCGACGTGGTCATGCCCATGAATGCAACACCCTCCGCCCAGGCCGCCACGGCGCGGCCGCTGCTCTCGCCCGAACTGCCCCCGCCACCGGCCGCACTGCGCCAGGCCATCACCGATGCCTGGCTGAAAGACGAAACCACCCATGTGCGCGAGCTGCTGGAACAGGCCCGCCTGCCGGCCGACGAACAGGCACGGGTCCAGGCCACCGCCGCCGACCTGGTGCGCCGGGTGCGTGCCCGCGCCCGCAACCAGGGCGCGATCGAGGCGTTCATGCGCCAGTACGACCTGGGCAGCGAGGAGGGCGTGCTGCTGATGTGCGTGGCCGAGGCGCTGCTGCGCATCCCCGACCAGGAAACCGCCGACAAGCTGATCCGCGACAAGCTCGGCGAGGCCGACTGGAAGCGGCACATGGGCCAGTCCGATTCGGTGCTGGTCAATGCCTCGACCTGGGGCCTGATGCTGACCGGCCACCTGGTCGACCTGGCCGACGACACCAAGCGCGACGTGCACGGCGCCTTCAAGCGCCTGATAGGCCGCGTCGGCGAACCGGTGATCCGCCTGGCCGTGCGCCAGGCGATGAAGATCATGGGCCACCAGTTCGTCATGGGCCGCACCATCGACGAGGCGCTGGCGCGCTCGCACAAGGGCGACAACGGCAACTACCGCTATTCCTTCGACATGCTCGGCGAAGGCGCGCTGACCATGAAGGATGCGCTGCGCTACCTGGAAGACTACCGGCGCGCGATCCATGCCATCGGCACGGACAACCTGGCACGCGGCGGCAGCGCCGATGGCGACGTGACCCGTTCGCACGGCATCTCGATCAAGCTCTCGGCGCTGTACCCGCGTTACGAGCACGCCAAGCGCGAGCGGGTGCTGGCGGACCTGGTGCCGGGCGTGCTGGAGCTGGCGCAGCTGGCCAAGTCCTACGGCATCGGCTGCACCGTCGACGCCGAGGAGGCCGATCGCCTGGAGCTTTCGCTGGACATCATCGAACGGGTGGTCACCAATCCTTCGCTCAAGGGCTGGGAAGGCTTCGGCATCGTGGTGCAGGCCTACCAGAAGCGCACCCCGTACACGATCGACTACCTGGCCGACCTGGCCCGCCGCATCGGCCACCGCCTGCAGGTGCGGCTGGTCAAGGGCGCCTACTGGGACGCGGAGATCAAGCGCGCGCAGATCGATGGCCTGCCCGGCTACCCGGTGTTCACCCGCAAGCAGAACACCGACGTGTCCTACCTGGCCTGCGCCAGGCGGCTGTTCGGCCACAGCGACGTGCTGTACCCGATGTTCGCCACCCACAACGCGGCCACCATCGCCGCGGTGAAGCAGATCGCACAGGGCCGCACCTACGAGCACCAGAAGCTGCACGGCATGGGCGACGACCTGTACGCCGAAGTGATCCCGGCCAACCGCCTGGGCGTGCCCTGCCGCGTCTACGCGCCGGTCGGTTCGCACGAGGACCTGCTGCCCTACCTGGTGCGCCGCCTGCTCGAGAACGGCGCCAACTCCAGCTTCGTCAACCGCATCACCGACGAGGACGTGTCCATCGACGAGCTGATCCGCGATCCGGTCGAGGCCGTGTCCTCGTTCGCCTCCATCCCGCACCCCAAGATCCCGCTGCCGGTCGACCTGCTGCGCAGCCAGAACCACGACAGGAACAACTCCATGGGCATCAACCTCGCCAACGACAACGCACTGCGTGCCCTCGCCGGGCAGCTCAACGCCGCCGTCAAGCCGTGGCAGGCCGCCCCGCTGGTGCCCGGCGCCACGCCCGCCGGCGCCAGCGTCGCGGTGACCAACCCGGCCGACCACCGCGACGTGGTCGGCCACTGGCAGGCCGCCGACAGCGCCACCGTGCAGCAGGCGCTGGCCAACGCCGTCGCCGCACAGCCTGCCTGGAACCGCACGCCGGCCGCCAGCCGTGCCGCGATCCTCGAGCATGCCGCCGACCAGCTGGAAGCGCGCATCGCCGAGTTCATGGCGTTGTGCGTGAAGGAAGCCGGCAAGAGCCTGCCGGACAGCGTCGCCGAAGTGCGCGAGGCGGTGGATTTCCTGCGTTACTACGCCAAGCAGGCGCGCGAGCAGTTCGGTCACGCCGAAACGCTGCCGAGCCCCACCGGCGAGAGCAACGAGCTGCAGCTGCACGGCCGCGGCGTGTTCGTCTGCATCAGCCCGTGGAACTTCCCGCTGGCGATCTTCCTGGGCCAGGTCAGCGCCGCGCTGGCCGCCGGCAACAGCGTCATCGCCAAGCCGGCCGAGCAGACCAACCTGGTCGGTTACTACGCGGTCAAGCTGCTGCACGACGCCGGCGTGCCGGCCGAGGTGCTGCAGTTCCTGCCGGGCGACGGCGCCACCGTCGGCGCCGCGCTCACCGCCGACCCGCGCGTGGCCGGCGTGGCGTTCACCGGCTCGACCGAAACCGCCCGCGCCATCAACCGCGCGATGGCCGCGCGCGACGCCGCCATCGGCGTGCTGATCGCCGAGACCGGCGGCCAGAACGCCTTCATCGCCGACTCCTCGGCGCTGCCGGAGCAACTGGTCAAGGACGCGATCGGCTCGGCCTTCACCTCGGCCGGCCAGCGCTGCTCGGCGGCGCGCGTGCTGTTCGTGCAGGACGACATCGCCGACAAGGTGATGGGCATGCTGGCCGGTGCCATGGCCGAACTGAAGGTCGGCGACCCGGGCGAACTGTCCACCGACGTCGGCCCGGTGATCGACGCCGACGCGCTGCGGATCCTCGAGCAACACGCCGTGCGCATGGATGCCGAAGCCCGCCTGATCGCCACCGCGCCGCTGTCCGACGCCACTGCGCACGGCACCTTCTTCGCCCCGCGCGCCTACGAGCTGAAGGACCTGGGCCAGCTGCACCGGGAGATCTTCGGGCCGGTACTGCACGTGATCCGCTGGAAGGCCGACCAGCTCGACGCGGTGATCGACCAGATCAACGCCACCGGCTACGGCCTGACCCTGGGCGTGCACTCGCGCATCGACGAGACCGTCGAGCGCATCGCCTCGCGCGTCAACGTCGGCAACGTCTACGTCAACCGCAACCAGATCGGCGCGGTGGTCGGGGTGCAGCCGTTCGGCGGCCAGGGCCTGTCCGGCACCGGCCCGAAGGCCGGCGGCCCGCACTACCTGCTGCGCTTCGCCACCGAGAAGACGGTGACGGTCAACACCACTGCCGCCGGCGGCAACGCCTCGCTGCTGACCCTGGGCGACTGATTGCCGGCATGTCCCCGTGAACGAAAAACCCCGCGCAGGCGGGGTTTTTCGTGCTCTACCGGTCGCGCCGGGCCATGCCTGGCGACGATCATGCCGCCACGCTGAACCGGCTGTCCGCACGCTTGGCCAGCGCGTGCCGCACCGTCGCGATGCGCGCTTCCAGGTCGCCCTGCAGCAGCACGTACTGGGCACCCCGCGCCTGCAGCTCGTGCACGTACCACGCATGCTGCTGCGCGCGGAATGCCTCCCCCAACCGCGTGCCGTCCTGGTCGAACGGAATATCCGGCGCGCACAGGAACAGCAGGTCATATGGCCGCAGTGCAGCCTGCTGCAGTGCCTCCGGTGCCGCACCAAACATCCAACCGCTGTAGCCCAGCGTCACCCACGGCGTGGTATCGCAGAACAACCAGCGATACGCGCGCCGCGCGGCCTCGTCTTCGTGTTGTGGCTGTGTCATTGCGATGCGAAGCAGATCCTCCGGCTTCAGTTCTCCTCCCTGCCGCTCCCATAACGTGCGGCCATATTCCGGCACCCAGGCGGTCTGCATATGCTCGGCCATCATGCGCGCCAGCGTGGTCTTCCCGGTGGACTCGCCACCAATGAACGCCACGCGCTGCACGTAGGCCGCATATACCTCGGCGGAAAGGCTGTGCCGATGTGCATGTGGATCGGCACGCAGCTGCGTGCCGCTGGCCTGTCCGACATCACGCGTACGCTCCAGCCGTTCATGACGCACCGGCGCGTTGAAGCAGGCCGCCAGCGTGTCGGCAAAGCCATCGCCGTAGTCCTCGCCGGTGAATACCGCCTGCACCGGACCATCAAACAGGTGCTGGCACAGCCAGGCGGTAAACATGCGCTGCACCTGCTCGCTGTCGCTGTCCTGCGGCAACACGCGCGGCGGCAGCCCGTGTTCGGCACACAAGGCTGCCAGCCGCGCATCATCCAGTACCACCACCGTCGCCAGGGGGAAGCGCGCACGCAGCCAGCGCTCGCGACGCGCAGCGCTGTAGCCGGCAAAGCCCGGCTGCGACCAGCCGATCACCAGCAACTGCTGGCAGCGCGTGGAGGCAAAGTTGATCAGTCGTTCATGGCCGAGGTGCAGCGGGCAGAACTTGCCCACCACCAGGCCACGCTCGGCCCGCTCAGGCAGCGGCATGGGCCGCCTTTGCCTCATCGCGCATCAGATGCCGCCAATGGCGCAGCGCCACCAGCGCGTTGATCCAGAAGCCGACATACAGGATCGAGGTCAGGTGCAGGCCGCGGCTGTAATACAGCGGTACCGCGATGCTGTTCACCAGCAGCCACAGCCACCACGACTCCAGCTTGCGCCGCATCATCAGCAGCTGCGCGATCACGCTCAGCACCAGCACGGCAGAGTCGACATACGGTGCATAGGCGTTGGTCAGACGGGTCAGCATCCAGCCGTAGCCGAACGTGGCCAGCAGCGCCAGCGGTACCAGCCAGGCCCACGCGCGCGGTCGCAACGAGGTGATCGGCAGCGGCGCGCCGTGGTCGCCGCGCAGCCACTGCCACCAGCCCAGCACGCTGATCGCGACGAAGAAGAACTGCAGCACCATGTCCGCGTACAGGTGCGACCGCTGGAACACCAGCGCGAACAGCGCGCAACCGACAATGCCCAGCCACCATGTGTGTACGTTGTTGCGGCCGGCCAGCAGGATCGAACCGGCGACGGCGATGTTGGCGGCCAGCTCCAGCTGGAAGGCGGGGTCGGACAGGTTCATGCCGCATTGTCGCCCGTCGTGCGCCGCGGGGCGACGGTACGCGCGGCAATGCGCCGCCCACGAAAGCGAAGGGCCCCGCTTGCGCGGGGCCCTCCGGTCAGTCGTACCAGGCGTGCCCGGATCAGAACTTGTAGTTCATCGACGCGGCCAGGATGTCGCCACCGACCTTGTACTTGCCCTGCAGCACGTTGCCGGTGCTGCTGGTGGCGTTGATCGCCGGGTCGTTGGTGAACAGGTGGGTGTAGCCGAAGTTGAACTCGGTGTTCTCCTTCGGGGTCCAGCCCAGGCCGAACGACAGCCACTTGCGGGTCACGTCCGGCACGCGCACGTCGCGGTGGCCGTAGGTGGTCGGGGTCTCGTCATAGGCCACGCCGCCACGCAGGGTGATGGTGTCGGACAGCTTGTACTCGGTACCGATCGAACCGAAGGTGGTGTCCTTGTAGCCGAACACCAGCACGTTGTCCGGCTGGTTCGACGCGAAGTCCACGGTCACCTTGTCGAACGCGGTGGCCCAGGCGGTGCGCGACACGTCGCCCATCACCGTCCAGCGGTCGTTGACCTTGTGGGTCACGCTCAGGGTGGCCGAGGCCGGCAGGGTCACCGTGGCCTTGCCGCTGGTGTCGACGAACAGGCCCTTGGCCGCCAGGCCCAGCACCGCGTCGACCTTGCCCGGGACATCGAAGCGGGCCTTGCCGCCGGTGATCTTGTGCTCGACCTTGGAGCGATAGCTCAGCGCGATGTTGGTGTTCTCGGTCGGGCTGAAGGTACCGCCGATCACGTAGCCGACGGCATTGTTGTTGCCTTCGACGGTGGCGTAGCCATCGGCGCTGCCCGGCACCAGGCCCAGCGCGGCGCTGGCGCCCTTGCTGGAGCTGTAGGCCACGGCGCCGAAGTCCACGGCATTGGCCAGCTCGATGGTCAGGTGCTCGACGAACACGCTGGCGCCGAAGGACACGTACGGGTTGACGTCATAGGAGAACGCCGCGCCCAGGTCGACCGCCTTCAGGTCGGTCTTGGTGCCGTGGTAGCGGCCCACCCAGTCGCGGTCGTATTCGGTCTTGAAACCGAACGGCGCGGTCAGCGACAGACCGAAGTGCATGTTGTCGTTCTCGCCGAACGGCACGTGGAAGTACGCGGCCGGAACCGGGGCGATCATGCCGGCGTCACCGCCGTTGCCGCCGGAGATCGGGGTGCCCTTGCCAGCGCCGGTCGGGCCGGCGTTGCGGGCGCTGTAGACGTCTTCCATCTTGGCCGAGAAGCTGATCGCGCTCAGATCGGCCTGGAACTGGCGGCCGTCGAGCAGGCGCATCGAAGCCGGGTTGGTGGCGATCACCGAAGCATCGCCCCAGGCGGAGCTGGAACCGGCGAAGGCGCGGCCCAGGCCCTTGGCGCTGTTCTCCTTGAGCTGGAACGCGGCGGCGTCGGCGTGGCTGAAAGCCAGGGCACCGGCAATGCCGACGGCCAGGGCGGTGACGCGTGCGAGGGTGGAAGCGGTATGCATGTTGGAAGCTCTCTCCGTAGGCCAAAGGTGATTCGTTGTGCGCCTGCACCCGGTGCCGTCGAACGGCCCTGCGGTGCGCCGGATTCCCCTCCCGACATACGACGCCGTATGCAGTATCCATCAAGCTTGTTAACTAAACAATAACGCCCCCGCATTCATTTCCTTCGGCTCCATCACCCTGTCCGGCCCCGCACGGGGTAGGCTTCCGCGTCCATGTTCGTTTCCATTCCCTCCCGCGACAAACCCGGACTCCGCTGGGCGGTGCCGCTGCTGTTCGCGGCGATCTGGCTGGCCTTTCTCTGGTCGATCTCGCGGCCGGACGAGGCCCGGCGTTCGCTGTGGATGGACTGGGGCGCGCTGTCCACCGGCCTGGGCAATCCCCAGGACTGGTGGGCCGCACTGCGCGACGGCAGCGTGCTGCGCCTGTTCACCGCGCTGTTCCTGCACGCGGACTGGTCGCACCTGCTGGGCAACCTGGTGTTCCTGCTGATCTTCGGGCTGCCGGCCGAGCGGGTGCTGGGGCCGTGGCGGCTGTTGTTGCTGTTCCTGCTGGGCGGTGCCGCGGCCAACCTGGCGGCGCTGTACGCCATGGGATCGCCCGACCAGATCATCATCGGCGCCAGCGGCGCGGTATCGGCGCTGCTGGGGGCCTACCTGGCGCTGTTCCCCGGCGCGCGGCTGGGCGTGGTGCTGCCGCTGGGGCTGTTCCTGGAGTTCGTCCGCGCGCCCGCCTATCTGCTGATCGGCGTGTGGGCGGCATTGCAGATCGTCTTCGCCTACATCGGCCCCAGCTTCGGCATGGTGGCCTGGTCGGCGCACCTGTCCGGCTTCCTGTTCGGTATCGTCTACGGGCTGTACGTGCGCGCGGCCATCGCCCGGCGGCTGCGCAAGCGCCACGGGTTCTAGCAGCCGCCGGCTCCGCGCGCTCCCTATAATCGCGCCATGAGCAGCAAGCCCCTGTACAAGATCACGTTCCTCAACCACGGCAAGGTCTACGAGCTGTATGCCCGGCGCGTGGGCAGCAGCCACCTGTGGGGATTCAACGAAATCGCCGAGCTGGTGTTCGACCTGCACGACGGGCTGGTGGTCGATCCCACCGAAGAGCGCCTGCGTGAGGAGTTCGCCGACACCAAGGTGCTGCACCTGCCGATGCAGAGCATCGTGCGCATCGAGGAAGTGGAAAAGAAGGGCCAATCGGCCATCCGCGATGCGGCCACCGGCGAGAAGGTGGTCACCCCGTTCCCGATGCCCGCCAAGCCACGCTGAGCACCGGCTGCGGGATCATCGCCGCGGAATTGGCGGCACGCGTGCAGCACGCCCGGCCGCGCGCCGCTGCTGCCTTCCCATCGCCGGGCTTGCCGCGGCGCGCACCGGCGATTGACACGCAGGCCCCGCGGTACGCGGGGAGCGCGCGCTATTTGCCGCCGTCGGCCGCCTCCGGCCTGGCCGGCACGTTGACGCCCGCCGGCGCAGGCGCTGCCGGCGGCTTCGCCGGGACATCCGGCCGTGCCGCGGCCGCGGGCCGGGCAGCGAGCGAGCCCGGTCGCTTGAGCTCACGCAGGGCCGAGCGCACCGGCCCTTCGCCCGGCAACACGACGCCGGTGGCGACGCCGCTGGTCTCGTCGTCGCCACGCAGGTGGCCCGGCAGCTTGGCCTCGCTGAAATCGGCGATGGCAGCCGGCATGTCCTTGTCCGTGGTGCCCGGATCCGGGGTCAATTCCACGTCCGGTACGATGCCGGTGGCCTGGATCGAACGTCCGCTGGGCGTGTAGTAACGCGCGGTGGTGAGCTTTACCGAGTCGCCGTTGTCCAGCGGCAGCACGGTCTGCACCGAGCCCTTGCCGAACGTGCGGCTGCCGACGATGCGCGCACGCTGGTTGTCATGCAGCGCACCGGCCAGCACTTCCGAAGCACTCGCCGAACCGGCATCCACCAGCACTACCACCGGCGCGCCCTTCATCAGGTCGCCGGGCGTGGCCTCGAACCGGGCATCGCTGACCGAGATGCGGCCGCGCGTGCTGACGATCCCTCCCTTCTCCAGCAGATCGTCGGCAACCTGCACCGCCGCGGTGAGCAGGCCGCCCGGATTGCTGCGCAGGTCCAGCACCAGGCCCTTCAGCTTGCCGCCGGCCTGCGACTGCAGTTGCGCGAGGTGCTTCTGGAAGTCGGCGCCGGTATCGGCCTGGAAGGTGCTGATGCGCACATAGCCATAGCCCGGCTCGAGCATCCGGCTGCGCACGCTGGTGACGCGGATGGTCTCGCGGGTGACGGTCACGTCGAACGGCTTTTCCTCGCCGCGCTCGATGGTCAGCACGACCTTGCTGCCGGCGGGACCGCGCAGCGGTTCCATCGCCTCGAACGCACTGATCGGCTTGCCGTCGATGGCCACGATCAGGTCGCCGGCGCGCAACCCGGCCCGCGCGGCGGGCGTTTCGTCGATCGGCGACACCACCTTGAGCGCACCGTCCTGCTGCAACAGCTCGACGCCGATGCCCTCGTAGGCGCCCGTGGCCTGCTCATCGAAGGCCTGCGCGTCTTCCTTGTCGAAATAGGTGCTGTGCGGATCCAGGTCCAGCAGCAGGCCGCGCACCGCCGACTGCATCAGCTTCTTGTCGTCCACGGGGTCCACGTAGGCGGCGCGCACCGCGTTGTATACCGCGACGAAGCGGCGGATCTCGTCCAGCGGCACCCGCGAGGTGACCGACTCCTGGGCATCGGGGTCGTCCGCCTTGGGCGTCTTGTCCGGGGCGCCCTGCGCCAGGCCGACGGCCGGCGACAGTGCGAACAGCAGGGCAGCAGCAAGGCCGGCTACACGCATGAACCACTCCATGAAAACGGATGCGCACCATGCGCGTCGGACCGATTATGCGCGAACGCCGGTGGAATTCACGTTGAACGCGGCCGCCGCCGGGGGCGCCCGCTCAGCCGCCGCTCACTGGCGCTGCAGCCAGGTACCCGGGTCCACCGGCTGGCCGTTGCGGCGCAGCTCGAAGTAAAGCGCCGTCACGCCCTGGCCACCGGAGTTGCCGACCCGTGCCACCGCCTCGCCGCGGCGCACGCGCGCGCCCGAATCGCGCAGCAGGGTGTCGTTGTGGGCATACAGGCTCATGTAGCCATTGCCGTGGTCGACGATCAGGATCATGCCGTAGCCGGTCATCCAGTCGGAGAAGACCACCGTGCCGTCGGCGACTGCGGTCACCGTGGTGCCGGGCGGGGCACCGATCAACACCCCGCTGCTGGTGCGGCCATCCGGCAGGCGCCCGCCGTAGCGGGCCAGCAGGTTGCCGGACAACGGCCAGCCCAGCCCGCCGACCTTCGGTGCCGGCGCATTCGCGGTGACCCGCGGCGGCACCTTGCCGGGGGTGGGCCGCGCCGTCCCGGTGGCCGCCTGGCGCGACTGCTCGGCGGCGGCACGGCGCGCGGCCGCCTTGCGCTCGGCCTCGGCGCGTGCGGCCGCCGCGCGCAGGCTGGAGAGCAGCTGCTCGAGTGCCCGCGCGTCCTTGCCCAGCACCTTCTCCCGCTCGCTGCGGTCCTGGTAGCGCTGGTCCAGCTCGGCCGCCAGCTGCGCGCGCCTGCGCCGGTCCTCGGCCAGCGCGGCAGCCTGCTCGCGCTGCTGCGCGCGTGCCTGCTCCAGCTCGCGGCTGCGCGCCAGGATCTCCTGTTCGTTCGCTGAAAGCGCCTGGAGATCGCCGGCCAGCGAGGCGATGGTCCGCGCCCGCTCGCGCTGCAGGTAACGGTGGTAGGCCAGTTCGCGATTGGCGTCAGCCACGCGGTCCTGCGACAGCAGCAACTTCAGCGGGGCATGGTTGCCCAGCCGGTAGGCGCCGCGCAGCAGCGCGGCAAGCTGCTCGCGCTGCCGCGACAGGTTGGCTTCAAGCGTGGCGCGGCGTTGCTGCAGCCCGGCCAGTGCCTGCTGTTCGCGGCGCATCGCCGCCTCGGTGTCGGCCACCGCCCGGCCGCTGCGGGCCACCTTCTGGTCGGCCTCGCGCAGCCGCCGCGACGCCGCTTCCCGCTCGGCCTGCAGGCGCTGCCGCTCCTGGGCCACGTTCTTGAGTTCGCCGCGTACCTGCTGCAGCTTCTTTTCCGCATCGCGCGGGGTGTTCTGCGCCGGCGCGGACGGCACCAGCAGCGACAGCCCCAGCAGGCAGCCGGCGGCCCAGGCCAGCGGTGCCGGGAAGCGGGCGGGCGGGCGGCGGGAGGGTCGCAAGGGCATTCCAGTGACTTCAGGCAGATGCGGATTGTATCCAGCCATGGTGCCATCCCGGCTCGCCCACAGGAAATCCCGACGGAGACCCGCGATGAACCGATTCCTTCTTCTGCTGGCCCTGGGCCTGGCCAGCCCACTGGCGATGGCGTCCGACGACATCAGCAAGGTGAACGGAAGCATCCGTACCGACTCCGGCACCGCCTACCGCGACCTGGACACCGTCAATGGCAGCATCCACCTCGCCAAGGGCGTGCAGGCACGCAGCGTGGAAACCGTCAACGGCAGCATCAATGCCGACGACAACGTGCAGGCGCGCAGTCTGGAGACGGTGAACGGCGCGGTGCGTGCCGGACGCGGGCTGGTCCTCTCCGGCGACGTGGAAACCGTCAACGGTGGCATCTTCATCGACCAGGGCGGACGCATCGGCGGCGGCGTGGAAACCGTCAACGGTGGCATCGGCCTGGTCGGGACCGAGGTCGGGCGCAACATCGAAACGGTGAACGGCGACATCACCGTCGGCATCGGCTCGCATGTGAAGGGCGGCATCCGCGTGACCAAGCCGTCGTTCAGCCTGTCACTGACGCCCCCACGCAAGCCGCGGGTGATCATCGGCCCCAACGCGAAGGTCGACGGCCCGCTCAACTTCGAGCGCGAAGTGACGCTGTACGTGCACGACAGCGCCTCCATCGGCCCGGTCAGCGGCGCCACCGTGCGGCGCTTCGACAGCGAGGCCGCGCCGAAGGATTGAGCGCTTCGCGGCAGGCTTGCCTAGAATCGGGCTTCCCCTTTCATCCGGAGCCCGGTTCCATGCCCCGCAGATTCCTGTTGTGCCTCGCCGCGGGCGCGGCGCTGGCCGCGTGCCGGCAAGAGGCCACGCCGCCGCAGGCGCCGGTGCCCGCTCCCGCGCCGGGACATGCATTCTCCACCGGCATCAACGCCGCGGACTTCGCCGAACTGGTGAAGACGCTGGCATCGGATGCGTTCGAAGGACGCGCGCCAGGCAGCCGCGGCGAACAGCTGACCGTCGACTACATCCGCGACCAGATGCAGCGCATCGGCCTGCAACCGGGCAACGGCGACAGCTGGTTCCAGGAAGTGCCGATGACCGAGACCATCGCCGATCCCGCAACCGTGCTCACACTCGTGCATGGCGACGCCCGGCGCACGCTCGCCTTCGGCAGCGACATGGTGGTCGGCACCCGCAGCGGCCAGCCGGAAGTGCGGATCGACGCCAGCGACATGGTGTTCGTCGGCTACGGGGTGGATGCGCCGGAGCAGGACTGGAACGACTATGCCGGCCAGGACTGGAAGGGCAAGACCGTGGTGATGTTGGTCAATGACCCCGGCTTCCACGCGGGCAATGCGCGCCTGTTCGAGGGCAAGCGCATGACCTATTACGGGCGCTGGACCTACAAGTTCGAGGAAGCCGCGCGCAAGGGCGCCACCGCGGCGCTGATCGTGCATGACACCGCGGGCGCGGCATACGGCTGGGACGTGGTGCGCAGCTCCTGGGGGGGCGCGCAGTACGACCTGCCGGCTGCCGAAGACAAGGAGCCACGCCTGCAGGCGCAGGGCTGGCTGAGTGCGGAAGCGGCACGGCAGCTGTTCGCCGATGCCGGGCTCGACCTGGACAAGGCCTATCGCGATGCCGGCAGGCGCGGCTTCAAGCCGGTACCGCTGCGTACCACGCTGTCGCTGGACCTGAAGAGCAGCATCGCGGAGAAGAAGTCGCGCAATGTCGTGGGCGTCCTGCCCGGCAGCAGGCGCGCCGACGAGGCCGTGCTTTACATGGCGCATTGGGACCACCTGGGCAGGCAGGCGGACCAGGCACACGACGCGCAGGCCGGCGACGACATCTACAACGGTGCCGTGGACAACGCCACCGGCGTAGCCGGCATCCTCGAGATCGCCGACGCGATGGTCCACCAGCAGCCGGCGCCGGAGCGCTCGGTGGTGTTCCTTGCGGTGACGCTGGAGGAGTCCGGCCTGCTCGGCTCGCAGTATTACGTCAGCCATCCCACCTTCCCGCTGGACAAGATCGCCGGCGTGATCAACATCGACGCGATGTCGGTCAATGGCCGCGCCCGCGACATGACCGTCACCGGCTATGGCAGCTCGGAGCTCGAGGACATCCTCAAGCCCCTGGCGGCGGCGCAGAAGCGGACCCTGCACGCGGAGTCGGCGGTGCAGAGCGGCTTCTATTTCCGCTCGGATCATTTCAACTTCGCCAAGGCCGGCGTTCCGGCGCTCTACGCTGGCGGCGGGGTGGACCTTCTGGATGGCGGGGTCGAGGCCGGCAGGAAAGCCGCCGAAGCCTATGCCCGCGAGCGTTACCACAGTCCGCGCGACGAGTACGACGCTGCCAGCTGGAGGCTCGACGGCGCCCTGCAGGACCTCGAACTCCTGTACGGCGTCGGCCGCGAACTGGCGGGTGGCGACAGTTGGCCCAACTGGTACGAAGGCAACCCGTTCAAGGCCGACCGCGATCGCATGATGCAAGGCCGGCGCACGGCCAACGACTGATCCGCATCGGTCGTGCACCTGCACGGCCGGTGATGCGCAACGGTTTCATGGCCGGCTCAGCGAACATCACCACGCTGGACCCGCGCGCGGAGGGTTTTCCGATCCTGCGTTCGACGCAGGAAGCGCGGTTGCAGAGGGTGATGTCGAACCGTTTTGGTTTTGGGGGCACGAACGCGACGCTGGTGTTCGGGCGGGTGTGATCTTCGCGTTCTGGCGGCAATGATGGAAACAACGGCGCCTTTTGGCGCCGTTGTCGTATGTGCGGTGGGCGACGATCAGCTTGAGGCTGCACCTGCTCCACGCCCTGGCCTGGGCGGATCGGTTCCGGTGCAGCAGCCAGGCCCGCGCCTGCAGGGCAGCCATCGCAGCGCGCCCTCCTGCAGATTCGAGGACTCGCACGTAGCGCGTGAGCGAGAGGCAGGCATACAGCTGCTGGAGCGTGCGGTAACGACGAGGCGGTACGCATCACCGCACCCACCCTTGCCACGCGCAGGGCGGTTTACCGCCGGGCAACGCCCGCAGCAACGCTGACTTGAGGGGTGGAAAACGCCAACGGCGCCGTCAGGCGGCGTCACGCTTTACGACACCGGCGGCCCTAGGCGCCGTTGTTTCCCCTTCCGCCGCGGGCCCATGCGTTACCGGGTGGTTTTCCGAAGGTGGGTTTCACGGATTCCGGCGTGGCCGGGCCGGGCCGAAGGATTTTCGATTGAGCAA